>SICL01000010.1 GCA_009691445.1 Candidatus Taenariivivens baikalensis | reverse complement strand
ACCTGCGCGCCGCGCGCCTGAAGTTCCCGGATAAATTCAGCACCGCCGGGAATCAGAAAATGGTCCGCGCTGCGATGACCGTCGCTGACCAGTTTCAGGCGGTAATCGCGAACCACATACAGTTGATCCAGATAAACTTTCGTGAGCGTATCTTTAAGAGAGTCTGAATCTTCAGGATTACCGCCAAGACTGCGGATAAAGACATCTGCCTGGGTTTGATGGCCGCGGCGCACAGCTTCTTTATATGCTCGTTCAAATTGAAGCGGCGTCGGATCTCCTTTGCTTTCTTCGATCATCTTGATGGTCCATTTCATCGCGTCTTCAGAAATACGTCCGCTATCAACCATTTTTTCCATCACAGAAGTCATCAGTGTTTCCGGATCAACCGCCTCTTCGTTTTGAACGCCCTTGAGAATTTCTTTCCACTCGCCTTGAGTCAGTGCTTCGCCTCCTGAAACAATCATTGCCGCGTAAGGCGCCATGATACCTTCCCAGCCTTCGCGGATTCTTGAGATCGTTCCGTCCCAGTCCAGCACCGCAAGTTCAATGTTCATCTCCTTGGGAGCGGGCTGAAGTTCCTGAAGGTTGGAAATCCGCACTTCAGATCGAACGGATTGGCGTAAAGCCTGCGGACGAAAAGGCGCAGGTATTTTCTCGGGATAAACAGTCAAGATATTTTGGCCGCCGCGCTGAACCAGCAAGGCGTGAAACCCGCCCGCTTTGTGGAAAGCGTCTCCCTTCCAAACAAGTTCGGCAACCATTTCCGCGGCGGCTTTTGAAAATATTTCTGTTTGGAACACAATTTGCGGGTTTAACTTTGTCGGTGAAAATTGACTTTTATTGGATAAAAAAGCAATGCCATGGAGCAGCAACGCATCTGTGTCTTTAATTATCGCATCTAAAAAACGATGCCGGGCTTCATCATCCACCAAACCAAACACCCCAAGATCCACAATCGGATTCCGAATTTCGGAACGAGGATGGATAATTTTTTCGAGAGCCATTGCTTCAACAGACCTTAAGTATTCTTCATCGGTCTTCTTCGCCTGTTTGCGGATGCGCTCTACGACGATAAGCACGACTTTCCAATCATCTGCCGCACCCGATAGCTTGGCCCGGCTCACGATATCCGGAAGAATCTGGCTAAGAGAGAGGGTTGCTTTCGATCCAGGGGGTCTGGACATGTCATGAATGAGTTGACCGGCTCTTTTCCGGTCTGCATCAGTGATAATTGCTCCTTCATCTTTTTTCGTTTTGGTAGATTCCGCAGGAACCGTTACGGATAAATTCTTAGAAGCCACCGGAGCTAGCACTTCCGCGATTGATTTCGCGATCGGAACCAAGCCCCTGGAAATTTCCGGAACCGGAACGGCTGGCCGGCTCGGTTCCGGGACGACCCTATCCGGAATGACTTTTGAAATTTCCACATTTGCTGTTCCGGATTGATTGAGCGATTGGGCAATCAACGGATGTCCTGGATTCAGAGCCTCTAATTTTTTCCGGGCAATTCTTATCGCACTGGGCTTTCTTTGTTCGAGCGCCGTTTTCAGACCGGCTTCAGCGTTATCAAGGAGCACTTTCACATAATCATATAAATCTTTTTTGCTTTTGCGTCTTTGCAACAGCGCTTCACGCCATTCTTTCTCTGCCTGAACAAGTACCGTCCGGTCGTTTGCATCCATCGGATGGTCTTTGCTTTGAAGACCCCGATGCCTCCACCATTTTTCATCTTCCTGAAGCACATAAGCTTTATTGGCCAAATCAGGTTTTAACCCCAGAGAAGCAAGATATCTTTCTGTATAAGCTTCAAGGTCTCGACTTTCTTCCGGGCTCCGGGGACTAAAAATCACGCCTTTCCCGGCAAGGTCCCCTTGAGCAGCCGCGGCTCTTACTTTTAAAGAAGAAGCAGCCACGATATGAATTTCTTCTAACAATGCCTCAACCGGAATGGGAATAAGCGCCCAGGAATTTTTTTCCGTCCTTAATCGCTGAAGTTTTTCATCCATAAGCGCATTGAACTCTTCGTCATCAGAAGGAAGATTCGACCCCCAAACCTCCAAATCTCTTAAGCGAACACCATTTCTTGCCGCAAACAGATTCAAAATATGCCGGTTTGTTTTAAGAGGGGTTCCAACATCCTTAAGATTGGGATGAACCTTGCCACTTTTAACCGTCTGATCAATGGCATGAAGAATCGCGGGTAAGGTGAGCGGGGCCGATTCCTGGGGTTGGGACGCGGGCTCTCCCGATGAAAAAAGTGACCAGACATCGTACACGGGCACTGCAGGAGTGGGTGCCTCAGGAATAGTTCCATCCCGTAAAATCCGACTCACTTCTGCTTTCAGACGATCTTTCTGAGGGTTCCGGGAATACTCTTTCAAGGCTTGAAGAGTTTGCTTTTCCTGATGAGGATTGAGATCAACCAGTTTCAGCCAATGGGTCTTGCTGCTTGTGGTCTTTGGATCCGCCTTGATTTGGACACTTTGGAGTAATCCAGCCTCAAGAAGAGCATCCATTTGGATGTGAAAACCGCCATAGCTGATGCCCTGAACATATTGAAAGGCCGCCGACATTTTAAAAATGGAGTAAAAATATTTTTTGATCAGGAGATACGTGATATACGGGTTAGCATGCTTAAAAGAGGGATCGCGTTTTCTGAAAGCGCTTTCCATCTTCGAATAATCCAAAGATTGGGAAGGAACAAAGAAGAGCTTTTTGACTTTGAAAAATCTTTCCATGAGCGATCTCACGGGTACTTCATCGTGCTTGGTCTCAAGCATTGATAAAATAAATTCAGCCTCACGAAGATTCTTCGCATCAAAGACTCGGATAGAAAACGAATGATTCTTAACGGGTTGCTCTTTGTGTTTAATCTCAAGGATTCCAAGCGATTCAAGACGCATCACATGCCCCCTCACCGTCGCAGCGTCTTTATCCGGATACTTTGAGAGATACTCTTCCAGTTTAAAGTCGTTATGCCCAAACTGTTTATAGGCCCGCTGAAAAGTCAAAAGCGCCGGTTTTCCCTCCCGGTCACCGGCATAACTCCTCACCTCGGAGCGAGTTATCGACAAGCCCTTCTCGCTCAATTCAGGCAAGGTAACTCTAGAAGCCCGCAGCTCGGAACGATTATCTGGGAAATGGAGAAGCCCCCCCGGATTCCAGGGAAAAGCAGGAATATCTGTCGAAGCTGCTAAACGCTGCCAATCATCGGAAAGGGAAAACCTATCTCCAAATTCGTGAATGATCAATGGCGTTAAAAAGATGGATGGCCGCGCAAGCTCCTGACGAAAAACCAAAGCTCCCTCTTGCGTTCGAAGATCAAGATAAAGAGCGTCCGGATGAAAAACAAAATCCCGGTCAAGACCGTGAGGATCCCACCGCTCAGGGTTTTCCCGGCCCCAATTACATTCTCCTTGATAAAGATAGGCCCGCAAAGATCCGTGTTCGATTTCCTGGCGGAGTTTCAACTGCCTTGCCTGTTCAAGGGCCGGCAAAATCGTTTCGAGATTCATTTCGTAAACTCCATGCGAATAATGATTGGAATCATTCTCCCGCAGAGGCTTCAACAACGGGGCTCTTCCGAAAGAAAATTCCTGAAACCCTTCCACAGCCATTTGATAAATTTGACTTCTGAATTCTTGAGAGCGCACAAATTCAAGAGGTGCGTTGAGACTAAAAAGTTCCTGCGGATGCTGTTTCCAGTAATCGTCAAAGGTTTTTCCGGAAGCGACCGCCACTTGATGCTGATGCATGAGCCCCCCAAAATCCAATCCTCCAGCGTTCAATCCCGACATCTGAAATCCTTCGTAAGTTCTTGCAAGAGACTGAATCCAGTCAAAATAAATAGCGGGAAAAACCAGGTCTTCGGTAGCGATGCTTCCATCAATTCGAGGTTCCAAATAAATTGTTTTCCCATCTCCAAAACTAAGAAGTTCGGGACGCATAAGAATTTTTCCATAACTCACCACGGTTCCGTATAGTCCATCGTGAGCAACCACGGGATCAGCATAAAGCTGGAAAATAGGAGGAGGAAAAAGAAACATGGTTCCGCTCATCGTCTTTCCGTCTGGACTTGCCGTGAGTGGCATCGCATAAACAGGAGTTTCTTGTCTTGGCGAGGCGGCGTCCAATTCATCTCTTCGCTCGTCAAAGAGCACATCCTGATAAGGTGCCAAGGTTTTTGCGACAGGTCTTTGATCGTAAGGCCCTTCCCATTGCTCAAGATTCATATTGTTGGGATGACGCGAATCGGTAATCCGCATCACAAACACGTCTCTTTCATGCGCCGCCTTGAAAACAAAAATGGAGTCGGGATAAACATGAGCGCCATTCATTTTGTTGGACAGTAAGTCGTGATAAAGCGCAAATTTTCGACAGCGCAAAATAAATCGCTGCCATTCAGCTTCCGTCTCCCTCGTTCCGGGCTTGGGATGTTTATTTTCAAGCCAGTCCTGCAGCAACGACGCGCTTGTCTTATCACTGAGAAATAAATACGCTCCGATTTGAAACCAAATTTCTCCGGGTTTAAGTTGATAGGTGCCCGCATTTTTCCATAACATGACCAGGCCTGGAATTTTTTTCAGGCTGTCATGACTCCGCATTTCGGAACGATTATCTGGGAAATGGAGAAGCCCCCCCGGATTACGGGTAAATACCTGCACGAGATAATCAGCATATTCCGGGCTGGGATGAGTGAAGGTCTCCTGAAGAGACCATCCGAGTTTTAAAAATTCCGGAGGAAAATCTGCCGGAGTACCAACGATATGCGTTCGTCCTCCAAAAAGAAAATAGGTTTTGATGTGCTCGCGCGCGGCAAAATCAAGATGGCGGTTTCCCAGATAGCCAGGTTCAAACTCCGAGCCATTCTCCGGTAAACTCGTCATCCACACCGAAGCTTCTTCAGCCGCGGGATGCTGAGCAAGATCTTTAAAATCAGCGTGGATCATCTGCGCATTTTGAATGCTATTTTGAACGAAAGAGGCCTCGGAATCATGGACCCACTGAAGATGCTTCTCGACCCCTATTACTTTTGCGGCGCCAAGACGTGAGGCAAGCACCAGAAGAATTCCCTGCTGACTTCCGGCATCCAGCACCACCTGGTTTTGAATATGATCTTGATAGGCTTGCATAAAAAGAACCGCCAATAAGGTGTGCTGTCCGCTGATGAAATCAGGGCGGGGCGAGAGCGCTCCTTTCGGCTTGAGGGGCGTGATAATGACATGATTTTTGAGGGATTCGAGCTCTGCCTGTTTTTTCTTCCAGATTTCTTCCGTCACAAAAAGATAATCCCCGGCCAAAATAAATTCCCGGCCATTGATCACGCTCCATCTTTTCCCACGAATCTGGATCGCTTTATCGCTCCTCTCTTCCCCGGGCCACACGCGCTCCAGCTCTTGATTCCAATCCAGAGAAACAGCGCTGATCTCAGCACGAGGCCCCACTTGTTGTGGACGCTTTTTAGCGACAATAAAACCCTCGGGAAAATGAGTCATGTTCTGTTTCTGAAATTTATGGATAAGCTGCGGATAGACCTGCGCCCGGGCACCCCCCTGTTTTAATCGTGGCAACCTCTCATTCGCCAAAGGATAAAGATCCTTTCTTTTTCGCATTTCTGAACGTTGAAGAAGTTTTGCGATTTTCTGTTGAATTTCGAGGCTCTGATTTTTGCTCGTGAGCGGAATAATCACGGTGTTAGCCTGCGCAAAAAGATCCTTGTGCCGAAAAAGCGCGGCGAGGGAAAGTCCAGCCGTCGCCTCAAGCGGTTTGCTTGGAAAGTAAGACTGGATAAGTGCAGTATTATGAAGCGCCTGCGACTCGCTTACGCGAAGCAAACCGTCGGACGTCGCCCGAATCAAATCATAGGCAAAAGGTTCAGGCGTGGCGGCCGTTCCATCCACAATCTGTGAGGAACCGCTCCGATGAATAATCCTTCCTCCATAAATGGATTCAAACATGGCATCGGCTGGGGCCGCCGACACTCCGAAAGTTCTGGCCTTGGGAAATTTCGCAAGGATTTCCATAAGCCCCGCATAAAATCCTCCGGAGCCCACAGGCGCAAGCAGGACGATTCCCTCGCCTTTCCCGCCGGCAGAAAGTTTTTTCTTTCTCAGAAGCTCGTCCATGCCCGCTTCTATAATAGAAGCGTAGCCAGAGACCACCTGGCTATCTGCGTGCGACGCCAATAATTTTTCGTTGGGGTTTTCGGCGACTTTCTTCCGGGCAAGTTCCAAGGCCTCTTCATAATCTTTGAGCGGACGACCTGTTTCAGGATCCAAATCAAGAATCGTCGCGCCCTTTTTAACGAGCGTTTCTTTTTTATGCGCCTGAGCATCCATACCCATCACAATTATGAGAGAGGTTTGCTTCTTCTTTTCATTGACTCGCCGAACAGCCTCATACCAAGCCGCCGCCTGATTTCCCGTGGAGGCTACCCACGCTTCTTTGGGTGCAGTACCTTGGTCCGCCGCATCATAAAGAGGGATTGGCGAAAAATCCTTAAACGAACCGGTGGGCCCCTGAGTCGCGTCCAAAAATAAAATCCTCATTCCGTGCTTGGCATCACGGCCAAGCTTGTGACTGATTTCGTCATTAAGCGCTGTGCTTTCCAAAAACCACGGCTGCTGCGAAGACGTAATACCGTATTTCCGGAGAAGAGATACTGCTCTCTGAATGCTTTCCGGCGTCACTCCTTTTTCTCTTCTCAAACCCCCTGGAGCAAACGCCGTCTGGATGTTTTCCAAGCGGTCCTCTCGTGAAAGCTCCTCAAGCAGCAAAACCCGCTTAGAAAAATGCTTCGTACGCATTTCGGAACGAGCAGAGCTTTTTTCTTTCCGGCGGATATATTTTTGTGCGTTGGTCCAATATCCAAGATCCGTAACTTCCTGCGCTAATATATTAGAGCGGCTGTAGCCGTTACGCTTCTCGATCTTTAGACGAACACCCGCCTCTTCCCAATCCCCATTCGTTTTTTTGAGCACTGCTCTGATCTTTTTCCACCGCGCCCGCTTGAGTTCCTTTTTCAATACCGCCACACTCTGCGACGGGTAAGAGTGCCAGGCAGGAAGTTGTGTTTTGCGACGGCCTTTGGACCGAAGTTCAGAGCGCGCCGAAGAATTCGAGTTTGAAAAGGAAATTGTATTTGGGGACAAATCAAATCTGCGAAGCCAATAGTCCGGTAAGTTGAACCGAGCACCGGGGCTCCAGAAAAATTTAAAAAGGACGGCGATCGCCAAGGTTAATCCAAGGGAAACCGCCGCCGCGGAAAGCGTCACTCCAAGCACCCCATAAACGATGAGCGGCGCACTCAGATTGAGTTTAAAAAAACGCACCAGATCGTCTTGCTTCCGCGCTTTTTTAATTGCGGTGACGCCATTCTCGATTCCCTCCTGAGCATCCGCCGCGCCAGCCGACTTGGCACTGCGCGCCTCAGAGCGGTGGTAATCCAAGAAGGCTTGAGAAGTTTGACGGGTGATCTCGCCGAACATCTTGTCACGCGCTTCAGGAAGCAGGTAATGCATTTGCTTCTTCACGGTCTGCACACCGCTCTCTCCCAATACTTTTTTTAAAAATTTTGTATCCGCACTAATGATCAGGTCCTTCTCACCAGAAAAAATCTGCAGCGGGATCGGAAGTCCCAAAAGCACACGCACTTCATCTTCGCTAAGGGCCATCGCGTTCATCTGCGAAGATAAGTGCTTGATATTTTTGTCCTGGAAGATGGCCTGTAAATGTTCTCTCATTTTTAAAAACTGTTTTTCATCCAAATAAAAAGGGCGAACCGGGGCGTTGATCACGGCAGCGGCACGAAGGTTTTTTTGAAAAATCGGGGAGCGTATTGCCGCTTGAAGAGTCACCCAGCCCCCTAAGCTAAAGCCTACCGCCCCCAATCGATCAGAATCAAGACGCGAATCTTCTTTAAAAAAAGTGGCGATGGCATCCGCGTAACGCGCAAAATCAGCAGGCGTTCGTACCCTATCTTGATTTTCTCCGTGGCCAAAAAGGTCCACCCGAAGCACCCCTATATTGGCAGCGATGAACTGTTCTTCCAAAGAATCAAACTGGGGAAATTCTTTGGAACCGGAAAGGCCGTGGAATAAAACAACAACGGGAAGCCTTTTCTTGGGTGAAAGCGTGGCCGGCAAAATAAGGTAGGCTGGAATCTTGGGACGGTCTGCCTCAAAAGGAATCCCGACTTTCGCAATGCTCGGCGGTGCCCGTCCTATTTTTGTGTAAGCCTGCTGTCTGGCTTGTATATAAATTTCACCCATTCTTTTTTGGATTCCCTTGTACTCGAGAGAATCCAGGGTCAAAAATGTTTTAGCAAAATACAGATCACGGACTGTGTCCATTAAAGTTGACGCTGCGTCGGCTTCCTTTTCCCAGGCGCTCACCCAAGCCGCCGCTTCTTTGGCTTGAGGCGGAAATTCATATTTTTTCCCACGGAACACTTCATGAATCACTCGCTGAGCCTGCGTCTCCTCACCCCCAAGCGATAACAAATACCGCATCAAAGCATTCCTCACCTCGGAACGAATGCCGCGCGTGGGGCCGGGCATCTGGCTCGCTAAAAGCTCATCATCGCCCACCGCCGGCAGGTCCAGCATCAGATGATCTCCGATGATTTCCCAATCCTCCGGGGATAATGCCCAATCGGTGCGGCCAAAGGATTGGACCAGCCACATATAATTCTTCCGCACAAAATGTTTGAAACCAGAGCCATCCTTATACAAACTGAGCTCACCCTTCATCGCTTTTTTCAGGGTAGAGAGTCTCCACTTTAACCGATCCAGTCTTGACGGACGCGAGGCCTCATACTCGGAAGCAGGAGCAACGCCTTCAATATATTCCCGGGCTTTGGGAAGCACTTCCCATCCCAACTCTTTCCAGCTAATTTTCCCAAACGGGCTCTCGATCACGATGTCGTCGTTATGCTGTGGCCAGCTAAAACCTGGTTTCTTTCGATTGCTTGTGGAACGGACTTCGGAACGCCCTGATACGTGTTTGTGTAGAACCTGGGCAATGTTGGGGACAGACTGTCCCCACAATAAAACTTTTTCGACCTCCGGGAGTTTATTGTTCCCGTTCCCTGTCCGGGATAAATTAGTTGCCAGAGAAATAGTCTTAGTCCTCCCCTCCAAATCTTTTGGCGATAAAACATCCTTGATATGTAAACCAGAAAATATACGGAGTGCTCCCGCAATGGGAAAACCCTGCGCGCTCATATATTGTGCAGCTAGCTGGTATTTGTCAGTGAGTTCATTCACGGGTACCATGTTTTGATCCGCGCCCTTCCATATAAAGTCAATAAGGTAGATGCCGCGAAGGCCAAATGGATTTCCGTCATAAAACTCTGCCACAAGATCGACTTCGATATTAAGTCTCGGTTGACCTCTAACGGAGTTAGGATGCAACCCAAAACCCAGCACTTTCATAGTGTCGTGTTTCGTGAGTTCTCCCAGTCGATCCAGCATAAAAAGTTCCGCGACAAGGGCCTTACTCTTGGAGGGATGTTTCCCCAGGTGATACGCAGAAATCGCAATGCCAGGAATATCCCAATTCCGGGCCAGGATCTCCCGGGCGTAAGGATGCTCTCGGGAAATTCGTCCTTCCCACAAGTCGTAAACTCCTCGCAAGTACGTATGGGAGAGATAGCGTTGCTGACGCTGAACGCCATGGAATTTTTCTTCAAAAAATTGAAGATTATCTTTGAGTGACGTTAAAATTGTGCCGTTTCCGCGGCCGGCCTGAATCCACTTTTCAGCCCTCACAACCGCATGTTTTGCTTTTTCCAGTTGAAAATGAGCCGCCCCTAAAAAACTCTGCGCATAGGCCCGGTGAGTAGGGTCCTCTTTTCCATTCAACGTGGTATAAACCACCCAGTAATACTGAAGCCATCGGCACCGCGCGCGCGCATAAACCGGCAGAAACTCTGCCTGATGAATCCCCAAGAGTTGCTCGGTGTCATCCTCATGCCCGGTTTCCTTAAGGGCAAGCTTCACCGTTCCAAGATATCCCCAAGCCTGGCTGAGATTTTTTTCAAATTCCTGGATGTTCTCCGCTTTTTGCGCTTGCTCTGCGAGCACAAGCCAAACGGCTCCCGTAGCAAAACGCAACTGCATTTTTAACTGAAAAATAGCCGGGGCTTGTGCTTTGTTCTCAAATCGAACGCGCCGGAGATTTTCAATGGTTTTTTCAAAATCGCCGGCTAACCCGATCAAGGCGGCGACTTTTCGATCCCGAAAGCCTTCTGTTCGCCACTGCTCATAACGTTTTTTTGCTTCTTGATAGACAGGCTCGTTCTCTCCAAAATCACTTCCGTCACCGACGCTTCCCGTTTTTAAATTCCGGGGCCCTGAAAAATTAGTGCGAACTTCGGCGCGTAAAGATCTGTTTTCTTTCGCGACTGGATTTTTCGTTTCTGCCGGAGACACGGCCTGCTCCAAGGCTTTCGCTGCAAGCGAGCGCTTATCCTGTAAAGCCCTCAGTTCAGAACGAAGATCAGAGGGGTTTCTTGTGGCCATCCGATTGAATTGATTGAGCGCGAGATTCAGAAGACGGTTAAAAAAAAGAGTCCCTGGAACGGAAAGCACTGCTTCCTCGCCCAGGTCTTCATGGTCATAACTACTGCCCAGCATTTCTTTCGCGCAAAAATCAAGATACTCCTTGAAAGTAAATTCTAGATGGCCTTCTGAGCCTTTGCTCTTTTCTATAAAAAACTCATGAAGAATCGTGGCGGCCTTGACAGATAACGAAAGGAAGTCGCTCGAGATCTGGCCACTATCGATTCTTTGAAGAATCGTAGCCTCCAAAAGTGCTTCACCTGTATATAAATAAGAAGTGGCGTCAAGCCTTTCGTTCCAATCCTTGAAACTCCCGTACCTGGAGCCTGGAGATTTCCCCCTCGCAATCAAAGCCTCGTTGTCGTGCATCTTTTGGAAACTTTCTTGGGCATTACGCCCCGCCCCTTTGTCCTTGGCTATCTGCGCCCAAAAAGACTGCGCAACTTCGGATAATGCAGTAACTCGTTTTAAAACTTTGACTTGGTCCCTGACATAAATTGACTCATGCAGTGCATAGATTTTTTCAGGATCACCGATCCGCAGTTCAGATCTTTTCTGTGAGAGAGTACCTGGTATCTCATGCCAATGTCGGCTCTCGTGTAAAATCTCCTCCTGGGCGGCCGCATTGTCTTTTTCTATTTCCTCGCGTGAAAGAGAAACGGGACAAGGAAAGATCAACGAAAAACCAGTTTTGAAATTTTGTTCGCGAGTCTCAGCTCCGTCCACGCGTTTCCATTTTTTCCGCTGGATACGGCCGTCCATGCTTTTGCGCGAAAAAAGACAACCCTTCACCTGTCCTCGATCGCGGGTCCAAACTCTCATCCTGAATCCAGGAACATATCTCATCATGTCCTTGAGATTTCTAAAAATTCCGGTTCCGGTTCCTGCGTGGTTTGTTCTCCGATGCGCCACCCGGTCCAGCCCCAATTTTTTCCAGGAAAAAGGATTGATCCCGGTTCCCTGATCAAGCACTTGTAGGATGACTTTGTCCGCTTTCCGAAAAAGCCGGACACGGACAAGTCCTTTTTTCGCGCGCGTCAGTCCTGCAAATTCGATCGCATTCCAAAGAATTTCATCCAGAAGATCCGCGTCGGGCCAAACCTCCGGATCTCCCTCAAGGATAGTGACAAGATCGCCCGTTTCATGATCCTTCGCCCAATCAGCCAGCTTTTTTCTTATTTGAGTGGCTAAATCCGCTCGCAGAGCCACGCGCTCATCATTAGGCATCGCAGCCGCCGGGGCATGCTGAAGCACCTCAAGCTGAATACCGTTCTCGATTTGTTGCAACAAAAATTTATTTTTTACCCGCATTTCCGAGCGGCGGCGCATAAATCTTGAATGCGCTGAAGGGGTGCTCTCAGAATGAGCTGGCGCTAGAAAAAACTGAAGAGGAAACGGCGAAGTGAGATCGCGAGGAATACTTTTAGCAATCTTGTCAGTGAGTTCTTCAATTTGTTGAGTGATCTTCCAGCCATGCATCACCAGTCTTAAGGCCTCGGAGTCGTCCCACGTCGTCTGTGGCGGCTCAGGTTTCAAAGAGGCAATGATCTGTATCATTTCTTTTTTGATTCGCCTCAGGCCATTAAAGACCTGGATCAATCCGTGGTAAGTCCCTTCCCTCGCTTGGTTCGGTCTTATGCTGGAAGAATCCCTGCCGGCACTGTCCAATTTTTCTTGATCGAGGCGCGCCTCCAACACTTGACGGGCGCTTTGATCAAGTGCGCCAACTGATTTTTCGTTGAGTGCGTTTGTAATAGATACGAGCTTTGGGATTTCGGCAAGCCAGGCATCAAACAGGTTTTGAGTTTCTGAAAAATCACTTTTAAAAAGATGGCGATTGTCCTTAAACTTTCCCTGAAGCTCTTCCAGCTTTGTCCGCAGATCGTTAGTCCACAGCTTCCAGGCTTCTCTCGTCTGCCGCAGCTCCGACCGGGGTGTGAAAAGAATGGCTTGGCCAAGGGCAATGCCGCCTTGAAGAGTCGGTGCGACCCTTTTCCGCACTTCAGCCCGGGTCGTCAATAATGGGGGTGCCAAGATTTTTTTTCCTGCTTCTAAATCAATTTTTTGGTTCAGAATCATTGGCGAAAGAAACAGATTCCGTTTGATTACTTTTTCTATAAACCAGACTTCGCCGCGCCCGTGACGAAGACTCATCACATCCACGGGTTTGGCGGCTGTGCGCAGATTCAGGGAAAGTTCAAAAGGATGCTGACCGATGGTCATCAGGGTTTTGTAATACTGCTGATGCCGGGGGCTGGGTGCAGATATCTTTGGCGTGATGATCACATAAGAAACACCAAGGGCGGTCAGGATCTGTTTGATCCGTTCTTTGTGAAAGCCGCCGAACACCAGAATAAATTTTTTTTCCGGTGACCCAGCGTACCGGTCATCCAATACGCCAGTTAACCGATTAACTGGATTACTGGCTAACAAGTTTTTAAGGTGAACAGCAACCGCATCTTCACGCGCCCGGGCCGTTTCATAAAACTTCGCGGCTTTTTTAAGCTTTCCTTCCCAGCGGCGGGAAAAGATCATCGACTTTCCAGTTTCCAGAACCAGGAACCGCGCAAGATTCTCGGTCTTGAAATCTTGAAGCGACAATTTCACAAAATCATATTCTTTGGCGCTGAGCTCGAGCTGATTCAGCTTTTCTAAAAGCCGAAGTAGTTCTAGATCCTGATAAATTTCGCGGTCGCGTTCGCTTGTCAGAAATGATTCAACCGTGATTTGTTCAAGCTGTTTGATTTCTTCAAAAATTTTCTCGGGCTTAATTTGGCCAAGAACCGCAAGTGCTTCCGAACGATCTGAGATTAAAAGCTGAAGAATCGGATAGTTTCCTCCGCGATCGACAGTCCACGGTCCGTGGTTTTTTGGGGGGGGGATCTGCCGTCTGGGGACTGTCGACTGTGGCCTCATCTTCGCCGCTCGCCTGACATAATCCATCAGCTGAATTTTTCCGTCCTGATATTTTTCTCGCAGCTTCAACCAATCTTTAAATTCACGGGAGAAATGCTGCTGGGCAAGCTTCCCCAGTTCTTGGCGCAGCGCATCGAGATCTTCCCCGATTTCTTTTTGATGCCGGGAAGCACGGCGATAGCTTCGTATGTTTTGTTTGTGGAGTTTTTGGCTGTCGACGCCAATGAGCCGAAAATCAGAGGGAAGAGAGAAGATGGAAGAGGGAAGGTTTTTGAATTTTCTTCCTTCTTCCTTCTTGCTTCTTCCCTCTTGCCTCTTTCGGTTGATGTGCGCATACTCCGCCCCGCCCAGCCGCAGCTTATCCATCAGGAAATAAGAAACTTTTTCTTTTATTTTGGGGTCTCTGATGAATCCGAAATACTCATCGGTGGGAACCGGGCCTTCGTGTCCTTCCTCGAAAACTGTTTTGACTCCTTGATGGTCCACAAGGTGATAAATTATTTTGGCGATATTTTCCTGGGCTTCCAGAGAATCGTGGGCATCTTGGATAAAGAAGATCGTATGGCGTCGTTCGTCGTTCGTACTTCGTGAAGCGATAAATTCCTCTTCGACGGTGCCAAGTTGGGAGGGGATGATTTGTCCACGGTCGACAGTCCACGGTCCACGGTTTTGAAGACTTGCTTCGCTGTGGTTTGTCGACTGTGGACTGTGGACAGACTGGGCGTAAGTAAGCGTGTCGCAAGCCAGAAAGGAAATCGCCACAAAAAGAGCGATGCTTCTGTGCCACGCAGACAGTTGAGTTTTGTATTTTGCTTCTTTCATGCATCCTTAAACGCTGGTGAGAAATAGAGTTTCTGCTCAGCTCCGTTTTTTTTAAACGCTGCAGAATTGCTAAAGGATACTCATGTGTTGGCAAGAATACAAATGAAGGAATTTTGTCTGAAAATGAATGCGTGGGAATGATCGCGATTGCTAGGAGGAGCTAAAAAATAAAAATCGGAGGGGGGGGGATTTGAACCCCCGGTAGCGCTTGCGCGCCACAGCGGTTTAGCAAACCGCCGCACTAAGCCGGGCTATGCGACCCCTCCACGATCAATTTCGGATTTCAAAATGCGGATTGCGGAAGAAAGAATTTCTCGCTCTGTTCGAAATCATCAATAAAGAACATTCATACCCTGGGTATTCCGCAATCAGAAATCCACACTCTGCAATTGAAGAACGGAGGGGGTAGGATTTGAACCCACGAGACCCTTACGGGCCTAACGGTTTTCAAGACCGCCGCATTCGACCACTCTGCCACCCCTCCCAATCGATTTTGGATTGGGGAATGCGGATTGCGGAATTGGAGAGGGCATTAGACCATCTTTGACTCAAATCCGCAATCCGAATTCCGAATTCAGCAATCCAAATACGGTTCTAGCGCCGTAGGAAACTGGATTTCGCCTTGCTCCGTCTGTCCATTTTCGAGTAAACATAAGACGGTTCGTGCAAGCGCCACGCCCGATCCGTTCAAGGTGTGCACATACTCGGATTTATTCTGGACACCGCTAGGGCGGTATTTAACATTAATACGCCGCGCCTGAAAATCTGTAAAAAGACTGCAGCTTGAGACTTCAAACCATTTTTGAGTTCCGGGCGCCCACACTTCAAGATCGTAGCACTTGGCTGCGGAAAAACTCATGTCTGCACTGCATAAAAGAAGGACGCGGTACGGAAGTTCTAATGCCTGGAGAATATCTTCCGCATCCTTCACGAGCAATTCCAGTTCTTCAATCCCCTTTTCAGGCTTTACAAACTTCACCATCTCGATTTTGTCGAACTGATGCACACGCGAAAGTCCGCGTGTATCTTTCCCATAAGATCCGGCCTCACGACGAAAGCAGGGTGTGTATCCCGTGTACTTAACGGGAAGGTCGGCTTCGTTCAAAACTTCATTGCGAAGTAAATTGGTGATAGGAACTTCCGCGGTGGGAATCAAAAAATAATCTTCATGTTTAAGCTGGTACATATCCTCTTCAAATTTAGGAAGTTGCCCTGTCCCTGTCATGGACTGACGATTGACCAGAGCAGGCACCCACACTTCGGTGTAACCATGTTTCTTAGTGTGAAAATCTAACATGAAGTTGATCAGAGCCCGTTCAAGTCGAGCCCCTTTTCCCAGATAAACAGGGAAACCAGCCCCGGAAATCTTGCTGCCGCGCTCCATCGAAATCCACCCTTGTTTGTTTGCAATCTCCAAATGCTCCTTGGGTTTGAAGCTGAAAACCTTGGGTTTGCCCCACTCACGAACCACCTTGTTTCCGGCAGGGGTTTCAGAAATAGGAACATCTATGTGCGGTAAATTTGGGATGTTTAACAGTAAATTAGTCATTTTCTCGTCAATTCCACCCACCTCCTTATCAAATTCATCTATTTTTTGGGACACAGACCGCATTTGGCTTATCGCTTCTTCGACCTGGATAGCTTGTCCGGATTTCTTGAAGCTGACGATCTGATCGTTGGCAAGATTACGCTGACGCTTGAGCTCTTCAACCTCTTGGACTGCGGCGCGTCTTTTTGTGTCGCAATGAAGAAGCTCCTGAAGATCAAACTTGGAGTTTTTAGCTTTAAGCCCTCGGCTTACAAGGTCGCGGTTTTCGCGAATGAATTTCAGATCAAGCATGGGGAGTATTAGTTTTACATTTCATTGCGAGGAGCATTTTTTTCGACGAAGCAATCTCAGATTGCGCCCAGGGAATTGCCACGTCTCCGCCCAAGCGAGGGACTCGCAATGACCATTGCGGCTACTGGATGGTTACTTCTTTTTCTTTCCATCATCTTTCTTTTTTTTATCCTCTTCTTTATCGGAGAGAAGCTCCATCTGGCCAACGACGACGTCTTCTTCGTCTTTTTCTACCACGCGCGCGACAGAAACGAGCGTATCTTTATCTTTAAGACGCATGACGCGCACGCCCTGGGCATTTCTTCCTGAAGTCCGGATTTGATTCACAGGGCAACGGACAACCATTCCGCCCTGAGTGACAAGGATGATCTCATCTTCTTCACGAACGGTGAGCACATTAACGACATTTCCATTCTTGGCTGTGACCTTCACATTGATGATCCCTTTACCTCCGCGTGACTGAATCCGGTAGGCATCATACAGCGTTTTCTTTCCAAACCCGTCTTCGGTAACGCTAAGTGCAATCGCCTTGGGATCCACGATCTCCATGGCGATCACATAGTCTTTTTTATCGAGGCGGAAGCCGCGCACTCCGGAAGCGGTCCGGCCCATATCGCGCACTTGTTTCTCGGAAAAACGAATCGCCTTACCGGCATAACTCGCCAAGAAAATCTCGTCCTTGCCGGATGTGATCTTACAGGAAACAAGCTCATCTTTATCACGCAGTTTGATGGCATTAAGCCCTGTGCTTCTCGGATTGGAGTAGGCAATAAGGTTTGTTTTTTTAATCACGCCATTTTTTGTCGCCATGACCACAAAGCGCTTATCGTCAAACTCTTTGACCTGGAGAAAGCTGTAAACCGCTTCCCCTTCGCTCAGGGAGAGAAGATTCACAATGGCTTTTCCGCGCGCCTGCCGGGAGGCTTGAGGAATTTCGTAAGCCTTGCGCCAGAAACAACGTCCCTTATTCGTAAAAAACATAATGGTGTCGTGAGTCGAGGCTAGAAACATGTGTTCAATGAAATCGTCAGCATCGGTCACATCGGCGCCCGTGACACCCGTCCCTCCGCGATGCTGCTTGCGATACATCGAAACCGGGATACGTTTAATATATCCTTTGCGAGAAAGCGTCACGACCACGTCTTCATTGGCGATCAAATCTTGAATATCAATTTCTTTTTCGGCCGCGACAATTTCTGTGCGCCGTTCGTCGCCATATTTCTTTTCCATCTCTTGGGATTCAACGGTGACAATATCGAGCACTTTTTTACGGCTCTTCAGAATCGCTTTCAGTTCTTCAATGCGCTTGATCAAACCAAGATATTCTTCTTCAATTTTATGCCGTTCAAGCTGCGTCAAGCGCTGCAGCTGCATTTCCAAGATAGCCTGAGCCTGAACATGGCTTAGTTTGAACTGGCTCTTTAATTCTTCCCGCGCTTCTTCCGGGCTTTTCGCGCTGCGGATAATTTTGATGATTTTATCTAGATTCGAGATGGCAATCTTCAGCCCTTCCAGAATATGGGCGCGCTTCTCCGCTTCCTCCAACTCATGCTTCGTGCGGCGAATGATCACTTCCACACGAAACTCAATGAAATACTCGATCATCTGCTTAAGATTCAGCACGCGGGGCTGACCGTTGACCAAAGACAGCATAATGACCCCAAACGTATCCTGCATCTGCGTATGCTTGTAAAGCTGGTTCAGCACAATCTGGGCAATCGCATCTTTTTTGAGCTCCACCACAATACGCATACCGTCACGATCAGATTCATCCCGAAGGTCGCTGATCCCTTCGATCCTTTTAGATTCCACAAGATTGGCGATCGATAGAATCAAATTACTTTTGTTCACCTGATACGGAATCTCCGTAATAATAATGGATTCTCTTTTCGGGCCGACTTCTATCGCGGCCTTAGCTCTCATCACAACACGCCCGCGTCCGGTTTCGAATGCACTGCGGATGCCGTCTCGACCAAGAATCAATCCTCCTGTGGGAAAGTCCGGCCCTTTAACCATCTTCATGAGTTCTTTGATTGTAATCGCCGGATTTTGGATCGTTGCAAGAATCCCCTGGATGACTTCTTTCATGTTGTGCGGAGGAATATTGGTTGCCATACCCACCGCAATTCCGCTTGATCCGTTCACAAGAAGATTCGGGATTTTTGCCGGAAGCAAGGTCGGTTCTTCGAGAGACTCATCAAAGTTGGGCGCAAACTTGACGGTGTTCTTATCGATGTCTGACAAAAGTTCGTTGCTGACTCCAGCAAGCCGGGCCTCGGTATAACGCATCGCTGCGGCGCTGTCGCCGTCAACGGATCCAAAGTTTCCCTGACCGTCTACAAGCGGATAGCGCAGCGAAAAGGTCTGCACCATACGAACCAGAGTTTCATAAACCGCCACGTCTCCGTGAGGATGATACTTTCCCAGAACCTCCCCGACGATTCTCGCGCATTTTTTATAAGGACGATTATGGGCAAGGCCGAGTTCGTTCATGGCATAAAGAATGCGCCGGTGTACAGGCTTCAGCCCATCGCGCACGTCGGGCAGCGCTCGTCCCACAATGACCGACATCGCATAATTGATATACGAGTTCTTCATCTCTTCTTCGATTGGAGCCGGAAAGATTTTTTCGTTCATTGCGTAAAGATTTATTTCGTCCGCCATAATTTCCTCGTCTTTTTAAATATCCAGGTTTTTAACGGCTTTAGCGTGGCGCTCGATAAATTTTCGGCGCGGCTCTACCTGATCGCCCATTAACACAGTAAACATTTCATCCGCTTCCACCACATCTTCAAGCGTCACGCGAAGAATAGTCCGCCTCGCAGGATCCATCGTGGTTTCCCAAAGCTGGGTGGGGTTCATTTCTCCAAGACCTTTGTAGCGCTGAATATTAATCCCTTCCTTGCCGCTTTTTTTGACCCAAACAAGTACATCCGCAAGAGATTTCGTCTGCTCAACCTCAGTGTCTTTTTTACCTTTGCGAACCACTTCGAATTTCATTTCGTCGCCAGAAAGATAATCTTCTATTTCAAGGCTGTATTTCCCAAACCGTTTTAAGATTTTTTCAAACTCGACCGCTTCGGGAAGTTCCACGAATTCACAGGCTTCTTTTTGCGCAATTTCCTCGACCGGGGCTTTGTCTTCCTGTGGTTCCTGTTCTTTGGGGATGGCTTTTTTGTCTGAAAATTTCTTCTCGAATTCCTTTTTTTCGTCTTCGGAGAAAATAAATGTTTCGAGATTTTCTTCAGGGACGCGAAGGTGTAGAACCGGAAAGCCTTTCTTCTTGTCGTGGGCCTTCAAATATTGTTCCGCATTGATTCCTTTTCGGGCCAAAGAAGCGGACAGATCATCCATTGCCTGAATGAGCTTTAAAATATCCTTGAGTTCGTTCCCAAGAATCTCTCCCTTTCCTTTGAGCGGCTTCAGGGAAAGCCCTTCACATCCAAAATTAAGCAACATCTCGTTCATTTGCTCTTCGGTCTGAACATATTCTTCCTGCTTGCCCCGTTTGACTTTATAAAGCGGCGGCTGGGCAATGTAGATGTTTCCCTTTTCAATCAACGCTCTCATTTGCCGGTAGAAAAAGGTGAGAAGAAGGGTGCGGATATGGCTTCCGTCGACGTCGGCGTCGCACATCAAAATAACTTTTCCATAGCGAAGCTTCTCATAATTAAATTCGGTTTCGATGCTTGTCCCAAGGGCTGCGATCACTGTGCGAATTTCCTCGTTGTTCAGCACCTTATCAAGACGGGCTTTTTCCACATTAATAATTTTTCCACGAAGCGGGAGGATGGCCTGAAAACGGCGGTCACGCCCCTGTTTGGCAGAGCCACCGGCTGAATCTCCTTCGACCAAATAAACCTCACAGTTTTTAGGGTCGCGGTCTGAACAATCCGCAAGTTTTCCAGGTAAAGAGGAAGAATCCAGAGCCCCTTTACGCCGCGTAAGTTCACGCGCTTTTCTTGCCGCTTCACGCGCGCGAAGCGCGAGAAGCGCTTTGTCGATAATCTTGTTTGCAACCGACGGCTTCTCTTCAAAAAAAGAAGTGAGCCCTTCATAAACCACCGAAGAGACAATCCCTTCAACTTCCCCGTTTCCCAATTTGGTTTTGGTCTGTCCCTCAAACTGCGGCTGGGGAACCTTAACGCTGATGACGGCCACAAGGCCTTCCATCAAGTCCTGTCCGGAAAGATTTCCCTCGATCCCCTTGAGCAAGTCTTTGTTTTTTGCGTATTGGTTGCTCGATCGCGTGAGGGCCGTACGAAAACCGCTTAGGTGGGTTCCGCCTTCTATCGTATTAATATTATTAGCAAAGGCAAAAACCTCTTCCGAAAAAGTATCGTTATACTGAAGAGCAACTTCTACTTCAACCCCATCCTTTTCTTTTTCCGCATAGAAAATTTCTCGATGAATGGGATTTTTGTTTCGGTTTAGGTAAGTAATAAATTCCGAAATTCCTCCTTTGTAACAAAAAAGGTGTTCTTTGATGTCTTTCTTGTCCCTCTCGTCGCGGATGCTAATCTTGATTCCCTTATTCAAAAAGGCTAACTCACGAAGACGATTAGAAAGGATGTCAAAGCTGAAGTGGATGGTATCAAAAATTGTTTTGTCGGCAAGAAAGGAAACGGTTGTTCCCCTTTCTTTGGTTTTCCCAATAACATCCACTTTGGAAACGGGTTTTCCTTTTTCGTATCTCTGTCGGTAGACCTGCCCTTCGCGGCGAACAACCGCTTCGCACCATTCAGAAAGAGCATTTGTAACGGAAACACCAACGCCGTGCAATCCTCCGGAAACCCGATAAGATTTATTATCGAATTTTCCTCCCGCATGGAGGGTTGTCATTACAACCTCGAGGGCGGATTTTTTCTGTCCTTTATGAAGATCGACAGGAATACCTCTTCCGTCATCGGCCACAGAGACCGATCCATCCTCGTGTATGACAGCGTCCACCTTGGTGGCGTGTCCTGCAAGAGCTTCGTCAATCGAGTTATCAACGACCTCATAGACTAAATGATGGAGTCCTCGCGCAGTCGTATCCCCAATATACATTCCAGGCCGCTTGCGGACTGCTTCAATCCCCTCAAGAACCTGGATTTTTGTGGCATCATATTTTGTAGATTCTTTTTCCACAGCCGCGTTATTTTTCGCTTCTTTTGTCATAGCCATTTCTCCAAACCTCTATCCCTCTTAACGTAGTTGTCCGACCCGAATAACAACCCTGGTTACTTCTTCTTCACCAATCGCTGCCTGGGCTCTTTTTAAGATTGTTTGGCTGTATTTTTGATGAATTTCGTAAGCAAGCGACGACTGATCAACCCAAATAATAAGTTCTTTTTGATTCCCGACCCTCGGTTGCGTATGTTTTTCCAAAACAGGGCCGACGATTTCTGGCCACTCCCGAGATAATCGGCTTCGTTTAGAAATTTCTGGACTCTGAAGATTTTTAATCACTGAGGGTAAAACGTTTTTGATGCTGTCCATTCTAATTCAATTGCATGGGCATAATAACATACTTATAACCCTCTTTTCCTTTAAGAAGACCTGGTTTATCGGGTGTTGTTAAAAAGAAAGAGATGTTTTCTGTGTCAAGATTTTTCAAAACATCCATAAAATAATAAGGGTTAAATCCGATAGCAACTTCCCCTCCTTTTGTTTCTGCAGCCATCTCTTCCCGCGCTTCTCCGAGATTCTGAGACTTAGAAGAAACCAAGATTTTCCCTTTTACAAAATCCATTTTCACTGCGGGCGCTTCAGGAGAAGTTAGAAGGGCTGTTCTTCGAATTGCTTGCAAAAACTCTTCCCGATTAGCTTCTGTTGTGATTGTGCTTTCTTTTGGAATAACTTGTTCGTAGTCTGGGAACTTTCCCTCAATGAGCTTCGAAGATAAAAAAGTTTTTCCAAGATCGAAAATAACTTGGTTTTGAGTGGGTACGATTTGAATAGTCCCTTCCCACTCCAACATTTTACTTAATTCTAAAACAGCCTTAATCGGAACGATGATATTAAATTCTTTATCTTTTTTATTCTCGATTTTTTTTTCGATGTAAGCGAGCCGCCTTCCATCTGTTGCAACAAGACGAAGCTTATCACCCTGAAGAGAAAATAAAACACCGTTTAAAACATACCTTGTTTCATCGTGAGAAATAGCAAAGGCGGTTAATGAAATACACTCTTTAAGAAGCGCCTGTTCTAAAGTAAGAGCATCTTTGTTGTCCCAGTCGGGTAGTTTTGGGTAATCTTCTTTTCCAATCCCCATTATTTTAAAAAAAGCTTTTCCCCCATGAATATTAACAGCATTATTCTTAGCAACGGTGATTTCGATTTTACAATCGGGAAGTTCTCGAATAATTTCATAAAGCTTTTTAGAGGGTATCGTTATACTTCCTTCTTCTCGTACTTCCGCAGAGACTTTTGTACTAACACCGACCTCAAGATCCGTACCAATAACTTTTATTTCTTCTTTACCGTTCGTCTCAATGAGAAGATTGCTTAAAATAGGAATAACACCTACTTTTTGAGATGTTACCCCTCCCACAAATCCGAGAGCCTTTATTAATTCTGTTTTACCAACCGTAATTTCCATAAAACTTCTCCTACTTCTGTTACTTCTGTTTATTAGTTTACCAAAACAGTAGTATTAATAACAGTGCTTGTTTATATGTGGATAACACCTCTAACTCATAACCACAAAAAAAGATAAAAAAAACAAACCCTGGGGATAAAAACTACTTTTTCAACAATTCCTCAATCTCTTCCATACTTCGATTCAACCGTGGGTCCTTCACCAAGTCATTTTTTACTTTATTATAAGAATGAAGGACGGTTGTATGATCTCTTCCTCCAAAATACTCGCCAATCTCTGGTAGAGAATGATGAGTAAGGGTTCTTACTAAATACATAGCAACTTGGCGAGGATGAGCCACGGAACGGCTTCGTGTTTTTGCCCGGAGATCCGAGACTTTTAAACCAAAATAATCCGAGACAATGCGTTGGATTTTATCAATCGTAATCCGCCGCTCTTCTTCTCTTAGAGAATCTTTTAGAACATCTTGAGCAAGCCTAAGGGAAAGCTCCTGTCTCGTGAGCGAACAGTATGCTACAACACGGATTAGAGCCCCTTCAAGCTCCCGGATATTAGAGCGGATTTTGTTCGCAATAAAATAAAGAACATCGTCCGGGACCACAACCGTTTCGCGCTCCATTTTTTTCTTAAGAATCGCCACACGGGTTTCAAAATCTGGAGCCTGGATATCGGTTACCAAGCCCCAGCCAAAACGAGAAACGAGGCGTTCTTCCAAACCAGGAATTTCTTTTGGAGGGCGATCACTCGAGACAACAATTTGCTTGTGGGAATCATAGAGGGTATTGAAAGTATGAAAAAATTCCTCCTGAGTAGATTCCTTTTCCGCGATGAAATGAATATCGTCAATCAAGAGAAGATCCAGATTGCGATATTTGTTTCTAAACTGAGACGTAGAGCGAGTTTGTATTGCTGAAATTAGCTGATTTGTGAATTTTTCACTGGAGATGTAAAGCACCTTAAAATCAGGATAACGGAGAAGCGTTTCTTGGGCCAGCGACTGCATTAAATGCGTTTTTCCAAGGCCCACCGAACCGTAAATAAAAAGAGGGTTGTACTGTTTTGCCGGAGCCTCGCAGACGGCTAGGGTTGCGGCATAAGCAAAACGATTACCCGGGCCCACGACAAAATTATCAAAAACATATTGATGATTAAACGACGAAAGAGAACGCTGACTATTTTGTGGATTAGTTGTGGATAAATTTTGAGAGGCCCTAGCTGTTGGATCTAAGGGAGCTTTGGAGGTTTCTTTTTTAATGAGCACTTGATAGTTAATATCAAGCCTCCGCCCAACAACCTCATCAAGAGCATTCGCCAGAATTTCCTGGTAATGGGTTTTAAGCCACTGCCCAAAATAATTATCTGGGACACCCAAACAAAGACGATCATCCGTAACACTAACCACTTCAACAGGATAGAACCAAGTCTTAAAAGACTGGTCGCTCAGTTCTCGAGCCAAAACAAGCTTGATTTTATCCCATAATTCAGGCAGCGACGAGGAGGTCCATTTGGACTCGGGCTGTATGGGCGAAGATGATTGAGAAGGGTGCGTTATGTTATCCACAGGTCTTTAACAAGGTGTTAATAATAATAAGAAGAGATAAAATAAAAAAGCCACAAATAGTTAACAGGTTATCCACAACAAACACAAGAGGCCAACGTAAAAACACCGAAAAACATTCTACAGGAGGCAAGCTAAATGTCTAATCTTTTTATCCTCCAGCGAAGAATTTTTTTGCTTCTCAGAATGTTTTTGCTATAATCCCAGCTCACTCCAAGGCAAAAGAAAGAAGCCAGAAAGGTTTTTACGTGAAAAGAACATATCAGCCATCGAAAAGAAAGAGAAGAAACAAGCACGGTTTTTTAGCGCGCACTCGTTCCAAAGGCGGCAGGAAGATACTAAGTCGTCGTCGGAAAAAAGGACGTAAACTATTGACCCAAGTATAGTTCGATGGGGCAAGGTTTCAAAAAAGAACAACGGGTTCGCAGAGAAGCGGAATTTCAGATCCTCTACCGGAAGGGCACCCTCGCAAAAGGCAAGAGCATGACCCTCCGCCTTTGGACGGACGACGGAGCGGCCGAAGGACAAAAAGCAAAGCTTGCGATTACGGTGAGCCGTAAAGTGTCGAAGCTTGCCCCGCAAAGAAATCTCTGGCGACGAAGAATCCGGGAAATCTTCAGGACGCAGCAGCAGCTTATTAAATCACGCACATGGATTTGGGTGCGCGTGATTTCAGATCAGAGGGCGCCCTCTTACCGGGTTCTTTGTGAGGAGATGTGTCAGCTTTTAGGGCAACTGAAGGGAATAGTCGAAGCATGAAAAAAATCCTATTGAGAGTCGTACGATTTTATCAGCAAGCAATATCTCCTTACCTCGGGCAGCATTGCCGATTTTTTCCCCGCTGCTCGGAATATGCTCACACAGCGATGGAAGAAAAAGGAATGATCCAAGGCGGACTTTTAATTCTTAAACGACTTAGCCGGTGTCACCCGTTTCATTCGGGGGGAGTAGATTTCGTTGAATAATCGTGAAGAGAAAAAACTAGACAAGAATTATTTTTTAGCCCTAGCCCTTTCCATGTTGGTGCTGGTGGGATATTCCTTTCTTCTTCAAAAACTGCGCCCTCAGACACCGGCACCGCAAAATAACGCTGCGCAGCAAATAACCGCAACTAGCGAATCCAAGACGAACCAAATCCAAGAAAAGCAAAATGGTGAAACCGTGGGCGAGGCCGTTTTGGAGAAATCCGAAGAGCCTCAGGTAACGCGGTATCAGAATCGTCTTTATGATGTCGAGCTTTCCACGCTCGGAGGGACTGTCACGCGGCTGATATTCAAGGGAGAGAATCGTCAAAGCGGCATTTCCAACGAAGCATTTTATGAAGGAGAAGCGCAGGCCCCCGGAATTTTTGGAATCCGCTTTTCCAATGAAGACGCGGATTTGTCAAAGACCCGTTTCAAAATGAAGCTTATTCCGGGCAGAAGCGGCGCCTATGAGTTCATTTATGAAAAAGTCGGCAGCTACCGGATCAACAAAAAATTTTATTTTGGAGAAAAAGAACCCATTATTGCTCTCGATGTTTCGATTGAGAACTTGTCGCCCGAAGAACGGCGCTATCCGATAGTTTTTCATTATGGATTAAATGCGGATGTGAAACACGAACAAGACAAAGCCATGGTTCAAGCCGTGGCCAAAGCACAGAAAATCATGGAAGCCGATCACGGAAAACTTTCCAAAAAAGCATTTTTGATTTCCGAAGAGATTGTCTGGGCAGGACTCATCAAAAAATATTTTGCCCTTTTAGTCAAACCAGAGATCAAAGCGGTCTCTCAAGAAACTAGGCTTTTGGGGCACAACATGGAAACGGATATGGCCCTGGAACCCTTGACCCTGGCTCCGGGGGCGAGCACGCAAAAACAAATTTTTATTTATGCGGGGCCACAGCGCTATGAAGTGCTAAGCGCCTTCAATTCCGGATTTGAAGATCTTTTATCGCGCGGAATTTTCGGGGCGTTCAAGATTTTACTTTTAAAGAGCCTCAAGTTTTTCAATCAATACAGTCACAATTTTGGATGGGCCATCATTCTGATGACGCTTGTAATCAAAGGGCTTTTTTCGCCGCTCACGAACATGAGCTTTAAGTCCATGAAAAAAATGCAGGCCCTTCAACCGAAGCTCAAATCTTTGCAAGAGCGGTATAAAAATGACGCGACCAAACTGAATCAATCGATGATGGAGCTTTATAAGAAGAACAAGGTCAATCCGCTCGGAGGCTGTCTTCCGATGTTGCTGCAGATTCCTATTTTCATCGCTTTTTATCAAATGTTGAATGATGCCATTGAACTTAAGGGCGCGCCTTTTATCGGATGGATTAAGGATTTGGCCGAACCAGATCGGCTTTGGGCTTTCCCCACCATTCTTCCGTTTATTGGGAGCAGTTTCAATATCCTTCCCCTTCTTATGGTGGGTTCGATGGTCTTGCAGCAGCGCATGACACCCCAAATGAGCACATCACCCGAACAGGCGAAAATGATGAATATCATGATGCCCATTATGTTTGGGTTTATGTTTTATAATATGCCATCCGGATTGGTGCTTTATTGGCTCATGAATAATACGTTTTCGATTATCCAGCAGGGTCTCGTGAAGCGCATGATCGTGATTCCTCATCACGATGATGAGGATGAAAAGTAGACCGGAAGGTCTCCCGCTATTTTCTTTTTAGGATCGTTCTATGAATTCACCCAAAATCTATGACGCAATCATTGTCGGTGCAGGCCACGCGGGCGTTGAAGCCTCTCTCTCTGTGGCGCGCGCCGGATATCAGGTGCTTTTGCTGACGATGTCTGCGGATACGATTGCCAAAATGTCATGTAACCCCGCCATTGGAGGAATTGCCAAGGGGCACATTGTGCGTGAAATCGATGCGCTAGGCGGTGAGATGGGGTTGGCGATCGATCAGACAGGGATCCAATTTCGCATGCTGAATCGGTCCCGAGGTCCGGCGGTATGGGCGCCGCGCGCGCAGGCTGACAAGCAGGAATACCACGAATACATGCGCCGCGCGGTTGAGTCTGAAAAGAACATCGATCTTAAGGAGCGGCAAGTGGTCGGGCTTCTTATCAAAAACGGTGTTTGTGGCGGGATAAAAACGCAGCTTGAGGAGAATTTTTTTGGAAAATCTGTGATCATTACCACAGGAACGTTTCTTCAGGGTTTGATCCATGTTGGCGATGAAAATTTTCCGGGTGGACGGAGCGGTGAAAAATCTGCTGTGGGTCTTTCAGCCTCGCTCATTGAAAATGGGATTGAGCTTATTCGATTCAAAACAGGGACCCCGCCTCGTTTACGAGCAAACACCATTCACTGGAAATTGTTGGAGGAACAAAAAGGCGACGATCCCCCGCAGCCATTTTCGTATCGCAATGAAAAGATCACGACGCAGCAACTCTCCTGTTATTTGACGCACACCAAAGAAAAAACCCATCAAATCATTCGGGACAACCTTCATTTGTCGCCTCTTTATGCGGGAAGAATTCACGGGACTGGGCCGCGCTACTGCCCTTCCATTGAAGACAAGGTTGTTAAGTTTTTTGACAAGCAGAGGCATCAGATTTATTTAGAGCCCGAGGGACGAAACACGGATGAGATTTATGTGAATGGACTTTCCATGAGTCTGCCTAAGGAAATCCAGGTGCAAATTGTACGGTCTATGCAGGGCCTTGAAGAGGCTGAGATTATAAGGTATGCCTACGCTATTGAATATGACTGCGCTCCCCCAACTCAGCTTAAACACTCCCTAGAGACAAAAAAAATAAAAAACCTGTTTTTGGCCGGGCAAATTAATTGCACATCGGGGTATGAGGAGGCGGCCGGGCAAGGGTTGATGGCCGGGCTTAACGTTATTCGGACACTACGAGAAGAACCGCCCTTTATTTTGGATCGCTCTGAAGCCTATATCGGTGTTCTAATTGATGATCTTGTGACCCGGGGCACCAGTGAGCCCTATCGCATTTTCACTTCCCGCGCAGAGTTTCGCCTTCTCTTGCGGCAGGATAACGCGGATGACCGACTTATGAAGTATGGCTGTGAGTTTGGTCTGATCTCCAAAGAAATATACGAAGGGTGTAAAAATAAATATGAAAGAGTTCGAAGTGAGATTAAGCGAATGAGAGGCGTTTGGTACCAGGGGCAATCCATGGACGCGATTTTAAAGCGACCCAATGAAAGCATTAACTCCTTATTACAAAACAAGTTATACTCATCAAATCTTTCAAAAAACGAAATAATTTCTGTAGAGACAGAGATTAAGTATGAGGGATATATCGCCCGGCAGATTGCAGAAGTTAAAAAATTCAAACGCATGGAACACCGAATTATTCCCCCATCCATTCAATATGAAGACATTAAAGGAATCAGCTGTGAAGCCAAAGAGAAGCTTTCTAGGATTCGCCCAGAATCTATAGGACAAGCTGGAAGGATTCCAGGAGTCTCAGTGTGTGACGCTTCGCTTCTTGCCGTATATGTAGAAAAAATAAGAAAAGCAAAATAAACCGTTGTTTCACGTGAAACGGTTGTTGTATAATTCTCTCCTAAAATTAATATCTGCAATGTTTCACGTGAAACACACCCATAACCAACGGTGATTTCTATGAGCGCTATCTTTTCTTTCTGCAATCAAAAGGGAGGTGTCGGAAAAACGACATCCGTAGTTAATATGGCTGCCCTATTGGGGAAGAAAGGATTTAAGGTCTTGGTTATCGATCTTGATCCGCAGGCCAATGCAACCAGTGGATTGGGAATCGAGAAGCCAGCCAAGATCGAATCCACAGTCTATGAACTTCTTGTGGAAAAGTCAGAGCCTGCGGCCTTAATAGTGACGACAGAATTTAGTAACGTTTCTCTTATACCCTCTAATCCTGATGTCTCTTCTGTTGAGATGGAGCTCTATCAGCTAGAGCGCCGTGAATTTTATCTTAAGACAAGGCTGGAAACTCTGAAGAGCAAGTTTGATTTTATCTTTCTTGATTGCCCGCCGTCTCTTGGAATGATAAGTATAAATGCCTTAGTGGCAAGTGATTATATAGTCATACCATTGCAGTGCGAATATTATGCCCTTGAGGGATTAGGCCAACTCATTAATACCTATCAGCTTGTAAAAACAAATTTAAATCCCCAGCTTGAAATTGGCGGGGTTATCTTAACGATGGCGGATTCTAGGACAAATCTAACGCAGCAAGTTATTGAGGAAGTGCGAAGCTATTTCAAAGAAAAAGTGTTTAATGCCATTATTCCAAGATCCGTAAAACTGTCGGAAGCGCCAAGCTTTGGAAAACCAGCTGTTTTTTATGACCCGCAAAATCGAGGATCTAAAGGCTATGTGGATGTGGTGGGAGAATTTATCAAGAAATACGGGAATAAAAAAACGGAAGAGATTCCGCATACGGTAGCAGCAGTTGAGGTTCGGGTAGAGTCTGCTCAGAATCCAGAAGTGTAAACAGCCCAGAGGAGCGAGTATGAAAAAGGTATTAGGTCGTGGTCTAAGTTCTTTAATACCAGATAGTTATATTAATCAAGCCAAGGCAGATCAGCCCTCCCCGTTTGGAGAAACGCACAAACCTCAACCGGCTGATTCGCAAAACGCCTTTCAGCTTTTATCCACTGAAAAAATCATTCCCAATAAAGAACAGCCAAGAAAAGATTTTTCTCCTGAGGGAATCGAAGAGTTGGCGGCCTCCATTAAGGAGAAGGGCATCCTTCAGCCCATTATTGTCTCCAAATCTCAAAATAATCAATACATGGTGATATGCGGAGAACGCCGCTTCCGAGCTGCTCAAATGTGCGGCTTAACCCACGTTCCGGTAATCATTAAGGAGATTGCGCCAGCAGATTTTCTTGAATGGGCCCTGATTGAAAACATCCAGCGCGAAGACTTAAATCCCATGGAAGAGGCCCAGGCTTACGATCGGTTGATCAATGAGCAGATGCTCTCTCAGGATGAGCTTGCTAAGAGGCTTGGAAAAAACAGATCCACGATTGCCAATACGATTCGGCTCTTAAGACTGCCTGAGGAGCTTCACTCGTTGATTGTCTCAGGGCGACTTAGTGCTGGCCACGCCAGAGCTCTCTTGGGGCTTCTAACTCCGGAGCATCAGCGGCAGCTCGCAAAGCGCATTCTCGAAGACAATCTTTCTGTCCGGCAGGTTGAAGCGATTGTCAACCGAAGCAATGCGCATAAGCGGAAGGCTAAGTCTGCTCGGCACTTAAGTCCGGAAATCATCGACCTGGAAGGCCGGCTTTCTCGGCATCTCGGAACTCAAGTTAAAATTTATCCCCGAAAGAAAAAAGATCAAGGTCGGCTCGAGATTCATTATTATTCTTTAGATGACCTTGACCGCATTCTGGAAACCTTTCAGATTCAACGCGATTGACGCGCAGTTTTTCACGAGTCTTGAGTTGACACGTATTTCGAGCATGATATAATTTGCAAACTTTTTAAAAGCTCAAAGTGCCCGCTTATCTACATAGAAGAGTATTTAGGTAGAAGACATCCACTCGGACGGTTTAAAACACGAATGAAGAAAAAGCAGCTGGTATATTTCTTTCTCTTATCCTTCTTAGTGGGGCTCACAGGTTGCGGACAAAACGCTTCGCAGGACGGGATTACGCCCATTAAGGTTGCTTTTTGGGGGAGTCCTGAAGAAATTGATATTATTACCAACTCTATCAAGGGATGGCAGACCGAACACCCCCAAATAAAAATTATTTTTGAACATACACCCTATACGGGATATGACAGCAAGATTTTAACCCGCATTGCCGGCGGAGCCGCCCCTGATATTATTGCCACCGAGGTGGATTACTTTGTAACGTTTGCCTCTAAGAACGTACTTGAAGAACTCGCGCCTTTCATTGAAAAAGACACTGTTTTTTCTCAAAAAGATTTTTTCCCAACCATCCTTCATCGTTTTACCGTGGATGGAAAAATCTTGGCCATTCCTCGTGATGTTGCTCCTTTTGCCTGCGTGTTTTACAACAAAGATCTTTTTGATAAGGCTGGGCTTTCTTATCCCACGGATGATTGGACGTGGGATGATCTTTTGCGGTATGCGCGCGCGCTTACTAAAAAAGATGCTACGGGGCACATCACCCAATACGGTTTTTATGGATGGGCGTGGCAGAATTTTGTTTACGGGAATGGCGGAGCGCTTGTGGATAGCGTGGATAAGCCCACACGTACAGCCATTGATGACCCTAAAACTGTTCAGGGGATTCAGTTTTATGCCGACCTCGTGAATCTTTATCACGTGATGCCTACTCCATCAACACTTTCTAATCTCGGGATGGGAGTTGATCTGATGTTTGCAAGCGGGCGTTTGGCAATGTTTCTTTCCGGGATTTGGGAAACTCCAGGGCTTCGTAATTATAATTTCCACTGGGACGTGGTAATGTTTCCGAAAAATCCGCAAGGAATGCGAGCCTTTGGAAGCGGCGGTTCTGGCTACGCGATGCTTAAATCCTCTCAGCATAAAGAGGAGGCTTGGGAAGTGATCAAGGCATTGACGGGAGCTGGCGGGCAGGCTGAATTGGCCAAGCGCGGTCTTGCTCAGCCGTCACGGATTGAAGTGGCTCAAAGCGATAGTTGGGCCAAGAATACGGATCCACCGGCCAATAAACAGATGCTTAATCAGGCCGTAAACTTTGTTACCTTCAGCCCTTTTCACCCCAAATGGCGGGAAATTAATGATAAATATATTGCGCCGCAACTAGACCTGGTTTTCAATGGTAAGCAAACCGCGCAAGAAGCGGTTCAGAAGATTGCTCCGCATATTAATGCTGTCCTTCAATCGCACGATCTTTAATCAAAAACCCGAGGTTTATCATGTCAAAAACTGCAACATTGGCTAGAAGAAAAACCAGCAAAGCGCCCAGCAAACCCAGCACCGCAAGCGTGCAGACTTGGGCCGTGAATACGGACAAGATCAAAAAATTTAAAAACAAATACGGTTATTTTACGGAAACCGGACGGGAGTTTGTCATTACGCGTCCCGATACACCGAGGCCTTGGGTCAACGTGATTTGTAATGGTGACTATGGAACCATCGAAACTCAAACCGGTTCCGGCTTTTCCTGGCTTGGAAACTCTAATCTTGCTCGCGTTACGCGTTGGGACCAAGATCTGATTCGCGATAATTGGGGGAAATATATTTATATTCGCGACAATCAAGATGGTGAGCTGTGGTCCGCAACCTGGAAGCCATGTTGTCCGAAGTTTGATTTTTATGAAGTTCGCCACGGCCAGGGATATTCCATTTTAAGAAGCAAGTACAAGGGGATCTACGCAGAAAAAACAATTTTTGTGGATGTGGAAGATCCGGTCGAAGTGTGGAAACTTGTTCTTCGAAATGAAACGAAGAAACCACGCAAACTGAGCCTGTTTACTTATTTTGATTGGCTCCTTGGTAATGCGGCAGATACGCACCGTGAATTTCACAAAACATTTATCGAAACAGAGATTGATGAAAAGAACCAGGCTATTTATGGACGCAAACGCCCCGCGCTTGTCCCTGGATTTATTTCCTCCGGTATGTCTGAAACGCCGTTGCAAGCGTTTCACGCAAGCAATGTCAAACCGAAGGCCTATGATGGATATAAGGAATCCTTCATCGGAATGTACGGCGATATTCAAGCCCCCAAAAATGCTCAGGAAGGAAAAAATAAGAATTCCCAAGGCAAATGGGGCGATGCCTGTGCCAGCCTTCAGGTGGATGTGAATTTAAATCCTGGCGAATCCAAGACAATTATCTTTACGCTGGGGGCCACGCATTCCCGGGAAAGCGCGACGCGTATTATCAAGAAATATTCGAATGAAAAAGCGGCGCAGCAGGAATTGAATAAAGTGAAAGCGATGTGGGATACCTTTATTAATGCGACGACGATTGAAACGCCGGATGAGGCCATGAACTTTATGACCAATATCTGGCTCAAATACCAAGCGATCTCGGCGCGTTTGTGGGGCCGCTGCGCTTATTATCAATCGAGTGGAGGATTCGGTTACCGGGATCAATTGCAAGACAGCCAGATTTTCTTTTCTACGAAGCCTGAACTTGCAAAAAAGCAAATCTTGCTTCATGCGGAGCAGCAATTTCCGGATGGAACCGTGTATCACTGGTGGCATCAAGGCACGACGATGGGTGCAATCACTCATTGTTCGGATGATTTATTGTGGCTTGATTTCATCACGCTCAATTACTTAGATGAAACGCAGGATTTCGGGATTTTGGATATAAAAACGAAATTTCTTCCGGATCCAAAAACCAAGGAAGTTACCGAAGGGACTTTGTATGAACACTGCTGTCGCTCCATTGACAAAGTGTTCACGCGATTTTCTGACCGTGGACTTCCGCTTATCGGTGAATGTGATTGGAACGACGGTTTGAGTCATGTGGGTGTTCGATGGAAGGGTGAGTCGGTTTGGCTGGCGCACTTTTTTTACGGCATCTTGATGCGCATTGCGCCTCTTTGTGAAAAACGTGGCGATAAGAATCGCGCGCAGGATTATCTGAGTCGCGCTGCGGCTTTGAAAGAGGCCGTGAACAAGCATTGTTGGGACGGCGAATGGTATTGGCGCGCCACCAAAGATAGCGGCGAAATTCTTGGAAGCAAGAATTGCAAACAAGGAAAAATTTTCCTGAATGCTCAGACGTGGGCCGTGATCAACGGGACAGCGACGCCGGAGCGCGCCAAGCAAGCCATTGGGTCTGTTCGTAAGCATCTTTATAAGAAATATGGGCCGCTTCTTTTTACGCCGGGATATTCTGTGACTGATCCGACTATTGGATACATCACGCGGTATGCCCCGAGCGTTCGGGAAAACGGGGGTCTGTATACTCACGCCGCTACATGGGCGATTCAGGCTGAATGCATGATGCGCGACGGAGAAAAAGCGCTGGACGTATATAGCAGCTTTAATCCGATTTTGCGTGGTCTGGAATCAGACATCTATAATTGTGAGCCGTATGTTACGCCCGGCAACGTGGACGGCCCCGATTCGCCTTTTAATGGGCGTGGCGGTTGGACATGGTATACGGGATCCGGTTCATGGTACGCAGTTGTGATTCTCAATTGGTTTCTTGGCATGCGGCCGGTGAAAGAAGGCTTGCTGATGGATCCTGTGATTCCAAAAAACTGGCCTGGTTATAAGGCTAAACGGCTTTTCCGCGGGTCGACTTATCACGTTGAAGTGAAAAATCCGAACCGTTCCGGTCAAGGCGTTTCTCAATTGATCGTGGACGGAAAAATGATACAAGGCAATATCATCCCGGCTTTTTCGGATCAAAAAGAACACAGCGTCGAGGTTATTCTCAAGTAACCCTGAAGAGCGTGAGGACCTTGAAGCGAAAAAAAAGAATGGTTCGTCCTTATGGGCGGGCCATTCTTTTTTTTGTTATGATCGTCACTTGCTTACCGCGGGTTCTATTTGCCCAAGCCTCTGAGGAAGCTGATTTCTATGACAGCATCCCCAAAGAGACTTCTCTGCATACAGCTCCCCAATTTGTTGTTGTGGATGATTTTAGCGGGGGCAAGCTAAGCCAAGACAAGAATGAAAGATGGCTTGTGAAGCCCTTGCGTGGCACAAAAGCACATCTTTCCACTCTCCGTCGCGATAGCCGTAATCCCAAACGGGGCCATTCCCTCCAGCTTTCTATGAAAATCCCGCCCAACGAAACCCTTGAGCTTGAAAAGTCTCTGAATCATTTGGATATCAGCCAGGCAACCCATTTTGCGTTTCAAAGCAAAGTGAGGACGAAGAAAAATATTTTTCCCGCCGGGAAAATACTCGTTTCGTTTACGGACCGAAGTCTTAAGCATGTTGAGCATGAAGTGACTACGCAGATGGAGAGAAAGCAGGACAACTGGTCAACGGTTATTATTCCCATGAGTTTTTTTAAAGAACTGGATTTGGATCAACTTCTCAGTTTTTCTCTCTGCATTCGTTCCGGGCAATATCCGATAGAGGGCAGCATTGGAATTGATGAAGCCGCTTTTTTCGGAGAAGGGGATTTGAATTTTGAAAGCAGCCGCGATAATGTTGTGGGGTTTCCAAAAACCGTTTTTAATTCTATACAGCGTGACAAATTACGCAAGATACAAAGCGACCAAAGGCTCCTCTTGGCTATTGCTAAAGACACCTGGAAATTCTTTGAAAACGCCAGCGATAAAAAAACGCAACTCGTTGTAGACAATATTAAGATTGGAGAGCAGCCGCTCGTTTCCGGCTATACGTCACCGACCAATATTGCTATGAGCTTATTGGGGATTGTTGCAGCAATGGATCTGGGTCTTATCTCTCCTCAAAAAGCCCTTCACCGGACTCGCGCGATTATTTCGACGATTGCCCAGATGAAGAAACACAAGGGCTTCCTTTTTAATTTCTATGAAACAAAGAATCTGATGGTTACCCGGCCCTATATTTCCTCCGTCGATAATGGGTGGCTTGGCATTGCCTTTGTGGTGGTCCGCGAGACTTTCCGGAAAGAACTCTGGCAGCCGGTTACGCAGATGCTGGAGCAAATGAATTTCAATGAGTTTTTGGATACGGAGAATAATCAGCTTGTGATTGGGTACGATGTTCCTCAAAAAAGCTTTGGTGGAAATCATTACGGCATGTTGGTCTCTGAAGCCAGGGCCACAAGCCTTCTTGCCATCGGAAAGGGGGATATAGGCAAAGAACATTGGTGGTACCTTTATCGTACTCCGCCGGCGGCCTGGCGTTGGCAGAATCAAATTCCGAAAGGAAGCTATAAAAACCAGGATGCTGTGGAATATTACCAGGGATATTATGAAAAAGACGGCGTGAAATTTGTGCCAAGCTGGGGCGGATCACTTTTTGAGTACCTTATGCCGACTCTGGTTTTAGATGAGAAAATCCTTGCGCCGAAAAGTCTTGGAAAAAATGACCGAATTGTGACCGAGCTTCATCGAGACTACGCCCTTAAGGAAAAAGGTTATCCGATCTGGGGTATTTCGCCTGCAGCCGTGGCCAATGGCAAGAGTTGGAAATATGAAGAGTTTGGCATTAAGGCACTCAGCGTTAAAGGGTATCCGGACCGCGGAGTGGTAACCCCGCATGTCAGCTTCCTGGCACTGGATAGTCTACCCAAAGATGCCATGGCTAATATCCGCAAATACCTGGACTATGATATTTATGGAGAATACGGGTACTTTGATACGCTGAATCTCCAGACTGGAAAGGCCAACACTCAGTACTTGGCTTTAGACCAGGGAATGATCTTGGTGGCGATTTGCAATTACCTGAAGCGGGGATCTATCCAAAAAAGGTTTCACCAGGACCCTGTAGGCAAGAACATCGAGAAGGTGCTGGCAAAAGAAAGTTTTTTTAAAGAATAAGTTATGCTTTGAAAAAGGATCATCTGGGGGTAAGATGATCGAGTAATATTCAGACCCTAATGAGTTTTTCACCATCTTCTAGAAAAGGATGACTATGGCAATGATTAAACAAATGTTGCTTAAAGATCGGATTCTCACCGACAAAGAGCGCAAAAATCTGGCCATCCTCGAAGTGATTCGCAAGAACGGCCCCATTTCCCGCACAGATATTTCAAAGATCACCGAATTAAATATTGTTACGGTCTCCAATTACGTCAGTCACTATATTAAAAAGGGCCTTGTCATTGAGGGGGAGCTTGACGAATCAACCGGCGGCCGCAAACCCGTGCTTGTTGAGTTGAATGCAAAGGCCGGATACATGGTGGGTGTCGGCCTTAATATGATGACGACCGTGGGCGTGTTGGTGGATCTTGAGATTAATGTGATTACGGAATTAAAACGGGACCGGCCGTTTGGAAACTCAGAGAATACGATTGAAGAAATGGTGGAAATGGCCGCAGAAATTATTAATAAATCAGAAATCGACAAAACCAAAATCGTCGGCGTGGGTGTCGGTGTTCCGGGGATTATCGATGAGCGGGGAAGAACTATCCGCTGGCCGCAAAGCTTGGGAGAAAAAGATCTTTCGGTTTGTCTTTCCATTAAAGACACCTTTGAAAAAAGGCTCAGCATTCCCACGTTTGTAGAAAATGATGCGAATGCGGCGGTGCTTGGTGAAAAATGGCTGGGTTTGGACCGTGATGTGCGCCACATGATTTATATGTTTTCTGGGGTGGGTTGCGGTATTTTGGTGAACGGAGAAATTTACCGAGGAGCGACAGGTGCCGCGGGAGAGCTTGGTATTACAAGCCCCAAGGACAGCAAAGAGCACTCGTTTGATATTGCCACACAGCTCGGCCGGTGGGAAATGGATATTGGCATGATCCGTAACGCGACGGAGCGGATTCAAAAGGGTGAAAAAACTCTTCTGAAAGATTATGTTCAAGGCGATATCTCCAAACTTAATTTTAAGAACATTGTTCGCGGCTGTAAAGAGCGGGATGCCTTAACGGTCAAGGTGGTGGAGCAGGCAGGCGCCGAATTGGGTAAAAAGATCGCATTTCTTGTCAACCTTCTAAACCCTGAAATTGTGGTGGTCGGAGGCGGGATTGAAGATTGTGGTGCGCCGCTTCTGGATTCAATCAAGGCCACGGTAAAAGATTGGGCCGTGGAAGAAGCTTCTTCACAGCTAAAAATTATTCCCTCCGCCTTTGGTGAAAATGCGGTAGCGCTTGGAGTTGTGGGTATCGTTGCGCGCGAAGTTTTTGCGCAAGCTTAGGGCAACAGGACCTAAGTTGTTTCGTGATTTTGAACCTCATTTCGAAGAACTTCGCCGTCGTTTTCTTTTTTCTTTTTGGGCTTTTTTAGCGGCTACGATAGTCTCCTATTTTTTTTCCTCACAACTTCTGAATCTTTTGACACAGCCTCTCAAGACCTATGATCCGCAGGTTTCTCTCTTTTTTCAAAAGCCCTACGAGGCCTTTCTTACGCACATCAAGATCGCCTGCACCGCTGGTTTCGTGATCTCCTGCCCGGTTATTTTTTCCCAAGCCTGGTCTTTTTTGACGCCGGGTCTTTATGACCGTGAAAAGAAAATGATCCTGCCCTTGATTTTGACGACCACAGCTCTTTTCCTTTTTGGAGTCTGGTTTGGATATAGGTGGGTTATCCCCTGGGGGATTCATTTTTTACTGAGTTATCAAACCGAGATGATGAAACCGCTTCTTGGTGTCGGCCCCTATTTTTCATTCTTGATTTCCATGTTGCTTGCTTTTGGTATTCTCTTTGATTTTCCAGTAGTGATTATCGGACTTGTTAAGTTGGGGATTGTTGAGACGCAAACCCTGGCTAGTATGAGAAAGGGAATCATTTTGACGATCTTTATCGTGGCTGCCGTGCTAACGCCCTCTCCGGATCCCGTTAGCCAGCTGCTTTTAGCCATCCCGCTTTGGATTTTATTTGAACTTTCCCTGCTTATTGCAGGCGTCATAGAACGAAAAAGGAAAATAGCCTAAACGTTGACCGTATAAGGATTTATTAGTATATTGCTCGTAAATCTCCACTGACCCACGTGTCATTGTGAGCGAACGCAGTGAGCGAAGCAATCTCGGTTTTTCCACCTGAGGCGGATCCGTCCTTCAGCGGAGAGATTGCCGCGGTCGCCTCGCTCTCTCGCAATGACAAAAACGGAGAGAATCTTTACCTCATGAAAAATATCCAAGACATCCAGCAACTCCGCGGAGTTACGGTTTGGTTTACGGGACTTCCCAGCTCTGGAAAATCCACGATTGCCCGGGCTTTGGAACGCAGGTTGAAAGAGGGTGGTCTTAAAGTTGAGCTTCTGGACGGCGATGTGGTGCGAACCCATTTAAGCCGTGGACTTGGATTTTCCCGTGAAGATCGGGACCTCAACATTAAGCGGATTGGTTTTGTCTGTCATCTTTTGACTCGGAACGGCATTATTGCAATTGCTTCCGCCATTTCTCCTTATCGAGAGACGCGGGATTCTAATCGGCGCATGATTGGGCAGTTTATCGAAGTTTATGTAAAGACGCCGCTTGAGGAATGTGAAAAAAGAGATGTGAAGGGGTTGTATCAGAAGGCGCGAAAAGGCGAGATCAAAGAATTTACCGGCGTGGATGATCCTTATGAAGAACCCGCGCATCCTGAAGTGATTTGCGAGACACTGAAAGAGTCTCCCGAAGATTGTGTTGTTAAGACGATCGATGTCCTTGCTCGCCTTGGCTATCTTAAGATTTAAGAGGAACTGTGTTGGCCCATCAATTAGATCTGGAAAAAATCAACGAAGAGCTCGAGAAGAAAAACCCTCCGGACATTATCGCCTGGGCCGTCGAAGCCTTCATGCCCAAACTGGTGATGACGTCATCCTTTGGGCCTGAAAGCGGAGCGCTTTTGCATATGATCAGCCGTGTCAATCCGGACGTCCCAATATTTTTTCTTGAAACAGGATTTCATTTTCCGGAAACGATTCAATACAAAGAGGATCTGGTTCGCCAGTTTGGTCTTAAGCAGGTGATTGATCTCAAAGCTGATCCCGAGCGGCGCGCCAAACTGATGGTTGACTATCAAGATGTTCCTTATGAAAAAAATCCGGATCTATGCTGTCAGATTAATAAGGTTGAAACCCTTGATAAGGCCCTCAAAGGTTATGATGCTTGGATGAGCGGGATACGCCGCAAGCAGACGGATTTTCGAAAATCCATCCGGATCGTGGAAGAATACGAAGGCGGAATGTATAAAGTTAGCCCACTTGCGAACTTTACGTCTAGGGACGTCTGGTGGTATCTTAAAGAGAATCAGATTTCTCAGCATCCGCTATTTGATAAAGGATATATGAGTATTGGGTGCTGGCCTTGTACGCGTCCGATTCAGGATGGTGATGATGAGCGTTCGGGCCGCTGGGCCGGTAAGGCCAAAACGGAATGCGGCATTCATTCATTTAAAGAAGTCAAAAAAGACAAAGATTCAGAAAAAGAAAAGTCGCAGGATATTTCGGAAAATATTTAAATCAAGGAGGGGATATGGCATTGGCAGAAAATAAAACGCGCACAAAACCGATGATAGCAAAAACCGTATTGGATTTGATCGCGAACACACCTCTGGTAAAGATCAATAAAATGGTCACGCCCGATATGGCGACCATCTATGGAAAGCTGGAATCCTTCAGCCCGGGGTTTAGCGTGAAGGATCGTATTTGTCTCAGTATGATCAATGACGCAGAGCAAAAAGGTATTCTTAATAAAGAAACGGTCGTGGTGGAGCCCACATCCGGTAATACAGGGATCGGGCTTGCGTTGGTTTGTGCGGTCAAAGGATACCGCCTGATTTTAACGATGCCCGAGACGATGTCGGTCGAACGACGCCATCTTTTGAAACGCTTTGGAGCGGAGCTTGTGTTGACGCCCGGAGCTGAAGGCATGAAAGGCGCCATTAAAAAAGCGGAAGAAATTGCCTCGCAAAATCAGAACTCGTTTATGCCGCAGCAGTTTAACAATCCGGCCAATCCCAAAATCCACCGAGAAACCACGGCCGAAGAAATTTGGGAAGCCCTGGATGGAAAGATCGATGCCTTTGTGGCGGGAGTAGGGACAGGCGGAACCGTGACTGGATGCGGTGAGGTGTTTAAGAAGCGCAATCCCAACATCAGAATTTGTACGGTTGAGCCCAAAACCTCCCCGGTTATTTCCGGAGGAGCGCCAGGCAAACATCGCATTCAGGGACTTGGGGCCGGCTTTATTCCTCAAAATTTGAATCGCGCGATATTGGATGAAGTCATTCAAATTGATGATATGGCCGCTTGGGAGGCCTCGCTTCAGCTCGCCGCTAAAGAGGGCATTTTGTGCGGAGTTTCCACCGGAGCCAATTTCCTGGGAGCCTACCAGCTGGCCAAGAAGCTTGGACCCGGCAAGAATGTTGTTTTTATTGTCTGCGATACCGGTGAGCGGTATCTGAGCATGGATGAAGTCTTTAAAGCTTAAAAGAGGAACAATGTCGTTTGTTAAAAGTCTAAAGTGCCGCGAGTGCGGCCGCGAATATCCTAAAAAAGCGCTTTATGTCTGCGAGTATTGCTTTGGATCACTCGAAGCAAACTACGATTACGACGCGATCAAGAAGTCTTTGACGCGCGAGAAAATCGAAAAGGGGCCGCGTAGTCTTTGGCGCTACCGGGATCTTCTACCGATTGATGGTGAACCCACGGCTGGACTTAATTCGGGATTTACGCCGCTTGTAAGGGCGAAAAATCTTGGAGAGGTTCTGGGAGTCAAAGAACTTTACATCAAAGATGATTCTGTTTGCCATCCCACTTGTTCGTTTAAGGATCGCGTGGTGGCAGTGGCGCTTACCCGTGCCCGCGAGCTTGGTTTTGATACGGTTGCCTGTGCTTCAACGGGGAATCTTGCCAACTCCGTGGCGAGTAATGCGGCGCTTGGCGGATTTAAGTGTTATATTTTTATTCCCAACAATCTTGAGCAGGCCAAGGTGATCGGCACGCTGGTTTACGGCCCAAATCTAGTTGCGGTGCAGGGAAGTTATGATGATGTGAACCGTCTTTGCGCGGAAGTTGCGGCCAAATATAAATGGGGATTTGTGAATATCAACCTGCGCACTTATTATTCAGAAGGATCTAAAACGCTCGGTTTTGAAATTGCCGAGCAGCTGGGATGGCGCGCGCCTCAGCACATCGTGATTCCCGCGGCAAGCGGCTCTCTGGTGACAAAAATCTGGAAAGCCTTCAGTGAGCTAAGCAAACTTGGATTTTTGGAAAACGAGCTTAAAACCAAAATTCATTGTGCCCAGCCCGAAGGATGCTCACCCATTGCAACCGCCATCCAAGCGAAGGCGGAGATCATCAAGCCCGTAAAACCCAACACGATTGCTAAATCGCTTGCGATTGGAAACCCTGCAGATGGATATTACGCAAAAGATGTTGTGCTCAACACCGGCGGTTCTGCGGGCATTGTCAGCGATGACGAAATCCGCGAAGGAATTAAACTTTTGGCACGCACGGAAGGTATCTTTACGGAAACTGCTGGTGGCGTCACTGTCGCCACAGCCAAGAAGTTAATCGAACAAGGAGTGATTCCTAAAAATGAATCGATCGTGATTACGATTACAGGAAACGGGATGAAAACCCAGGAAGCCATCCAGTCTTCCGTGGGGCAGCCTGTTCATATTCAGCCCAATTTGAATTCCTTCGAAGAGGAACTTAAAAAAGTGAACGCGGAATTTTTACTCCAATGAAAAAAACGACCCAGTCCGGCATCATTTTTTTACTTGTTTCTCTTTTCTTTGGATCCGGATTTTTGAAAGCGGACGAGGGAAACAAAATGCTGGTCGCCGAAGGGGGCATCATTATTAAAGGGGAATCAAAAGGGTCGGGCCTTACTCATGTCGCGGAGCAGGAGAATGATCCCAAAGGCGAAGACCCCATGGTCAAGTTTGGGATCCCCGAGGCTAAAGTGGAGAGACAAGGTCGTATCATCCCCTTGGCAAAAGATGTCTACCGCATCCTTCCCAAAAATCAGAAAATATACAAAGTGGGATCGAATGTGATTCGGGCGGAGGATGAAGGCCTCTTCACGGAACGCGAGATATTTGTTTCGGAAGAGCGCTCAGCAAAAAAAGTCGACGCGGTGGCTGAGGATGTGAAGGAAATCAAAGAAACGCTTGAGGATGTAAAAACCGTTATTATTTTAGAGGGCGAAGCGTCCGCTAAGAAAGCCCCCAAAGATCTTGCAAAAAACGAGAAAGAAAAGGAAAAAGCCGAAGGAGTTAAAGATGCCGATAAAAGTTAGAATCCCTACACCGCTTCAAAAACTGACACAGCAGCAAGGCGAAGTCCAAGTCGAAGCCGGCAGTGTGCGCCAGCTCATCGCCGAGCTTGAAAAAAATTATCCCGGCATCAAAGACCGCATTTGTGATGAATCCGGAAAAGTTCGCCGTTTTGTGAATGTCTATTTGAACGAAGAAGACATCCGTTTTCTTAAACAGGAAGACACAACGCTAAAAAGCGGGGATGAGATCTCGATTGTTCCCGCCATTGCAGGAGGGTAAAGCCGTGGCAAAAAAAGCGTTTCACTTATATTTTTCTCAGGGTCTGATCAAAGAGCCGCTGATGTTTGTCGTTGCCCGGGATCACAATCTGCTTCTGAATATCCGCCGCGCAAAAATCACCGCTGAATTCGGCGAAGCAACCGTGGAACTGGAAGGCGCAGAAAAAGACATTAATCAGGCGGAAAAAGCCTTTGTCCAAAAAGGCGTCAAAGTTGAATCCGTGCTGGGGGATATTGTAGAGGGTTAGCGGGTGTACGGGTCAGCGAGTGAGCGGGTTCTTGAACCTGCAAACCCGCTTACCGGCATACACGCACACAAAAGCATATGAAACTATTCATCCAAGAGCTCAAAGAAAAGGTTTTAAGCGGACTTGAAGTTTCCTTCGAGGACGCGATCAAGCTTATCGAAATTGAAAAGCAAGACGACATTGATGCCCTGCTTGAAGCTGCCCGAGAGATTAATTTCCATTTTAATTCCAAGGAACCGGGGCTTTGCGCCCTGATCAATGCTAAGAGTTATCTTTGCGCTGAAGATTGCGGGTTTTGTTCTCAGTCCGTCCGCTTTGATACACGGGTCAACCGGTACAAACTTATGAGTCCCGAAGAAGTTCTAGAATCTGCCAAGGCCTTTGAAAGAAAGGGAACTAAGAATTTTTGCATTGTGACAAGCGGTGGTGAACTTAATGATAAGGAATTTGAACAGATTCTGGATATTTATCAGCTGCTCAAAAAAGAAACCGCTTTAAATCTGGACGGATCGCTTGGATTTTTGAATCCGGAACGCGTGGAGCGTCTTAAGGAAGTCGGGCTGCGCCGGTTTAACAGCAATCTTCAAAGCTCTCGCGAATTTTATCCCGAAATTGTTTCAACGCATACTTATGACAAACGAATCGAAACTCTGGAAATGCTTCAACGTGGCGATGTTGAAATCTGTTCCGGCGGGATTTTAGGAATGGGAGAAACCCGCGAAGACCGCGTGAAACTTGCCTTTGAACTGAAACCGTTTGCGCCGCATTGTTTGCCGATGAATATTCTGAATCCGCGTCCCGGAACTCCGCTTGAAGAACAACCGGCTCCGGATCCGATGGAAATGATCAAGACCATTGCCGTCTTTCGTTTTATTCATCCCAAAGCCAATATCAAACTGGCCGGCGGCCGCGAAGTGAATTTGGGCGACGGTTATCAGGAAAAGTCGCTGAAGGGCGGAGCCAACGGACTCATTATCGGCGGTTATTTGACGACGGAAGGCAATCCCATTCAAGCCGATGTGGATATGCTGAAACGCGCCGGGTTTGAACCGCCGAAGGCCATGGATCAAAAAGCCCAGGAAGCTCCGGCAACGGCCAAGATTTAATCCTCGCATCCAATTACCTTGGAAAAAACTCTCACAAATCAAACTCTTCTGATCACGGGCGGGACCAGCCGTCTCGGTCAGGCCTTTGTTACCCGCGCTTTGAATCACGGCGCACGGGTTTTTTTTACCTATCATCAAGCGTCTTCTCAAGCCGAAGTTTTGATGCAGGCGGGAGCTGAAGGATTTCTACTGGATCTGGCAGATCCCCGAGCCATCGATGAATTTGTCAAAGTCATTAAGTCCAAAACGGAAAAGCTGGATGCTCTCATTCATAATGCCGCGGCGGTGCGGGATCACACGCTTTTGAATATGACCGAGGAAGAGTGGGATTACGTGATGAGTGTGAATCTTAAGGCGCCCTATTATCTCACAAAAAAACTGCTCTCATTTTTTCTAAAAAAAACAAAGCCCGGCGAATTGGCGAGTGGAAAAAAAATTTTTATGATCACCAGCCGTGTGGCACTTATGGGAGGGTTTGGAATTTCCAATTATGCTGCCTCCAAGGCCGGATTAATCGCGCTCACCAAATCATTGGCCCAGGAGCTCGGAAGCCGGAAGGTACTTGTGAACGCAGTAAATCCTGGATTTATGAAATCGCGCATGACCGAACTTCTTCCGGAAGAGGTGATTGAGGCGAATCGAATGGCGAGTCCGCTTGAACAATTTTCTGATCCAAACGAAGTGGCGGATTTTCTGGTTTATCTTTGTTCCGACCGAATGAGTCAGGTAACGGGGCAAGTATTTCATTTTGAATCAAGGAAGATTTCCTGATGCGGCGAGTTGTAGTGACGGGCATGGGTGTTATTTCCCCCCTGGGAAATGATCTGGAAGAATTCACAAAAAATTTAAAGTCGGGATTTTGCGGCCTAAGGCCCATCGTCTCTTTTGATGCATCTTCGTATCCTTTCAAAACGGCGTTTGAAGTGATGGGATGTGACGGAAGGTCTCAAGGGACCCATCTGATGGATCCTTTTATAAGGTACGCGGTTGCGGCAACCGACGAAGCTTTTGGAAATGCCGGGCTGCGTGTGGAACAAGTTGATCCTTACCGTATCGGAATATCCGTCAGCTCCAGCAAAGGCGGCGTTCACACCATTGACCGCTTCCAGGAAAGATTTCAAAAACATCCCAGCGCGATGCTGGGCGCCCGGATTTATGCAAACACGGTGCCGAATTTCGGAGCGCAGTGGATCGCTAGAAAATGGGAACTAAAAGGTCCGGCCAAATGTTATATCGCAGCTTGTGCTACGGGAACGGTTGCCGTGATTGAAGGCGCGCGTATGGTGGCCGACGGGGTCGTGGATTATTGCATCGCTGGCGCAAGCGATGCTTCGATTACTCCATTAATGATGGCGGGCTACTATAATATGAAAGCGCTCGCGCATGAACAGATGCTGCCTTTTGACAAACGGCGCTCCGGATTTATGGTGGGGGAAGGCGCGGGAGTGGTGCTGCTCGAAAGTCTGGAGAATGCCCAATCCCGGGGAGTTCCCATCTATGGAGAAATTGCTGGGCATGCTTACGGTACTGACGGAAAAGATGTGCTCCGATTTAGCGAAAGTGAACACGCGCTTTCCCACACCATTCAGCTTTTTTTAAAACGTGCGGGATGGAACGTGGCCGACATTGATTACATTAATCTTCATGGAACAGGAACCGTGAGCGGAGACCTTTATGAAACGCGCGAAATCAAGCACGCGCTTGGCAAGCAGGCGTATCAAATCCCAATGAGTTCCACTAAATCCATGACGGGCCACATGCTGGGAGCCTCGGGGACGGTAGAAATTATCGCGAGTCTTCTCGCGATGAAAGATGACTTTTTACCGCCCACGATCGGACTCGATCATCCAGATCCCGAATGCGATCTGGATTATGTTCCAAAAAAATCCCGCAATAAAAAAATCAATCGGGTTCTTTCGCTGTCGATGGGGTTTGGCGGGCACATTGCCGTTATTGGACTGCAAAAGCTATAATGATGAATCCCACCTTTCTGCAGCAAGAGCTCGAAGAACTCCAAGCCAAGGATCTTTACCGGTCGCTGCGGGTGCTTTCCGAAGTTCAGGGCACGCGCGCACGATTAGAAGGAATACCGATCCTGCTTTTTTGCGGGAATGATTATCTCGGCCTTTCTCAGCATCCGCGTTTAATCGAGGCCGCGGGGAAGGCAGCTAAAAAATATGGCGTGGGCGCTGGCGCATCGCGGCTTGTTTCGGGCACGAGTGCAGTCCACACCCGCGTCGAAGAGAAAATAGCGGGGTGGAAAGGAAAAGAAAAGGCGCTTCTTTTTTCTTCCGGATATTTGACGAATCTAGGTGTGCTTTCGGCTTTGGCCGGAGAAAAAGATTTGATTGTGATGGACAAGCTTTGCCACGCTTCGCTGATCGACGGAGCCAGACTTTCCGGCGCAACGATCCGCGTCTTTCCGCATAAAAACTACGAACGCTGCGACGAAATTTTTGAAAAGAATCAAGATTACCCAAGAAAACTGCTTGTCTCGGATACGGTCTTCAGCATGGACGGCGATCTTGCGGATTTAAACGCGCTCGTGAAAATTAAAAAACAGTTTGGCGCGATACTGATTGTCGATGATGCGCACGGCACGGGCGTGATGGGGCTGCGCGGACGCGGCGCCGCGGAAGATTCCGGCCTTGAACCGGAGATCGATGTGATCATTGGAACCACCTCCAAAGCGCTGGGTTGTCTCGGAGGATTCGCCGCCGCTTCCGCTGAAGTGATCGATTATTTAATCAATAGCTCGAGGGCTTTTATTTTTTCCACAGCCATCCCTCCCGTGCTTTGCGCTGTGATTGACGAAGCGCTCACGCTTTTGGACGAACAGCCGCAAATCCGCCATAAACTTTGGCGCAATATCCAGATACTTCACGAAGGATTGTCCGGATTGGGATTGATTCAAGGGCCTATTATTTCGCCGATTTTCCCTGTGATTTTCGGCGAAGAAAAAGCAGCCCTCAAGGCCTCTCAATATCTGAAGGAGCAGGGGATTCTGGTCCCCGCAATCCGCTACCCCACCGTTCCCAAAGGCAAAGCCCGCCTTCGCATCACGATAAGTTCCCTCCACGAAAAAGAAGAAATCGACCTGCTTTTATCCGCGCTTCGGACAATAAGGAGCCAAGTATGAAATTTAAAGAAAGCGAAACCGCCGAACTTAAAAAATCAACGGCAGAACTCAAAGAAGCCATTATTTCTATCTGTGCGATGCTGAATAAGCACAGCAAGGGCGTGGTCTATTTCGGCATTGAAGATGATGGCAGAGTTGTTGGTCAGCAGATTGGGAAATCAACGATTAGAGATATTGCCAAATCAATATCCGATCACATTGACCCCAAAATTTTTCCAGAGATTAAAGTTCAGAGGATATTGGGTAAGGATTGTATCCTTACGGAGTTTACCGGACATGAAGGGCTGTATTCCGCTTATGGACGATTTTATCTGCGAGCTGGAGAAGAAGATAAAAAACTTTCCACCAATGAAATTGGACGCCTTGTGGAAAAGAAGAAAAACTATATTTACTCGTGGGGCGCAGAGGCCTCCAAAACTCCGGTTTCCGGCGCAGATGTTTCAACCCTGCGATTGTTTGTCAACAGAGGCAAAGATGCGGGGAGGATTAGTTTTTCTTTTGATTCTTCAAAAAATGTTTTGAATAAATTGCATCTTATTCAGGGCGGAAAGCTGCTCAATGCGGGTAGCGCGCTTTTCCACCGGGACAACAGTATCGAGGTGCAAGCCGCGGTTTTCGCGGGGAAAGATAAGATAACCTTTCTGGATATCCAAAGTTTCAGAGGTAATCTTTTTGACCTGATCGAAAAAAGCGAAGCGTATGTCAAAGAACACATCAATTGGCGGGCGGATCTTTCCGGGAGTCGCAGGTTGGAAATTCCGGAAATCCCGGTACGGGCCATCAAGGAAGCAATTATTAACTCACTATGCCACAGAGATTTTACGAATCCCAAAAGTAATGAGATTGCCATCTATCGAGACCGAGTAGAAATCTATAATCCAGGCCAATTTCCGTACGCTTATTCCCCCGAAGATTTTATCAAGGGAAACGAGCCCAGCCTTCCCCGCAATCCTCTCATTGCCGAGACGTTATATCGCTCAGAGGATATTGAAAAATGGGGTTCCGGTTTGCGTCGTATTAGTGAAGAATGTAACTCCGCAGGAGTGAAGGTGGGTTTTCGGAAAAACATGAATGGGTTTACCGTGATTTTTCTCCGTTCCGATATTTCCGCGATACAGGCATCCGGGTCTCAACGCATCAACAAGAGCGTAGAGAAAAGTAGGGAGAAAAGTAGGGAGAAAAGTAGGGAGAAAATATTGAGGGTGATTGAAGCAAGGCCGACAATTACCATTCAGGAAATAATGCAATCTCTCGGATTAAGTCATGCGGGCATTGAGAAAGTCATCAGGAAGCTCAAGCAGGAAGGCCAGCTGAAACGTCTGGGGCCTGATAAAGGCGGATATTGGGAAGTGACACAAACCCCTTCGCCTTAGAGTCAAGCCGGATGATTTGCAAAACAAGCACTCACCTTATGCCGTACCACGGCTTTGCTGACGGCGCTCCTTTTCACAGAGACTTCCCTGGGCTGGACTCAGCCTGTGATTCTCCCGTGGTATTGATCTGCACAATCTCTTTAACCACGGCCTCAACCTGAACATTCAAGCCGTCGAATCCATCCTCCAGTCCTACCGCTCCGAACAGCGCCTCCAGCAAGCCGCTTAATAAAATGTCCCTTTCTCTGTTCCTGTGAACAGGTGTAAGATAGCGCTCAGTCAGTCAATACTAGGAGAGCTTGCTCTTGAAATTTAATAAATCAAAATCCGCAGAAATTCGTGACCGCGAAAAGCAGGCCCTAGATAAAGAACTCGCGCTTTATCAGACTTTGGCGGCTATCCACAGCACCGGAGCCGCCACCATACTTGCCTTTTTGGCTCATCAATGGATCCATCAGGTTTCTTTCGTCGGCTCTCAGAGTTTTTGGGTGATTTTCGCAGCGGGCCTGACTCTGAGTCTGGACGTATTTTATTTTATTTGGACTTATTTTCAGCGCAAAAGACGGCTTGAGTCCGAGCAATCCTGGGACGATATCACCGGCGCTTGGAGTTCCGCCTATTTTGACAGTAAGCTTCAGGAAGAAATTGTGCGAGCGGGTCGCTACCGTTATTCGGTCACCCTTTGTGTGATGGATCTAGATCACTTTCGTTCCTTCAATGAAAATTTTGGACCCAAGCGCGGGGATGATTTACTCAAACGTTTCTCTGTTTTGATCCAAAGCCATATTCGTGCCACGGATTTACTGGCCCGCTTTGAGGATGATGCGTTTTATATGATGTTGCCGCACACGGATTTAATCCGTGCTGAGCGCGTGATTGAAAGATTGCTCGAAAATAGCATCGAAGAATTAGATATAAAATTCCGAGCAGGCCTGACCGCGTATCAGGTTGGCGAGAACGCGATGCAATTTGAAAATCGCGCCAAGGTGGCCCTGGAACATTCCCGTCGGGAAGGTAATAAACGCGTTCAGTGTTTGGTTTCAGACGGAGAAAATTATACAGCCATTGAATTCTAAAATCACAAATCCCAAACACCAAGCACCAAAAAAATTCCGAAAAAAAGGTTTCAAATTTCGACCGGAACCGCTTGGAGTTTTGAGATTTGTAGTTTGTGGTTTGTTTGGAATTTGGTATTTGGTGCTTGGAATTTCTTCTGCTTATGCCCTCGGCGAAATTAATATCTCCGAGGTTTCGGCTCGTGAAAAAGAACCGCTACGTTTCGAACTTCAGGCAAACATCACCAACACAACCCAAGAAACGCGCGAAGTCATTCTGCGTGCTCAGATCGAAATATTTGATCGAATGGTGCCGCGGGGCGAACAGCCACTCAGTGTGTTTCGAAAAGATCAAAGTCTGATTTTAAAATCCGGGGAAACCCGCCCACTTCGTGTGGAGTTTGTTGGCGAGGGTCTTCCACCGAAAGGTGTCACCCGCATTGAACCCGCCCTTCGCATCCGCCGTCAGCGGGTCTGGAATTATTAGTGATGGATCTCGCGGCTAAAGATAAGAAATATGTCTGGCATCCCTTTACCCAAATGAAAGATTGGGCGAAAGAAGACATTCTTGTTATCGAACGCGGCGAAGGATCTTACCTGATTGATACGCAAGGCCGGCGCTATTTGGACGGTGTGTCTTCGCTTTGGTGTAATGTGCACGGGCATCAGGTTCCGGAGATTGATCAGGCGATTGAGGATCAGCTGGGAAAGATTGCCCATACGACTTTTCTGGGGCTCACTCATCCTTCCGCGATTTTGCTTGCGGAAAAACTTGTGAAATTGAATCCGGGGCTTTCGCGCGTCTTTTATTCGGATTCCGGTTCCGAAGCGGTTGAGATCGCGCTCAAAATGGCCTTCCAATACTGGCAGCACCGCGGCCTTCGGAAAAAAAGCAAGTTTGTCCGGCTGAAACACGCTTATCACGGAGATACGATTGGAGCAGTCAGCGTGGGAGGGATGGATCTTTTCCATGAAATTTTCCATCCACTCCTCTTTAAATGCTTTGAAGCCCCAAGTCCCTATGTTTACCGTTGGCCCAAAGGCGGACCGCCGGTCAAGGTGAGGGATGGAGCCCTGTCTGCCCTGGAATCTATCTTGAAAAAAAACCATCGAGAGATAGCAGCTTTGATCATGGAGCCCCTGATTCAGGGGGCTGCAGGAATGATTACTCAGCCAAAAGGCTATATTTCAGCTGTCAGAAAGCTGACAAGACGCTATAATGTGCTCCTGATTTTTGATGAGGTGGCGACCGGATTCGGGCGGACCGGAACCATGTTTGCTTATGAACAGGAAAGGGCGGTTCCGGATTTATTGACCCTGGCCAAGGGGCTCACCGGAGGTTATCTGCCGCTTGCGGCGACGCTGGCAAGCGAAGAAATTTATAAAGCGTTTCTTGGTAACTACAAAGAGTTCAAAGCTTTTTTTCATGGGCATACCTTTACGGCCAACCCGTTAGCATGTCGTGCGGCGATTGCCAGCCTTGAGCTTTTTGAAAAACGCGGTTTGCTCGATTTGATTCAAAAACGAATTGCTCAAACGCAAAAACGGTGGGCGGCCTTTAAAGAGCTTTCCATCGTGGGTGATATTAGGCAAGCCGGACTCATGATTGGAATTGAGCTGGTCCAGAATCAAAAAACAAAACAGTCGTTTGATCTCAAAGAACAAATCGGTGTTCAGGTGATCCGGCGGGCCAGAGCTAAGGGCTTGATCTTAAGACCGCTTGGGTCTGTGATTGTCCTTATGCCCGTGCTTTCGATGAGCGAAGAGGAAGTAGAGAAGCTTTTAGATATAACGTATGAATCCATCAAGGAAACAAACGACTCGTTGTCAGTTTTCCGCAGACGCGGATCCGTCCTTCGGCGGAAAAGTTTAAGGTTGTAAAACCTTAAACTTAAGACCTAAAACAGGAAACGGTATTCACATGCAAAACAAACCAGGGGTTTTCATTACAGGAACAGACACCGGCGTTGGCAAAACCATTGTCTCTGCGGGCCTCGCCATGGTATTGCGCGAACGGGGGGTCCGGGTGGGTGTAATGAAACCCGTGGCCACAGGCTGTCTGGGAGAAGAACCTAATCTAGTTTCTTCAGATGCTGTTTATTTAATGGAAGCATCTGGATGTGAATATCCTTCGCTGATTAACCCGGTGCGTCTGAAGACGCCGATGGCGCCCAGCGTTGCGGCTTCCATTGAACGCAAAGAAATCTCGATTCAGAAAATCAAGGATGCTTATCACGAGATGCAGAAGCACTATGATTTTATTATTGTGGAAGGAGTGGGCGGGCTCATGGTTCCAATTACGAATGATTATTTTGTTTCACATTTGATCCGTGATTTTAAACTGCCCGTGGTGATCGTGGCGCGCAATGTGCTTGGCGCGATCAATCACACGCTTCTTACTATCGATGCGGCAATTATCCGAGGGTTTGAGATTCGCGGCGTAATTTTTAATCGTGTTCCACAAGTGAACCTTTCTATGATTGAGACAACGAACCCCAAAGTGATTCACGATGTGACGGGCATCCCTATTCTTGGATCCTTGCCGCCAATGGACGATGTCGATGTTGATACTTGCCAGTTTGGAAAACTAAAACAGGTGTTTCAGGAAAGGATCCGGGTCGACAAGATTTTATTCAACGCCAGGTTGGATGAAACTTTGGCCCCCTCGCTGGGCTAATGGACAGCAAACGTATTTTGGTTGCCATGAGCGGCGGAGTGGATAGTTCCGTGGCAGCCGCCCTTCTCAAAGCGCAGGGACACGAAGTTGCCGGAGCCACGATCCGGACCTGGGCCTCCGGTAAGTGTGCCGATCTTAATACCCGCGCCTGCTGCGGGATTTCCGGTGTGGAAGACGCGCGCGAAGTCGCTCTCGCCCTTGATATTCCCTACTGGGTTTTTAATTTCGAAGAAGATTTCAAAAAATATGTCGTGGATCATTTCGCGTCCGAATATAAAAAAGGACGTACGCCCAACCCCTGCATTTCTTGCAACGAACATATCAAGTTCCGCCTTTTTCTCGAACGCGGCCGCCAGCTTGGCTACGATTATATTGCGACCGGACATTATGCGCAGGTTCACAAAGAACTCGAGACCGGCCGCTATTATCTTTCCGAAGGCGTCGATGCAGGCAAAGATCAATCCTACGTGCTTTTTCCGCTTGAACAAAATCTGCTGGAAAAATTGTTTTTGCCAGTCGGACAATTTACGAAGATAGAAATTCGCGAGCAGGCCCGCGCGCTGAATCTTTGCGTGATGAATAAACCCGATTCCCAGGAAATTTGTTTTATTCCCAGCAATGATTACGGAGCTTTTTTAGAACGGGAATATAGCGTCCAAACTGCTAAGCCCGGTGTGATCCGCACCCGCGAAGGGAAAGTTTTGGGAGAACATCCCGGCTATTTTCATTTCACGAAGGGACAGCGCCGCGGCCTTGGAGTCGCCTTCAGCGAACGCCTTTATGTCATCGATACCATTCCCGAAACCAATGAAGTGATTGTCGGAACCAAAGAGGATGTGCTGGGCGAAACCTTTGAAGTCCGCCGTATGAATTGGTTTCTTAAACCAGCCGCGGAAACATTCCGGGCGCAGGTCAAGATTCGCTCCCAGCATTCCCAGGCTTGGGCTCAAGTCGGTGTGCTTGAAGACGGAACCACGCGCGTTACCTTTGAAGAATCGCAAGATGCCATTACCGCCGGCCAAGGCGCCGTGATTTATGACGGTCCTAAAGTGCTGGGCGGAGGATGGATTGAGAAAGTAATCAGCTGACAGCTCTCAGCTCACAGCTTTCAGAAAAACATGGAAGGCTGTTACTGATAGCTGAAGGCGGAAAGCTTAACCATGAATGGTCTAAAATTAACCCCCAAAAAAACCTACCTGATCTCCTGGGCCATTCATCATGCCAAAATCCCGTCACGGATATGGATCAGCATTCCTTCGGGAACGCAGATCACCGCACAGATCGGTGATGAAGTTAAAGCCGGCGAAGTGATTGGTAAACCGCAGTCTTCCGAAGATCTTTATTTCCACGCTCCCATTTCCGGCCAGGTAACCACCCTTGGAGTTTTTCCGCATCCGATTCGCGGAGACGTTCCGGCCGTTGAGATCCGTTCCGATGGAAAAGATATTTTAGCTCCTCTTGTTGGAAGCGAACGTTCAGGCTGGCAGCAGCTTGCCGGTGAAGATCTTTTACCCCTTTTCCAGGAATGCGGACTTGTGACCTTGGACAAGTTTGCGAAACCTCTTCATGCAAAAGTAGCGCGCCGGCGCTGTGTGGAAGAAGACACCTTGATTCTGAATGCCTGCGAATCCGAGCCTTATGTGACTTCCGTACAGAGTCTGATTATGTCGCATCCGCTGGAAGTATTGAAGGGAGCCGAACTGCTTCGCAAGGCTTATGGAGCCGGAAAGATCATGATTGCTGTGGAAGAAAACAAAGAAGAAACCATCGAACTTCTGAAAAGTAAGATTTATTTTTTAAAATGGACTCAGGTGGATATTCAACCCGTTCGTTCGTTTTATCCGCCGGATCAAGAGATTGTTCCCGGAGAGCGAAACGCGATGGAGCATGCGGCAACGGCCTTTGCGGTTTATGAAGCCATTGTGAAACAAAAACCGCTTATCGAAAGAGCGGTGACCGTGGCCGGAGAATGTGTTCCCGAAGCCAAAAATCTCTGGATCCGGTTCGGAACGGTTCTCGAGGATGCCCTCAAAAATTGTAAAGGCCTGCTTCGCGATCCTCGCAAAGTTATTTTAGGAGGACCGATGCGCGGACTGGCGCTTCCTTCTTTGAATTTTTCAACAGGCCCTTTGATGGATGCGATCCTTGCTCTGCCTCCGGAAGTTGCGGAAGAGACCGTCATCGAACCTTGTATTCGTTGCGGACGCTGCATAGAGGTTTGTCCGGTGGATATTGCGCCGGTCATGATTACTTTGGCCGCGGAGCAGGATGATTTTGAAGCCGCCGATTTTTATGGCGCGCAGTCCTGCACGGAATGCGGCAACTGTGCCTATGTTTGTCCGGCTAAGCGGCCGATGGTAGAACTCATCCAATATGCCAAAGGCGCCGATACTCAAACACCTTTTGAAAAATCCAAATGGATTTCGAAAGAAGAATTTTCTTTGGTTCCCTCAATCTAAGGGATGGCGATGAAAGATAAACAAACAGTTTTTTCTTATGGCTTTCTGATCGGTGTGCTCCTCACGGTGCTTTGCTGGAGGACCTTCGAAAGTATCTATATCCGCGAAATTCTGATGGTTCCGGATAGTAGCAGCATTTCTCCCCGCACTGTTGTAGCAAACGGTTCTGAAAGCGCGCCTTCATCCCAAACTCAACCCTCGGTTTCTTCCTGCACGCAAGGACCTGCCAATGCCCCGGTGACTCTTCTGGAATTCAGCGATTTTTATTGTCCCTATTGCGCCCGCGTTGGTCCTACGATCGAGCAATTGATGCAAGCCTACCCCGGAAAAATAAAGCGCGTCTGGAAACATTTTCCCTTACCCATGCATACCGGATCCGACCGAATGCACGAAGCCTCAGAATGTGCCGGTGAGCAGGGACAGTTTTGGCCGTTTCATCGTGAGGTCTTTGCGCATCAATCTGAATTAAGCGGCGGATTTAAACCTGAAATCATTGCCGCTAAACTGGGATTGAATGCGGCTCAGTTTTCTTCGTGCGTGGAAAGCCGGAAATATCAATCCAAGGTCCGTCAGGATATTGAAGAAGGAAACCGGGGAGGCATTCACGGAACGCCCAGTTTCATGATCAATGGACAGATGTTTTCCGGTGCGTATCCTCTGGAACATTTTAAAGCCTTCGTGGAGAACGCGCTTGATCCCGCTCATCATCCGCTTCCTTCCACGCCAAAGCCTCCTGCGCCTAAACCTAGAGGACCAGTCGCATTTGACGATCTTAAGGGCCGTCCTTCAGAAGGTCCGGAAAATGCGCCCGTGACACTGGTAGAATTCAGTGATTTTTATTGTCCTTTTTGTGCGCGCATATCGCCCACGATCGAAAAAATCATGAAGGATTATTCCGGGAAAGTCCGCAGGGTCTGGCGTCATTATCCGCTTCCCATGCATCAGGGAGCACACGAGGCGCATGAGGCTTCGGAATGCGCAAGTGAACAGGGGAAATTCTGGGCCTTTCATGATCAAGTCTTTACGCATCAGCCAGAGCTTCGCGAAAAAGGAAAACTTGAAACGCTGGCAAAAAATGCCGGACTCAACGTCAAAAAGTGGAACAAATGCATGGAAAGCAAACGCACGCAAACGATTGTGGATGCGGATATCAAAAAAGGAAACGAGGCCGGAGTCAGCGGAACGCCGGCTGCTTTTATCAACGGGTATTTTATTTCCGGCGCTCAGCCTTATGAAAACTTCAAGCCGTGGATTGAGCACTTTCTGAATCCAAATACGGTTCCTTTACCGAAAGCCGATCAGCCCGAAGAGCAAGCTCCGGACGTTCCTTTAAAGCCCGTGGTTTTTGATGACCTGGAAGGAAAACCAAGCCAGGGCCCAGCCAATGCGAAAGTGACACTGGTGGAGTTCAGCGATTTTCACTGCCCGTTTTGCAAACGGGTTGCTCCGACGATTCAGAAAATCGTGCAGCGCTTTGACGGCAAGATCCGGCATGTCTGGCGGCATTATCCGCTGCCCATGCATCAAGGTTCGGAGCGAACGCATCAGGCTTCCGAATGCGCCCGCGAGCAAGGGAAGTTTTGGGAATTTCACGGAAAGGCGTTTGAAAATCAGGAAAAACTTGCCGACATCAAGGAGCCTGGGGAGATTGCCAAGAGCCTTTCTTTAAACATTCCGCAATTTGAAAACTGTCTCGAAAGCGGAAAGTACAAAGAGCTGGTCAAAAAAGAATTTGCCAAAGGCAATGATTCAGGTGTTCACGGGACACCCGCCTTTTTTATCAATGGAAAACCGTTTATGGGCGCGCGGCCCTATGAACAGTTTGAGGAAGCTATTTCCGAGGAACTGAAAAAATCTTGATCGGATTCACGATTCATGCAGCCGCCTTTCAATAAAATTTACGCCCAATCTTCAGCGCCGCACATTCATGATTCCGAAACGGTCGCAGGGATTTATTGGAAGTGGGCGTTTGCCTGCGCGCCGCTTGTCATTGCCGCAATCTTAGCCTTCCGTCTTGAAGCCCTTCGCACAATCAGTGTGAGCGTCGTTTCCGGTCTCGCGATTGAATGGCTGACAGTTTGGATATTTGCGGGTTTATCATTCCTGATTCGCCCAAAAACAGACGGGGATAACAGTAAAAACCGGCTTAAGAAAGCGTCATTGGGACTTGCCTCCAAACAATTCCAGGGAGCGAACGGAAGCACCCTTTATTTCTCCCTGATCCTGGCGCTTTTGCTTCCCGCAGGGTTACCCGCATGGATGATTATTGCCGGAAACATTTTGGCCATTGGATTTTTCAAAGAACTAACCGGAGGCATTGGGTCCTATCCTTTTCAGCCGGCAGTTGCTGCGGTCCTGCTTCTGGGAACGATTTTCCCGCAAAGAATTTTATGGGAAGGTCTTGCGATAAATATCTTGGATTGGAAAACACTTCTTTTTAACTCTCACGCCTCTTTGCTTGGCTCCGCCAGCCTGCTTGCGGCGGTGATTGCCGGTGCCTTGCTCGTTCTTTTCAAATTAATCCGGATTGAACTTTCCCTGTTCTATTTTTTAGGCGCGGCCGTGATCTCTGAAGGACTAAATCGAAATGGATGGGCCGTGTGCTTTCACCCCCCGATCTGGACCGCTGCTTTTTTTCTGATCACCGATTACTCTTCCTTACCGATGACGGCACGAGGCCGCAAGATTTTTGCTTTTGCCGCCGGAGCTTTAGGGGTTTTCCTTGAAGTCGCGGCGCATCAACCCGCAGGAATTTTTGCGGCCATCATCCTTGTCAGCGCCTGCAGTCCCTGGTTTGATGCGTGGACTCTGCCTAAAGGTATTCGCGCTGCTGCGAAAAAAAACCAGGAACGACGCGTATGACCCGCACTAAAAAATCCGCTAAAAATATTATGAAGCTTACGTTTCAATATCTTTTTTCACTGGGATGGGCAGCGGCGTTATCCTGGGCGTTGGTTATCTTGTATCCTATCGCACAGCGAAACGAAACCGCCGTCAAGGCACAGATGCGACGCGATTTTTTTCAAAAGATTCTGCCCGTGTTTGACAATGAACCCTGGAAAGAAACGCTTAAAAATGGTGACCGCGTATTTTATGTGGCACGGAACCGTGCTGCGCTGCCTAGCACCTATCAGCCTATCTCCCCCATTTTAGATGTGACGGGCCTGGAGACCAATTCGGGTAAACAAACCCAGGTGGCGGGGTTTGCCTTTGTGATGAGCTCAACAGAAAGTAATCCACCCATTAAATTTTTGATCGGCATGGATCTGGACGGAAATAGGATTGGGACGCAGCCGTTAAATAAAAACCTCTCTGCAGTGATTACGAGCGACCTTCTTAAAGAAGCCAAAGATTTATTTTTGGCTCATCGCGATCTTTTGATGTTTCAGCTAGAACCGGAAGGGGATTCAGCCCATGCGTCACTTTAAACAACAGTTCGTTCCTCAGCCCGTGTTTCCCTGGCTGGTTATTTTTTCATGTACGGTACTTGCGTACACAGCATCCATCTTTTTCAATTTACAGCCGCTAGTTTCTTTTCCGCATTCAGGGCTGTTTCTGACATTGGTGCTTGCACTTCTCTGGATTTTTGATGAACCGGCAAACGTCAAACGCACCTTGCGTCCGGATCCGGCGGAGTTCCGCGAGCGCATCTCTGGAATGGCGGAAGTGTTTGTCCAATCTATTTTACTTCTTGGGATCGCTCAAAGAGCGCTCCGCTCGTACGTCTTTTTAAATGAAAACGATATCCTGATTCTGGGTTTATTTCCTCTCGCATATCTTTTCTGCCGGATAAGAAAAGGAAAGCTTCGGCACTTTTTGTCTGTATTTGGTTTAAGTGCGGTGATTTTCTATCGTGCCCGCGCACTGGCGTTGATGAATCAGGCCGAGATTCTTCTGGGCTGGATTATTGGGCTGGGACTGCTTCAGATCGCGGGCGCGGGAATCCTTCACCGCATGAAATTTTCCCGTCCTCCAAAATGGATCGCGGGACTCCCCTTGTTTTTGATCCTGTTTGTGGTTCTCGCGGCGGCTTTGCAGACAGGCTACGCTGCTTTTCCGCCCTTCGCGTATCTTGAATCCCTGCCGGCCCCGGATCTGAGCTGGCTTCTCATACCAATTCTTTCTCAATCCTGAAATGACTTCCATCGGGAACCCTGACCCAATTAAATTGGCGTGGGTCCACGTGGGTTTCGATCAATATTTCGGTGTCCGCGCTCTTTCAGATGGGGCATTTGATGGCCAAGCACAAGAGCCATCAGAATACAGGCGGCCTTTTTATGGTCCGTCCTCAAAATCACCTTCGGTTATTCTGGGCGTAATTTTATCTGATTTTTAGGCTTGATTCGCGAGCGGCCGGATCGTTTTGAAATCCGGATTGGGTTATCTTTCTGTTTTGGTTTCCGGCGCGGCACGAAGGGTATGTGCGAACGAGGCGCAAAACCCCCGCCAAAATTCCATGGAGGGAGAGAGATCCGAAGAGGGGTCGACCAGGCCCAGGACAAGCAGGGCGAGGGCCGGATCCGTTTCATCGATTTCAAAAAGATGTTTTTTGATTTCCCGGCGGTCTGAATTCACCGCTTCTTTGGCAGAATGAAATTCAAAGGCGACGCGGCCGGAATCCAGAATGGCCGCTTCAAGATACTGCGGAGCCAATGCCGTTTCACTCAGGGAGGAAGTCAGT
>SICL01000047.1 GCA_009691445.1 Candidatus Taenariivivens baikalensis | reverse complement strand
TATCTTAAATTGGGAGCACTCGTGCGGGGCCCTGGTTTTCCTTCCTGGTGGAATAATCCAATCTTATGGCGGGTAATACGCACTGACAAAACTGGAGCTGTGATTTCTGAAATCACAAGCATCGGTGATGGAACCGCCAAAATCAAAGTCGGCAGCGGAGAAGCCCAGAACATCACCTTCAAAAATATCGAAGACCTTCTCAATCAAGCCCGGACACTTGAGCAGACAAATTGGGATGCTTTTTTGAAAGGGATCGAAGATTATTTAAAAACGCTTTCGGGAAAGGATGCCCTCACGCTTCAGGATGTTTTACGGCTGAAAACGCTTCAACAAAATTTCAAAAAAAGGATTGAGGGTTTAACGCCTGCGGAACAAAAGGCGTGGATTGAAAAATACAATCAGTTTTTGAATCAAACGGATACCCTGGTAGGGCAGAAGCCTCTTTCGGTGGAACTGGCGGATGGAAGAAAGATTCTGGTTAGAAATCCCGCAGGACTTTTCAATGAGATCATTCAGCGTTTTAAAATACTGGACCAAAACGGAAAAATTGATCTCACGCGGCTTCCCGGAATCACTGCAGAAGACTTAAAGGCGCTTGAGACCTTTCAGGAGTATCTGAACAGCCGGAAGATTGGAAGCTCGGTCGATCTCCCGGTATTTGATCTTTACTCGCCCTACGGAGTTCTGGAGCTTATCGACCGGTTGGTGCGCAAATATCCGGCGAGCAAGGCGGCCGGCCCGATTGAAGTTCTGCACGAAGATTTTCTCCGGTTTATTGACGGAACCAAACCTGTTTACGATGCTGCTGTGGAAGCTGCAAGAAAAATATTTGTGGCTCACCGTATTGCGATTCCGGAAGGCCCTCTCACTTTGGCGGTGATCAGAAGACTTCTCCAGGATCTGCAAAGCCTCCAGGACGATCTCAAAAATGCAATGAACGCAGTTTTGGAAAGTTTTAAAGGAGAGAAGGTATTTAAAGATTTGCTTGCAAGCCAGATAACAGGAATGGTGAATCAGGGAGTTCCTGGCAGCAAGGATTCCGGTTACTCAGCGATTTGGTCTGCGGTCGATCAAGCCATTTCAAAGCGGGATATTCAATTTGAAATCAACGGAGCTGCGGTGAAAGTTTCCTGGCAACAACTCCAGAATTTTCTCTACGGACTGCCGTCCACAACTGATATTTTGTCAAAATATCCCGGGATTCATTCTGACATTCCAGCAGACTTTCTTAAAAAACTTCATGACTCCGAAAGTTATTGGAATCTGAGCCGTGTGAATTTGACGGATCCTGCCAAGACCTCTGAAATTTATGCGTCCACTGTCGGAAAACTTGAATTACTGGATGCTCTGCTCAAGGCTTGGGCCAAAGACGTGGTCACCGCAGACGGACAGGTCAACTTTGACCGGCTGAGATTCCGGATGCTCATCAGCCAGCCGCTTGAAATCGAATTGGGTAAGGCTGAGGAATATCTTAAGTCGATGATTGATCAGATGGAGGCCTTTGGGAAAAAGCCCTATTTGACGGTGGAAGATTATCAGGCGATGAAAGCGCTTTTGGCCAAGGTCCAGAAGGAACTTCAGGACCGGTTTAATCCGCTTTTGAAGCTTGTTATCTATGACACCACTAATGAAGTGACGGTTCGTATCGCGGCTCGCTTTCAGAAACTTGTCGAATCTTTCAACCAGGTTCTATCGCAGGTAAAAGTAGGCGTGGATCTTCCGGACGGTTCCCGGATTGTGTTTGACCCGCGTGAAGTCAACGGTCAAGTGATCCAAAAAATTCTTGAGGCGATTGCCTTCCGAAATTACGGAGGGAATTTTGACCGTGCCTCTTTCTTAAAGATGGCCGGTATCGACGAAGCGGCATTGAAGGATCTCTTTTCATCTCAAGATTTTAGTTTTCTCACGGCCTTCAGTTTTGGTGTCCGGGAAGCAAACAAGACCGGAGATATTGCGCTTAGCGAAATTCTCTTCAGCCTGATCCCGAAACTTATCCAAAAATTTCAAACCAAGGATACGGGTGTGCTCACTCAAAAGCTGACGTCGGGCGTCAAGCTCTCGGTTGAAATCGGAAAGAACCTAGAACAGGAAATTCGGAATGTGATTGGCGCGCTCGGAGCTGAGGTTTTGAAACAGATCCATGGCGTCGAAATTAAAACTCTGGAAGATCTTCTAAAGCTTTGCGAAATGATGAAGGGTTATGCGAAAAAAATGGCGGAAGCGTTAAAACCTTTCGCGGACAAGCTCTCGGCCTCTGAGATTTCCCAGGTGGAATACTGGCTGAATGTTTCCTGGGGCAATCCCAATAGCTGGGGCGCGGTGGTGAACGCGTTTGATCAAAAGGTCGCAGCCATCCAGTTTTTGGAAGTTGACGGGGTCCGGGTTGCTGTCCAGGAGCTGCTTAATATCCCGGGGTTTCCCTGGTCCAAAGATTATGACAAAGACCTGTTTCCGGGTATTCAGGATTCTGATATTTCAGACATCGAAAACAGCGCGGATGCCTGGGCCTATCGGCGGATTCAACTAAAAAGTCAGTCTGCGGCATGGCCTGGTTTGAGTGCGGTTGGACGGATCCAGCTCCTTGTGAAGTTGGTCAAACGGACTCTGGCTGCCAAAGTTCCGAACCTGACGCATGTGAAAGACGGAATCACTTATGTGAACCGCGAAGAGTTCAGAAAAGAAATCAAAGGGGTCCGGGCGATACAGGAACAGCTTGTCAAAGATGCCCAGACAAAAATCGAGGAGATTCAGAAAAAACTTGAGACAATGAGAAAAGGGGCTTACACCGTCGAAGAAATTGAAGCGATGCATAAAATGCTGACGGATCTCCGAGAATCTTTAATCAAAATGCTTTCTGATAAAGCCGGAAAACATGAACGTGATGATGTGATGGCAGTGGAAAGTAATATCAGTAAAATTTTTCAAGATCGGGTGTTTAGTCTTTTTGTGTCGATCATAGGCGCTGCGGATTTGATCGTGAAAATAGACGGTCAGGATGTGACGGTTCCGGTCAAACAGATTATGGGGGCCATCGCCGCCTTCTTGAAGCAAAAGGGAATTGCATCTCCAGCAGCAAGCGATCTCTCTGCTTTGTTCGGCGTCGACATGGATATGATCCGGAATCTGCATAAGCTGGAAGAGTTTCTGGGAGAGCAGATCGTAGGACTGCCGAAGAACGGCGAACAGGTTCAGATTATCTCCAAGATTTCGGAGCTTGGATGGATGCAGCTTGCTTCGATCATCGTGAAACAATACGGGAAGGATATTTTGAAGGATGGGAAGGTGGATGTGGCCAAGCTCATCCAGCTTCTGACGAATAAAGACCTTGCCGTGAAATATGTGAATGAGAAAGCCCAGGCTTTGTTTCAGGGAAAAATGGCAGAGCTTCAAAATATTTTTAAAGACGGATTTAATCCTGCAACTCTGGCTAAAATCATGAAAATTCTGGAAGATGCCAAGACAGGACTCGTGTCCCTGATGAATGATTTTCTGAGCGGGAAGAATGATCCGAAACTGCAAGACCTGCTGGAGCAGACCATTAATTCTCTTTACGACAGCCTCAAGGTTGCCCGCGACAATTTTTGGAAGGCGACACCGTTTGAGTATGAAGTCGATGGTAAGAAAGTGTCCGTTAAAATCGATTCGGCGATGATTCAAGGGTTCATTGCCTTCATCGAGAAGTATCTTCAGGATCATCCGGGCGCATCTAAAGAGCCTATTTGGGAGCCAATCGACAACCTGAAAACCGGGACAACACGCGATCATCGTTATCCCATCTGGCTGCCATTTCCTCCTAAGGACGGATTCGATAGGAATTCCCATTTGACCGAGTTTGGAGCCGTGATGCTCTTTACCCAGCTCCTGGCAAAATACGGAGAATTTGCGGTTAAGCCGGATGCTTCGGGTACGCTTCAGGTGGATTTAAATCTTTTCTTGAATGAACTTGGGCAAACTGATCAGAGTCGGGCCGAGCGGCGGCTGGCAATCATTTTGAAAAATGAATTGCCCGGTATGAAAAACTGGATTGATTCACTGCGCGGTAGTGACGGGGCCTTTCCCGTGGATAAGCTCAAGGAGCTGACTGAAAAATATCTGGCGCTCAAATCAAAGTTAACTTCACTGGCCAAAAATGCTTCCGCTAAATCAGGGGAAGTGTGGGACCAATTCATATCGCTTTATGAGCAGACTATGTTTGGAGGAAAGCTGAGTGTGACCATCAACGGAACCAAGGTGACGTTTGATCCCAAAGCGCTGGATGATATTTTGATGAAGCTTTATGGGGAAGGAAAGCTTAACCCGGATCTTATGAAAAAATTGGATGAGATGATACAAAAAGGGGAGTCTCAGTGGCAATATCAGGATTTTAAGTATCTCCGGTCGTGGTGGTTTGATGATTGGAAAATATTTCTCCTGTCAGGAAAAACAGGACAATTTCAGGACATGGTTTCCGGCAATCAGGATCTGAAAGGCATGGCCGGAAAATTTACACTGGGCGATCTTTTGAGGATTCCCGGGATTAATTCGGATGACCTTGCGAGTGGTCTTGATACGGCAGAGAAAAATTATCTCAAAGTGACGCCAATGGATCCTGCGGTGCTGCTCGGGCTTTTGGATATGCGGACCATCGCTCCGGGAAGCGGAGTGGATGTCGGAGGAATGCTTAAATCGGTACAATCGAACTTTTCCAACCAGAGCTTCGAGGCAATCGGGATGGATTTAAGTTTGGGGCGGCTTATTAATATCGAGGACAGAGGGCTGGCAGGGAAATCCCAACGGTTTCGGGTACTTGAATTTTTGCCCGCGCTGTTTGAAGCGATGGGTATCGATAAGATCGTTCGTAATGGTCAGGTTGACAGCGGTCTTTTCGGTTTGGAGCTTCAGGATAAGATCGTTCTGGCACATAAAGAAAAGTTGTTATCAGCATCTTCTGAATCTTCCTCTGTTATCCGAAAGGACGGTTATTACTACAACATCCGGGCAGAAGAGGAAGAGAAAAAGAAGATGAAGCTTATGTACAACGATCAATTGCTATCAATATAATGAAGAGTATGGCATGTCCACTCAGGTTAATATTTTTTAATTTTTTGCATTGCCGGATCGATCCGAGGCAGGTATCCTTAAGCAATGATTTTCATATTTAAAAATGGGGATAAAACATCATTTATGAAATGGTCTGTTCAACTTAGGAAAACGGCGGCGGGTTTACTGGTCTTATCCCAGATTGGGACTTTGCCGCTTTACGCGAATAATCCCGCTCCGGTTTACACGGAGCAGGGCCATCTGGTTTCGGTAGTTACACTCGAGCAAGGACAAATTCAAATGGAAGATAATAAGAGAGCGAATAGCGCTTTCGAAGAAGCAAGGACTGCCTTGAGCAGTCAGTATGAATTCCCTCTTTCTCCGACAACAACGGACCCCGATGCGAACATTTATTCTGCCGTGTCCTTTGAGTTTCAGAAGAATCTGCAAAGCGATCTGCAGGCCCTGCTCATTCAAAGGATTGAATACAAGGATGAACAGGGGCGCATGATTTATCGAGAAATTCGTTATGTTCAGCAGGGCAAGGAAAAACAGGTTTCGCTGAACGATTATGAAAGTAGTTTAAAAGCTGATCTCAAAAATTTTTCGCTGGATGGAAAGATGAAATTTTCAAGTGATCATCCCGCGCTTGCACGGTATCTGGATCATCAAATTGCTGCTGAATCAAACCCGAATCCCGAGCTCCAAAAACGAGCCCGTGGCGAGAAGAAGATTTTTGACAATGCCCTAAGAGCGGCACTTCCGCATGTTCAAAGGGTGTATCGATATGCCGGTGAAACCTTGCGTACGGCCAAAAAAAATCTCAAGGAAGACAGCTTGGTGGAGGATATGGCGCGTTACCGAAAGCTCGTGTCGAAGACGAGTTCAGGGCGGATGTTAAAGAAGACGTCTACTGAAATCCCTCAAGCAGTCGCAGTAACCGCCGCGCAAAGCCCTGTTCCCGAGGAGCCATCCGCCGAAAACGATTTTGATCTCTTAAATCAAAAAGTAGCGTCTCTTCTTGGAGCCGCGACTTTACCCGAACATGTTCATCCGTTTTTGCAATGGGTGTTTCAACGGCAAGGCCCCGGAATCCTTAGTGCTTACAAAACAGTGCGGGAAGAAATCCGGGCGTTTCGTAAAAAGATTCAACCCGGGAAAGGAATCATCCGATCATTAAAGGATGGCAAACCCCTTGATTCCATTCGAAAACGCACGCTTGCGGCAGAGATTACGAGAAAACAAAATCCAAGGTTTTCCGTGGCTGTCAGCAACCACTCAAAACATCTGTCAGAAGTTTTTCCGGCTCCGCCGATTTCGTAGAAAAAAGGGGACAGACAATACTTTCTCTGCCCCTTTTTTTGTGTCATTGCGAGGAGTCCCGCAGGACGACGTGGCAATCTCAGGGATAACCCGAGATTGCTTCGCTCCGCTCGCAGTGACAACAAAAGGTTCGCAATGACGCGCAAGGGTTTTTGTCATTGTCCGCCAGAGGACGGATCCGTCCTTCGGCGGACGAGTCCCGCGCTTGGGCGAAGACCTGCCTCGCCGGCAGGCGGGCGCGGCAATCCGTGGCCACAACCCGGGATTTCTTCATCGTGGTTCGCAATGACAACAAAAGGCGGCGAGATTGCTTCGCTCCCTACGGTCGCTCGCAATGACAGATAAACGACTTACAATGACTTATCTCTTTTATATCCTCCTCCTTTGGATCATGGGATTTTCCTCCCCGCTTTTTGCTCAAGACGCAGTCCCTCAAAAAGAAAAACTTTTGGGGCAGTACGAAAAAGTCCTTTCCCTTGCCCAGGAACTTAATGTTTACGGCCAGGACACCTTTCACGTACTTCCAAAAATTCGGCAGATCAGCAAGGCACTTTTGGCGGAGCATTACGGTGAAGCGGAAAATCTTTTGGAAGATGTGAGCACGAATCTGGAACTTCTAAAATCCAAAACACCTCAAGTGATGGATCGGAGTCTAAAACTTGAGTGGCTTGAAATCTATCTCGATCTTTTTCAAAAGTATGCCTTGCTCGCGTTGTTTGCTTTTGCTTGGATGCGCTGGCGTTCCATGAAATCAGCCTTGAGTAAAAAAAAGTTATCTTTGCCGACGATCTTAACGATGAGTATGACCAGTGCGGTATTGGGAATAGTTCTTTCTCTGTTTGATCTTTCGCGCTACGGCGAATCAGCGTGGGCTTTTTTTGATATCCAGGTAGTGCTGACCGTAATCGCAGGACTTTTGGGAGGCGCGGTTCCGGGCCTGCTTACGGCCGGATGCTTTGCCTCTTTTCGCCTTTTTTTCCAGCCTCACGCTTTGGTTTACGCGGTCGTGATCGGCGCTGCGAGTTTAAGCGGGATTTTTTCCGGTTTTCTTCTGAAGGATTTTCGAAAATCAGGATGGATCAGTTTTCTGGCAGGATTTTCGGCCGGACTTCTTCACGCCGGAATGATTTATGCCCAGGCTTTTTCCTGGATGCCTTTTCTTTCCTGGAGTGCGAGCGTTCTTTTTATCGGTTTGCTTGAGGGCGTAGGTGTGTGGATTTTTTTTCAAGTGATCTCCGGAGTACTCCGGGAGGAAGATCAAAAAGAAACAGAGCAGTCACTTTTAAAAACGCGGCTCCTTTTCTTGCAGGCGCAGATGAATCCCCATTTTGTGTTTAACGCGCTTAACACCATATCCGTGATCTGTGAGCGGGATGCCGGAAAAGCGCAGGCGTTGGTGTTAAAACTTTCCGAATTTTTACGCCGCACCCTTAAACGGGAAGAGGAAACCGTCAGCCTTCGGGAAGAGATGGCCTATATTGACGCGTATCTTGAATTGGAAAGAGCACGCTTTCAGAACCGTTTGACGGTGGATAAAGATATTCAGATCCAGGACAAAACCTGGGAGATGTCTCTTCCGCTTTTGATCCTTCAGCCGCTGGTGGAAAACGCCGTGAAATATGGAGCGGGCTCGCGGGAGTCCGGCGGGACGGTCCGGATAAAAATCGGGGAAGAGAATTCTTTTTTGACGGTTGAAATTTTGGATAATGGGTCCGGGTTAAGTCCGGTGCGTGTGGAGCAGATTCTTCAGGGAAAAGCGCATTCTAAAAATGGCGCAGGCATCGGCCTGAAAAATATTCATGAACGGCTCCAGCGTCTTTATGGTCCGTCGTTTGGGCTGCGATTTGAAATTTCGGAGTGGGGCGGTGCTTTAGTGAGAGTACGGATTCCAACAAATGGAGACAGGTTGCAGCAACTTGTCCCCATTGGGAGTGTACGATGATTCGTGTGATCGTAGCAGATGATGAACCGCTGGCAAGAGAAGCGTTGGTGAGTCTTTTGACCAAAGACTCGGAGTTTCAGGTGATTGGTCTGGCCAAGAATGGGGCCGAAGCGCTGGATCAAATCAAAAAACTCAAACCGGATGTGATTTTTCTGGATATTGAGATGCCGGTCAAAAATGGTTTGGAGACGGCGAGCGATCTTGTGAAAGCGGCGCATCCTCCTTTGATCGTGTTTGCGACGGCCTTTCATCAATATGCGGTTGAGGCTTTTGAAGCCAATGCCATTGATTATGTGCTCAAGCCCGTGGATCCGGAGAGAATGGCCAAAACGCTCAAGCGTCTTCGCGAACATTTTAAACAGGTAAAACCGCCGGCTCAAAAACTTGTCGCCCTCGAAGAGGCCCTGATCAAAAAGGGGCTGCTCAAAAAGATTGCCGTTCATAAGCGGGGTTCCAAAGACCGGATGGTGCTTGATCCCGCGCAAGTTTATTATTTTCGTGTCCATCTCGCCGAAGTCCTTGTTTTTGTAGAGGAAGGTGAGTTGATCGTGAACGCTGCCCTCAAAGAACTTCTTGCGAATCTGGATCCCGAAAAATTTGTCCAGACCCACAAATCCTGGATTGTGAATGTGGATAAGGTCGAGAAGGTTTCGCCGATGTTTGGCGGCAATTTCGAGATCACGATCCGTCATTCTTCCCATCCCAAAATCCCGCTTTCCCGCCGTTATGCCCGCCAGCTCAAGGATCATCTGGGGAATTGGTAGTTCCAAGAGGCAAGAAGCAGAGAAATTAGAAATTTTGTCTTAAACATCTTGTTTCTTGCTTCTTGTATCTTGTATCTTGCATCTCTCTTCCGACCGCTTACCCCCCTTTTCCGACCGCTTGTCATTTTATCCCGGTCAAAAGCCTCTTTTGAGGGTAGTGTTTAGACAAGAAAGAAAAAATCAAAAGGGGGATTTCAAAATGAAAACAATGATGAAAGTCAAAAAAATAACAGCGGGAGTTGCAGCCTGGATTTTTATGCTTGCACAGCTTTTACCGGGTTCTGTTCCGGTTTTTGCCGCAAGCGCTGCACCGGTAGATCTTCAAGCTGTGACGGCCGCGCCTGGTCAGATCAGCTTAACGGCAGTGAATCAAAAAGTTTCAGCTGTTTCTAAAACGCTTGAAGGATCTAAGCATGAGGAGACTGCTTTTGAACCAAGCATGGCGTTTCTTGCAGCGGCGAGCAGCCGCGGTGCGGCAAATGCAGAAGTGAAAAATACCGTTTCACAATCCACGGCCAAGACGGGGGATTTCAAGGACGAGAAATGGCTGTCCGCAGTCAAAGAGATTAAGGATAGCAAAGGAGTGATTGTTGAAATCACCCGAGTCCGGTATCAGGATGGAAAAGAAATAACCCAGACCATCCATTTTGACCGAAAGAACAATCAAACCACCGTCTCTGAGTCTGCAACCTACCGGGGTGTTCTGCTCAATACCTCCACTACGGTTTATAAAGGGATTGGGACGAATTTAAAAAAGCTTCAAATTCGTGAAACTAAGCGGACGGTTTATTTTGATGATGTGAAAGAAGATTGGGCGGCAGACCGGACGATTTTTATCCGGAATGACAAAAATGGGAACGTGTCCGGAGAGATTATTTTGGATCGCAAACTGGGTCAGACCGAGCGGGTGACTTTTTTAAAAGGCGGAAAGACGATTCGCACTGAAACTTACAAGGGCCTGGATGTGAACGTATCGCATCTGGTTCTCACTTCAGCGACGGAGCAGAGTAAGGTAAAGCCATATACGGAAAAGGTTTTTGATGCCATTGACAGTACTTTGGGATCAAAAACTGAAAATATTGAGGCTAAATACAATGTTGAGGCGATGAGCAAAATCATTGAAGATAAATATCTGGAAGTGCCTCTTTCTCCAGGAATGATCCGTAATCCGGATGGAACCCTGAGAACGGCCACGAACAGTGATTTTCCTGTGACACCGGACGATATTGCCAGCGCTGCAAGTATCGGGATTGTTTTAAAGTCCGATGGGTCATCACGGTCGATGACAGCAGAGGAATCGGCAGCGCATTCTAAGGCTGTCACTGAAGAGGATATCCGGATCGCTGCCGAAATCGGAATCGTTTTGAACCTCGACGGTGCCTGGCGCAGTATGACTCAGCAAGAATACGACCATGAGCTTAAAACGCATGGTGTCGATCCTTCGCTGGGGCATTCTCTGCCTTAATAGCAGAACCTGATCGAATGAAACCACTCAAAGCTGAAAAGCTTTGAGTGGTTTTGTTATTATTTGAGTGCATTTGCAAATCCCCTAGGCCACGGGTACACTTCATTTAGGTCTAACAAAAGAGGGAGAACATGTCCGTTGAAAGCCCAGACATCTTAAGTGTCCTTTATGTGGAGAAGGACCAGGATACCTTCGATCTTATCTGTTCCAGCCTTGAATCGAATCTGACCTTTCCCTCGCTTGTTGATCGCGCTACCAATCTTTCCGAAGCCCTTTCAAGGATTAAGGATAGGCCGTATCAACTGCTTTTGATTGACTCGGAGCTGGATGGCAGCGTCGACCTTGCTATGCTTGAAGAGATTAAGAAGATTAAATTTTTTTTACCGTTTGTCTTGATGGTGCCTATTCATAATGATATGCTGGTCAGGAAAGCCTACCAGTACGGAGTTGCAGATCTGATTGTGAAAAGCCAGTTTCACTTTCAGGAGCTTGCGGGGCGTCTTCGGGCGATTTACGAGAAGCATCGTCAGAAAGCAGTCTCATCAGTCTCAGCAGCAGTTGATCAAGGGGGAAAGGCCATGACAGGAAAAATCTCCCAGCAACCGATACAGCCGTTTCAATTTTCCCATCCCGGAGATCGGGAAATCCGGGATGCTCTCACCGGTGTTTATAATCACAGCCACCTCTTTGAACGAATGGTGGATGAATTTGCCCGCGCTAAACGCCACAGTTATCCGCTGGCCTGTCTTGTCCTGGACATCGACCATTTCAAATCGATTAATGAAAAATGGAACCACCGGGTCGGTGACGAATTATTGAAAGAAACGGCTCAGCTTCTTTTCCAAAACTGCCGGCTGGGTGACTTCGTTGCCCGCTACGGAGGCGAAGAATTCGCGGTTCTGATGCCTCACACCGATTATCAAGGCGCTATGGAAGCCGGAGAAAGGCTTCGCCGAGTGTTTTCCGAGAACCGCTTTCTGGTCGATTCTGAAGACATCCATCTTACGATTTCCGTCGGAATCGCGGCTTTTCCGGAAGATTATATGGAAAAGCGGGCGGAGCTTCTGACTTTTTCAGTGCAGGCACTTTATAAATCCAAGGCTTCGGGAAGAAATCGTCTCACCCTCTATAAAGATATTGTTCCGATTTTTGGTAAGGATGATTTGCCAACTCTGAAGATCAGTGAAGAGAAGGTGATGGAATTTCAGCGGCGAATATCTGAAATCGCCAGTAATGCTCGCCGCAACTACATTGAAGCAGCCAAGGCTATGATTATGGCGCTGGAAAACAAGGACCGCTTTACGGCCGGACATGCTGCGACTTGCGCGAAATATGCGATGCAGGCGGCAGAGGCAATAGGCATGAGCTTGGACGAAGCTGAAATTGTGGAACACGCCGCGCTTCTCCACGATATCGGAAAAGTTTGTATTCCTGACGAGATTCTTCTTAAACCGAGCAAATTGACATTCGCTGAATTCGAGACGATGCGCCAGCATCCTTATCTGGGTTATAAGATGCTCAAGCCGCTCAAATTTTTGGACCGTGAAGCTCAAATGGTATTGCATCATCACGAGTGGTGGAACGGAGAAGGTTATCCGTGTCGTCTTAAAGGGGACGAGATTCCGCTTGGATCCCGCATCATTTCTGTGGTCGATTCCTACGATACGATGCGCAATGCGGGCGGACGATACAAGAAGACTTGCTCTGTGGAAGATGCGGTCAAGGAACTGATTGGATGCTCCGGTGCGCAGTTTGATCCTAAAGCGGTTGAGTCGTTTATCAAGGTGCTTGTGACGCGCGGTGAACTTTCTGCGGATGGTTATGATAGAGTCCGCCTGGAGGAAGCGCTTAAGGCATGTCAGGAACAGTCCATCTTTGGAAACGACAGCGCTGCTGCTTAGGATATAAATCCGAAATTCGAAACAATTTCAAAATTCTAATTTCAAATACCCCCAACCAATCCGTTTTGAAATTTAAGATTTAGAAATTCGATATTGTTTCGAATTTAGATATTCGAATTTTGACCTTATAAAGAATCTCCTTGAGATCAGTTCATCTCCCCGCCATAATACCCCCTACTTCATAAGGAATTCCTATGGATGTCGACGCCTTTCCAGAAATTCAGAACTTTCAGCATCTCCCACGAAGTGTCATTGTCAAAGGCGGCGGTACGTCTTTCGATGCCGCAAACGGAGCCGAGTTGAGCGGAATCGTGATTAATAATATTGGGCAGGCGATCCGTAATATCCGGGTGCACGTCGTTATCTTTGATGAACGAAAAATTCCTCTTCTGAATACGAGCGTTCCCGCTGAACCTGAAATGATGCCCCAGGGCGGCGTTGCAAGTTTTCGTTTCCAGTTCAAAGAGCTTTTTCACGAAATTAAAGACTATCATCTTTTTACGAATTGGAGTTTTGATGAATCCGCTTAATCAGGATCAAAACCTCGAAGTTCTTCTCCAGGAAAACCGCCGTTTTCTTCCTCCGTCTTCGTTTCAAAAATCCGCGAATCTTCATGATTTTGAGATTTACGAAAAAGCCGCCAATGATCCTGAAACTTTTTGGGCAGGCTGGGCCCGCAAGCTTGACTGGATGCAGCCGTGGAAAAAAGTCCTGGAGTGGAAGCCTCCGCATGCCAAATGGTTCGTGGACGGCAAGATCAACGCGAGTGTGAACTGTGTTGACCGCCACGTGTTTCAGGACGCGGGACCCAATGCCAAACGGAATAAAGCCGCCATTATCTGGGAAGGCGAGCCGGGTGATACGCGTACGCTGACTTACTTTGATTTATACCGCGAGGTCAATCAATTCGCGAATGTGCTTCGAAAACTCGGCGTCAAAAAAGGCGACCGTGTGGCGATTTATATGCCGCTTGTGCCGGAGTTGATGGTTGCCTGCCTTGGATGTGCGCGAATCGGCGCAGTTCATAGTGTGGTGTTCGGCGGATTCAGCGCAGAAGCTTTGCGCGACCGGATTCAGGATGCGGAAGCCAAAGTTTTAATCACAGCCGATTTTGGCTGGCGGCGCGGACAAAAAATCTCTCTCAAAAAAATGGCGGACCAGGCGCTTGCCGAAACTCCCACCATTCAGCATGTGATTGTCGTGGAACGCGAGCGGGGACATTCAACGCTCCACAATGAAGGGCATTTTAAGGAAGGGCGTGATCATTGGTGGCATGAACTCATGGCTCAGTCTCCGGCTTACGCGGAGCCGGAAGAAACAGACGCCGAAGATATGCTCTTCATTCTTTATACTTCCGGCACCACTGGAAAACCCAAAGGCATTGTGCACACCACCGGAGGTTATCTCACCGGAGTTTACGCGACCACGCAGTGGGTGTTTGATCTTAAGGATCAGGATGTTTACTGGTGTACGGCGGATATCGGCTGGATTACGGGCCACAGCTATGTGATTTATGGGCCGCTTTCTAATGGCGCCACGGTATTTATTTATGAGGGCGCTCCGGATTATCCGGATAAGGACCGTTTCTGGAAGCTCATTGAAAAATACGGCGTGTCAGTTTTTTATACAGCGCCGACCGCCATCCGCACCTTCATGAAATGGGGCGTGGATTGGACGAAGCGCGCCGATTTATCCTCACTGCGTCTACTTGGGAGTGTGGGCGAGCCCATTAATCCTGAAGCCTGGATGTGGTATCACGAACATATCGGAGGCAAGCGATGTCCGGTCGTGGATACTTGGTGGCAAACTGAAACGGGTTCGATCATGATCACGCCGCTTCCTGGAATTACAACGACCAAGCCCGGATCCGCAACCGTGGCCTTTCCCGGAATTTCCGCAGAAGTCTTGAATGAAAAAGGTGAGCGTGTGGAAAACGGCGGTGGTTATGTTGCGATCACCAAACCGTGGCCGTCCATGCTGCGAACTCTTTATAAAGATGACGCGCGCTACGTGAAAACTTATTGGTCGAAATGGGGGAAGGATATTTATTTTGCGGGTGATGGTGCGCGCCGCGATGACGACGGCTATTTCTGGTTTATGGGCCGCGTCGATGATGTGATGAATGTTGCCGGACATCGGATTGGGACGATGGAAGTTGAAAGCGCAATTGTGGATCATCCGTCTGTGGCCGAGTCCGCGGTGGTGGGAAAGAATCACGAAATTAAAGGCCAGGCCATTATCGCGTTTGTGACTTTGAAGGAAGGTTTTACGCCTTCCGAAGATCTTGTCAAAGAAATCAAAAACCATGTGGTGAAAAAAATCGGATCGCTTGCCCGGCCCGAAGATATTTTATTCTCCGCCGATCTCCCCAAAACCCGCTCCGGAAAAATCATGCGCCGCCTGCTTCGCGACATTGCCGAAGGCAAAGCGCTCGGAGATACCACCACCCTCGCCGACCCCGCCGTCATCCAGCGCCTCAAAGCCCAGTACGAAGAATCCGAAGGCGGATAAAGAGCAATCCATTTAAGGGAATTTATCTTATGAGGACAACATTGTTTAAGCGTGCGCAAAAAGTAATCCCCTCGGGAGTGAATTCTCCGGTTAGGGCGTTCAAGGCCGTGGGTGGGGATCCGGTGTTTGTGAAGCGCGGCAAAGGGCCGTATATTTGGTCTGAGGACGGCAAACGTTATCTTGATTTTTGTGCGTCCTGGGGACCGATGATTTTTGGACACGCACCGGATGGACTGATTCGTGAAGTGACGAAAGCACTCAAAAATGGAACAAGCTTCGGCGCTCCGACGGCTAAAGAAGTGGAGCTTGCAGAAAAAATTTCAAAACTTATTCCATCGATGCAGAAAATCCGCATGACTTCTTCTGGAACCGAGGCGGTGATGTCCGCGATCCGTCTGGCGCGCGGATTCACGGGCCGGAAAAAAATCCTGAAAATTGACGGCGGTTATCACGGTCATGTGGACAGTATGCTTGTCAAAGCTGGCTCCGGAGGAGCGACCTACGGCATTCCAGATTCGGCCGGGATTCCCGAAGAACTTTCCCGCCTCACGCTCACGATTCCGTTTAATGATGAAGCCGCGCTTGAAGAAATATTCCGGAAACACGGTAAAGAAATCGCTGCCTTTGTGCTCGAACCCATTCCCGCGAATATGGGAGTGGTTAATCCTAAAACCGGATATTTGAAGAACGCGCGTGAGATCACAAAAAAATACGGAGCACTTCTTATTTTTGACGAAGTCATTAGCGGATTTCGTGCGGGGCCGTCCGGTGCGCAGGGACTTTACGGCATTCATCCGGATCTGACTTGTCTTGGGAAAATTATTGGCGGGGGATTTCCGCTTGCGGTCTTCGGCGGACGCGCGGATATTATGGACAAACTCGCTCCCGCAGGACCTGTGTATCAAGCCGGTACTCTTTCAGGGAATCCCGTGGCCGTGACCGCAGCGCTCTGGATGGTGGAACAATTTCGGCGACCGGCGGCCGGCGGCCGGTTGACGGCACTGAATCGCCGCTCAAGATCTTTTTTTGCGGCGTTTGAAAAAATGATTCATAAGAATTCCTGGCCGGTGAGACTGAATCATTCCGGTTCAATGTTCACGCTTTTTTTTGCCGCAGAACCAGCGACGGATTACGCCTCCGCCAAAAAATCCGATACGCAGTGCTACGCTCAATTTTTTCACCACTGCCTCAAGCGGGGAATCTATCTGGCTCCAGCCCAGTTTGAAGCAAACTTCATTTCCACGGCCCACAC
>SICL01000046.1 GCA_009691445.1 Candidatus Taenariivivens baikalensis | reverse complement strand
TGTTTTCGCTTTCTTTTTTTATCATTCATTGTGGCTGTTCATCCTGTCCTTTATGCGGAATCTGTGCACATGAGTGCCAATAAAGTGACCGGAGACGTCACGATTGTGCGGGGTGAGCTGACTCTCAAGGCTGATAATGGAACGAGTTTTTTGGAAAAGGACAAGATTATTACAGGGAATGACGGAAGCGTGGATATCGTTGCCAATGATCAGTGGGGAATACGGATTATGCCCCTCACTGAAGCAGTTCTTGTTCTTGCTCAGGAAAGAGAGACACACATTGAGATGTTGTCCGGCGATATTCTTTTCAGCATTCGTCCTCTGGGTAAAGATGAAAAATTCACGGTGGAAACTCCGACGGCCTCTCTGGCTGTGCACAGCACCAAGTTTTGGGGGCGCGTGACACCTAAAAATGTTCTTTCGGCAGGTACCGTTGCCTTGAAGGAGGGAACGGTTGAAATTCAGTTGAAAGAATTGGAAATACCCATCACTCTCAATGAAGGGGAGGCCACTGACTTGCCGGTTGGGTATGCCTTTGCGGAAGTTCGCACCGCGAGCGAATATGAGACCGCTCTCATGGAAAAAATCGATGAGATCCCTCTTTTTTTAATGAAAGCCAATATCGGTCACCAACTGGATCTTCTTCGGAATCTTGATCGATTAAGCAAGGCTTCCAAAGCAAAATCAGCCCCCCCCGCATCATCCAAAAAAGAAAAGGTTGATTGATGAAGACAGTGACTCACCGAGTTTATAATTTTAATCCTGGGCCCGCCATGCTTCCTTTTCCGGTTCTGGAAAAGATTCAGCAAGAGCTTTTGAATTACCGCGAAACGGGTATGTCGGTCATGGAAATGACGCATCGCTGTAAGGAATTTGAAGCGATTCTAGAAAATGCCAAGACCCTTCTGAAATCCCTTTTGGTCATCCCTGAAAACTATGAAATTCTTTTTCTCCCCGGAGGAGCACGGCTCCAGTTTGCAATGATTCCCATGAATCTATATCTGGAGGGAAAGCCGGTGGATGTGCTTCATACCGGCGAGTGGTCCAAGCAGGCGATTGCAGAATTAAAAAAACTAACCCAGTATCGTCTTGCTGGAAGTACGGAAGACTTAATGTTTACGCGTCTTCCGGATGCTCATGAAATTAAATTAAGTGCGAATGCTTCCTATGTACATTTAGTCTCCAATAATACGATCTATGGAACGCAGTGGAAGACTTATCCGGAGACCGGGGATGTACCCCTCATTGGGGATATGACATCGGATATTCTTTCTCGTGGAGTGAATGTCAGCAAGTTTGGACTTATTTTTGCCAGCGCACAGAAGAATCTGGGAATTGCAGGAGTGACGATCGTGATTATCCGCAAGGATTTACTGGGACGCTCCAAGGAAAATCTTCCCGTGATGTTGAATTATGCCGAACAGGTTAAGGGGAATTCTCTGGTGAACACAGCTCCCACATTTCCCATTTATGTGTCGGGTCTTGTTCTTGAGTGGGTGCGTGATCAAGGGGGGGTGGCAGCCATTCAAAAAGCAAATGAAGAGAAGGCCGGTATTCTTTATGATTTAATTGACGCAAGCTCTCTTTATCAGGGAACAGTGCGCAAGCAGGACCGGTCGATGATGAATGTCGTTTTTGTTCTGAGGAAGGGCGGCGAAGATTTGGAGAAGATTTTTGATAAAGAAGCGTCGAAGAACGGACTTGCCGGGCTTAAGGGCCATCGGTCCGTCGGAGGTTTTCGCGCCTCAATCTATAATGCCATGCTGGTTGAGGGCGTTAAGGCTCTTGCTGATTTCATGAAGGATTTTGAGCGTAAGCACGCCTGATTCTTCACGGCGGTCAGAATAACTTTCTCTCGGTCAGATGGCTTCAGTCCCTCCCGTCCCCTTGTAATGACCGTATTGTTGGGTAGACACCCAGATTCGCCTTCCTGAGCCCCATTTCCTGCTAGAATTTGCTATTTTTTGATCTCTAGGGCAATCTTAAAGTAGAAAGAGTAACAAACGACATTTTTGAAAACCCAGGTGTCTCTAACCGATCTGATAACCGTAAGACAATAAGGACTTATGGAAGCTCGCAAAACAATTTTAATTATTGACGACGAAAAGGATATTGTCGAAACCCTTCAGGAATTTCTAACGGATGCAGGCTATCATGTGATCACCGCGAACAATGGAATCGAGGGGCTTAAAAAAATATCAAAAATCATTCCTCACCTTATTATTCTTGATATGAATATGCCGCAAATGGGTGGAATCGCATTTTATAAAGAAATCCTGGACCCCAAAACCGGAAAACCCGCGTATCCTATCCTGGTAAATACTGCACGGGCTAATCTCGAGGGGCTTTTTAAGGATTTTGACATTGACGGGTTCATGACAAAGCCATTTAGTATGGATGAGTTGTTTCAAAAAATCAGCTCGATTATGGAGAAACGTTATGGAGTGCCCTGTGCGCCTCCCCCAAAAAATATTTTGAGGAAGATTCTTGTCATTGAAGATGAAGACGAAATGTTTAACCGCTTATCCGGAACATTTAAGGCTCACGATTACGAGGTTTTTCGCTCAACAACAGGGGCCGAGGCGCTTGGGGCCGTAGCAACGCTGTGCCCGCATCTGATTCTGCTTAAACTGAAACTTGCGGATACTACGGGGGATGTTATGGCGCTCAAGTTAAAGATGCTGCCCAATGTCACTGAGACGCCCATCATTCTTTATTCGCAGTCCAAGGAAGGGAAGGATTTTTCCGGGGCAGGAAGGATCTACGATAAGCTGGGTGTCAAGCTACTGATCGGAAAGAGTGATCCCGCTGAATTCCTCACTTTGGCTGAGCTTCTGCTGACTCCGAATCTGAAGGCGGCTTAGTATCGAATAGATGGCTACACCCATGATTGCCCCCAGGCAATCTAAGATAATATCCCACATATCAGGAATCCGGTCTGCGGATGTAAATTGAAGAACTTCAGTTAATGCTCCCCAGAAAAAGGTGATCCCAAACGCAATAAGAATTGAATTTTTTAAATTTATCTCATAGGCGAGAATTTTTCGAGTGGAGCGAAGGTAAGGACATAGAAGATAAGAGAGGATTCCGTAACAAATAAAGTGACCGAGAGAAAAGGCGTGGGTGATGCGGGGCCCAAAAAATAATCTAAAAAAAGTGTGCGGAAGTACCGCGAGCCAAGTCAGGAGGATAGCCCAGGCGAAACATGAAATAAATTTTGGATTCTTGCTCAGTTCAATTTCGGCTGCTGTTTCGGACATCATTTCTTCCTTGATTTGATTTAGGGTAAAGCTTCCTAAAGGCTTTGTAAGATCGTTGAATATACAGAGTTTTTTTTTGCAATCAACAAAAAAAACAATTAATTATTTGGAGATTGGCTTGCCATTGATGTTTTGTTTTCCGAGGATTATCAATCGATAATTCCAGATAAAATACGATAAATATTTATAGCAATAGTGCAAAACGATCTGATGAAACGATTATGACGGCACCGTCGGCGAGTTGCGGCAGGCAGGGTGTGGCGATCTATCGAGATTGCTTTCCTCCTTGTGGGAATGGGAGTGACTTTGCGATAGCCTGCCTCGACAGGATTCTAGAAATTTAGTATACTTCGGTATGCTTTTATCCGCAAAGACAGCCATTGAGAAACTGCTCCAAGATGCCTTTTCTCCCTCGAAGCTTGAAGTTCAGGATGATAGCGCTCAACACGCCGGTCATGCGGGTGCGAATCCTGCGGGAAACACCCATTTTTCCTTAATTATTGTCACAGAATTTTTTTCGCAAAAAAGTTTATTGGAACGCCACCGGATGATTTACCGTTTGCTTCGCCCATTGATGGACGAAGTCGGAATTCACGCTTTAGGGATAAAGGCTTTGACCGAGCAGGAATGGAAGGGGTTATGACCGAAGCTGCAAAAAAATCTGCCGTTGAGGTAGAAAAAGAAAATAGTCGTCTCCTTCGGGGGAACATTGGAGAGCAGCTTGCGCAACTCACTTCTTTTTTTACCTCATCGGAACATAATCTCCTCAAGTGCCACGGAACCTACCAGCAGGATGATCGTGATAAGCGTCAGGATCTGATGCGGCAGGGAAAAGAAAAAGCCTTCAGTTTTATGGTTCGTACCAAGCTCCCCGGCGGAAAACTTACCGCCAATCAGTATCTTGAGCTCGACCGTTTTGCTGAAACTTATGCGAATGGTACTCTCCGGATCACGACTCGCCAGGGCATTCAGTTTCATGGTGTGCTGAAAGGTAATCTCAAGCCGCTGATGAAAAAAATCAATCAAGCCATGATCACAACTCTTGGAGCTTGCGGAGACGTGGTGCGTAATGTTTGTTCTTGCCCGGCACCTCTGCCTGACCGGCAAAAAATAGAGATCGAACGTTATGCCCGTGATATTTCTAACAGGACGCTTCCGCAAAGCAATGCCTACCACGAACTTTGGTTGGATGGGAAAAAGGTGGATTCTAGTCAGGAGAAAGAGCCTCTCTATGGCAAAACATATCTTCCGAGAAAATTCAAAATCGTAATCGCTTATCCGGGGGATAACTGCGTGGATATTTATGCCCACGATCTTGGGTTAGCAGCCATGGTGAACCCAGAAGGTGATCTTACGGGTTTTAATCTTCTCGTGGGCGGCGGAATGGGGAGTACTCACAATGTGGCGGAAACTTATCCGCTGCTGGCGAAGCCCTTGGGGTATGTTTCTAAAGAAAAGATCTTTGAGGCCCTGGAGGCCATTATCAAAATTCAGCGTGATTTCGGGAACCGAAGCAACCGCAAACGCGCGCGTCTTAAATATCTTGTAGAAGAAAAAGGAATCCCGTGGATGGCGGCCGAATTCCAAGAGTATGCAGGATTTGTTTTGGAACCGATCATTCCGATGGATTGGAGCGGTACGCATGACCATGTGGGTTGGTACAAAAATGGAACGGGGAATTTTTTTTGTGGGCTTTTTGTCGAGAATGGCCGCATTAAAGATACGGCTGAAATCCGTCTTCGCTCGGGTATCCGGAAAATTATCGAGACGTTTAAACCGGATGTTTATTTAACGCTCCAGCAGAATATTCTTTTTGACGGAATTGATGAGGCTCAGAAGTCTTCCGTTGAAAAAATCCTTGAAGAACATGGGATTCTTACGGATCGTAAGATCAGCAATATCCTTCGTTGGTCCATGGCCTGCCCGGCGTTTCCCACCTGCGGCCTTGCCATTACAGAAAGTGAACGGGCTCTCCCCAATGTGATCCGCGTACTTGAAAAAGAAATTTCCGGGCTTGGACTTGAGAAAGAAGAAATCACCCTTCGGATGACGGGTTGTCCGAATGGCTGCGCACGTCCCTACACAAGTGAAATTGGAATTGTGGGAAGCGGCATTGGCCAGTATGAAATCCTTCTGGGTGGAAATTTCGAAGGGACGCGTTTGAACCAGACTTTATTTGACAAGATCAAACAAGAGAATCTAGTCTCCGCTTTGAAGCCTATCCTTGAGTCCTTTAAAAACGACCGAAAATCCGGTGAGCGCTTTGGAGATTTTTGTTTCCGGATCGGGACGCCTCGATTAAAACAAATGAGTATTCAGTAAATGTCATTGCGGGGAGTCCCGTCTTGACGGGACGACGCGGGAATCTAGATTGCTTCGCTGCGCTCGCAATGACGAACAACAATGACTATGCTAACCCAACTCCACGTTAAAAACTTCGCTCTGGTTGAAGATCTTCATCTTGATTTAGAAGGGAAGTTGATTGTCCTCACAGGAGAAACCGGCGCGGGGAAATCAATTCTCATTGATGCGATCCGTTTTGTCCTTGGCGAGCGTTTAGACCATATCCGTTTTCAGCCCTATGCGGAGGGCGTCTCCAGTTTTGTTGAGGCGGTTTTTGATATGGATTTGAAATCGTTTTCTCAAAATCCCTCTTATGATTGCTTTTTTCAGCCTGAAGATGATGCGCTTATTTTGAGGAGGGAAGTGCTTCCGGATGGAAAATCCCGCGCTTGGATTAACGGTAAGTCAGTTAATAATTTCACGCTCAAAGATTTGGGATCGCATCTGCTTGATATCCACGGTCAATATGATCATCAACTTCTTTTCGAACCCGCGTCGCAACTCGAGCTCATCGATCGTTTCGGGAATAATCAAAATCAAAAAGAAAATTATCAGAAATCTTTTGAGAGCTATCATCAATTAATCCTTCGTAAGCAGGAATTGCAAAAACTCGAGCAAGGACGTGAGAGGGAGCTTGATCTGCTCAAATATCAAATCGATGAATTGGAACGTGCTAAGCTTGAGCCTGACGAAGAGGATCAGCTTCGACGGGAAAAGATCCGCCTTGCGAATGCAGAAAAACTTTATGAGTATGCCGGTCGTATCTTGGAGCGGCTTGATCTTGGGGAGCCCTCGGCCTCTTCGCTGATCGGTGAATCCGCTAGAGATTTATCAGGGCTTATTCGACTTGACGCCTCTTTGGAGCCTCTTGCGAAGGAACTTGAAAGTACCCAAGTTGCTTTTGAGGAAATTGTTCGTCAGATTCGGGATTACCAGGAGGGGCTTTCCTTCGATTCGGACCGATTGGAAGAAATACAGTCGCGGTTGGATTTAATCGATCTTCTGAAGAAGAAATATGGCAAGTCCATTCCTGATATCCTTACGTTCTTATCGACTTCGAAACAGCGTTACGATGATCTTGTGAATTCTGAAGTCTATGAAAAGGAAAACGAGGATAAGATCCGAAAAATACTTCCCGAGATCACTAAAACAGCGGAAGAGTTAACCGCGCGCCGCAAGAAAGCGGCGGGGATCATGCAGAAGCAAATCGAAATTGAGCTCAAAGATCTTAGTATCATTAATGCCCAGTTCGAATGCGCCTTTCAGGAAATTGATTTTTTAGCCTCAGGAAGAGACGCTGTGGAATTCATGATCCGGATTAATCTGGGTCAGCCTCTGGCACCTCTCCGCAAAATTGTTTCGGCGGGTGAAGTGTCCCGAGTGATGTTGGCTTTGAAAAAGACATTGGCTAAAGTGGATGCGGTTCCCACGCTCATTTTTGATGAAATTGATGCCAATATCGGAGGAAGGTTGGGAAGTATTACGGGCCAAAAATTAAAGGAGATTTCCGAAGAACGTCAGGTTCTTTTGATCACGCATCTTCCGCAAATTGCTTCGTTTGGCGATAAACATATTAAAGTCAGTAAAATTGTCCGGAAAGGAAAAACAGTTGCGGAGTACCGAACCATTGAAGGCGAAGAACGTATTAAAGAGCTGGCTCAAATGATGAGCGGAAAAGAAACAACGGAAATTTCAAAAAAACACGCAGAAGAAATGCTCGCAAAGACTTCAAAGTAAAAGGCTGAAATGATCATCGTTAAAAAAGTCTTAGTATTAATGGCAGACGGATGCGAAGAAATCGAATTGGTAACCATTATTGATATCTTGCGCCGGTCTGCAACCCGGGTGACCGTGGCGGGTTTGAACGGAGATCCCGTCACCGGTTCGCGCCGTATCAAGTTTCTTCCTGACGAATCTTTGGCCCACCTTCACGAAAAAGATTTTGACGCGATCATTTTTCCCGGTGGAGGTTTGGGCGTGGATAAACTCCGCGCGGATCAACGAGTTTTAGAATTTGTGCGAAAAATGGATGAACGAGGAGCGCTTATCGGAGCAATCTGCGCCGCACCTTTGATTCTTCAGGATGCTGGAATTATTCGAGGACGGCGTCTGACGAGTTATCCTGGATTTGAAAAAAAACTTCAAGGCTGCCATTATTCGAAGCAGTCAGTCGTTGTGGACGGGAATCTGGTTACCAGTCGTGCGCCGGGAACGGCGATGGCGTTTGCTTTAAAGCTTGTTGAAATATTAGTGGGAAAAAAGCGGTCTCGGGAAGTAGCGAAATTAGCTCTTGTGGGTTAACGGGTGAGCGCCTGTCTGCTGGCAGGGGTTAACTAAAAAAGGGGACAGGTTGCTGCAACCTGTCCCCTTTTTTCTTTCCTTTTTTCTTAGAACTGAACCCCATTATCCGGAATGGGAATATCCAGTACTGAGATCGGGAACGTGGCCGTGTGAAGCAGGCCACCTGCGGTATATAAAACACCGTTCATGATTCCCTTCCCAAGCCCCATCACCATACCTGAAACGCTTCTTTCGGCATGCATGGGCTTTCTAATCAATTCTGTCCAGCCGGCAAGCAGATTTTTAAGACCAAAGTCCAATTTGCCTTTGGTTATATCCGCGTAGCTTCCCCCTTTTTCTTTCCAGGGGCTGGCTGCAAATCCGACGGATGGCACTAACATAATCGCCATCACCGCAAGAGCAATCCACTTTGTTGATTTTTTCATTAGATCCTCCTTATTTCCTTACCTAGACATAAAACCCACTTAACTAACATTCATCCTTTATTTCGTCGACGAATTGCGTACAGAATTGACCCGTTTTTACCTTAACTAAATAGTAGCCACTGGTTTGGAAAATAGCCAGGAGGAATAGGCATTGTATTGCAGATTAAACCCGGAGTTGCTTCTCGGCGTCGATAACACCCCGGTTGATCCGGTGTCGGGCTGCTCCCGCCGTTGCTTTGAGAATGTCGGAGGAATAGGGGTTCAGAGACAGTTCGCGGAGGAGCTGAATGACCATCCGGAAATAACGGACCAGTTCGCCTTCATCGGTATCCGTGAGACGAAAGAGGCGGTCAAAATCTGTTCCCTGAGCCCAGGCCTCAATGGCACCAGAAAGATGAAAGTGGGCAGGGCGGGTATAAGGATGGACACGATATTGATACTCTTCCTTATAAATCATTGCGGAATAATGCCTGACTTCTTTTTCAAGCGCCTCATGATTGCGAGAAAGTCTTGGGGCTTGGGCTCCCTTGCGAGGTTCGTAAACAAGCCCCGCGAGGAGGACACAGAGTTCCTCCGGTTTCATCTTCTCAAGCATCCCGTCTTCCCGCATTTCCGAAAGGAGAAGCTCAAAACCAAAAATGGAAGAGGCAAACTGTCCTTTGGGCGTGAGTCCAGTTGCCATGATGTACCCTAGATCTTCCAGAAGCTGAAGTTTGCTTTGAATCAAGTCAACCGCTTCACCTTGTTTTTTACTGGAGGATTGGAAGCTATGAAATGTCTCAGGGTAGATGGTAATCAGTTCTCGGCCGAGATCCTTATATAAATTCAGAAGCGTTGCATAAGTGGTATTGAGTTGGCTCTGCACAGGTTCTGGCTTTCCGAAAATAATCCTTTGCACATCTTGATAGGTGATCTGATGAGGATTGACGCGGACATAAACAAACCCTTCGTGATCAAGCCCCCGCCGTCCTGCACGTCCTGCCATTTGGTAAAAATCGCGAGTCCGAAGTTGGCGGAATCCGGTACCGTAAAACTTTTCAAGTTCATCCAGGCATACGCTGCGGGCGGGCATGTTGATTCCCAGCGCGAAGGTTTCAGTCGTGAAGATGGCTTTAATGAGCCGGCTTGTGAAGAGTTGCTCGATGACTTCTTTCAGTGTTGGCAGCATGCCTGCGTGATGATAGGCAATTCCTTGTTCGATGAGAGGGCGGATATCCATGGCCGTTTTCTCTTCCGTAAGGTCGTATTTTTTTAGTAGTGCTTCAAAAAGTTCCCAGATTTGAATCCGCTCCTGATCGTTCAAAAAGTTAAAGGATGAGGCTTCCAAAGCCAGCTCTTCAGCACGCTTTCGTCCGAAAACAAAATAAATCATGGGAAGGCGCTTTTGTTGCTGAAGATGGGTTAGGAGGGGTTCGAGGCGGTTTGGCTTGGCGCGCTCAGGTTGAATCCTGCGGCGCTTTTCCTTCCAGGATATTTTCCAACTATTTCTTTGAAAATAGCCTTCCTTATACAGTTTGTCCGGTGTGTCCATAATTTTCCCTTGGCATTGATAAAGCATATGCAGAGGCACAGGGCGTTTATCTTCAATGACAACTTCGAGAGGTCTTTGGTGATGAATCGATTTAATCCACTGAGCAAGCTGATGAATGTTGGGAATGGTTGCACTCAGGGCGAGAATGCAGACTTTTTCCGGAGTAAAGAGCAGGGCTTCCTCCCAGACGGTCCCGCGCTCCACATCATCCAAATAATGGATCTCATCAAAAATGACCCAGCTGAGGTTCTTCAACCGCGATGAATTATCAAAGAGGGAATTACGGTAAATTTCGGTGGTCATGATGACTATAGGCGCATCGGGATTCAAGGAGACATCTCCGGTGAGAATGCCGACTTGATCATTCCCGAAGCGTTTCCTGAAGTCTCGATATTTTTGATTGCTCAGAGCCTTGATCGGGGCCGTGTAAATGACTGTTTTTTGATTGGAGAAGGCTTGCTCAATCGCAGATTCTGCAATCAGGGTTTTGCCGGCGCCGGTGGGAGCGGAAATCAGAACGGAATGATTCTTCCGGATCCAGTCGATCGCTTCCTGCTGGAAAGGATCGAGCTTGAAATCGTTATGCATGGGTGATTATTTTCGATATGATAACGTTTGTCAATCAATCGTATCGATAAGGACGGCTTTCATGTCACATCAGATTTTACACGAAGGGAAATATCGCCGTTTTGTTTCAAAAAACGGCTGGGAATATACGGAGCGTATCCGCTGCAATGAAGTCGTGGTGCTGATTCCTGTCACCGATGAGAAAAAAGTTATTTTTGTAGAACAATTCAGGGTTCCTGTCCAAAGTAAAATGATCGAATTTCCTGCCGGACTTATCCATGATATGGACTCAAATCAGCATGAGAGCCGCGAGGAATCTGCGCGCCGAGAATTGATTGAGGAGACGGGGTATGACGCAGGGACCCTCGAATTTGCGTTTCGAGGGCCGTCTAATTCCGCTCTGGCATCGGACATGCTCTACGTCTATCTGGCAACCAAGCTTCGTAAGGTGGGTCCCGGCGGTGGAGACGAGAGTGAGAATATCCAAGTCCATGAAGTTCTGTGGACAGAAGTCGAAGGCTGGCTGGAGTGGCAAAGCAGTCAAGACAAATTCATCGATCCCAAGATATACGCCGGCCTTTATTATCTTTCCAAAAAAATCAAACTTTAAGAATCCCCGAAGCCGTCGATACACAAAGTATTATTGAATCAAGAGATGGGACTTTCCAATAAGCTTTAGGATCATTCGGCCATAATCTTCAAAACTGACAAATCGTGAAAAACCATTAAACCTTTAGGGGCAGTCTCCGTCTAACAGGGTGAATGAAAATTTAAGGAGGAAAAAAATGAACACATTCAGCATCAGCAGGTTTTGTAAAACAGGGTTAGGAATTTTGATAGCAGCATGCCTTATTATGGGCCAGCCATTTGCTTTTGCCCAAAAACCGGCGGGCGGCGGCGGACATCGTGACCGAGACAATAATCCTCCGGGAGCAGCGGGAGGCCGTGGAACGAATTGGGAAAATCCAGCCGGAGCAGCGGGCGGAGCAGGTGCGAGTCCGAATCAAGGCGGTGGGTTTCGCCGCGACAAAGACAATAATCCTCCCGGAGCAGCGGGAGGCCGTGGAACGAATTGGGAAAATCCAGCCGGCGCAGCGGGCGGAGCGGGTGCGAGTCCGAATCAAGGCGGTGGGTTTCGCCGTGACAATGACAATAATCCTCCCGGAGCAGCGGGAGGCCGTGGAACGAATTGGGAAAATCCAGCCGGCGCAGCGGGCGGAGCAGGTGCGAGTCCGAATCAAGGCGATGGGTTTCGCCGCGACAATGACAATAATCCTCCGGGAGCAGCGGGAGGCACTGGAACCAATTGGGAAAATCCTCGCGGAGCCATGGGTGGTCCCGGCTCAAGTCCGAATAATCAAGGGTCCAAGGATTTTAGAAGCAAGTCAGATACCAATCAGGATGGGACAATCGACAGCGCTGAACGTCAAGCTGCTAAGGCGCAGTTTTTAGAAAGTCATCCTGAAATGAAACAGAAAATGGCAGCCATGGATTCTAATGGGGATGGGACTGTGGATCAAGCGGAGCGCCAGGTGGGCCGTGAAAAATTTTTACAGAACCATCCGCGTTTCAAGGAAAAAGCAGATAAGAATCAGGATGGCACTGTGGATGGAACCGAAGCCCAGGCGGCGCGTGAATTTTTTAAACAGAATCGTAAAAATAAAGATCAGGATAATAATCCTCCCGGAGCGGCCGGCGGGGAAGGAACGAATTGGGAAAATCCGGCAGGATCCGCGGGCGGTGCCGGAGCGAGTCCGGATCGTCAAGGCGGACGGCAGCGTGGAGAACATCGCCGCTTTCCGGGACAAGGACAGGCGAAGACTCCAGAGACCGGCAGCGGCACTGACGGCTCACAGCAAGCGGAGTCGGGAGCAGCTTCTAATGAGGCAGCGTCCGTTCAGTAATTTGAAGATAAAAATGAAGGTTTCCACAGAAGGGGACAGGTCAGCACTAAAGACCTGTCCCCTTCTGTGCTTTAAACCTAAAGGGACTTCGTACCGTCTAAGGCTTAAAGGGACGGGTGAATTATGAAAATATCAAGCTGTCTGCTACTCATCATGATGTTTCCTGCGCCGCTGCTTTTTGCCGAGGTACTCCCTGGGGACGATGCGCCTCATCAAGAATTGCAGTATTTGAAAAATCTGAAAGTTCAAGATCCTCAGGCTTATCAGAAAATAATTGAAGATAAGAAGACTCAGATCCGCGGCTATGTTCAGGAAATAAAATCTCAGGGCGGGGCTCAGTATCAAGAATTTATTCAGCAGGAAAAACAATCCCGGAAAAAGAGTCTGGAATACTTCCGAGAGCATCATCCCGAAGGATTCCAGGAATTTGTGGGTCGAAGACTGGATCGAGTCGAAACGCTGAGTAAAAAAAATCCCGAGAAATTCAAAAGTCTCATGAAGGAACATCCGGTATTTCAAGAAAGGTACAACAAGCTTCAGGAGCAGCGCAGGAATAATCAGGATCAAGGATTTTCTGCTGGGGCCAAAGAACGTTCTCTGAAAGCGCCAGTCGCTAGTGAAAACCAAGGTCCAGGAGCACGTTCGTTGAGGGGTAATGATAACTCAAGATTGCGTCGCTCCGCTCGCAATGAGGTGATTGGAAGGAGTCCGAAGGCGTTAGCGACTCCTCCAGAGGCGGATCCATCCTTCGGCGGAGAAGCAATCTCAGGCCATTCAAATTTATCCAACAGCAAACGGGAAATGAAAAAAGAAGGAGCTCGTCCCGCATTCAAACAAAATTCTTTTGCCGAGAAGCCTGAATTTTCTTCTGATCATCCCCTTGGAATGCAGGGGCAGCCGCAAAGACCTTTTAGAGATCTGAAAGCGAATGAGCAAAGCAACCGACCAAATTTCAACCGCCCTGATTTTGGACCCAATGTCCCTGGCTCGGGGAGCGGAGGAGGTTCTGAATCCCGTCCTCAAGCGGGAGGAAATTCTCCACAACGGGGAACACGCGAAAGGGAGCGGCGATGACGGGTGGAGTTTGGTCGGAGAAATCTGATCAGGATCTTGTTTTAGCTTTTAAGGAAGGCGAGGAGGCGGCGTTTGGAGAGCTCGTTCGCCGCTATAAGGAGAAAGCGATGCAGTTAGCATGGATCACGACCGGAAATTATGAAGATGCCAAAGATGCGGCTCAGGAAGCTTTTATCAAGGTGCATCAACACCTTCACCGCTTTGAGATGAAATCCCAATTCATGACTTGGTTTTATCGGATACTGATGAATACGGCCAAAGATTTCATTCGCAAACGAAAATGGAAGAGATTTCTTCTGTGGAAAAATACGGAAGAAATGAATAATTATTTTGATCGAGTAAGCGACCCGTCGAAATCACCGTCAAAGGATCTTCTCAATACTGAACTCGGGATTAAAATGACCGAGAGCATCAAAAAACTTCCGTTTCAACAGCAATGGATTTTTACTTTGCGATACCTTAAAGGTTTTTCTATTGAGCAGATTGCGGATGTGACCGAGCTATCCGAAGGAACGGTGAAAGCAACCATTCATTTTGCCGCTGAAAAATTTAAGAAAGAAATTTTTCCGTATCTTCAAGAGGGAGGGAAGCTAAAATGAATTTTGAAAAGGATGATTTAGAACTAAATGAATTTTTTGGAAGAGTCGCACTGCGGACGCTCCCTAAATCCATGCTCGATTCCTTCGAAGTGGAACTCTTTAGGAAAATTCGTCACGGATCGGGGATCTCTGTCTCAATGCTGCTGGGTATTGGTGCCGTTGTTTTAGGCGTCACCGCCGCTTCGTGGATGCTGCTATCTCATTCGGAAGAGGAATTGCCATCCACCGCCAGAACTACTGTCGTGTCTGAACAGCAGAGGAAAGTCATTGCGAGAAGCCCCGTTAGGGGCGACGTGGCAATCTCTCACAAGAAAACTGAGATTGCTTCGCCTTCGGCTGGCGATGACAAAGCGACAAGTGAATTTACAGAGACGCATAAATTTGCTTCAAATAAAGGTGCGGAACCTCAAGAAAAGTCCATCGTGAGTACGGTGTCTAAGGATCTGCTTTTGCTTCAGATGCTGGGGGAGGACGAAGGAATCGGTGAAGATCTCGGCCTCCTGGATTCAGATATGGAATTTATCGTAAAGAGTATGGCTGTCAGCAACCCGGTTTAAGAGAGCTGCTAACAAAATCGGTTCATTGCGAGCGAAGCGAAGTCCACCAGAGAGTACGGGGGCATCCGAAGATTTTGTGGCGGACAAACTCGGTTTGCGGCCAGAGATTGCCGTGTCTCCGCCAAGGCGGGGGACTCGCAATGACTGACCCACGCGCGTTATTCCGAACGAAGCGAAGCAATCTGGAGAGATCGGCACGCCCTGCCCGAGACAATTCGTCGGAGGGGGCTGGCGATGACGGTTTAAGGAGAAGCTCCATTAATCGTATGCACACACCTTCACAGAAACTCATCGAAGAAAAATTTGTTTGCCTTCGCTGCAACGAGTGCTGCAGAAAGCCTGGGTATGTCTATCTTACAAAAGGGGAAGAAGAAACCATCGCGGGATTTTTAGGCGTAAGTGTTCATGAATTCGTGAACGCATCTTGTGAGCTGATTGACCGGCGCCGTCTTGTCCTGAAAAAAAGCTCTGACGAATCCTGTATTTTCCTGACTCCCGGAGGCTGTTCCATTCACTCGGCTAAACCCAAACAATGCCGCGATTTCCCCCTCCTCTGGAGGACCGAAAAAAGTTTTGATTATTGTGAAGGACTAAAGAAAGTCTTCCGGGATCATGCCTGATTCCTTTTCGTCACGACCTCCGCTGAATTTTTTTCCCTCTGAGCTTTATAGCAAGATATAGCCTCCGGTTGTAAATCCCGCAGAAGAGCGTGTAGTCTTTTTACAACGGTAAAGAATGAGTGATTCTTACCCAATCCAATTCAGGGAGAACAATATGAGAACGCTAAGACCAAATACACTTTTCAGAATAGTCATTTTACTTGCTTTGGGAATTCTAGCACCCCGAATTATGTCGGCTGAGACGCCCAGTAATAAGGACGCAGCAGTTCCCAGTGAGCGGGAAATAGCCGTTAGCACGTCAACGGTAGCAGCCACTACAACAAGCGCACCAAAGTCGTTAGCAAGCGGTAGTGTTTATCAGAAGAAAAATAACTCTCCCTTAGTGCTAGCGCGCAATACCTCGACTTCAACCCTAACTGGCACTGCGACTGCAACATCGACTCAAACGAGTACAGATATCAAAACCAAAAATGCAATGCAATACACGCCTGCATTTTTAGACGCAAAAGTTTTTCCCATGAAAGATGGGGACACGCGGTCGAATGTGGCTAAAGTAGTTGAGGACACGAAACAGTATCTGAGCCTGGTGATTAAACAATTGGATTCTCTCGACCTGACATATAAAAGTGATAAGAATGCGGAATGGGTCCAGTACCCAGATATTGAGGGTAAATTCAACAGAAACGACCGCCGGAGTGGCGTGAATAGAATTATGGAAGACAGAGACATGGGGGTCATTTCAGGAGGTTATAAAGCTTTGACCAGTCTTGTGACACAACTAGGGTCGAATAGCTCCCCGAAAAATTCTCAAACCCAATTATTGCGTGAGATAGAGGAGGGCTGGGGAAAACTGTTGAATGCGCGTGTTACATATGGCGAAGAGACATTTAGAAATCGACTTGATGTTGCACGCGCTGAAGTTGGCAGACTCTTAGATCTAGTCAAAAAGGTTGAAACTGTTGTGAGAAGAATAAGAGCTCGTAGATAGTAAGTGCTTTTTCTGTACTTCATACGGCGGATGTGATAAAAATTCATCGTGCTGAATTTATCCAATCCCGAAATTAAATTTGT
>SICL01000009.1 GCA_009691445.1 Candidatus Taenariivivens baikalensis | reverse complement strand
ATCAATGTAATAGTTCTTGAGATCTTTCGTCAGCAACACCGGCTTGATGACGGATTTCCCGTCAGCATCCACAACTTCTACTTTGGCGTCTTGATTAAAATTCCCGCTTAACGCAATCGCCAAACGATTCCCGATTTTTACCAGAGTGCTCGTATAATTGGTTTTAACTTCCGACACTTCGACTTTATAGAAGCGCTTGGCCGCCTGATCCGGATTCAGTGAATCTTTCCAAGTCGTTATCCCCGAAGCATCCGCGGCCACATTCGAGGCTGCCAGCTTCCAATCTTCGGAAGGGCTGTTCCTATAATAGATATTGTACGATTGGATTAATCCATCTCGTTTGGCTTGCGGTTGGCTTCCTGACGGACTAATGGGTCTCTGGCTGATACTCCCGACTGTTTGACGCTGCCAGGAAGTCGTTGCTTCGGGGCCGGCATAAACAATGGATTGAGTTCCATTATTGAATGCGGCTGTTTGTTTTTCACCCACATCGTAAATTTTCATTTCATAACTATTTTGAGGCGAAGGTGCTTGCGCAATCATAAGACCAGGCTCCTGAAACTTCTGCCCCGCGACATCAATCATTGCCACCAGATACTCTTCGCCAATCGAGCTCAACGCATCTTGGGGCACACTGTAGGTGATCGTGGAAACTCCACCATCATCCCGGGTAATTTGGACTGCGTTACTTGAAGTGGATGGCTGGGAACCAGGTGTTACAGATTTTTTGACGAATGGGCTTGATGCGGGCTGACTCGGTAAGATCACAACGGCTGAACTATCACTCTTATAAGAAGGAGACTCTTGGGAAGTTTGACGCGTCGATTCAATTGCTGGAGAATTTTGTAAAAATTGTGAAACTGTTTCTGAGCCAACACCAGTCTCAGTGCCAGTGCTTGTATTCGTACTTACACTATCGAATGAGATCAAACGGCTTTCTTCATCAGAAGAACGGGATAAATAAGTCGGTGAGGGATTTGCAAATGAAAATGGAACAACTTGAGCGGATAAAAAGCAAACAGAAAGAATGGAAGAAATGACTCGCTTCAAAATTAAAATTTCTTTAGAAAGTCTTCCCGAGAGATTACTCAAGGTCACCTCCCTCCTTTTATTCATAAGAACTATTCCTGATGCGAGCTTTTCAAAAAGTATAGCAGGTATTTCGATACACGCAAATAATACCACTTTAGCGGCATCTTGTCAATAGATGTAAGTTGTTACTATTAAACAAGTTACGCGTTATAAAAAAGATTATTAAAGTGCGTAGTTAAAAAATGTTAATGATTATCGACGATAAACTAGGGGGAAATTACTGCGGAAAAAGAAGATGAAAAGAATGTAAGAACAATGCCCAAGGCCGGACTCGAACCGGCACAGGATATTAATCCCAACGGATTTTAAGTCCGGTGCGTCTGCCATTTCGCCACTTGGGCAAGAAGAATATTTTTTATCCGGACGGGTCCGCCGCGCTCTTTGGCGGATAAGTCCGGTGCGTCTGCCATTTCGCCACTTGGGCAATTACATTGCGGATTTAGGATTTCAGAATGAAGAAAGCCTTTTGGGTTTTTATATTTCGCAATCCGAAATCTGCATTCCACAATCGAATAAGGCGCGGGGCGGAATTGAACCGCCGTATATCGGTTTTGCAGACCGATGCATTACCACTTTGCTACCGCGCCACGAATTTTGTAACTCTTTATTTTTCTTCTGTTTACAACTTTATACAAAACTGCAGGTTCAGAAATTTTATTCGATTGTGATAAAATTGTGATAAGTTTTTCCACAGAATCCGATTTGTGATCCGGGGCTAGATGAGCATATCGTAGCACCATATTAATAGTAGAGTGCCCAAGAAGTTCCCTAATGGTATTAATAGGAACACCTGCCATCACAAGGTTGGATGCAAAAGTATGTCTCAAATCATGAAATTTAAAATCCGTAATCTTGGCTCTTACCAATGCTGCTAAAAATCCGTTTCTATGGGTATTATCAAAAATAAAATCTGAATCTGGCTGCTTTAGTATACTCAAAAACACCTTAAGAACAATATCATTCATAGGCACGACTCTATTCTTACTGGACTTGGTACTATAGCTAGACTTGTTGGATCGTCGGACGTAGATCAGCTTCCTATTAATATCGATATCTTTCCAAGTTAGGCCCATGATCTCGCCTTGCCGAAGTCCCGTATGAACTGCTACTTTAAGAATATGAAGCAGTTCCCCATTACACTGGGCATATAAGTTTTCTAATTCTTCCCTATTCAAAAAACGATCCCGCGTATTATTTTCTTTGAATAGAGTGACTTTAGCTGCTGGACTCGGACCTTTCAGCGCATCCCATTCGATGGCTTTATTAAGAATGGCCTTAAGAAGAGTCAGCTTACGGTTGATGGTAGCAACTTTTGTGATACGCTTATGTCCTGAAATTTTCTGCGTTTGTTTTGCCTTAAACTTTACGATATCTGCGGTTTTAATATCTTGCAGATACTTTTCTCCAAATTCCGCCTTTAAATCTTTAAGTCCGCATACGTCATCTTCCCAAGATTTCTTATTAATCTTTGAGTGTTCTTCGATGTATCGGTCGGCAAATTCCTTGAAGATGATTAATTCGACTTTTTGAATGTCGAAAAATCTTCCTTCTTTAATTGCGGTGATCCGAGCCGCATATCGTTCTTCGGCGTCACGCTTATTGGATGTTTGACAGGATTCGCGCTTTTGTTCCCCGCCAATCATATAACTCATCCAATAAGTGCCGCCCCGTGAATACACACCCACAACCTTACCTCCGAGATTTAATTTCTCGTTGATTTAACCATTCCTGCAACTTCAGGAGATTAAAACGTACGGATCGCCCTACTTTATAGTAGGGAATCTTCTTCTGACTTGTCCATGCCCTAAGTGTTACTATCGAAATCTGAAGCATCCCTGTAACTTCATTCGCGGTTAAAAATCTGTTTACCATTTGATTTTGTGTTTTGAGATCGCTTGGCGCATCTCCCATTATTATTCACCCCCCTTAAATTCTCTTTCTTGAAATTTTTGACGGAGAATATCCCCGGCCGTCAGGTCACGACATGTGCTTAATATATAAACACATAATACTAAAAAATATATCACCTAACAATCTTTTTTCGGTAGCTGTGTGGGATCTTATTAGTGTCACGGGTTTCAATGTACTTAGCAACGTCTCGGCGGGTAGAAAACCAAGAGGTTCCCATTTTGAAACCTTTAAGCCTTTTCCTATAAATGGCCGTGCGTAAAGCGGCCCAAGTAAATCCATATTTATCCGCTGCTTCGTGCAACTCAATCACGTCTGAGGGAATTTTCATAGCAGACGCATTTTACTAAGAGATCCCGATTTTCGCTACTTTGTTTTGGTACGGTTAGGTTTATCTTCCTCGTGCGGGCTCGCCAGAGAAGACATTTAAAGTCTCCTCTGGTTTGCGGTTTTTTAATCGTTTATACCTTCACAAAATTCTGTAAAGCGTTTCCCATCCGTCTTACTTCGCCCATGACATTTCGAGTATTTCTAAGTTCCGAACGAATATCCGGCTGTTTCACATTTCTTGTCGCTACTGAACGCTGAACAGGTCTTGCTCTTTGATACTGGACAGACGGTGCACTTGATGGTGTCTCCGCAGCTCTCTCAATCTCAGCTCTCGAAGGCATATCAATCTTTCCTGTGCTTTCCTCTCTAGATCCATCCATCATTTTCAGAATATGCGTAGGCACAAAAATCCCAATTTGAAATGCTCCAAATAGCATCCAACATCCCATGACTAAAATCCCAAGTTTCACTCCTAATCTAATCAGTTTCTTAAATGCCTCTGTCGTACTTGCAATCAATTCCTTCTTAAGTTCCTGAAACATATTTACATCCTTTCTTTTGAAGCTTTATGGCTTCTTTTCTTCACTCAAGTTTATGCTTGGTGGTTTGGGTATTGCTTTTTTAAAATGGTCTCTACTGTTAATAGGCAAAAACAGCCTTCCCGCTTGTAAATCTAAAAACTTTTTTCCTAACAAAGCAAAAAAACTAAAAATATGAAGTAATTCATAACAAATTTATTTAATGATTTATTAACCAAAGAACACACCGAGCCCAAGTCCGGCCACAGGTCCCAACTGACCTCCCTACCGACACAACATCATGTTGAGGGAGGGAGGTCAGTTGGACGTCGAGAGGGCAGGACGCTGAGGCGAGGTGCGCAAGTTATTGCAGGGAAAATATTTAGAAGAATTAAAAATCATAAGGCTCTACCGCGGATTGACCTTTAATTAGTAGAGGCAAAGCAAATAAAAATGATCTCTGGTTAGTTCTTTATAGCGTAGAATGGATTTTTTGGATGGATTCGATTTCATGGGCGGGTAGTTTTCGGACAGCGCGTTTAACGTAATGAGCTCCCCCCATTTGTCATACAGTCTGTAAGTAGAATTTCCCGTGGTTTTGGTTGCTGTTTTTATCCTGCCACTGCTTGATGAATTCAGTGAATTTAGGAAAGGAAGAGCTTTTTAAAAACATCATAAAAAGCGGTACCGCTAAACTTTTTCTAAATGAAGTTCACGTAAAAAATCAGCTCTGTATTTCTCCGAATCTTTTGGGCTGATATGCCAGTGTCCTTCTTCAAAAACTGCCGCTTCTTGCTCTTCTTGAAATCCCGCCGCTTTAAAAGTCGCGGCATAGTTTTTTGAAGGATCAGCATAAAGATATAAAACGCCGTGTTCATCAAAAGTAAGATACTCGCCCGTATCAATCCTTTTAACACTAATTTGAACTTCTCCATCACAAAAAAACCATTCTTCTCTTTTTTGAATTGTCCGCTTAAGATCGGAGAGATTATTTTTACCGTAATAGTTTTCCCAGGTTTTCTTTTCTTCTTTCTTGATTTTAAAAAGGATTTCTATATCTTCAGAAAATTGATCAATGAGACTCCCGTAGAGTTTTTTGATTTGGTCAAGGTCCCCTGACCAAGCTGTATACCTTTTATCTTTCCCCCTTTTTTCAATAAGAAAAAAAGGTGCCGCATCTTTTTTTTCGATTGATTTAGGATTCATCGTCATTTTATTTGCCAGAAAACTTATAATGCCCTAGTATGAATCTGGATAAGCTCACTGGATTTCGTTATATAACCTGATTTATCTTTCACCGTCACAGAATAATAATAATCTGTTCCAGGCCTCAAACCTTTTAACAGTAGTTCCTGGATTGATCCGCTTAAGGCATCAAAACGGATTTCCTGGGGAATTTTAGTATCCAGAGGAATCAAGGAAACAATCACCTCCGCAAGCTCCCCGTTCGTTTCAATCCGGATTTTAGCTTCGTCTGACCATACTTCGATAGGTTGTTGGTGAAGAATTTGCACCGGATCTGTCTGTAAAAGAGGCGTTGTCAATACTTGTGATTTCGTTTGCGTCATATTTCCTGAAAAATCTGTTAATTTCATCACGTAAGTATAACGCATCCCCGGCTTCAAACCCTCAACAGATAAATCCCTATCCTGTCCAGGCGTGTAATGCGTTACAACAACAGGCGCACCCTGATCCGGAATCAATTCAATCTCGGCCTTGGCAAGAGCCTCATTGGTTCTTAAATGAAACACAGCTTCATGGGCCAATAATTGTGCAAGGGTTAACTCTTCGACCACAGAACCGGTGAGATCTTTTGAATCGCGGGTTTTGAAATAAATCGGATCAGCCGTTTTCTTAAAGACCGCGTTGCCCGCTTTGTTTTGAGTCGACAAAGTATAAACATATTCCGTATTGGGAACCAATCCAGTGATCGCGATGGTATTATCAGAATCAGGTCTCAAAGTTTCTTCTCGTGAAAGAGATGCTCCTCCTGCAACAGGAACAACTTCCATTAACACCTTGCCGTCAAAAGTTCCAGCTGCAAGATTAAGGGCCAATTGAATGTCATTGGCGCCAATCGTTGTGATCTGGTTTTTGATGACATAGGGTTCATCCACAGAACGTGCTCCCGTTTTAAATGTCTGCGTGGGATAAATTGCCCGTTTACCGAAGAGATCATAGGCTTCCACTTTGTATTCATAAACGGTATTTGGCTCCAACCCTTTTAATTTCTCTACCAATTGGTTGGAAAAAAGATCCTGATACTGGACCGTTGTATAATCTTCCTGGCCCTTCGGACGATACCTGAGAATAATCCGGTCAATCATCTTTGAGGCAGGAGCCACAACAATAGCTTCAGTGCCGCCTGCAGCCCCGTAAACTACCACAAACTGAAATTCAATTTCAGAAGGGTCTTTACCCCTCCTTGTCAGTCTTCCGAGATCATCGTATTGAAAGGTTGTCTTCGCGCCATTAGGATCTGTAATGCTTGTTACATTTCCAAAACGGTCATAAGTATATTTGCTTTCTGCCCACCGGTCGTTGGCTAAGCGTTGAAGAGTAGTCAACAAATCACCTGTCTTCGGATCATAGACAAACTTTGTCAAACGCCCTTCCGCATCGGTAATTGAAGTCTTATGACCCAACTGATCATAAGTCAATACCGTTTGCCCATAAGCATTTTTAATCTCAGTCTGCAAATCCAATTCATTGTATTTTAAATGAATCTCCCGGCCTTCCTCATCCCGTGTGCTTGAGACCCGGAAAAATTCATCATAGTCTTGAGTAAAATCATTTTGTCCACCAGCAATGATCGCGGTTATATTTCCAAATTTATCACGGTCAAAACTTCTTTCATAACCATTAGCGTCGATAAAGCTTTTGATTTGCCTGTTTTCATCGTAGTTGAACCGGATAATCGCAATTTTTGTCTCACTTATGGGACGATGGATCTCTTTAAGAAGATTTTCTTTCTCATCATAAACATAACGGGTCATTACTCCGTTACGGTCCGTTGCTTCAAGAAGATTATTATGCTCATCATACTTAAAGGTCTGGTGCACGTTTGATTCAAAATCAAAAATATCCGTGACATTATGATTTTGATCGTAAAAGAAATAGGTCGTGAATCCCTTGGAATCTGTGATGGAGAATGGTTTACGTTCATAAAATAAATAGGCGTTCTCGATAGAATGACCCAAATAATCCGTTTTTTTAACTAGCCGGTGCAGACCATCATATTCTTCAATGATTTTCTTTCCCGTTATCGGATCAGTAGTGGTCACAATCTGATTATCTGCACTACGCGTGATTTTCAGAATATTCCCGCGATGGTCCTCTTGCGCGGTACTTCTCCCCATCACATCCAGGTCCGATTGAAGGAGGGTACGGCCTGAAGGATCAATCATTTTATTGATCCGGTGATCTACATCGTAAAAATACTGGGTTCTCTGTTTTGTTTTCTCATTAAAGACACTGGCAAGATTTCCTTTATTGTCATATTCGTAGACAATTCCATAGTTCAAAGGGCTCTGAACCCGGGAAAGCTGCCCTTGATTGTTATAAGTGAGTTTAATCGTTCGGTCTAAGAAATCGGTAATGTTTGTCAACCTTCCATCGGTATAACGGTAACTGATGGAATGTCCTTCAGGATCTGACATTTGCGTCAAATTTCCATTCGTATCAAATTTCATGAGCGAACCGTCTGGCTGGGTCAGAAAATAATTCCTGTTGGAATCAACTCGAAAGACACTGCCGTCAGATTCTGCAACCGGAATATATGAAGGAAGCAATGTCGCTGAATCCACTCCCGCAAGACCGTTTTTGGATGCTTGGAGTGTTGAATAAAAAACCACTTCTTGCCCGGTCGAACGATTGACGAACGTTGCCGTTCCCTCCCGCAATCCATTAATGGTTGTGCCTTCACCATAAGTAGAATTCACATAAGCCGGACGGTTAAAATGGATAGCATAAGGAAGAAATTGCCAACCCTGCCCTAAAGAAGTTTTTGTAGAATCCAGAGAGTCATAAAAACGCATAAAATTCAATTCAAGATCCCCGGGAGTAGTCAAACTCATGTCATCTTCATTCCATCTTAGATTTGAATCCTGCTGAGTAGGATTCGTAGAAAGAGCAACACCTTGGAGAGAATCATTACCTACCTTTACCTTCATCGAAGCAGTTGTATCGGTAGTCTTGGCATTTAAAATTGCAGAGGATAAATCTCCCGTCTTTCCTCCGGAATCAGGCAGATATTGATTTAGCAGTTCAAAGATAACTCCTCCTTGAAGTATAAACCCACCCTTTTCATTTTTTAATACAGGAGTCGAGGTCTCGGTAATGACATCGGGTAATTCGTAGCTGTCCAGCCAGGATAAATCAATGGGGATATTATTATCTTTAATAAATCGAGCAATGGATACCGCTTTTGCGAGCTGCCGCATCCGTTCTAATTCCGGGAATCTTTTCGAAAATTCCCCATAATGGCTAGTTAAAAATTGAACAAATTCTTCCATCACAGGATTCGAAATGGCTGAATTATTGGCCTTAGATTCAGTAAGAAGCTGGATGCTTGACTCTTTGAATTGAAACGAGGTTCCGTCTTCAGAGCGGATTAATTTCATGGAATCAGGAACAAACCACATCCGGATAGAATCAGGCCGTTGGCCGGTCGCGATTAAACGATCCAAAATACTCTGATATTCGGGAATATTAATCGTGATCGGCTGGCCGGTTACATTGTCCTTCTCGATCACGAGTTTTTTTAAGACAAGGTCCGCATTGATTAAAACCTGGCCAAACTCTGTATTTTCCACACCGCCAAACAACTGTATTTTTTGCCTCGGTTTTCCTGATTCATCCGTAAAAAAATCAACAATGGTAACGCCCGAATCTTCAATGCTTCCAAAAACTGCTTTCAAGGCCACAACAAGATCATTAAAAATCACATCGGAAACAACACCATCCTGCTTTGTGCCAGTTAAAATAAATTGCTGGGTCTTAGGATCATAAACCGCTCCGGTGATATTGCTGATATTTTCTCCCAACAATTCAGCGCTTTTGTTCAAAAGAATTCCTCCTCGTGAGCTTGAAGATGAAGAGTTATTCAAAGATCGCGCCCAATCATTATAACTTGAAGTTGTACTTTCATTACGCTTACCACCATTTTTTTCCCCCGGTTTGGGTCGTTCTCCTCCCGAAGGTTTAGGGCCCTTTTCTCCCCCTAGAGGCCACCAACTCTGCGGCCCTTTTCCACCCTTGGGTGGCTTTGGACCTCCTATATCCCAGTGATCTCCTCCATGAGCTCCACCTTTGTCAGGATGCCAGGACCAAACTTCTCCGGTTTTAGGATCACGCCATTTCCCCCCTCCAATTGAAATCCAACCACTAGGTGGATTGGCCGGATCAGGAAAACCAGGGAATAATCCTAATGGATCAACAGCATTAATCGGATTATTTTGAACATATATATATGGATTAAAACTTTGAGTGGAATTAAAATCTCCGATCACCGGATCTTTGGAAATAAATCTGCCGGTGGAAGGGTCGTAATAGCGGTTACGCAAATAATACAGCCCGGTTTCCGGATCATACTGCTCGCCGGCAAAACGGAAATTATTGGTTGAATTTTCATCATCACCTTGAAATAAAGTATCCGAGTGTCCGCCGAATGGGTTGTACTCATAGACTGATCCATATTGCTGGTCCGTTTTCATCACCTCCGTAATACTTCCGATAGCGTCCGTTAAATAAAAACCACGGCCACTTGAAGCATCTTTAACTTGAATGCGCTCATTACCAATCGTATAGGTTTTGGTTATAGCATCTGTCTGGGCATTGATTTCCTGAACAACTTGTGAAATAGCACGATTAGAATCCGTCACATAATCCGTTCGGACTCCGTCCACAATTTTTCCGATTCGATTGCTGTCTCCGTCATAAAGATACTGGACAATTTGTTTACCGTTATCTACTTGAATCAAACGGTTTGCCGCGTCATAGGTGTAAAGAATGGTTTCACCCGGCTTTGAGCGCATCGCAAGATTACCTCTTGGATCATAATAAAAAATTTCATCGTCGGCTGTTTGGCTTAACGTTTTTCCAATCCGTTCCAGCCTATTTTCTGGCCCATATTTATAATATAGAGTTTCCATTTTTTTTAAAAAAGCGAGGTCCGAATCCCAATCCTCTGTTGTCTTCGAGAGACGATTTCCGGAAGCATCGTAGGTATATGAAATTTTAAAATTTTCCTCCCGGTAGGTGCTGGGAGGTAAAATCAAAAATCGGAGGGAGCTTTTTGCTTCGATCACACGCCCAAGCGAATCATATTTATATTCGGTTAAACCACATTTCTTAATGTTTCCGCTGGCATCATATTCATAAGGAATAAAACTTACCGATGCCCCGTTACTTTTTTCATTTCTGATTTCCTTAAGTCTACCTGCATTATCATAAGCATATTGGCTGCGGATTCCGTTAGGCAGGACTTTCAATCTCACATCTCCCGCATCATTGTATTCGTATTTGGTTATTCCAGAATCATCTGTTACTTCGGTCAAGTAGTTATTCCTGTCATACTTGTACCGGATTTCAAGGCCGTCGGGATAAACAATCTTGATGATATTTCCAGCCAAATCATAGTCATAAGCAAGTTTCCGTCCTTTGGGGTCCGTCATTTGAGTCAAACGATTCAGCCAGTCATATTTGTATTCGGTTTTTCCATTTGAATCTGTCATTGAGATGCGGTTCCCGTTCGCATCATAATCAAAATGCACGAATTGACCATCCGCATAAGCCGTCGTAATTAATCGATTTTGAGGATCATAAAAATATTGTGTTTTCGCTCCATTTTCATCCGATTGCTGCGATCTATTTCCATTCGCATCATAATCAAAATACACTGCTTGTTCCCGATTGGAAGTGTGCTCAATGGCAAATATTTTCGTGTATTCTTTCCCCGTCAAGTCACGCTGAGTCACGCGATGATAATTTTTTCCCGGCAACAAGGAAAAAATTGATTCTGAAAACTTTTTATTTTGAAATTGATATTCCAAAACATAATAAGGGGTATCGGAGATAGGGCTTGATGTCAGACGGAAATTCTCAGCAGCTTCCTTGCTCTCATAGAGAATGGATTCATGAGCCGGCTCTGACCAATTCCCAGCAGCATCTTTAAACTTAACATACACGTCATTAACTTCATTAGGTTTTGATAAAGTAATTTTTTTGGTTCTCCCAGCTCCAATAAATCCCGGAAATCTTTCGGTTGAATAACTAATTCCATCTGTCGAATAACTCATCTCTTCAATGGGAAGATTTCCAAAATCACCGACATCCATGGAAATTGTGACTTCAGACTGTCGGGTAACAGGGGCGCCATAATTAATTGTAAATATTCCCGTGGGTGGCTCTGTATCGTAATAAATTCGCGCGAATTCTTCGTTGCTCTGCACACCTTCTGAACTTACAGCCGTAATATGAAAAGGGTTCCATCCTAAATCCTCCAAAGAAACGTTTACGTTCCATATTGTCTTATTATCAACGGGTAATAAAACCTTTTCGTTAAACATGATTCCGGTTCCGGCGTCTTTGCTGCCAGAAAAGGCATAAGTTGCTTTATTGGATAGAATGAAGGGAGAATTTAAAACAGGCTTATTGGGAGTCAAAGAGGTCCGTTCAATTTCAAAATGTCGTATCCCGCTCGCATTTCCGGCAGCATCCACAGCCGTAATGTCAAAAGGATTCATTCGTTGATTTTTTAATAAAATTGAAGTGGTCCAGACACTTGAGGCGTCTGCAGAAATTACTTCCTTTCCATTAATCCATATCGCTGTGCCGGATTCTTTGTTCCCTGAAACAAACACCAGCGGTTTGGCGGTAGAAACGGTATCAGGAATAGCAGTTGGAATGACGGGAATAATCGTATCGCGTGTCATTCTTAATGGGATTCTCTTCTCCACAAGATTGCCCTTAATATCCTGTTCCTCGGAAAGCAAATAAAACTCGTTCAATCCTTCATTAGGTAATGGTAACTCTCCATTCCATTCTCCGCTTATATTCGCCGGAATATCCAACACCACTTGATTTGTTTTTGCTGATAAGATTTTTAACCAACTGCCCTGCTGCTTGGTTCCTGAAATAACAGGCTTCGATTGATTCGTCATTTCGCCAATAGAATAGGACAAGCTCGATAGACGGGTTTCATCGTTCCGTTCAACAGTGAATGTTGCCGGGGCACCAATATTCCCAACATCATCACGTGCAGCAATGGAAAAAATATTATTCCCCTTGCTTAATACTACTTGAGCAGACCAAGTATTTTTTCCGTCAGAAGGAACCATTTCCGTTCCATTAATCATAATCGCTGTGCCGGGTTCCTTAGACCCATAAATCGTTTGCTTCTGATGATTTGTCCTTAAAACATTGAAGGCCGCTAATTCCGGAGGTACGGGTCCAGTCTGATCAAGCACGACCGCTGCGGATATAGCCCGGCTCTCAGTCCCCGCAGCATCCCGATTAGTCATACTGAAATAATTCTTTCCTTCATAAGAGAGGGGAAAAACGGTTTGCCATATTGTACTGGTACCTAGAGGCACCATTTCAATTCCATTGATCCAAATTGACGTGTTAGGAAGCTTACTCCCGGAGAGAATGATATGATTCTGCCTTGTCGCTTGAGGAAGCGCGCTTAAGGAAGGCGAACTAAGGGAACTCCCTAATGCTGCGGGATCTGAAATAAGAAAGGACGAGTAATCGGTATAAGGCAGGCTGCTAAGATCGCTATGGTCCGTAATTTTTGAAGCAATTGAATTCTGTTCGGTGGTTCCCCACCAGTTAGACATAAAATTAATTTTAGCGGATGGATCAGAGAAGCTTCCTGCTAATTCAAGATTATATTCGGTATTGTTATAAATACTTGATCGGCTCATCACCGGCTTGGGATCAACCCCTTTACTGGGTGATAAATAAATGCCAGCTCCATTGTTAATCACTTGGGAATTAGTGATGAATGGATGTGAACCAAATAAAGCTAAGCCATAATCATTGTTTGAGGTAACGACATGAGTCAAGTTAGGGGCCGAATTGCCCGTCATTGTAAAACCCTGAGCATTGAGGAGAGAAGTCACATGACTGATTGTTGGAGAGGTATCCGTCATCCCAATACCAAATTTACTATATTCTATTTTTGCATAAGTGATTTGCGAGGCCGAAGCATTGGCCCCCGTCAGGATAATTCCTGTCCAATCGCTTTTCTTAGGGGTTGCTTCAAGAGAAGTAAAAATGATTTTCCGGTCATCGGTTCCCCGGGCATTTAAAACACCGTTTATACGAAGAGCAGAATTTTTTACAAACTTAATCACTGTGCCGGGTTCAATTTTAAGGGTCACACCCAAAGGAACTGTTATGTCATTAGTTACAATAATAGGTCCGTCATTAGCGCGCCAGACAGTATCTTTTGTTAAAGTGCCGGAAACAAAATTACCGGAAACACGCCGTCCATTCTCAGCATCTAAAAAACCTGAGTAGTCAATAAAAGGCTTGGTGGCTGCATCCCAATGATCAGAAATAGCGGTATTGATCGAACTGACATCCATTGTCCCCCACCAATTTTCTTTGAAGTTAATAACCGCGTTAGGATTGGCAAAGGCTCTGTCTAGAACGACACCAAATTCAGAATTGCTATAGATGGCCGAGTGATTTATATTTGGGTTGGGAGTAATACCGCTAGATTCAAATAGAGCAACTCCCAAGTTATTATTAAAAATTTTTGAATTTAAGACGGTAGGACTTGATCCAAAAATAACTAACCCGCCCATGTTTCCCGAAAGCGTAAGATCCCTTAAGACGGCATTTGAATTATCCTGAACCGTGATTGCCTGAACATTATGAGTGCCCATGATATGCTCGGCAAAAAGGGAACTGTGAAAAATTAATAAACCAAATTTTGAATATTCGATGTTCCAATAGCCAATTTTAGATCCTGCGGCTTCAGCGCCTTCAATATGGATCGAGGCCCAATCACCCGCTTGAGGCTTTTGTGCATTCGAAGTAAAAGTAATTAAGTTTTTCTCATCACCGAAAGCATTCAAGGTACCTAACACATTGAGGTTAATATCTTTAGCAAACTTAAGGACAGTACCGGCTTCGATCGTAAGAGTGGTTCCCGATGCCACCAAAACATCCCCTTGAATGAGGTAGGTCCCTCGCTTCCATAAGGTGTCTTTCGTAATCGTCTGGCCCTGAATCGAGATAGTTTCTATGGGCACATAGTCTGCTGCAATAATCCGGTAAAAACGGTTCCTTCCAAGCAGACCCGTCAAAGTCCCATCATCCAGCCAAGAGGTTTTTCCGGAAGAATCAGTAGGTCTTATCAAGGGTTTTCCGGTTTGGGCATTTAAAACCGTTTTCCATGATCCTGCCAAATTATCCGTATATTGGACGATAAAACCTGTGATGCTCGGAGAGTGCTGGAATGTCAGCTCAAAAGCCGTTAATTGATTATTGATAAAACGGGGGTTGTAATGAGTAATACGAAGTTCGTTATTCAATGATTGTAATGTAGACGACGAAAAGGTTTTTATAGGAGCGGCGTTTTGATCAGCTTCTTTGGACTCTTGAACTTTTTTACTCACCGAGTTTTCGACAGGTTTAAGTGTGGAGTTCTGAGTTGATAAAAAATCCAGAGAAGTTAGAACTTGGGCAAAGGTCGGTTGCAAACCCTCAGGGGTTTCAGATTTAACTTCTGGAGAGGCGGAAGTTTGGGGACTTTGAAGGGGTGGCATGATTTCGCCAAAAGCCTGCTCAAAGGTAAAAAAGAAAAAAACAAGGTGTGTGAAAACCCTGAAGAAAGGATTGAGAATTTTCATCATACGTAAATTTTTTATTCAGGGCCCTAAAATTTTGAAGGGAAATTTCAAATTTTAACATTCTCGGAAATGACGAACAGAAAATACATCTGAAGTTTATTACTGTCAATGTGAAATTACTAAGAATAAGACATTTTTCGCGTAAATTCTTTTGAAATCTCTTTGCAGTTCTATGTGCTTTGTATGTAGCTTTCTCAGTGGAATTTTTCTTCTTCGGAGTACTAAAGACAATAAGCTCAACTCTTTTTTGATCTTCTTCGCGCATTAAGAAGTGTTGTTATGATTAAGAAATACTTGCTTTGTACTTATTACATTGAGACAAGGCTCAATATATCAGGAGCTGCATATCCCTAATTGGCCATGCTTTATATGCCCAATTTTTTATCATCAACTGTGATAAAAATGTGATAAACGTGGTACGTTTTGGGATATTTTCGGATATCTCACGAGCGTTTGGAAATCCAGACCAAACGCACATTTCGCAGGGACTTACGTGGGTTTTCAAGCACTTACAAAAAATGCTCTGACCGGTTTTGCAGACCGATGCATTACCACTTTGCTACCGCGCCGTAAAAACTAGAAGCGGATAACCGGAGAACAATACGCGGAAGAACGCAGATATCATTTTCGTAATCCGCGTAAGTCCGCGTTGTTGATCCGCGTATATCCGCTTCTATGCTATCGTAAAAATTGTAACTCTTCTCCCGTATTCGGATCAAACTTATAACGATCAGGATAAGTCTGTCCCGTTCTGGGATTATATTTGGTATGAACTTCCTGAGCCGCGGCGGAAGGAGCCGCTTGCTGTACCGCCGGCTGCTGCGCATAAGGCTGAGGCGCATACTGCGGATTGTATTGATTCTGCATCATTTCCTGACGCATTTCCTTTTTGGCATTTTCTTTCGTGCGGCGATTAGCCTCTCCCATCAAGGCTCCGGCAAGCAGACCCGCTCCTGCACCAATCGCCGTCCCAGCCCCGGCATGACCCGTTTGATGCCCCACAATAGCTCCCAGTCCAGCACCAAGTCCGGAACCGAGCAATCCACCCGTTTCGCGTTCTGAAAGGCCTCCCCCTTCAGCGCAACCCGAAAATAATATGACGACTAACATAATCGAACTTACCCAACGATAACGATTTTTCACTGCTTCCTCCTGGGATTTTAATGACGAAATAGTTAAAAAAGCATTACGAGCCTATCCCATTATCAAGATCATATCATTGCGAGGGAGTATAACGACCGTGGCAATCTAGAGCACAGAGATTGCTTCGCTTTGCTCGCAATGACCTAGAATAAATTGATATTCGGATAAGTTCCACGATGGGACGCATTATATCGATTTTTATTCGAGTGGTAATTAGTTTTTTACAGACTTCTTAGAAAGAGTCTCAAGCCAGCGGAGCAGTGCGAGCGACACCTGGCTCTTGCTCTGCTTCTTTAATAACCGAGTCGTCCGGTGGTCCAAAAAAGCCGCGTTGATTCTTCGGTTCCCAAAAGGCACATGCCCCTTCTGATAATAATTAGCGACAATTCCATCCAGTCCCTTACGCCTCAATTTCTCCCCTGCCCGCTCAAGCCAGTCCACCGTCTCAAGACAAAAACCAATCACGATCCGTTTACCTTTTTTTTTGGCTAATCCCGCCACAATATCAGGAGTCTGTCTAAGTTGAAGGGAACGGATCTTTGTTCTTTGAATTTTTTGAGGATGTCGGGATGCCACCGTAAAATCACAAACGGCAGCACTCATCACAAGAGCATCCTGTTTGGGGAATTCTTTTCGGCAGGCACACTGCAACTCTTCGGCGCTCATAATCGAAATAAATTTAACCCCGGAAGGAGGCTGGAGCGCCGTGGGACCGCTAATCAAAGTCACATGATAGCCGCGGGCCTGAGCCATTCGCGCCAAGGTATATCCCATTTCTCCCGTGGATAAATTGGAAAGAAACCGCACAGGATCGAGCATTTCCCGGGTGGGACCCGCGGTAATTAATATTTTCTTAAGCATAAACAATAAATCCGAAACTCTCCGCCGAAGGACGAATCCGTACAACGCCGTTTGACGGAGAAGCACGAAATAAACTCGAATTCCAAACCGTTTGAAACATTAGAATTTTGGATTTCGGATTTTAGATTTTAAGTTTCCGAGAGTTTTCCGAATCGAGCTTATGATTGTTGTCGTCTCGGCGATATGACCAATAGCTTCTTTTCCGCAAACCAGATGCCCTTGAACCGGCTCGACAAAATGATAGCCAATGGCTTTGAGGCGGGAAATATTTTCCTGGGTGATGGGATGTTGATACATCTGATCATTCATGGCGGGCACAATGACCACCGGACGACGGGCGGCAAGCACAATACAGCTCGCAAGATTATCCGCCATGCCAGCACGAAGATTGGCAATAAAATCCGCAGAAGCCGGAGCAATCAGAACAACATCCGCTTCTTCAGCAAGCGAGGTATGAAGCACATCATAAGGAGTATCCGGTGTAAAAAAATCCTTATCTTCATAAACCCGATTGCCACTTAAGGCCCGGAGAACAAGGGGTGTCACAAAATGCCTGGAGGCAGACGTCATGACACAAAGCACACGCGCCCCTTCCATTCGCAGATCCTGAATCAGATCCCCTATTTTATAGGCAGCCACCGACCCCGTAACGATATGAAGGATCGTTCGTTTAGAGAGTAGGCTTTTTACCTTTGGACTTAATTTCATCGTAACTCACTTTTCCTTCAGCAATTTCCTGAAGGGCGATCGTCGACACCTTTTTAGACTCGCATTGAATGAGAGGTTGAGCTCCCTGAGCAAGCTCATTCGCGCGCGCGGCAGCAGCCAGAACAATTTTAAACACGCTCGTCTTGTCTCCCTTAATCAGTTTTTCAAACGGAACATAGGCCATACATTTTACTCCTTTCTTTTTTGAACCTGGTCAATAAACCCTTCCATTTCGGTAATGGTTTGATCCAGATTTTGATTCACGACCGTGAAGTCGTACCAACCCGCTTCTTTAATTTCATCCTGTGCAATCACAATCCTTTTTTCAATGGCCTCCGGACCTTCAGTTTTACGACTCTCTAAACGTTCTCTCAACACTTTCACCGAAGGCGGCAGAACAAAAATAGTCATCATCGGCAGCAACGTCCCTACAGAGGCTTTAATCTTCGCTGTCCCCTGAACATCGATCGTCATGATAACAATCTTTGACTGCTTCAGCTGTTCTTCAACGAATTTTTTGGGCGTTCCATAATAATAGTCAAAAACCCTGGCTGATTCCAAAAGCTCTCCCCTGGAATCCATTTTTTTTAACGCCTCGTCCGTGACAAAAAAATAATCCGTACCATCCACTTCACCTTCCCGGGGAAGCCGAGTCGTCACGGAAATAGAACGCATCCACTGAGGATGTCGTTTAAGCAGACGGTCCACAATGGTTGTCTTACCGCATCCCGATGGTGCAGAGAGAATGACCAAAAGACCTGGCGAGGCAGGCCCTCTATTCGATGTTTTGGATTTGTTCACGAATTTTCTCAAGCTCACCTTTAACAAACACCACGTCAGTCGTGATGTCGAAATGCTGTGACTTTGATCCGATAGTATTCATTTCACGATTCATTTCTTGGCAAAGAAAATCAAGTTCACGTCCTACCTCGCCGTTTGATTTCAGACGGGATTCAAAAAGCTCCAGATGGCTTTTCATGCGCACGATCTCTTCAGTTACGTCACTTTTTTCAGCCAGGAAAGCGACTTCACGAAAAAATCGGTCATCGTTTTCAATCGGATGTTCTTTTAAAATAACATCGATTCGTTCTTTCAAACGTTTGGCAATCTGCTCGGAACGTCCATGGGCAATCCCTTCAATTTGCTGGACAGATTTGGCAACCAAAGACAGGCGCGTATTTACATCCAGACAAAGCTTCCGGCCCTCTTCCTTCTTGGATTCCAGGGCTTTCTCAAGGCCTTTACGGAGCAGCTTTTTCATCTGTCCCCAGACCTTGTCTGAATCTTTTGAGTCTTTTTTTAATTTAAAAATCCCCGGAATACGGATCAAATCCGAAAGCGTAAGATGATTTTCAAGTTTGTATTTTTTTTGAAGCTTACGGATTGCTTCCATATAACGCTCAACGGCAACTTCATCCAGCTCCATTTCCTGAGCGTCTTCTTCTGGAACTTCCTGAGAAATACTAACGCTGACTTTTCCACGCCGAATCTGGGACTGAATCAACTCTCGAATTTCAATCTCATAGGGTATCAGCGAAGGCATAAGCCGAAGTGATAAATCCAAATAGCGGTTATTCAAAGAACGAATCTCAACAACCCCACCACCGGTACGCGTTGTTTCGGAAACCCGCGCAAAGGCGGTCATACTTCGAATCATAGAATGAAAGCTACTCTCTCGATTGTGATGGTCTGATTGAATTGATGGAGTGCGGGATTATAAGTACTTCTGGCCCCACTGTCAAGAAATGGAGTGCGCCAAAAGGTTACATGTTAAATTTAACATCCAACTTCGTCCTTGCGAACCTTTCTGTTGTCAGTGCAAACCGCATCGAAGCAATGGAACACCCGAATAGGCTAAAGTGACTCTAAAATCTTTTCCATGGCCTGTCTTGGGTTGGAAACGCTAGTAATCGGTCTGCCTATAACAATATAGGAAGCACCGCACTCAAAAGCTTCTTGAGGTGTAAAAGTTCGTTTTTGATCATCTTTGGGACTTCCGGGAGGGCGGATGCCCGGCGTTACAATGATAAAATCTTTCCCGAATTCTTTGCGGAGCATTTCCACTTCTTGGGGAGAACTCACCACCCCGTCAAGTCCGGCTTTTTTTGCAAGCCCGGCAAGATCCAGCACTGATTGATCAAGCGTTTTATTCATTCCAAAATCCCGCGCCAAATCTTTTTCGCTGTGGCTCGTTAAAATAGTCACTCCCAGAATAATTGGTTTTCTTTTTCTAATGGCTGAACGACGATCCACCGCTTCACGGGTTTTCTTCATCATTTCTAGCCCGCCAAGGGTATGCAAGTTAAACATTTGCACATCCTTTTCGCAGATAACTTCCGCAGCCTTGGAAACGGTATTGGGAATATCGTGGTATTTAAGATCAAGAAAGATATCCGCCCCTTTTTTACGGACAAGATCCACGGCGTCCCATCCATGCGCTGTAAAAAGCTCAAAGCCTACTTTATAAAGGCTGACATACCCTTCAAGTTCCCCAACCAGCTTTTTCACCATATCCAAGCTGGAAGTGTCTAAAGCAACAATAATTCTATCTTTTAATGTTTTTTGATTCGATGATAATTCCAATTTAGCCGTCATAAATTAATTTTAAATCTAAAATCGTAAATCTAAAACTGAAAACCTCTCAATTCAATTTTAAATTTTAGATTCCAGAACTCCTTTCTTAGCCCCCACAAGGCCTGTTCTAATTATTTTTGGCAAGACAAGAAATACCACGAATCTCATCAAGCTGCTTTATTCCGTGCTTCTTACAGTAATCCTGAATCCCTTGCAGAATATGAATCGTTGCCTGCGGATTAATAAAATTGGCGGTTCCGACAGCCAGAAGATCAGCTCCGGCCATCAGAAACTCAAGCGCGTCCCGGTAAGTCGTAATGCCCCCGGAGGCAATGACCGGAACATCCAATTCTTTTTTAATTTCATAAACATAACGAAGAGCCACGGGTTTGATGGCAGGCCCGCTCAATCCTCCAGTCACATTAGCAAGCTGAGGACGACGGCGTTCAATATCAATCGCCATTCCTTTCAGGGTATTAATAAGACTGAGACCGCTTACTCCGGCCTTGATGACATCTCGGGCTATCTCAAGCACATCCCCTAGCTCCGGCGAGAGTTTGGCAAAAAGGGCAAGATCCGTGTGATCGCGCACAACTTTGATCACCTCCAGAATCCGCTCACGTTTCTTCATATGCCCCGCACCGCCGGCCTCCACATTGGGACAGGATAAATTTAGTTCAAGAGCGCGGACAACTTTTTTCTGGCGGTCCAGGGCTTGTGTCAGTGTTTTAAAATCTTGCGTCGTTTCTCCGGCAATATTGACAATCAAGGGCGTTTTGATTTTAGAAAAAAAGGGGATTTTGTTTTCGAGGAAATCATCAAGACCCTTGTTTTGTAAACCAATCGCATTCAGCATTCCCCCTGCGGTTTCACAGATGCGCGGCATGGAATTCCCGGCGCGCGGCTTGACCGTGATGGTTTTCGTGATAATAGCTCCCAGTTTTTCATAATCCAAAAAACAGGAGTATTCATCCTTGGTTCCAAAGGTCCCGGAAGCAACCGTCACAGGATTCCTGAACTCAAGCTTTCCGATTTTAGTTGTGAGATCTGTCTTCATCATTGCTTTCTGTGAAGCGTGAAGAGCGAAACGTCGTTCTTATTTTCAGCTTCACGTTTCACGAACGACGCTTCACGATAACGTTGTTGCCAAATCAATATCCTTAAAATTAAACACGGGGCCTTCCACACAGGAAGCCTTCCATCCGTCAGAGGTTTTGACCATACATCCCAAACAAGCTCCCACTCCGCAGGCCATCGGCTTATCCACGGAAAGTTCCCCCTCAATTCCCCATTGAAGGGCCATCTTCATCACGGCTTCCATCATAATATTAGGGCCGCAGGTCTGGATAAAAATATTTTCAGGAAGTTCCTTCTTGATCACTTGCTCAAGAAGTTTTGTAACAAATCCCTTGCTCCCGTAACTTCCGTCATTCGTGGAATAAAGGATTTCAGCCTTGATCTTAGCAAGCTCTTTTTTGGGAAGGACTTCAGCACTCGACTTGGTTCCGATCAATAAATAATCTGCCGCATATTTTTCAGCAAGAAAGATAAGCGGAGGAACTCCAACACCTCCCGCCACCAAAACACGTTTTTTGTTTTTAACTTTGGGCGAAAACGGCCGGCCAAGAGGACCCATCACTTGAACCGTGTCACCTTTTTTCTTACGGGAGAGCATCGCCGTACCGCGGCCAAGCACTTCATAGAGAATTTGTATTCTGTCTTTTTGAATGCGGTAATAACTAAACGGCCGGCGCCAAAATGGATCCAGGCTGGGATTAATCTGAAGGGTCAGAAACTGGCCGGGCTCCACCGCTTCGCTGAGATGAGCTGCTCGAAAAGTAAGACGGTAATACTTGGCATTGACCTTGGTGTTTTCTTCAATCGTGAAACTTTGATCATACGGCATAATTCACTTTACGTTAATCACCAAACATCAAGATACAATAATCAAAAATAAAATAATCAACGTTTCGTTTTATGTTTGGTGATTGATTAATTGGTGCTTATTGGGTGTTTGTATCTTGCTTGTTGGTTTTTGTTTAAGAAGCGCGTGATATTCCTGAATCGATTTTACCTCAAGCCCCTTGCCTCCCTTTAGCGCGTCCAAAGCAATCGTTGCAGCCTGAGCCGCATTGATCGTGGTAATGCAGGGAATATTAAAAGAAACTGCAAGCGACCGGATCTTGGCTTCGTCCAAAACGGAACCTTTACCACTGGGTGTATTCACCACGAGTTTAATTTCCTGATTACGTATGAGATCAGAAATGTTAGGGCGCCCTTCGGCGAGTTTCTTCACGGATTGTGCGGGAATCCCCTGCTGCACCAAAGACTGAGCGGTTCCCTCAGTGGCGACAATTTGAAACCCAAGCTCATGAAATTTTTTGGCGATGGGAATAATCCTTTCTTTATCTTGTCTTTTAACGCTGATAAAAACCTTTCCCTCAGTCGGGATGTGAGAGAGCGCTGCATCTTGAGACTTATAGAAGGCACGCGGGAAATCCATATCAATCCCCATCACCTCTCCGGTCGATTTCATCTCCGGTGAAAGAATAATGTCGACACCTGGGAATTTCACAAAAGGAAATACGGACTCCTTGACCGCCACATAACTCACTTGAACCTCTTCGGTGAACTGGAGTTCTTCAAGCGTCATTCCCGCCATCACCTTAGCCGCGAGTTTGGCCAAAGGAACTCCGATAGTTTTGCTGACAAAGGGCGCTGTACGCGACGCACGGGGATTCACTTCCAGACAGTAGATCACATCATCCTGAACCGCATACTGGACATTCATGAGCCCAATCACCTTCAGTTCTTTGGCAATCTGCTTGGTTTTAATGATAATTTCATCAATCATTTCTTTTTTGAGGGAAAAGGGCGGGATGACCGAAGCGCTGTCACCCGAGTGAATCCCAGCCTCCTCAATGTGCTGCATCACCGCTCCCACAACATAGGTCTTGCCGTCACCGATCAAATCGACATCCACTTCAATCGCATTTTCAAGATACTTATCAATCAAAACCGGATGTTCATCACTGGCTTCCATCGCCTGACTCACATATTTTCGAAAGAAGATTTCATCGTAGGCGATTTCCATTGCGCGTCCGCCCAGCACATAGGAAGGACGAACCACCACGGGGTATCCAATTTTCTCAGCGATCTTGCAGCCTTCTTCGACGTCGAGAGCCGTTCCATTTTCTGGCTGTTTGAGTCCAATCTTCTCAAGTAGTTTCTTGAATTCTTTCCGGTCTTCCGCCAGATGAATCGCGTGCGGTGAAGTTCCGAGCACCTTGACTCCATTTTCTTCGAGACCTCGGGCTAAATTAAGCGGAGTTTGTCCGCCGAGCTGAACAATGACACCCATCGGTTTTTCTTGACGACATATGGCAAGGACGTCTTCAAGCGTCAGCGGTTCAAAAAAAAGTTTGTCAGAGGTGTCATAATCCGTACTCACGGTCTCAGGATTGGAATTAACCATGATGGTCTCAAAACCAAGTTCCCTCAGTGCAAATGCAGCGTGCACACAGCAGTAATCAAATTCGATGCCCTGTCCGATACGGTTGGGCCCGCCACCAAGGATGACAATTTTTTTGCGGTCAGAAACAATATCTTCATTTTCTTCTTCATACGTCGAGTAAAAATACGGCGTATAGGCTTTGAATTCTGCTGCGCAAGTGTCCACAAGCTTATAGACAGGTTCAACCTTCTCCTGATAGCGGAGGTTTCGAATCTCCGCCTCTTTTTTCCCCCAAAGAAAGGCAAGCTGAACATCGGAAAATCCGTAAGACTTGGCCTTGCGCAAAATCAGGGTTTGTTTGCATTCGTCACCAGAAGCTTCGATAATCTCTTTTTCAAGATCCACAATCTGTTTAATCTGCGCCAGAAACCAGGGATCAAAATGAGAGAGTTTATAAATCTGTTCCACGCTTATCCCGGCAAGCAGCGCATACTTCACATGAAAAAGCCGGTCCGCTTTGGGAATGGAAAGGGATTTGTCCAGGACACGGCGAAGCTCTTCGTTTTGAGGTGCTGTGTGGATAAAATCAAGATACTGCTCGCGCGTTCTTAACGTTTTTCCCAGAACCTCATCGCGGCCGTCAGCGCCCAAACCAAAGCGTTTGGTTTCAAGCGAGCGGAATCCCTTTTGAAGCGCTTCCTTAAACGTACGCCCAATGGCCATTGCCTCGCCCACGGATTTCATCTGCGTACCGAGCGTGCTATCCACTCCTTCGAATTTTTCAAAGGCAAACCGGGGAATCTTGACCACACAATAATCAATCGAGGGTTCGAACGAAGCCGGCGTGTATTTCGTAATGTCATTAGGTATTTCATCCAGGGAATATCCAATCGCAAGCTTGGCCGCAAATTTAGCGATGGGAAACCCCGTGGCTTTAGAGGCCAGCGCCGAAGATCGTGACACGCGCGGATTCATTTCAATCACAACCATACGTCCCGTCTTGGGATCCACGGCAAACTGCACATTGGATCCGCCTGTTTCCACGCCCACTTCTGACATGACCTTGCGAGCGGCGTCACGCATGCGCTGATATTCCTTATCCGTAAGCGTTTGGGCCGGTGCCACGGTGATGGAATCTCCGGTGTGCACTCCCATCGCATCCACATTTTCAATGGAACAGATGACCACAAAGTTGTCCTTGCAGTCGCGCATCACTTCGAGTTCATATTCTTTCCAGCCAAGCACGGATTCTTCGACCAGGATTTCATGCGTCAGACTGTAATCAAGACCCTTGCGGGCCGTTTGAGCAAGTTCGTCCCGGTTAAAACAAATACCGCTTCCGGATCCTCCGAGCGTAAAACTCGGACGGACAATCACCGGATATCCAATTTTTTCCGCAGCTTGAAACGCCTCTTCCAAAGAATAAGCGAAAGAACTTTCCGGAAGATCCAGGCCGATTTTGATCATGGCCTGCTTGAATTCTTCGCGGTTCTCGGCCTTTTTAATGGCTTCATACTTGGCGCCGATTAATTCCACACCGTATTTTTTAAACACGCCCTTTTCATAGGCCGTGACCGCGAGATTCAGTCCAGTCTGCCCGCCCATCGTGGGAAGGCAGGCATCGGGCCGCTCTTTCTCAATGATCTTTTCCAGATATTCAATGGTGAGCGGTTCAATATAGGTATGCGCTGCGGTTTCCGGATCCGTCATGATCGTGGCAGGATTAGAATTGATAAGAACCACTTCATAGCCTTCTTCCCGAAGAACCTTGCAGGCCTGCGTTCCTGAATAATCGAATTCACAGCCTTGACCGATAATGATCGGCCCTGACCCGATAATTAAGATTTTCTTTAAATCAGTTCGTTTTGGCATAAATATTCCGGTCCTTAACCTATCATTTCTCGAAAACGTTGAAATAGATAATCGCTGTCATGCGGCCCCGGGGAATTCTCAGGATGATACTGGACTGAAAAAATTGGATGCTTTTTATGCCTCATCCCTTCCAGCGTTTTGTCATTTAAATTCACGTGCGTAATTTCCACCTGGCTTTGATCCAGAGAATCCAGATCCACCACAAAGCCGTGATTCTGCGAAGTGATTTCGATCTTCTGAGTTTTCAGATCCATCACCGGATGATTGCCGCCGCGATGTCCGAACTTAAGCTTGGACGTGGTTCCCCCGAGAGCAAGGCCCAGCATCTGATGGCCAAAACAGATTCCAAAGATCGGAACTTTGCCGATCAGATTCCGCACTGTTTCCACGACATAGGGAACCGCATCCGGATCTCCCGGACCATTCGAAAGGAAGAGACCATCCGGTTTATGATTTAAAATCTCCGCGGCTGAGGCCGAAGCAGGAACCACGGTCACAGAAAAATCATGCTGGTTGAATTTGCGAAGGATATTGCGTTTGATCCCGCAATCGATCGCAATGATTTTCTTTTTTGCTTTGGACGGAGCGCTTCCCCATTCAAACCCCTTAAGAAGAGCTTCATCAAGGCTGTAAGACTTTTTACAGGTAACTTCTTTGATGAGATCCACACCGACAATGCTCGAAGATTTTTGCGCCTTTTCCACAAGGCGTTTAGCATCGCCATCAATGGTAGAGAGCACGCCCTTTTTAGCGCCATGATCCCGCAAATGCTTGACGAGTTTCCGTGTATCAATTCCCTGAATCGCAATTTTTCCGTGGCGTTTTAGATAATCATGAAGCGATTCCGCCGAGCGGTAATTGCTCACCACGGGACTCAACTCTTTAACAATAAACCCTTCAACCCACGGACGATCTGATTCTTCGTCCTCGGCATTGATGCCATAATTGCCAATGTGAGGATACGTCATGGCTACGATCTGCCCTTTGTAAGAGGGATCCGTCAAAATTTCCTGATAGCCCGTGAGAGAAGTATTGAATACCACCTCTCCAAAGGTTTCTCCTTGGGCTCCGAAACCCTCTCCCTCAAAAAACAAACCATCTTCTAAGGCTAAGTAAGCTTTCACAAGACACGGGTCCTTTTGATTAAAATTTCCACAACTTGCCGGCACACACCGTAGCAATCACTCGGCCTTTAAGTTTGCGTTTCATAAAACAAGAGTTCTTGGACTTGGAGCGCAGTTCCGCTGGCTCTACGATCCATTCACGGTTTAAATCTACCAGCGTGATATTCGCTTCACAGCCTTTCTGGATTCCGCCAAACTCCGGACCCAGTTTCAGGATTTCCGAAGGACGCACTGCCATCGCACGCAGGATTTCCTCAAGACTCCATTTTTCTCCGTGAAAAAGTTCGGTCATCACCACTCCAAAAGCGGTTTCAAGACCAATCACACCAAACGGTGCGTGATCATACTCGGCCATTTTATCTTCCTGAGTGTGAGGCGCATGATCGGTGGCAATGCAATCAATGATTCCTTCTCGAAGACCCTGACGAAGCGCTTTCACATCTTCACTTTCACGAAGCGGAGGATTCATTTTATAATTCGTATTGTAACCTTCCAAAGCTTCGTCTGTCAGCGATAAATGATGCGGTGTGACTTCGGCGGTAATGCGGAGTTTTTCCTGTTTTGCGCGGCGAACCAGTTCCATGGCACGAGCTGTGGAAATATGACAGACATGTAAATGCGCGCCAGTCAAACGCGCCAACTCAATATCACGGGCAACGGCAATTTCTTCACTCGCTCCCGGAATTCCCGGAAGTCCGAGTTTGGTGGAACTAAGCCCTTCATTCATGACCCCGCCTGCAGCAAGACGTTTATCCTCACAGTGGCTCATCACAATCAGATCCAGCATAGCCGCATAATCCATGGCGCGACGCATCAAAAGTGAATCTGGAACCCAGTCTCCGTCATCGGTCACCCCGATAATTCCAACTTTTTTGAGGTCAGCCATTTCCGTAAGTTCTTTTCCTTCACGCCCTTTGCTGATAGTTCCGGTAGGAAAAATCCTGTAAGGAACTTCTTTGGCTTTACGAATAATCAAATCAATGACTCCCTGATTGTCACAGGCCGGCTGGGTATTAGGCATAGAAACCGAGGCGACAAAGCCTCCCTTCAAAGCCGCCATTGAGCCAGTATAAATAGTCTCCTTGGTTTCAAATCCCGGTTCGCGAAAATGAGTATGCAGATCAATAAATCCAGGAACCAGGTGCTTTCCTTTACCTTCAATCGTTTCCGCGTCAGATGCTGAAATAGATTTCGAAATTTCCGAGATCTTTCCGTTCTCAATCAGCACATCCGTCACTTCTTCCCGCTTGCGTTTGGGATCCACTAAACACACATCACGAATCAGATATTTCATTCCGCCACCTTTTCTTCCCGCTGAGATGTTCCGGCAAGCAGATACAAAACTGCCATCCGGACTGCAAGACCATTGGTCACTTGATCTAGAATCACTGAGAAAGGACCATCCAAAACTTCGCTTGTGATTTCAATACCACGGTTCACCGGCCCGGGGTGCATGATTACGACATCCGGTTTTGCAAGTTTCAGGACTTCCTGGTTGATTTGATAAGCGGTCACATATTCCCGGATGCTTGGAAAATAGGACTCCTTTTGACGTTCAAGCTGAATGCGAAGAAGGTTAATGACATCCGCATCCTTCACCGCCTCTCTTAAATCCGTGGTTGCCCTCACTCCCAATTTTTCAATGGAAGGAGGAAGCAAGGTCTTGGGCCCGCAAACCGTGACCTGCGCGCCCATCTTTGTCAGTCCCCAAATGTTGGAACGTGCTACGCGGCTGTGAAGAATATCTCCGATAAATGTGACTTTCATCCCGTCAATTTTCCCTTTTTTTTCGCGAACGGTAAACATATCAAGCAGTGCCTGCGTGGGATGCTCATTAATGCCGTCGCCGGCATTGATGATACTCGCCTGGAAATGAGGTGCCATGCGGTGAGGCGCTCCGGAAGAAGGATGGCGCATAACCACAATATTGACCTTGAGAGCTTCAATATTTCTGAGGGAATCTTTGAGCGTCTCACCTTTGACCATACTAGAGGTCGATGAAGCAATGTGGATGGTATCCGCGCTTAAACGTTTTTCAGCGAGTTCAAAGGAAACCCGGGTGCGGGTGCTGGGTTCAAAAAATAAATTGGTGACGGTCTTGCCGCGCAGAGCCGGGACTTTTTTGACGGAGCGATCCGAGACCTCTTGAAAGGATTTGGCGGTATCAAGAATTAATTCGATTTCCTGCTTTGAAAGATCACGAAGGCCGAGAAGATCTTTGCGGGCCCATTTAAATTCACTCATGATATCCCGCTCTTTTTCATCACAAGAACTTCATCCTGAGGGTCCGCTTCTTTCATCTGAACCACGACTTGTTCGTCGAGAGACGTAGGTATGTTTTTCCCCACATAATCCGCTTTAATTGGAAGCTCCCGATGTCCCCGATCAATCAAAACTGCAAGCTGGATCGCTTTAGGTCTTCCGAAATCATGGATCGCATCCAGAGCGGCTCGAATCGTCCTGCCGGTAAAAAGCACATCATCCACCAAAACCACAATCTTATCCTTGATGTCTCCCGGCAATTTAGTCTCACGCACGCTGGCCCGGGCTCCAATCTCACTCAAATCATCGCGGTAAAGGGTAATATCCAGAATGCCCAGTGGCAATTCCCTGTTTTTAATTTTCTGAATACACTTTTGAATCCGTTGGGAGAGGTAGACGCCACGCGTCCTTATACCCACAAGGATCACACTTTCGATTTGCTGGTTGCGCTCTACAATCTCGTGTGCAATGCGTGCAAGCGCCTTTTCCATGCCTTCTGAGTCGAGGACTTGTTTGGAGGGAGTTGTCATCATGGGATCAAAAAAAAAGCCCCGAGAAAAAACTCGGGGCACCATAAAAACAAAGCTTAGATTGAAATGTCGCTGCTAACATTTTTGCTCCTTTATTGGTGTCACAGCACCACTTTAAAAGGACCTAAAACCAGGTTTAACGTTGACGCATCTTATCGATGAGATGCTATTCGGTCAAGAAAAAAGATGGAAAAAGATGGAGGTGCCCAGAGGCACCTCCATGTCTAACCCTTTCGATAAGCCGGGTTCTGTAGTCCACCGAAGTGAACCTGGCCGTCATCTATCTAGGGCCTTGATTGCTCAAGGCCTCGTTCGGCCTACCCAATCTCCAGGTTTCCCTCTAAGCGGGCGCTTAGGACTAAGCAGAGATTTGTTTGGCCTTTCTTCACGTAGAGATTGCCGCGTTTCACCTCTCCGTCAAAAAAAACAACGGAGAACTCGTCTCTGTGGCTCTAATCCGCCCACAAAAAAGCTAGTGGGGGTGGGTATTACCCACTACGCTGCCCGATGAAGCCCGGACTTTCCTCCCCCCACCCAAAGGCGGGAAGCGACGGCTTGAAAGGATCAGTGCTGAGAATACCACACCACGAGGCGATTGAAAAGATGGGAAAATCAGGTTTTGAAAACAGAAATTTCAGAAGGAGACGGCCTCGCCGTAAGATCCGAAGAGGTTTGCAAATCTTTCAGCTGGGTTTCAGAAAAACGAGCCCAGACCGCATCGGGATATTTTTGAATTATTTGTTGATAAAGACCTTTGGCTTCTTCTTGGTGGCCAAGAGCCGCATAAGATCGGGCAATATAATATTGGGAGATAATCGCAAGATGACCTTCAGGGTTTTCATCAATATAGGCCTGGTATTTTTGGATGGCTTTTTCATACACGCCGTGGTTAAAGAGGGATTCCGCTTCCGAGTAATGTCCGAAATAAAAACTGTTATCCGAATGGACGCAGGAAGTAAAAAAAAGGGGCCAAAAAATAAGTAAAAAAAATGAAAAAATTCTGCGGTCTTTCGGAAGGTAATCTTGAAGGGGTTTTTTTATATACTGCGATAGACGCATAATCGCCACTAAAAATAAGGCACCCTGATCTCTTGACTTGTTGTCGCTCACCAAGGGAGGTGAAGAGATCAGGGTGCTTATTTTAAATCTTAGATAGAGTAAACCAACTGACTTGCGATCGTGGTCTGATAAGGCTCGCGTCCAGCGAAAATAGGATCGCGATTTGCCATATCATGACGAAATTCGGCACGAGCAAGCAAATTCGATGTGAGGCGGTACTCTGCAGTCAGAGTTTGCTCAAACATAGAATCGCCGATCGGATCACCACCCGCGGCTGCACTGCGAAGAAGACTTTCGTCGCGAAAGAATTCAGCGCGATACGCCATGTTAAGTTTGTCGGTAAGTTTGTACTTTGCATATCCGGCAACTCCCCACCACTGAGCATCATAATCATTAATTTGAGGGCTTATGTTCTGGGCAATAGCTTTTTCCTGATTTGCAACCTGAACATCCGCCGCAACCGTCAATTTATCGGTAACCGCATAGGATGCCGTATTGGAAAGCAGCCATCGAGACCGTGCTCCCGGACCTCCATTTTCATTACCCAAATAAAAAGCGTGCATCATGGTCAAACCATTGATGGGCTGATAACCAATGCCAGTTTCCACTGTCTTATAAGCATTGTTATCTACCGCTAGGTCCCAACCATTATTCAGGCCCAAATAGACATCAAAAAAATTCATAACCTTGGCTTGAGTCCGAACACCCGTATGGGTAAACGGAATGGCCAAACCGAACATATAGGAACGGGAAATATTCCAATTGTCCGGAGCTTCAATGACCTCAAGGCCTGCAAGCGTCACAAAACGACCCGCCTTGACCTTAACTTGGTCAAGCACATTCTCGATTTTCAGAGGAGTGTAATACTCAATATACGCCTGCTGAAGATCCACGAGATTATCAGTATTGCCGCTTCCATTTCCATTCACCACATGGGCATCTTCACCAAACTGGATATCGGTGCGGAATCCGGCTTCTCCTGCATTTTCAGCCTTCTTCTCAAAATAAATTTCTGATGCATTGACCGCAAATGAACCGTCATATCGGTCGAAAATGCGTCCGGTATTGCTTCGAGCTCCACCCGTGCCAGTTCCATTAGGAACGGTACGAAGCAAGGCGTTCGTTCCACCTTGTGTACGCGGTTGGTTAAAGTTGTTGTTCCACTGAACATCCAAATAGCCGCCCATATTAATATCTTCGGCAACATGCATTAAGCCACCCTTCGAAGATCCCGCGGGAGCAACATAGGTAGAGGAGGGCGCGCCTGCTTTGCTTTCAACAGCACGTAACTGGCGTTCGATATCATTGAGTTTATCCGTCAAGCCTTGCACCTGCCCTTGAAGAGCGGTCACTTCATTTGAATCTGCAAAAACTGGTGCAACTGCGCAAAAACCTACTAGCAGCGCAAGCACCGTCATCTTCGTTATTAGTTCTCTCATTACTTCCCCCCCTTGGTTTGACACTAAAGTCTCTATTGTTTCCTGACTGACTAACAATTTACATGCCAAATATTATTCACTCAGCACGCTTTAAGCTTGAAAGGCGAGTATCACTTTTTAACCCACATTAATGTAATTGCTTACAATAATGAGTACTTCTGGGAAAATTATCTGTGAAACTAAAATAGGTGTCAACTTATTTTTACACAATCGATACAATTTCTTCGCGTGAAGCTCTCCATGTGGACTTTCACCTTGATATATATCGGGTGATTTTTTTTAAACTGAATCAAATTCTCGGGCTCAAAATGGGCCTGCCTGGACTCGAACCAGGGACCAAGCGATTATGAGTCGCCTGCTCTAACCGACTGAGCTACAGGCCCGCATGCGGATTTGGAGTCCCCCAAAAAACACGGTTCATCCTGAGCGAAGCAAAGGATCTCTCCGGAGATTCTTCGGCTGGAGTTTATCCTAAGATTCTTTCCACCACAATTCGCCGGACGAATCCGTCCTTCAGCGGACACTTCGCTTAGAATAACAACCGCGGGAGATATAGAATGACAGTTCTATCAGGAAAGCCTAATCACTCAGCTTAACATCCATGAAACTTTCAAGTTTCCTGGACCGCGTAGGATGCCGAAGCTTGCGAAGAGCTTTGGCCTCAATCTGTCGAACACGTTCGCGCGTTACATTAAAGATCTGTCCCACTTCTTCAAGCGTACGGGGATAACCATCTCCAATACCAAATCGGAGACGCAGCACCTTCTCTTCACGTTCGGTGAGCGTCAAGAGCACATCATCCATCTGTTCTTTGAGCATACTATAGGCGGTTGCGTTGGCAGGAGAAACTGCAGATTTGTCTTCAATGAAATCTCCAAAAGTCGTATCCCCCTCATCACCAATCGGCGTCTGGAGGCTGATAGGCTCCTGAGCAATCTTTAATATCCCTTTGACCTTTTCAACTGGCATCTTCATAACCTGGGCAACTTCTTCAGGCGTCGGTTCACGGCCGGTTTCCTGCACTAAATGACGGGAGGCACGATAAAACTTATTAATGGTTTCAATCATATGGACAGGGATACGAATCGTTCTGGCCTGATCCGCAATCGAGCGCGTAATCGCCTGACGAATCCACCACGTCGCATAGGTCGAGAACTTATAGCCGCGCTTGTACTCAAATTTATCCACGGCCTTCATGAGCCCGATATTCCCTTCCTGAATCAGATCGAGGAAAGAAAGGCCACGGTTCGTATATTTTTTCGCAATACTCACGACAAGACGGAGATTGGCAGCGACTAGGGCTTTTTTAGCACGAGTCAGCTCACGCTCCCGCCGATTGATTACATTAAAACGTTCCTGAACCTTCTTTTCGCTCTCGCCAAGCTCCCGGACAATTTGACGGCACTGCTTTTGAATTTGTGCAACCGAACCGTGCTCCGCCTTGGGTCGCCCTTTTTCAATTTCATCCCGAAGGGTTTTAAGCAACGCTATTTTAGAACGTAAACCAGAAACGATTTTCTCCACAATACCAACATTGAGGTTGAATTGCATGAGAAGATCCACCAAATTCGCGGATTTACGGGAAGCGCGTAACTTACCAACGAGCTTTGCTAATTTGCGCTTGATCGTAAGAATCGTAGTTTGCTGCTCTTCATCAATAATCGATTCAAGATTAACCTCATCATTCACAATCTTGCGCGCCAGCTCAAGAACTTCAAAACGCGAAGCTTTGGCTTCATACACGGCGCGCTTAAGCTCATCTTCGCAATCTTCGATTTTTTTCGCGATGGCAATTTCTTCCTGACGAGTTAATAAAGGGATCTGCCCCATCTGCCGCAAATACATGCGCACGGGATCATCCATTCGGGAACGGCCGTATTCCTCAATCCCCCCTCCACTTCCACCATCTTCCTCCTCAGAGGCATTCTCCTTCTTGGTAGAAATAGGCTTATCATCCTCAACAATCATTTCATCATCCGAGGCGTGAATCTTGGGCGCGACCGCTGCAATCTTATTTTTCTCAATAGACGCAACCGCCGCTGACGGTTTGGCCAAAGGTGCGGAGCCGGACGGAAGAAGATCACTGATTTGCTTCCGAGTCAGGGGAGGCTTTTTATTCCCCGCATTGTCAGATTTTTTCATGCTGGGACCCAGTGTCATCAGGGATTTTTTAACGGGAGTTGCCTTGGAGATTACCGGCTTTTTTACTGAAGAAACCACATGTTCCTTTTTAGGAAAAATTTTAGCTTTTCCGGATTTGATTGGTGCCAGTTTTTTATATTTTTTCATAGAATTCGATATTAATGCGTAGAACTCCCCTAAAGGAAACCTAGATTATATTCATTTCGTATAAACTTGCCAGATAAAAATAACTCTTCTTTTTATAGCGGGAATATGCAATTCGAATCAGCGGTGATCTTGTAGATTCACTTCAAGCGGCTTTTTTAGAAGCTCCTGGTAATCACGGGCATAGAGTTGCATTTTTTCATGATCTCGGGAATGTTCCGAATCCAGAATTAAACGGCGCAGTTCACTAAGTTTCTTTTCCTTTTTCTTCTTACGGAGCTGCCAAAAACAATCCCGCGCCGCTTTTTCCTTCTCCTCCAGATTCCACTCAAATTCCGCCTGACGAATCAGACTTTGCTTAAACCCATCTTCAGTCACGGAATCAAGCCATTGCGGCCAGCTTTTCTCTTCGCGTCTTATCTCCGTCTGAACGATTTCACGAAAAAGATTCTGCGACAAGATGCTTTCAAAATCCATTTCATGAATCATGGGCATCATCTTCTTTCGAATCTCCCGTTCATCGATAAGTAAACTGAGAAGAATCACTTCTTCATCGCTGATTTCCTGGGTCTTCATTAAAGAAGGCCCCGGATCAGAACCAATGCCTGGCCGGCTCTTCTGCTTCTGCTTAAGACGTGTCCATTCGGATTTGAGGGATTCCCGGCTGATTCCGGTCCGAGAAGCGATCCGTGTCAGATAATGATCCAGCAACACCGGATGATTAACTTTCTGCAGTGTCTCGATAAGTTCACCCGTAATACGCATAAGCCCCAGAGAATCTTTGGGATTATAGCGTTCAAAAAGAATTTCAAGTTTAAAGTCCAGGAAATCTTTCGCTTCATCAATCATCTTCTGAAGAGCGGCGTTTCCTTCCTTGACCAAATAGTCATCGGGATCAAGCCCCTGCGGCATCCGCACCAGCTTGACACTCATTTCACCTTCCAGAAAAACCTCGAGTCCCCGCAAACTCGCGGCCTGTCCCGCTTTATCGCCGTCATAAATCACGACGGCTTCATCCGCAAAACGTTTGAGCAGCTGAACATGCTCTTCCGTCAAAGAAGTTCCGAGCGTCGCCACCACGTGCTTGAACCCCTGATGGTAAAGTCTCAAAAAATCAAAATAACCTTCGGTGACCAGTATCTGAGAACGATCCATGGGGATATTTTTTTTGGCCAAATGAAGTCCGAACAGTTCGCGCCGTTTGTGGAAAATCGGAGTCTCAGGAGAATTTAAATATTTGGGGCCCTCCTTCTGATCCGTCAAAATACGGCCGCCAAAAGCCACGATCTTTCCTTGAAGATTGTGAATGGGAAAAAGCAGCCGCGCCCGAAACGCGTCATAAAGACTGCCTTTGGGGGATTTTTGAATCAGCCCGGATTTTAAAAGAAGCGCTTCTGAAAATCCTTTTTTACTCAGGGCCTCAAAAAGAAAATGCCATCCCTCCGGCGCCCATCCAATTTTAAATTCCCGCGCCACCTCCTCCGTGTAACCCCGTTTAAAAAAATAATCCCGCGCGGTTTTCCCCTGGATCGGATGAAAGAAGGTTTGATGATAAAAATCCGCTGCAAATTGGCAGATCTCATACAGCGCTTCGGATTCCGAAGCCTTCTCACGGTTCTGGGCCGAATAAACTGGAAGTTGAATGTTCGCCCGTTCTGCCAACTGGCGAAGGGCTTCCGGAAAGGTAAGATTCTCATGCTTCATCAAGAAAGTAAAAACATCGCCGCCCACACCGCAGCCAAAACAGCGAAAGATCTGTTTCTCGGGATGAACCATAAACGAAGGCGATTTTTCCTGATGAAAGGGGCAATTCGCTTTAAAATTTCGGCCGGATTTTTTTAAAGAAACAACCTGGCTAATCACATCCACTATATTACTGGCCAACCGGACTTCGTCTTTAATCGAATCATCATAATTCATGCGGATACCCTAAACGCCTATTTCGTGCCAAGCAGAGCGCCGAGCTTTTTCATGACCGTCGCATAAAAATCAACAGGGATTCCGGCAAGCCTCTTTCCAAAATATGTCTTTCTCTCCTCAAAAAGCTGGGAGACGGAGTCCTGGGGCATCATTGAAAGACCTTTGGAAATCAAGGCAAAGATGAGAAGAAAAAAAATCAAACCCAGGATCGCACCTCCGATAATCTTGAGAGGAGGAAAAGTCTTGGCCTGAATCAACTGTTTTAAATTCTGATCGATCACCATCACAGCCGCCCACACCGTGGCAAGAATCAAAAAATAGGCCGCGGGTTTTGTCACAGATTCCTGGAACATAGGGATCCAGTGCGTCAACTTGAAACCAAGCCAACTGTAATTGCCCACAACGGCAAAAATAACAAGGAGGAACTCCGCCAGCTCCACCGCGCTTCTTAAAAACCCCCGCTTACTGCCATAGATAATCCCTGATACAAGAAACGCGAGAAAAAACCAGTCAAAGGAATGAAAAAGAGAGAAGGTAAGCTTCCAATTGATTAGCCCAATAAATCCGTGAACCCATTCCATCATTTTTCCCATAAATTATTCCTCACAATTTAAAAATGTTTTGAGGGCAAACGCGGCGGTCACAAAGGCTGTATCAACTTTAAGGATATTCAAGCCCAGACGAATCATCGTCACTTGCCTGGAACGAGCCAGAATGACTTCCTCATCCGAAAACCCACCTTCAGGACCAATGAAGGCATGAAATTTTCCACGAAAAGCTTCAGACTCTTTTGGCTTTTGAAATTGATAAATCCAATCTCTGAAAAAAATCGCCTCCGGTACGGGATGAAAAAATAATGCGGGATCGCCGTTCACCCCTTCCAAAGCCTGTTTGAATTTCATCACCGGCTTAACCTCGGTCAGTCGTGAAGCCCCGGATTGCTTTGCGGCTTCTCGGGTGATTTTTCTCCAGCGTTCCTGGATAGTTTCCATACGATCTGCCGAAAATTTTATTTCCGTCCTGGCCGTCTCAAGAGGAATGACTTCTGCCACTCCAATCTCTTGGGCTTTCTCTATCATATCATCTAATTTTCCTTTTTTAGGACAGGCCACATAAAAACAAATCTTCCAGCCTTTGATAGCCTCCTCCGATTGAGAGAGAATCATCCGAATCGTTTTTACCGCCGTTTTTTGAGGGTCAAGGGTTTCAATCACAGCCTCTGCTTCCCGGCCCTGCCCGTCTATCACGAGACAACACTGGCCTTTCTTAAGACGCAACGTGCGGCACAAATGACGGCTTTCAGATTCTTGAAGAAAAACTCTTTGCCCAATAGTGGTGAGTGGGAGGAAAGAAAAAAAACGTTTCAAACGCCGGTTTGAGGAAACGTCTTGCTCTGGATCACGAGCGTTCATGGGAGGTGAAAGGAAAAGGAAGAAAAAAGATCAGGATTTACCAGCCTCTTCTTTTTTGGGCTGATTTTTTTTGACTCGAACAACCTTAGCGGCATGAGGACCCTTGTCCCCTTCAACAAGTTCAAACTCGACTTCCTCTTTGTCCTTCAGCGTCTTGTATCCTTCACCATCAATCGATTTGTAGTGAACGAAAACATCTTTAGGAGATTCCTGAGATTCAAGAAAACCGTATCCCTTGACGTTGGAAAACCACTTAACTTTACCTTTGAGTGCCATAAAAATTCCTCCTTAAAAAACAACCTATTTTACCTTATGCTTTAAAATCAACCCCGCTTTAAAAACAACGACTTTTTTCTCAGGCACCGAAACTTCTTCACCCGTTCTTGGATTTCTTCCCAAACGGCCTCGGCGGGTTTTAACTTTGAAGACTCCAAAATTACGAAGCTCCACGGTCTCTCCTCGCTCAAGGGATTCCAGGACGACATCCAAAGTACGCTGAACAATTTTCTTCACATCAATCTGCGTAAGATTTGTATCATTAGATACTTTAATCACGATATCTTTTTTCGTCATGAGAACTCAGCTCCTTCGAAATCGCTAATCCCCCGCTATCATTTACGCTCCAACCAATTGATAGGACTAGAGATGCGATAAAATTATCAAAAGCTGATAAAATTGTCAAGGTTGATTTTGTTATAAGTCAATATAAAGTCATGACTTATAATCGAATTTGAAAGAATTTTACCGGGGAAATCTGAGGCTGATTATAATCATAACTATATTAAAATGAACGGGTTACAGAATAATATTTTGTGAATTTGTACTCACCCATGTCATTGCAGGCCGCAGCGAAGCAATCTCTTCGTCTGTCCATTGCGAGCGGAGCGAAGAAATCTCGGCGTTGGGCCCAGGGATTGCCGCGTCTCCGCCAAGGCGCGGGACTCGCAATGACAAAAACCGTCAGATTAGCGCGTCGTCGCCCGCCAAAGAACAGTGGCGGGCTCCTCGCAAGGACTAACCCATACATCTCCGCCAAGGCGCGGGAGTCGTCCGACGAATTGTTGTGAACAATGACACAGCTACGAGCCTCACTGAAAACTTACACTATTTCCTGCGATAATTTCACCGGATTTTAACTGAATTTTCCCCCGCGATTTTTTCGAGCTCAGCAAGCAGATCATCCGTCGTTTTGACCCGAAGATCATCTCCTGTATTTAAAACAGCTGTCTTTCCCTGAGGATCACGGAAGGTTAGATAGACCGGTGTTTCGCCTTTGTTTTTAATTAGGACACTTCGAATCTGTTTTAGAACTTCTGAATCCATTCCTGTCGTTTGAAAATGAATGGAAATACCGCGAGTAAACCGCTGCTTCACATCCGTAATAGGAATAATTTCTTCGGCAATGATCTTGGGCTGTTCGTCCCGAGAACTCACCTTGCCACTCAAAAAAATAAGGGCATCTGGTTTCAAAAGCTCTTGGAACTTTAAATAGGTTTCAGGGAAAATAATAATCTCGCAGGATCCACTGAGATCCTGAAGATTCATAAAGGCCATCCGATCCCCTTTTTTAGTCATAATCTCTTTAATACTTCCAATCACTCCCCCGATAGTCACCTCAGCTTGATCACGAAATTCACTTAGATTATCCGAAAACGCTGTCGCATAAACTTTTAGAATATCCGCATATTTAGAGAGCGGATGTGAAGTAATGTAAAATCCAATAAGCTCCCGCTCATAGGCCAAAAGCTGATTCTCAGGCCACTCCGAAATCTGAGGGACGTCCGTACTTCCGGCCTGAAATGCATTTCCGTTTCCACCACCAAAGAAAGAAAGCTGTCCACGACTCAAATCCTTTTGATATTTGGCGCCGGCATCTAGCGCTTGATCCAAAACAGCCATCAGCTGAGAGCGAAAAACACTAAACTCATCAAAGGCGCCACACTTGATAAGGCTCTCAAGAACTTTCCGGTTGCAAACCCTCAAGTCAACACGGCTTGTAAAGTCAGAGAGACTTTTAAACGCTCCGGATTCCTTACGGGTTTTTAAAATAGATTCAATGGCGGTTGAACCCACATTTTTTATGGCGGTCAATCCAAAACGAATGTGATTATCCGCACAAGTAAATTCCGAAGAACTTTCATTGACCGATGGAGGAAGCGCGCTTATCCCCATTTTTTTTGAATCTTCAATATAGCGGACCACCTTATCAGTATTTCCCATTTCAGAAGTAAGCAGCGCGGTCATAAATTCCAACGGGTAATGGGCTTTCAAATACGCCGTTTGATAAGAGATAAGCGCATAGGCCGTTGAATGGGATTTGTTAAAACCGTATCCTGAAAAATAATCAATCAGGTTCCAGACTTTTTCAGCCACGGGCTGAGGAATATTGCGCTTCGCGGCGCCTTCAAGGAAACCCGACTTTTCTTTTTCCATAATCTCAGGAATTTTTTTACCAATAGCACGCCGTAATGAATCGGCTTGAGCAAGCGTGAATCCGGCAAGATCACTGACAATCTTCATCACCTGTTCCTGATAAAGAATCACTCCGTAAGTCTCCTTGAGAGTCGCCTCCAAAGCCGGATGATCGTATTTAATCAGTTTAGGATTGTGAAGACAGCGGATAAAGTCATCGACCATACCGCTTCCGAGCGGCCCCGGACGATAAAGCGCAAGCAAGGCCACAAGATGATCAAAACAAGTCGGCTTCATCTTTTTCAGGAGATCCCTCATCCCCGAACTTTCAAGCTGAAACACTCCGGCAGCATTCGCTGTCTGCAGCATCTCATAAGTTTTCTTATCATCCCAGGGGAGAGCCTCAATATCTAATTTCGCACCCTGGCGGCGATCAATCAGTTTCAACGCTTCATGAATCATCGTCAGCGTCTTGAGACCCAGAAAATCCATTTTCAGAAGACCAATTTTCTCCAAGTCCTTCATGTTGTATTGCGTGGAAATCTGTTCATCCGCCTTCAAAAGCGGGACGTATTCGGTCAGCGGCACATCCGAGATCACCACTCCGGCTGCGTGAGTGGAAGCATGCCGTACAAATCCTTCCAATTGTTTGGAAGTTTCAATCAGCTGCGAAATGCGCGCATCGCTTTCGATCTGCTCCTTAAGTTTGGGTTCTTTTTGAATCGCCTGTTCGATGGTGATATTAAGTTCCAGAGGAATGAGCTTAGCAATCCGATCCACATCCTGATAAGAAAGATTCATGACGCGGCCCACATCACGGATCACCGCCTTGGCCGCCATGGTTCCGAAGGTGATAATCTGCGCCACATTTTCAGTGCCATATTTTCGTTTGACGTAATCAATGACTTCATCGCGGCGTTCGTAGCAAAAGTCGATATCAATATCAGGCATGCTGACACGATCAGGATTCAGGAATCGTTCAAAGATAAGGCCGTTCTTGATCGGATCAATACTTGTAATCCCCAAAGCGTAAGCCGCCAAACTTCCGGCCGCCGATCCGCGTCCCGGTCCGACCGGAATCCCCTGCTCCCGGGCATAATGAATAAAATCCCAAACCACAAGGAAGTAGCTCAGATATCCCATTTTCTGGATCACTTCAAGTTCGTAACGAAGACGCGCAAGATAATTCTCGGCAATCCCCTCAGGGAATTTTCTCCGGAGCCCCTGAAAACAAAGTCCTTCGGCATACTGACGTTGCGTCGTTCCTGGCGGTGGCTCATAGTGAGGAAGATGCGTCTTCTTAAAATCCAGAGTCAGATTGCAGCGTTCGGCAATATCAATGGTCGCTTTGATCGCATCGGGAAAATCTCTAAACGTTTCGCGCATCTCAGCTGCAGATTTGAGGTAATAACTATCCCCGTGATAACGCAAACGGTGCGGCTCATCCAGCGTACTGCCCGTTCCGATACAAAGAAGGGCATCATGAGCATGAGCATCTTGGCGGTAGTTATAATGGACATCATTGGTCGCCACAAGCCGAAGGCCAAAATCCTTGGAGAATTTCTGAAGTTCATGAATGATTTTCTTCTGGGGCTCAAGCCCTTGATCCATGATCTCCAGGAAAAAATTCCGAGGTCCAAAGATATCGATGAACTCCGTTATCGCGCGACGGGATTCGTCCAGATCATCATTCAAGACATAATAAGGAATCTCGCCTTTCATATCTCCGCTTAAGGCAATCAGACCTTCTGAATACTGTTTGAGAACTTCTTTATCAATGCGAGGACGGTAGTAAAACCCTTCCAGATACCCAATGCTTGCAAGTTTCATGAGGTTTTTATATCCCTGTTCGCTGGCAGCCAAAAGCGTCAAATGAAAAGAGGCTTCCTTGATTCCATGCGTTTGCTTCTCAAAGCGGGAGGCGGGCGCAATATAAGCGTCCATGCCCAAAATAGGTTTAATGCCCTCATGCATCGCATCCGTATAAAAATGGATGGCACCAAAGAGATTGCCGTGATCGGTCAGGGCTATGGCTGGAAATTTGAGTTCAACGGCCCGGCGAACCAGGTCTTTGATTTTGACGGCGCCATTCAGGAGGCTATATTCGGTATGGCAATGAAGGTGGACGAAGTCAGAATGCATAAACGTGAAGCGTATTGAGTGAAACGTGAAACGTCCTATTCAGCTTCACGTACAACGCTTCACGCTTCACAAAATTATTCCCACTCGATTGTGGCAGGCGGTTTACTCGATATATCATAGCAGACACGATTAATCCCGCGCACTTCATTAATAATGCGGCTTGAAATGCGGCTTAAAACTTCAGGAGGAATGCGTGCCCAATCCGCAGTCATCCCATCCTGGGAAGTAACCGCGCGCACGGCAACCGCATTCTCATAGGTCCTCTCATCACCCATAACACCGACGCTCTTAATGGGAAGAAAAACAGCAAAGGCCTGCCAAATTTGATGATAGAGCTTTGCTTTTTTAATTTCATCAATCACAATCCAGTCGGCCGCACGCAGAAGTCCAAGACGCGACTCCGTCACATCCCCAATAATCCGCACGGCAAGTCCTGGCCCCGGGAAAGGGTGACGGTCAACCACTTCACTTTTAAGTCCGAGTGCCCGGCCTGCCGCACGCACCTCATCTTTAAAAAGTTCACGCAGCGGCTCAAGAAGTTTAAAACGAATTTTTTTGGGAAGCCCCCCGACATTATGATGACTTTTAATCATACTCGCGGGTCCTCCGTGAACGGAAACCGATTCAATCACATCGGGATAAAGTGTCCCTTGTCCCAAGAAATTAACCTTGCCGATCTTTTTAGCTTCCCGGTCAAAAACTTCGATGAAGACACGGCCAATAATTTTCCGCTTTTTCTCCGGATCCACGACGCCCCGGAGCTCGGTAAGAAAATTTTTGCGCGCATCCACAATACGGATATTCATTTTAAAATGCCTCTGAAAGATACTTCGGATCTGATCCATCTCATGAAGGCGGAGAAGTCCGTTATCCACAAAAATACAGGTGAGTTGTTTTCCAATGGCCTTGTGGATTAATACGGCAGCGACGGAAGAATCCACGCCGCCTGAAAGGCCTAATACCACCTTCGAGTGCCCAACTTCCCGGCGAATTTTCCGGATTGATTCCCGGATAAACGCCTTGGAAGTCCAATCACCGTAAAATCCGCAGACCTCAAAAAGAAAATTGGCAATAATCTTGCTGCCAAGCGGCGTGTGAACTACCTCCGGATGAAACTGCACACCAAAAATCTTTCTTTGAAAATTCGCCACTGCGGCAATCGGGGAATTCGAAGTATGAGCCACGCTCACAAAGCCCTGGGGCAGACGATCCAGCTTATCACCGTGACTCATCCAGCACGTAAAATTTTTAGGGAGGCCTTTAAAAAGTCCGCTGGGTTTATCCACCACAAGCTCAGAAAACCCGTATTCGCGCTTTGAGGACTTATGAACTTTACCGTTCAGGACATGCGCCATCAACTGAAGGCCATAACAAATTCCGAATATCGGCACTCCCAAATCAAAAAGCCGAAGATCGGGAATAGGCGCTTTAGGACCATAGACATTCGCCGGAGACCCGGAAAGAATAATCCCCTTGGGTTTTTCAGCGGCAATTACGGCAAGGGCTGCGTGATAAGGCAGAATCTTACAGAAAACTTTTTGCTCTCTGACACGCCGCGCAATGAGCTGCGTGTATTGAGATCCGAAATCAAGGATGATGAGTGTCTGATTCATTTAAAACATCTCTAATAAACGCGGAAGAAAACGCGGATTGACGCAGAACCCCTTAGCTCGGCGTATTTCTGCGATTTTTTATCCGCGTGATTCCGCTTCGATTAATTTATTTGCCCATTCCCACGCGCTGCGCAGATTGGAAAAGTTTTCCTTCGGTTCGAATCGCAGGAGCAATGACAATTTCCGTCAGCTGCATCTCGGGAATCGTGCTGGCGCCCAGGTTGCCCATCGAAGTACGAAGCGCCCCCACAAGATTTTGCGTTCCATCATCAAGGTCCGCAGGGCCGTAGAGAATCTGTTCGAGGGATCCGGTCGTTCCCACCCGGATCCTTGTCCCGCGCGGAAGATTGGCATGAGGAGTCGCCATGCCCCAGTGAAACCCTTTACCTGGCGCTTCCTTGGCACGAGCAAAGGCAGAGCCAACCATCACGGCATCCGCCCCACAAGCAAAAGATTTACACACATCCCCGCCCGTAGACATCCCGCCGTCGGCAATAATGGCAACACGGCGTCCTGTCTTCTTATAATAGACTTCCCGGGCAGCCGCGCAATCTGCAATCGCCGTGACCTGAGGAACTCCAAGCCCAAGAACACCACGCGTCGTGCAGGCCGAACCAGGACCAATGCCCACTAAAATTCCCGCGCATCCGGTGTCTGCAAGATCGAGCGCAACCTTGTACGTCACACAATTCCCAAGAAGCACAGGAATCTTCATCGATTTACAGAACTTGGTAAAATCCACAACTTTATAAGCGCTTGAAACATGTTTCACCGTTGTCACGGTGGATTGCACCACAAAAATATCGGCGCCAGCTTCTTCGGCAATCTTCCCATATTTTTCAGCCTTTTGAGGAATCGAACTGACTGCGCAGGGCACTTTGGCCTTCTTGATTTCCCTGATACGCTTGGCAATCAGTTTTTCTTTAATCGGTTCTTCATAAAGCTTTTGAACCAGCTTCGTGGCTTGTTCCGGTGTAGCCGTTGCAATGTCTTCCAAGATCGACTGATAATCTTCGTAGCGCACATAAATTCCTTCCAGATTGAGCACAGCCAAACCACCCAGCTTTCCCATCGCAATTGCAAATGCCGGATCCACCACTCCGTCCATGGCTGAGGCTAAAAAAGGGATTCCAAAGGTTTGATCTCCCAGCGTCAGCTTAATGTCCACTTCATCCGGATTGATCGTCATATCACTGGGGACAAGGGCTATTTCATCAAATCCATAAGCACGACGGGCTTTTCGATCACGGCCAATAAACTGGGACATGAAAAGACTCCTTCTAAACGTTTAAATCAAAAAAACTCACACGCGAGCTTTTTTGAAAATCGGAAAAACTCTTTGAAAAGACGGAAAAAAGCGGGGGTGATCGAAAATTGACTGATCCATGGCGAATATTACCAAACACGCCTTCAGCTTGTCAACAAACGATTCTCAGAATGACAACTGCTGCTTGAAAGATTCGTATTGATCCGGGGGAACATAGATCGCAAAGGCATAACCGGGAATGGTGTGGGCCAGCTTGATTCCAAAAATTCTCGGCTCCGAGGGAACAAAATTATCCCAAATTTTTTTGAATCCTAAATGTATCTCCGGCGCCTGCTCTCCCCACCCCGAGGCCTGCTGCTGCCAAAAGATGACAAGATTTTCATTTTTTAGATCGCAGCGCCCCGTCCAACCCTGACAAATGACCATGCGATCATAATCTTCTGACAACACCCACATAGATTCCGAAATACCCAGGATACGATGCTCAAAAACTTTTTGTTTTACAAAACCTGAGAAGATCTGACGTGCCTGCTCAAGTTTCACACCCTCTTTCTCATAAAATGGATAAAGTAAGGCGCTTCTCACAAATCCCGCACAGCACAGGGCTACAAGAAAAATCATCAGCCATTTCCACCACCGGTTTTGAATCGGAGGATGGGTCATTCGATAAATCAGGATCACGAAGAAAGCCGGAGAAAATAAATAAAGAGGTGCCGTACGGCGGCCCCCGAATTTAATCGTGAGCGAATTAACTGCAAAAAAAAAGCACGCCATTCCTAACACGGTCAAAGTCTTTGAAGCAACCTTGGACCAGTGAATCCGAAGGAGATCTACAAAGACCCCGATTGCCAAAAGGATCATCGATGCGTAAAAAGTGCCGGTGGGATAAAAGAAAATACGCCCCCATCGAATCAATTGCCTGACTGACACGGCCCGTTCATTCTTGATATGCTTCAAACACGCGGATAAGGTCTCCGAAATACCGTACGGACTGCACCCTAAAACCAGGAAAAAAACCGCCAGGGCAATCCCGCACGTTAACGCCATAAACAGAATGACAGATTTCGTCTTGCGGGTCAGCGAATAATACAAGCCAATCCCGATTCCGAACACAATCGAACCTGGGGGATAAGACGCGGCCATCAGCCCCAGACAGATTCCCAGCACGATCCACGGCTTTTCAGTTTTGAATTTTAAAAGCCACGAAGCGCCGCAGACAAACACAAAAGTCGCCAGAATCTCAGGCCGGCAGCCGTAATGTCCCGGGAACGATGTGGCAAGCCCTAAAAGACAGAGGCTCATCAAACCCGCGGAAAATAGACGAAGAGGTTGTTTCCACCGGGCTGCCCGGTAGAAAAGATAAGCGCTCAGGAACAGACTGGCGAGATTGATCAAAGCAATTGCTGCCAGAGTATCTACCGGATGAGGGTGGCGGATCATGGCCGCAAGGGTCAGAAAAAAAAGCGGCACGTAATAATTAAATTTAGCCTTGCCAGTCGTATCATACAAATAGGAATAATCAATCACCTGGTTCACAAAGCCGTGGCCGGCCTTCAAATTAATGGAGGGAATCAAATAGCACACGCCGTCCGTATAAGGAACAGGATAAGCCGTCAGGCCGCTCAGTAAAATAAATCCTGCGATGCCAAGCAGCACGATTCCAAACAAACCCCAGGAAAAAAGAGCCTTTCTTTTTTCCGGATTTTGACAGCTAACGATAAATCCCTCTGGCTTCTTCATCGATACGTTTGGCGGCGAAAACAATACCGCACATCATCCAGAGCGGACCCGTCAAACGAAAGTCTTCAAACGTTTCTCCAAAAACACAGTGGACGAGGATACCGACATAGCCGGCGACAAGTCCCCGGCTAATCGCACAATAAAAAGAATCACGCGTTTTGTCACCGAAGATAGCCGCATTAAAAATAAGGGCCCAGGAAAGCCAGATAAAGGATCCTAATCCCACGATCCCAAGCTCCAAAATGGTGGTCACATAAAAACTATGGGCAGTGGTCATGCCGAAAATTCCAACGAAGCGTCCACTCCAATAGCCGGTCCCAATAAAGAGATTATCGTAAATAACTTGTTTAGCTCTTCTCCAGGCTTTAAGCCGCTCCATCGAAGATTCGTCCAGGGTAATCCCCCCTGAAGACTGCGCCATTTTATAAAAAGCATTCCGATTGCCGTTGAAATGTCCCACGCGCTGAAGGGCCCTGGCATTGAGGTTCGTCGTCATGCTAATTCTCTGATTCACAGCCTTGCTCGAAACCGCCGGAAGCATACATAAAAGCAGAAGCGAAAAGATCGCCATCATTTTGCGGTGAAGAAATCCCAAGACAATAAAAGCAACAACCATACCCAGATAAGCGGAACGGGCAAACGTATAAAACAGGGTAAAGGCCATAAGCCCGGCACTTGCGAAAAGCCACAGACGATATTTGGGTGACTTCGCCGTCACAATGAAGGAGATAATAATCGATAAAAAAAAGACATAATAAGCGCCCAGAATTCCATTACTGCCAAAGGTCGCCATGGCCGAGTGAGCGAATCCCGATGTTTGCCCCCGGGCAAAGCCGGTAAGAATCTGAAAAAACTGAAACAAGGTAATCATCACGCTGCTGATAATTTGAAGCACCGCAAACTTGACAATCTGCTCCCTGCTCTCCAGTGTCCGGACGAGCACAAAATAAACGAACACATATTCATACCATTTAATCAGGTGGAGCATTGAAAGAGCAATGTTTCCTTTACCCGAAGCAACCATAGGGATAAAGGAAATGAGACTCGCTGAAAAATAGGCCACAAAGGGCCAAGTCATTGAATTCGCGACATAAGGCGGCTTACGGGATTTCGTAAGATAAACAAGCCATGTGAATGCAACACAAATGATAAAAAAATCATCCACACTAAAATCAATGGGGGTTTTGCCCGTCAAATACCCCAAATTAAATTGAACAGAAAAAGGGATGATAAAAAGCAAAAACATCAGGGCCAAATTAAACCGGGTAAGCGCCAAAAGCAGGACGAATCCTCCCACGGCAGTGCCAATAATAATCTGAGGATTCTCGATAACGGTGGGGCCAATATAGATCCCGAGCCCCAGCATCGCAAGGACAACGAGGATCATGCCGAAAAGTTGCGCCATAGATTATTTCATTCTCGTCATTGCGAGCGAAGCGAAGCAATCCCGGCAGAGAGATTGCCGCGGTCGCTACGTTCCCTCGCAATGACGTATCTTGTTATCGAAAAATTCCGACCATTTTAAAAAGGTCTTTTAATCGGATAAAATGCGGTTCTTTTTTTGCGTGTTGCGGGCAGATTGATAATTTTCCCGGCACCAGTTGATCGTCCGGCGAAGCCCCTCTTCCAAATGAATCTCCGGATTAAAATCCAGAATTTGGTGAGCCTTGGTAATATCAGGAATCCGGATGGGCGTATCTTCATAACTGAGACCGTAATAATCCTTGTACGGGACATGACTGATTTCGGATTTTGAACGCGTGATTTTTTTTACCAATTGGGCTAAATCCACAACCGTCCAGGGCCGCGGATTCCCAAGATTAAAAATCTGGCCTTCCGCTTCTTTGATTTCCGAAGAACTCACCACCCCCGCCACCGTATCTTCCACATAGGTGAAGCACCGCACCTGATAACCGCTCCCATGCACCGTCATCGGATCATTTAAAAATGCCTGACGGATAAACTGAGCAATCACCGTCCCATAAGCCTGTTCATTAATCCGCGGGCCATAGGTATTAAAAAAACGGAGAATCACGACCGGAAGCCCCTGCGAGGCATAATTCAGCGCCATATGCTCATCAATCGCCTTGCTGGCTGCGTACGACCATCGATTAATCGTTGTCGATCCAAGCAAACGGTCTCCGTCTTCTCGGTAAGGCACGGCATTACTTTTGCCATAAACTTCAGAGGAAGATGCCAAAACAATTTTCTTTTTATACTTATGCGCGTATCGCAACACACAGGCCGTCCCTTCGACATTTACAATAATCGACTCCAGCGGATTTTGCACAATATGACGTACACCGACGGCTGCCGCGAGATGAAAAATTAAATCGGCTTCAAGGACCGCCTGTTCCACAAGGCTTTCATTCAAAATACTCCCTTCAACCACCTTGAATTGTTTATTCTTAGCGTGGTGCTCGATATTAACCCGGGAACCTGTCGTAAGATTATCAAGACATGTCACCGTATCTCCCCGCTTCAAAAGATAATCCACGAGATGAGATCCGATAAAACCCGCGCCGCCTGTTACAAGAACACGCTTCACTTAGATGTACTCCCGAGAGAGAAGAGGGAAGAAGGAAGATGGAAGAGAAAAAAGAAGAGAGTTTTCTTCCCTCTTCCCTCTTCCTTCTTCCTTCTTCTCTCTTCCTACTTGACCTTTGATCACTTTTTTCGTTGAGCTTGCTGTTGTTGTCTTTTCTGCGACTGATTCTCTTTCTTGGTTTCTCCGTAATATTGATAATAATCACGGTCGGTAAGTGTCGCTTCAGCCGTGGCGTGATTCAGGATAATCCCTTTGACTTTAACACCGGCCAGATTCAGTTCCTCGGTGGCGCGAATGAGTGAACGTCGTGCCGTTTTTCCAGCACGATAAATAAAAAAAGTACAGTCGGCCAAAATACCCAGCGTGCGCGCGTCCGTAACCGGCAGCACCGGCGGCGTATCCAGAATAACGTAGTCGTACACTTGGCGAAGATCAATGAGTAACTTTTTCATGGCCGCTGATGCTAAAAGTTCGGCAGGATTTTCAGTCGATTGGCCCGTGGGCATCACTTCAAGTCGGTCCAGCATTTTGGTAGAGACCACTTTATCCCACTGGGAATTTTCCCCAATAAGGATATCCCCCATACTGCATTTGACTTCATCCAGGGTAGCCATATTCAAAAGCAATTCTCCAAGTCCGGGGGAGCGTTTCAAACCAAAAAGACGATGAACGACAGGACGCCGGAGATCCGCGTCAATCAACAGTGTTTTACGCCCCGCTTGGGCCAGGGATATCGCGAGATTGCAGGAGGTAAGTGATTTTCCTTCCTGCGGTCCAGTGCTCGTGATCAAAAGAACCTTCCCCCCTTCGCCCGGCTGCCTTTCCAGGATAAATTCAACAAAGGTTCGTAAAATGCGGTAGGCCTCAGATAAGGTTGAAAATGAATCTTGATTCATAATAAGCGCCGAAGAGTCAGGCGCTGAACTCATGCGACGTTTGACTATATGCATGATGCTTTGGTCCACGCGCCACCAAGGCAAATCTTCCGCGCTAGGATCAAAGAACGGCACCACCCCTACGACCGGCAGACGGATCGTTCGCTCCACATCTTCAATGGTTCCAATGGAGGTATCAAGACTCTCCACGCCAAATGCAAAAATGATCCCGAGAATTATCCCAACCACGGATCCGATCATTTTATTCAGATTTTTTTTCGGAGAAATCGGCGTCTTGTTCACAGACGCAGTCTCCGCCACGCTGACCTCACTCACCGTCTCAACTTCAGAAAGACGCGCCTGCTCAAATTTTTCTTTCATGACACGATAGGACCGATCATTGATTTCAAGGTCCCGCTGAAGACGGGCAAGTTCAAGCTCATTGGAAGGAAGGTTTTTAATATTTTTTCTGACTCCGGCAATCATTTCATCAGCCTTGACCACATCCGGATGTTTTTCGGTAAACTGCTTGAGCAGCAAGGTACGCTCTCTTTCCAAATCCGAAAGCTGCCGCTCCAGGCCGATCGCGATTCCCAGTGCTTTTCCCGACTGGCGGAAGTTCTGAATTTTTTCTTCCGTGGTCTTGAGTTTTCCTTCAAACAAAAAAAGCTGTTTTTCGACAAACTGGCGAAGGTTCCGAGCCTGCCGGGTTTTGTCAAGAAGGTCGTTTTCAACGAACACTTCTGCCGTTTGATTAGCAATCGAGGCGCAAAGCTTCGCGTCGGTATACTGGACGATAATACTGATAATATTAGTGTCACCCAGCTGCTTGGTCGAAATAGAATCACGAATTTCATCAGCCTTGGCCGCCAGACTCTCTTTGGTCGCATCCGGCGCAAGCAATCCCAGCCGGAGTACTACGCGCTCCACCACCTTCTGACTCGTCATGGTGCTTTGATAAGTGGCCATGGCATCAGAACCGCCCCCCATAAACATATCCGGACTCATAAAAGCCCGCCCGGATCCACCTTGGGAAACCTTAACACCGGCAGCGGCCCGATAAATGGGTATTTGCGCGTTCGTATAGGCAATCGTTCCGACGAGAACAGAAATGAAGGTGAGAAAGATGATGAATTTGCGCTTAATCAGGATGCGCCAATAATCCCCTAAGGTCAGCTCATAGCGACTGCCTTCCGAAGGATTATGAAGCATTGCTGCAGGCGAGGTTACTTCAGCCATGACACGCGACCTAAAAACAAGATGGAAGATGGAAGATGGAAGATGGAAGAAAAAATCTTCTCTCTTCTCTCTTCCCTCTTCCCTCTTCTTTTTTCTTTATGGATCATTTCAATTATCAGTCATGGGCAGTTTCGCGGTGTTGATAGCATCGCGCAGCACAAAAACATTGAGGATATTACTGATGCTTGGATTAATCACATCATCCATAAATGCGCGGTAATCACCAAGAAAGTCTTTGCCCAGAAAAATAATGTCGTTGGGAAGAATCGTAAGATTTTCAGTCAGCATACCGCGCTGGAGAATATTCGCTGCATTGACCGTAATGATTTTAACCTGCTGCTGTTTACGAATATCCCCGCGGATAATCATAATCTTGCCATGATGAGATTCTTTGGTGAAACCTCCTGCCAGAGCCACCGCTTCAATAAGCGTGATCGACTCCTGAAACCGGTACACGCCTGGAGAGCTTATTTCTCCCAGCATAATAAATTTTCGGCCGCCAAAGCCCTCGATGGCGATCGTCACCTGAGGGTTGCGAATATAATCCTTCAGCTTGTCAGCAATCATTTCGCGCAGCTGAATCAGACTGATGCCCACCACGTCAAGATCGCCGGCCAAGGGAAGGGAGATGCGTCCATCAGGCCGCACGGAAACTCTCCTCGTCAGATCCGGATTATGCCAAACCTCAATTCCCAAAATATCACCCACGGAAAGACTGTATTCAGGCTGAACATTTTTCATACTGAACGAGCCTTTATCCAAAACCTGACGGCCGCTTATGCTCCCAATATGAATCGCACCATTTTGAAGGACCTCGCTGCCTGCCTCAGCTTTTTTCCCTTCCTGGTTAATCACTTCAGACCGGACCTTTCGATCCTTCACGGCACGGCGCATATCCTCGACCACCTTTTGGTCTTCCCCAATCTCAAGGCGTAAACGTTCCACATCCATCATCATCCGTTTCAGTTCATTATCTTTCTCATGCACCCGGACTTCATCAAGCTGGCGTTTACGTTCCAGCTCAGCTTCAAACTGGGTCTGACGCTGGGTAATGGTATCAAGCTTCTCACGAAGCTCACGGCGTTCAACTTCGAGGTTTTGAGAGAATTCTTTCCAGATTTTTTCGTTCGTGATCTTAAGCTGCTCCTGTTCTCGGACAATCTGCTGGTGGAGAGCTTCGATCTTATAGTTCAAATCGCCGGCGCGGGCCTGTTTAACGTGAATTTCCTCATCACGTGTCAGGAGATATTTATCATCGATTTCACCGGCAGAAAGCGTCGAGACAAAGGGGAAAAAAACAGCCAGAAACAAAAAAATAAAAAGATTTAAAAACTTCCTTGTCATTCTAAATCCTTGAATTTGTCATTCTTCGCTTCCGGCCAGCAGGCAGGCATGAAGCGAAGCATGATAGTTTCGGTTACTTATTGTGCTAAATAAGAATCGACGCAGAGGGCGAATTACTTTATAACCTCTCGCAAAAAAGGGAGCCCTTTGTGCTCGCTCTGAGATTGCCGCGTCTCAGCCCAATCGCGGGACTCGTCCGCCGAAGGGCGGCCAATGACAAAAACCCACACACGTCATTGCGAGCGGCGCAAAGCAATTTCGGATTTTTTTATAAAGTTTACCGGTTTCCTGACGATCTACGAAGCGTATGAATAGAAAGAAGAATGAAGACAAAATTCTTTTCCCTCTTCTCTGTTCCATCTTTCTTCTCTCTTCCCTCGGCCTTCTTTCCTCCCCCTCCTACGCCGGCAATGAAATAGAAAGGAGCAATCGCCTGGAGCAAATCAATCACATTACGGGAGGCCCGGCCCCAACCTTAACCTCTTACCAAGACCGCGTAGATACGATCTTTGACCGCACTGAGCAGCCGACCCAGGAACGCATGTATGTCAATCAAACCATGCCGGCCCAAACCTCGGCCCCGGTGCAAGCAAAGGTCGAAGAAGCCACCTCGACCTTACTTGAAACTCTTAAGAAAGAAAAATCACCGCTCCAAAATGAAAAGGGAAAAGCACAGGCGCGGGATGATCTTAAATCCGATTTATCGAAGCCCGCAGATCAAAAACTCCACGTGGACGAAGAAAGTTATCAGTTGATGAATGAAAAGATTAAAAAAGATGATGCGGAAAAATCCCGGCACGACGCTTTAGAAATGGGGAAAAAAGAAGGGCCGGGGGAGGCTAAATCTTCTGACTCCGAGCCAGAGCCCAGTCTCCCCCTCTCGCTTTCCAACAATCCCTTTTATTTTTCTGAAGCATCCCGGCACAATTTCGAGGATGACAAAACGGTCATTGTAGGCCGCATGATTCAAACCGGTTACACCCGAGCGGAAGCAGAAAATATTGTCATGAGCGCCACCTCACCGGAGGATGTCGTTCTCTCCCTGATGCAGAATGAAGGCTTCAAATACGGTCAAGCGGTTGAATTGGTTGGAGTCGCGGCGCCAGAGGCGGATGAGGAATAGAGGGAAGGAAAAACAAGTTTAAGAACTACGGCAGAAAGAATCAACTTTTCGCTCCATCCCTATAAACATGGCAAAAAATTGTTCCTAGAAAATATCGAGACGATGAAACATTCCTTTGCCGTACAGTCTCAATCTTCTTTGAATTGAATTTTTCTTCCATCTTCCTTCTTGTCTGTTTCCCCTTTAAGCGACCCTGCCTCTTTGATTGGGAAATTGGGGAGGGATTCTGGCGGTGGGAATAACGATTTTTTCGTCAAGCCGGGATGGATCCATAGAAGATCCTCCGAGCACATCTTCAAACACACTTCGCGGCCTGTTCTGTTCGGATTCCTGTTTTTTTCGTTTCTCAAGCACTCGAAGCTGACGATGCCAGATCAAATAAAAAGAGGTTGCACCTAAAGCCAGAAATCCAAGAATTATAAAAATTGCCCGCCACGCAACCCACTCCGGAAGAGATCCCTTGTTTTCTTTGGACACCGATTCGGGAGTAAAGTTAGCTCCCATAAACCCTTGGGAAGCCCCGGCTTCTGATACTTGCTTCTGGGATCCCAATCCAAGTGAGGCGGCCCCCTCTCCCGTAGACTGAAACACCAGCCTCCGAAGCGCCACTAAATCAAGCTCAATCTCACGCAGTTTTTTCTTATTATCCCTGAACGAGGAAATATGTTCCTCCGGCGTCAAACTCGTATCATTCTGAAGTTCATAAATCTGCGTCAACAATACTTCCATGTTACTTAAAAGCAGGCGAGCCTTTGCTTCGTACAGCGTCCCGACCACTTTCTTGAATAACCCGCCCGCTTCATCAGACATCTCATGCAGCTGCTCTTCCGGGACCTGCCAAATGTCTTCCACTTTAATCGTCTTCACAATCGCCTGGCCCGGATCAAGCTCAATTTGTTTCGTCATATAATAGGCCTTCTTTTCCGAGTCATACCCGACCTCCAGATCTTCTTTCCCCAAAATATGCTCCGGCTGAATCTCTTCAGGCAAATACGCTTTCATCGGAAATATCTGCTTATTTTTTTTCGACGGATTGACCACCATCACCTTCAGGATCAAGACCTTCTTATCCCCTTCCTGAGTATGTACAGTATTTGCTTTTTTACTGCCGCTCTCAGGAGTCTTCTGGAATTTCTCTAGTTTTTTATCTACTTCAGGGATAGCGGAGTGAGCGGAGGGAAGACTAAAAGCAGAAAGCAGAAGGCAGAAGGCAGGAAGCAGAAAAAAGAAACCAGAAAACAAAAAGTTTCCGGTTTGTCTGCCTTCGGCTTTCTGCTTTCTGTATTTTTTTACTAGACCGGATTCTCGAACCATGTTGTCATCACAGGCTTATCCTGTGCCTTTTCCATGATTGCTTGCGTTGTCTGTGCTGCCGCTTGCGTCGCGATAACCATATTCTGAATTTGTTTTGCGGTTTCCTGCTGGGCTGCGACCCCTTCATAAACGGCGTCAAGATTCACGCCCTCACGGCTGGCGACGGAGTGCACCTCTTTCATAACCGCTAAAATTGCATCGTGAACAGTATTGATCGTGATCAATTCAGCAGGGCCGCCTTCTCCTCCAGCCTCAGCCCCGCCGCTCAACGCCGCAACCGTCTTCTTGATATTATTCATGAGACCCGTGACGTCTCCAAGCTGCTTCGTAATACTGGATTCCCCGCCCTGACCAAGAAGATCTTTAATTCCCTGCACTTCCTCAAAGGCTCGTTTTGCATCCGTAGACGCGTTCTGCGCCGATGAAGATGCGGTCACAAGAGATGAACCAATCTGGTCATCCGCCGCTGAGGCGGGAATCACGGTCAGCATCATGGAATCCATAAACCCGCTCGCCGCCTCTTTGACAATCACCGTATATTCCCCCGCAGCAAAAGAATTCCGGATTTTAAAATCATAATTAAAAATTCCTGGAGCGCCTATCATTTCAACAAGCGGAACCGAATTCACAATCCTCTTATTTTCCGGATCATAAATATCCAGCACCGGATGCGTCGCCGTATCAAACTGAAACCGGATGGATGCCGTTGTCCCCACAGGTACGCGCGAATTCCGGTTAAGCATTCTGCCGCGCCCGCCCTTGGAATCCCCCACCGATTTCTTGATGAGCTCCGGAAGGGTCTCCTTGACCTCGCCCAAAACTGTTGTCAGTTTTTCCTCGGCCGCCTTCTGCCGTCCCACCAAACTACTACTGCTGCTTGTATCATCGGCCAACCCCACCGCCTCCTTCAGGGTTTGCATTTTCCCAAAAAGACTATTGGAACTTGCGACGTCCGTGGCCTCTCCGATCTTGTTACTAAGAGGCGCCATTCCGGCTGCCACGGCCGCTGGGACGACATTGTTGATAGCGGTCGTCAACGTATTTCCAATATTCTGAATATCATCCTGGGCTCGCACATCAATCGTAAATCCCGCAATCTTTTCTTGTCCGCCATAAGTAATAATCGTTTTCACAAAATAAAGTTTCCGGGGATTAATCATATGATCTCCGGGATTCGGACTATTCGTCACTGGATTCACCCAATCATCCACCGAATACATTCCATTGACATCCACACCATTGGGATCATTGATCGTCGCAAGAAGAGCCGTGGATCCATTCGCATAAACCTGCAGCCGTCCGGCCCCCATCCTGTGAGAATCGTCATCCACCTGCAAAACACCGCGAGTGCTCAACCACCACCGAAACGAGAGCGTCTGACTCGACGCGTTATAACTATAATCCGACTTCACATCGTACTGCACATTCACGAGCAGTGTGTTTTGCATCAGTAATAGTTTGTCTTGATCCTGATTTGCCACCCACCCATCCACCGTGGCATCCAGATAATTTTCAGATTTGCTCCACGTCGTCGTATAAGTCCCGTACTTATAACTTCTTTTCATAGCATCACCGGGATTGATAGAAAAATTATCCACATTCCACGGAGAAGTATCATGGACATTCAAACTTGAGACAACAGATCCCGTATCCGTATCCCTGACCTGCCAGATAATTTGATACCACTTCACCGCGAAAACCTGAGACATAATCACGATCCCCGGATGGCCCGCATCCAAATCAGTGACCCTGATCTGAACAGGAACACTTCGATTCACTTGAGGATTCTGCCCTGCCTCCGTCACCAGATCCGGAATGGGATTCCAGTTAAAGCTCCCCGTATTGGCAATGTCCGCAGCAAGCACCTGTGGATTATTAAACGTTGCCGGATTACTGTCCGTATCCACAGAATACTCAAGCTTCACACGGCTGACGGATCCAAAAGTAGTCCAGGTAATATTCCGTGAAATATCCTGAACGCCCCAAGCCGAGGAAGAAAGCGGACTCGTAAAACCAAAACTGGGTCCGATCGAAAAAGCTCCGGAGGTGCTGCTGACACTCAGTGAACCGTTGGCGTGTGACGTCGTATCCATCACACGGACTTTCACCCCAATCCCGACAGCATCTGAAACCGTCCAGTCATAACTTTGATCCACGGCAGTGGCCCCGCCCGCAAGTCCCGCCAGATTGGCAATCGTTCCAATGTTGCCGGTTGACGGATTGCCGAAATTTCCGTCCTTGGCGTATTCAAGTCTTTGATTCGGCATCGTGCCCGTGCTTGTCCATTGAAGTGTTTGATGATTTCCTACCAAGAGTCCGCTCGGCGGTGTCGTGATTGACAATGTTCCCTTAATATTGAACACGCCCGATATCGAAAATGTATTTGCGGGATCACTCGCGTCCTGCACACGAAGTTTCACATTCGTCGAGATCGCATCCGGAATCGGAGTCCAGGTATAAGTGCGCGGATTAGACGACACATTAAGCCCTGAAGTAATCGTGAGCCAGTTGGTCCCGCCATTCGAGGAATACTGCAAATTCACACTGGTGATCGTATCGGTAAAGCGGAACGTAATCGCCATTGAAGTTCCGACTACGGGACTTTCCCCGCCAACCGGTGAATCAAAGGACACTCCCTTGATTTTGAAAACCGCATTGGAGTCATCCTGGTCCTGAGCCGGCACGGGGCTCGGATCATCCGCGTCCATCACCCGCATTTTGATATTGCTGCCCGTAAAATCAGACGTCCATAAATATTGTCCCGCGCCCGCGCCCGGATTATTATGATTCGGAACACTCGCGGCAACCGTGACAATATTGCCGGCGGTTGTCGTATCATTGAAATTTCCATTTTTGGCGGCCATAATTTTTACATTCTTGATCACATTCACATTCGCGGGACTCGTGGTCCACGTAATCGATCTCGCCTGACCCATCGGCCAGATCTCAGCGCCATTCGGAGCCGTCAAAGTAATTCCTCCGTAGATCACCACGCCGTCGGTATCATCCGTGGCTAACTGCGCATCTCCCACACTGGGCGCCACCGCATCCGTGACTCTCAGTTTAAAATTCGTAGTCGTCGCAGGCGGCACGGCCATCGAATAACTCCCCGGACCAGCAGGAGTCGGATCGAGAGTGACCGTATCCGTAAAATCTCCCTTAATCGAATACTGAATTTTCACAGAAGAAATTCCGGTCTGGCTCCATAAAACATTCAGATTATCTCCAGCCAAAAGCCGCGCTGCAGGATTGGTCACCGCAATTTTGGTCACAATAAATGCCGCACCGGAGTCATCAGAAACATCTGGATCCGAAGTATCAATAATCCGCATCTTAAGCCCTGACTTTGCATCCGCCGCCTGAGGCGTCCAATTCATACTTCCAAGACTCGCATCAACAGATTCGCTAATCACCGTCACCGGCACATTCGGATCCGTGTCATAGGTGTAAATTTTAATATTAAGAATTTCTCCGCGGCGCTGCCACGTAATTTCATGAGGAATCCCGATCGCCCATTTCTCACTTCCATTTGGCTTGACCACAGACACAGACCCCGTGACTTTAAATGCATTGGAAGTTCCCGATCCGAGCGGCGCCTGATTATCCGTAATCCTTATTTTGACAGTCGGCGAAACCGTGGCTCCGGAAACCGGCCACTGGAACGGGCTTGTCACCGGCCCGCCATTCGCTGCATTTCCAGCCACAATAATCTGTGATCCTCCAGGCCAGGTCACTCCATTATCCGTTGAAAATTCAATTTTCAGATCGCCGGACATCGCGCCCTGGGTTGCGGGATTCTGCGTCCACACAATATTAACAGCCGTATCCTGAGCAATGACGTTTCCTGTGCTCGGAGCAGTGATGGCAACTATCGGCCGGTCAATCGTGAAATTATTATTGGAATCATCCACCCACGCGGAAGTTCCAGCACTGACAAGTCTCATCTTCACCGCATTTTGAGCCGACCCGAAATTTGGAATCGGATTCCAGTTATAGCTGGCTACGTTCACAGGATCAATGTTGGTCAAAATATCCGTCCACGTGTTATGCGGCGCATCAATCGAATATTGAAGCTTGAAATCAGTGGGCAATGTTCCCGACGCGTTCCAGGTAATATTATTTCCCGTTGAAGTCATGCGCAGAACCTCACTGCCCGCGCTCGGAGCGGTGATATCCAATTTCGCCACCGCAAAGACAGGCGAGATTGACGCAAAATCCGTGAAGCCTGCGGAATAAACTTTCACCTTCATTTGATTCGAAGGATTGCCCACTGCGGCAAGCGGCACCGTCCACTGGGGAAAACTTCCAGGCGCCGGGCTCTGTCCGGTTGCGATTTGATTCGCAGAATTGGTCTGCCACGTGCTTCCATTATCCATCGAATATTCCACGGCAAGATCACTCGGAATACCCGATCCGTTCACAGTCCAGCTGATCGGATGCGGCGTACCAACACGCCATTTATCCCCGCTCACCGGCGCGGTCAGGCTGATATTGGCAATCACAAGATTTGAATTGGTAAGATCATAATACCGGTTATCGGATAAGGACCGGATGCGTACTCTCACGAGCGCAGAAATCGCAGCAGAAGGAACCGTCCACTGCGGGAAACTGCTCGGTGCTGTGGCTTGGCCGATTGCAATCTGATCCGCAGGATTAGTTCTCCAATTGCTTCCGCCGTCCACAGAATATTCCACAATCAAATCATTGGGAACATCCGGACCCGTTGCCCACGTGATCGTGCGGACGGATCCCACTTTCCAGAGTTCTCCCCCGATCGGGCCCAGCAATTGAAGTTTGTTGACACGAATATGTCCTGTCGCAGAGGCGAGCCCGCTTCGAGAAACCGTCAGCGCTGAAATTCCGTAGTTGATGTCCTTATAATAGAAGGTTCCAATACCGCTTGCGGTCATCACGGCCGTAACGCTGCCGTTAAAGGCGCCGCCGGAAACCGTATCAAATTTTCCACCCACGGAGCTGGAGCCAAGATTCAAGGATAGATTATCGCTGTCGCGCAAATTATCAAACTGATCACGAATCTCAACCGTAATCGGAGTAGAAAGCTCATTCGTCATAAGCGTCTGGTCAGTGCTTGTCACCACCAGTTTATTCGCGGGTGCAACCGTCATCGTCTGCGCCTGCGTGATCTGGGTAAGACCACTGCGAGAGATCGTGAGAATCGGAGCCCCTACTTTCGTGTCCTTGTAATAAAAATGCCCGATGCCGCTCGATGAAGTCACGCTCGTCACCGTTCCATCAAACACACCGCCAGAGACTGTATCAAATTTTCCAGTCGCAGCATTTGAAGCAAGTGTCAGAGCCAGCGCATCGGAAGTCCGCACATTATCAAATTGATCGCGCACTTCGACATCGTAAGCGGCCGCGGAGACAACTCCCGCGACCATACTTTGAGCGCTGGAAGTAATCATCAGTTTCGTGGCACCCGCAACCGTGATCGTCTGCTGCTGCGTCATCTGCGTAAGCCCGCTGCGAGATATCGTCAGAGTCGGCGTTCCCACTTTTGTATCTTTGTAATAAAAATGCCCGATTCCGCTGGACGAAGTCACGGAAGCAATGCTGCCATCAAACGCGCCGCCGGCCGCACTATCAAATTTTCCAGTCGCAGCATTCGAAGCAAGCGTCAGAACCAGCGCATCCGCAGTCCGCACATTATCAAATTGATCGCGCACTTCCACATCGTAAACGGTGGAAACGGCTCCCGCGACAATACTTTGAGCGCTGGAAGTAATCATCAGTTTCGTGGCACCCGCAACCGTGATCGTCTGCTGCTGCGTCATCTGCGTAAGACCACTACGGGAAACAGTCATCGTCGGCGTTCCAACTTTTGTATCTTTGTAATAAAAATGCCCGATGCCGCTGGACGAAGTCACGGAAGCAATGCTGCCATCAAACGCGCCGCCGGCCGCACTATCAAATTTTCCAGTCGCAGCATTCGAGGCCAGTGTTAAGGACAAGGCATCCGCAGTCCGCAAATTGTCAAATGAATCGCGGATTTCCACGTCATAAATCGTGGAAGCGACTCCCGCCACGATGCTCTGAGCGGTTGAAGTGATAATCAGTTTATTCGCGGCGGCAACCGTAACGGTCTGCTGCTGTGTATCCGAAGTAAGACCACCGCGCGAGACCGTAACCACCGGCGTTCCAACTTTCGTATCTTTATAATAGAAGCTCCCGATTCCGTTTGCCGTCGTCACCTGAGTCAAGCTAAAGGATCCGCCGGAAGCGGTATCGAATTTTCCACCCGTGGAGTTGGACGCCAAGGTTAAAGCCAACGCATCCGCATTTCGTAAATTATCAAATGCATCCCGTATTTCGATACTGTAAATTCCCGACGCCACACCGGCAGTGACACTTTGAGCCGTCGAAGTGATCACGAGTTTACTTGCAGCCGCAAGACCCACAGTCTGCTGCCGCGTATCCGAAGTAAGGCCGCTGCGGGATACCGTGAGAGTCGGCGTTCCCACTTTAGTGTCCTTGTAATAAAAATGCCCGATGCCGTTGGACGAAGTCACGGAAGTAATCGTTCCGTTAAACGCGCCGTTTGAAGCAGAATCAAATTTTCCGGTCGCCGCGGTCGAAGCAAGCGTTAAAGCCAAATCATCTGCGCTTCTCACATTGTCAAACTGATCCTGGATTTCAACATCATAAACGGCTGACGCAACACCCGCCGTCAGTGTCTGAGTCGCGGAAGTCACGATAAGCTTCGTGGCCGCACTCGGAGTAATGGTCTGATTTTGTGTGGCGTTCGTAATACCACCGCCTTGTTTTGCGATGGTGAGCAGAGGCGTTCCCGTTTTTGTATCTTTATAGTAGAAATGGCCAACACCACTTGAAGTGGAAATCGATGTGACGGTTCCGTCAAATGTTCCGCCGGAAGCCGTATCGAATTTTCCGGTTGCGGCATTCGAAGCAAGCGTTAAAGTAAGTGCATCCGAAGTCCGCAAATTATCAAACGAGTCACGCACTTCCACATCGTAAGCGGCCGCGGAGACAACTCCTGCGACCATACTTTGAGCGCTCGAAGTCATAATCAGTTTATTTGCGGCGGCAACCGCGATCGTCTGTTGCTGCGTGATCTGCGTAAGCCCGCTGCGGGATATCGTCAGAGTCGGCGTTCCCACTTTTGTATCTTTGTAATAAAAATGCCCGATGCCGTTTGAAGTCGTGATCGAGGTGAGGCTTCCATCAAAGATTCCTTCGGAGTCCGTATCAAATTTTCCGGCTGTGCCATTGGAAGCAAGCGTTAAGGCGAGCGCATCGGAAGTCCGCACATTATCAAA
>SICL01000045.1 GCA_009691445.1 Candidatus Taenariivivens baikalensis | reverse complement strand
AGTGTTCTAGCGCGAAATCCAATCAGGGTTAATCCTACCACTTCTTTCTTTTTTTCATCGTAACGGACAGCAACCCCTTCTCCGATATCAACACCGGAAGCAACGCGGGGTTTTCCGAAGGAAGAATTTAAGCAAAAGGTACCAGGTTACATAATCTAACCTGGTACCTTTGATTTTCCATTCCAGGATGACGTCTTGTGATATGTTCCCAACGCTCCTGAGTCAAACGAATCGGAATTTGATTTCGCGAAAAAACAACAATCACTTTCAATCTCTCGAGTAGTTCTTTCACTTAACAATCACTATTTCAGAGAGAGGTATACTGAGGACTTCAGGATTTGTCTAGAAACGCAGAGAAGGCTACTGAAAAAATAGGTTAGACCCCGAAAACTCGTCAACAGTTAAAATTTCCGGATTGCTTTTTCGATGAGTTTGTCGAGTTTTGGGCCGGCTTCGTTGGCGGTTTTGATGATTTCTTTGATGTCGACTGCGTGAAGGTTGTCCGGATCACAAAGATCCGTGACCACGCTGAGCCCGAGGATTTCCATTCCCTGATGCACGCCCACGATCACTTCGGGAACCGTGGACATCCCAACCAGGTCTGCTCCGAAATTTCTCATCATCCGGTATTCCGCGCGCGTTTCAAGATTCGGTCCCGTGACTCCGATGTAAACGCCGCGCCGCACCGAAATTTTTTCCTGGCGTGCAGTTTCTTCGACAAGCGCCATCAGCCGCCCGGAGAAAGGCGCGGACAGATCCGGAAACCGCGGACCAAGCCGCTCGTCGTTGGGCCCAATCAGGGGATTCACGCCCATAAAATTAATGACGTCTTCAATTAATATAAGCTCGCCTTTACGGTATTCAAGATTCAGGCCGCCGGACGCATTGGAGACAATCAAAATTTTGGCGCCTAATTCTTTCATCACGCGGACCGGGAACGTCACCTCCGCCAGCGAGTAGCCTTCATAAAAATGAAAGCGGCCTTCCATCGCGACAACTTTTTTCCCCGAGAGTTCCCCGAGCGTCATTTGCCCCGCGTGAGACTCCACGGTCGAAACCGGGAAATGAGGAATGCTCTTATACGAGATCACTTTATCGGCCTTGATCTTCTTCGCCAGATTACCCAGTCCGGTTCCGAGAATAATCGCGACTTCAGGAACGAGCTTGGACTGTTTGCGGATCGCATCCGCCGCTTCACGGGTCTTGGCGAGTAAATCTGATCCCTTACTTTTAATTCGTTTCATTGGCATAAGAGCGACCTCTCAATAATCAAGAAACAAGATGCAAGATCCAAATAATGACCAAAAATCAAATTAAGCAATAGGATTTTAATCTTTAAATAATTGGATTTTGTTCCTTGGTATTTATTTGGTTATTGTTCCTTGTATCTTGGTTATTTTAATAAGCGGGTGCTGTTCCGAATTTTTGAGCCAGTCCTATCAAAAGCCCGACCAAGACGTTGCGGACAAAAAACAGTGCGATAAAAGTCACAAGCGGTGTCAGATCCAGCATTCCGATCTGAAGCGGAACCCTTCGGAACGGCGCCATAATCGGCTCCGTCACCTGAAAGAGAAACTGCACAATATTATGATAGGGATCCACCGGAAACCAAGAGATCACAATCCTCGCAAAAAGCAGCCAGTAAATAATCTGACAAACCCCGTTGACTAAAAGGGCCAGGGCCCTGAAAAATTCTCCGAACACAAACATAAAACCTCCAACTTAGAATAACCAAGAAACAAGAAACAAACACCAAACAAATTCCAAAAAAATAAATTCCAATTTTAGATTTTTTGAAAATTGAAGACTGGAATTCATTTGGTTATTGTATCTTGGTCATTGGTTATTTTTTGTATCTTGTTTCTTGTATCTTGGTTATTAGAATGAAGCCAATTCTTTTCCACGTTGAAACGCAGCTTCAATCCCTTGATGAATAATTTTGGCCAACTGCTTAGATTCAAAAACTTTGAACGCGGCTTCTGTCGTGCCGCCTTTAGAAGTCACTTTCCGGCGCAGCTCATCCGGCGCATCCGCGGACGCTTTGGCTAAAAGCCCCGCACCCAGCGCTGTCTGAACGGCAAGAAGTTTGGCCTTTTCCCGGGGAATTCCATTTTTGATCCCCGCTTCGACAAGCAGTTCCATCAGCAAAAAGAAATAGGCGGGCCCGCTTCCGCTAATCGCCGTAACAAGATCAAAATGTTTTTCATCAAGATGCATTACTGCACCGCAGCCGGAAAAAATTTGTTCTGCGGTTTTGAGGCCCTCAGGATCTTTTCCGCTCAAGACTGTCATCGAAGCCCCTGCTTTGGCTCCAAGGTTTGGCATCGCACGGATCACGTGCGGCTTAGGTCCGAGAATGGATTTTATTTTCCCAACCGGAGTTCCGGCTAGAATCGAAATGACCGTGTGCTCTTTCGTCAGAACCGATTTGAATTCCTGAGCCGTTTGAACTAAATCCTGCGGCTTGATCGCTAAAAGAACCACTCGCGACTTTTGAACCAGCTCCCGATTGGATGCAGCCAGGCGGACCTTTTCGAACTGGGAAAATTCACGCGCCTTTTCCGTAAACTTGTCATAAACCCAGACCTGTCCATGCTTGATCAATTGCTTGGCAAACAGCCCTTCCAAAATAGCTGCGCCCATATTGCCGACACCAATGAGTCCCAACGTCTTTGAAATTTTCATTCTTGATTTCTTTCTCCAAATACTGCAGAGCCAACACGAATCATTGTGGAGCCTTCTTCAACCGCAATCCGCCAATCGCCGGACATTCCCATCGAAAGAGTTTTAAGATTCCGGATCGGAAATTTTTTCTTCAGCTGATCCTGCAGCTGGCGAGCCCGCGAAAAAACTTTCCGGATTTCGCGTTCATCTTCCGTGTGAGGCCCGATCACCATCAGACCGCGAATTTCGACCGCTGAATCTGCAGGAAGAGACGCGAGAAAAGGCTCGACCTCTTCAGGCCGAAAACCAAACTTGGACGCTTCCCCGGACACATTCACCTGGATAAGGCAATCCGTCTTGGGGATTTTAAGCTTCTTTGCCTGAGAGTCAATCACTTCGGCAAGCTCGACCCGGTCGAGTGAATGAATCAAAACCGTCTGTCCTAACACCTGTTTCACTTTATTCGTCTGAAGATGCCCAATCAAATGCCAGCGAAGATCCGGTGAAAGATTTTTTTTCTTGCTCAAAAGTTCCTGGACACGGTTCTCCCCAAAATCCACAGCTCCGGCCTGCTGTGCGGCACGAATCAGACCTTCATCCACCGTCTTGCTCACCAAAATAATCTGAATCTCTTCAGCACGGCGTCCCACGCACTCAACCGTCTGGCGAACCTCGTCACAGAGTCTGCGCCAGGAAGATTCCGCCGAAATATCCTGCGGCCGTTTCACACCTATCCTTTTGGAGCAGAAAAAACAGAAACTGAAGTTGTCCCTTTAGGCGCCGGGGCTGAAACTAAAGATGGCTGTTCTTTTTCAAACTTGTCTGCGTCCACCATCCCAGATCCGGACAACGCTGCTTTCGCCAGGGCCTTATCCGTCGCCGCCTTGACGGTCTCAAAGAGGGCATTCAGTTTTGAGGAAGAAATCAGGTAAGGAGATTCCTGCTTCTCCCGGCGGGTATAAAAGGCTTCTTTGATTTCCGCTTCACTTCCGATCTCCAAAGTCTGCTCTTTATCATCCTGCCAAATCGTGACAAATCGATTCGAAGCACCAAATCCAAATTTGGCCTCATCCAGAAATGGCTGGTCGATGAACTCTTTGACTCTCAGATTCTGAACCGCCTCCAAAATGGGTTCCCGATCAGCGTCTGAAATAAATTCTCCCAGAATTGGAATGGGTTCCATCCAAAACCATTTGTCCTTATTTTTGGTCAGCTCGTATTCCCCGTCATTCAGTTTAAGATGGATCTTGGAAACCTGTTTGGAATCCGCATGAAACACGCTTTTGTCTCTCAGGGTATAAAGGGATTGTTGGAACGCGTCATTCAGTTCTTCGGACACCAGGAAAAATTCCTTTTCTTCATCCCAGCGGGCGTACACAAAATTTCCTATCGGGGAATTTTCACCGAATGAAAGGCTTCTTTCTTTGGCGTTTTTCTGCGTCCGGAGACTTATTTTCAAGGAGGGCTCTTTAAGCCCGTATTCCTCCCACCCTTTTTCCGGTTTCAACTTTTGGACTTTGTAGGACATCGTTAGTGCCGTGACAAGACCGCTTGCGATCATCGCATCAGCTGGGTAACTCACCGGATATTCAATCCTCCAAGACTCCCCTCCCTCGCAAGACAGAATTATTTTTTCCCCGCCCGCTGCTTTCTGAATTTTCAGATACGTGATGCGGTCTCCTTCCGGAAGGCTCAAGAGCTGCATCTCCTCCTGCTGGATCGCCACTTCCTGAATCTTCGTTTCCTGTGTCTCATTTTCCAGATAAAGGTAGACGCCCAACACTAGTAAAAAAAGAAGCGCAAAGACCACCGTAACTGATTTTTTCATGCTAACCGCTTTCTGCGAAAAAGGGCGGCGAGGCCCAGAAACAAAAAGAAGACCGGAATACCCACGGTAATTATCAGCACCACGGTAAGCTGTTTTCTGGCTGTGACCCTCAAAGGTTTAAATTCCTGTGGCTGTCGGGGATGCAGAGAAATCAAACGCTCGTCCCGGGCTAGCCACTGGATGATGTTAAGAGCTAAATCCGAGTTTCCGGAAAAACTGATGAATCCGTTTGTCAGGAAATCACTGTCCCCGATCACAACCATCCTTCCGCCTTCACTCGGCTTCGGCGCGGCAATCCCGCCGACTGCAGGCGCCACTGTCTTGGCTTCAATCGCCACGGCCACAGGAATAGGACCCATCACATCAAAAGAGGGTTCGAACTTGGCTTCACCATTCGAAAGAGCTCCCAAATTGGTTTCAGCCCAGCTCTCCGGACTGCTTAAGGCAAGCGGAACGACTTCAATTCCGGGAGGCACTTCCACAGACGGCTGAACGCTACGGCTCACAGGAAAGAAAGTTGGGGCCTGAAATTCTCCGGTGATAGGATGCTGAATCACATACTGAGTGACCATCGCCACCAGAAAATCTCCGCCCGCTACGCGGCTGGCTTTATCCACAATCACATCGGCTCCAAGCACCACTCCGAACTGTTTCATGAAATTAATAAAAGACAGCCCTTCTCCGGAAGCCATCGGATCAATCATCAAAAAAATACTGTGTCCTTCTTTAAATGTTTGGGCAATCAGGCCAAGTTCGGCCGTATCAAATTCCTGGTGAGGCCCGGCAACCACCAGCACCTGGCAAACGCTCGGCACTTTATCCCGCGACAGGATGATTTCCCGCGCATCGTATCCATTTTCTTTCAAAAGTTCCTGGAATACCGCGTAGCCGCTTCGTTCCTTGTCATTCAAGGCGACTTCCTTGTGTCCGGTGGCAAAGCAAAGGTGAATCGTCTTGGGCTGAAGCAATTTAATCAACGCGTTCGTAAAACTCTGTTCCGTGGGCTGGATAATTTTTTCGTAGCGGTTTTCATAATGAAGGACCACGGTGTAAAGTTCCCGAACGTGATAGGTCTTGGCCAGGTTGGGCACGCGTTGTGGATCATAAAAACTGTATTTAAGACCAGAGTGAACTATCTGGCATTGTTTGAGAAAGACTTCAAAATTATTACGTGCTGGATCTTCGTGCTGATAAAAGGCCAGAATCTCCACGGGTCCGGACATTGTTTTGAGTGTCTTGACCGTGCCTTCCGCAATGGAATAGACTTTGCCGGGCGTCAGATCCAGGCGGATGTTATAACGGATTCCAAGCGCCAGCAGCAGCCCGAAAGTCGCGAGTAAAATCAGGGAAAGAAAAATAACTTGGGTTCGAATAAATAGATAACGCATACTCAGCCTTTCCAGTTCCGCACTTCGATAGAGCGCAGTGTCAGAAAAAGAAAATAAAGATTAAAGAAAACAAAATACGAGATGTCACTGCGGTCCAGAATACCCAGAGTAAAATCCCGGTAATGCCCGAACGGCGAAAGAGCCGAAAAGAAATGCGCCCAGGCTCCATCCGTCACACTGGAAACCCACTCCAGAACCCAAAAACCCAAAAGAAGAGTGAAGGTGATCATCGCGCTAATCATCTGGTTAGCAGAAATTGAGGAGATGAAAAGTCCCAGTGCTAAATAGGAAGTCCCGAGAAGGAAAAACCCTAGGTAACCGGCCGCAATCACCCCCCAGTCCATTTCGGCGCCAATCCAGTGAAACAAGAAAAGATAACTCAGAGTGGGCAGAGTCAAAAAGAAAAAAAATCGGATCATCCCGAGAAATTTTCCCCACACGATGTCAAAATCTGAAAGCGGATAGGTAAAAAGAAGTTCCAGCGTTTGAAGACTGCGCTCTTCAGCCAGGGCCCGCATACTGAGGAAGGGAACGACGCAAATCATCACATTGCCAAAATTCAGAAAAAAAGAACCGAAAACAAAACGGCTGGGACTAAATCCCTTCAGCCCCGCATAAGCTTCCGGCGAGGCCTGGAGGGACATCTTGGTATAAGTCACCAGCGGGAACAAAAAGAAAATTCCCGCCACAAGAGCAAAGAGAGTCAGCATCACTATTCCCGTCCAGGAATTAAAATAGGCCGCGGAGTCTTTGCGCGCCAGCACCCAAGCATTTTTCATAATAATTCCTGATGCGTCATTGCAAAAGACCGCAGAAGCAACTCTTATTCATCATCACGATTTTCCCTCAAGTAGGTTCTTGCGAAACAATTTTGATATAAATCTCTTCCAAACTCAGACGCCCGGAACGAATTTCAAGAAGCGGGATATCGTGCTCCACAAAAAGACGGCTGATGATCGGCCGCAAATCCGCATCTTTGAACGTTGAAAGTGTAAAATCAACCTGGCCCTCGTGCTCACTGCCCTCCTTAACATATTCTACGCCTGGCAGCGCTTTCAAAAGCTCGAAGGCTTCCATTTTGCGGTGATGATCCCCAATCGACACAAAAATTTCATGATGCCGGCTGAGCTCGTCTTCAAGTTCCTGGGTCGTGCCGCTAGCCACCACTTTGCCGCCGTTTAAAATGATCACACGGTCGCAAATCATACTGACCTCAGAAAGAATATGCGTGGAAAGAATCACGGTGCGGTTTCGGGCGAGCTCGCGGATCAGTTTGCGGATTTCAATGATCTGCCTAGGATCAAGACCGCTCGTGGGTTCGTCCAGGACCAAAACCTTAGGATCTCCAATCAGCGCCTGAGCGAGGCCAACGCGCTGCCGGAATCCCTTAGAAAGATTTCCGATAATACGGCTGCGCACTTCCGTGAGACCACAAATCTTGAGCTTCTCCTCAATTTCCGCTTTGATATTTTTTCGCGGGACGGAACGCAGATCCGCGACAAAGCGCAGCAGCTCCTCGACCTGCATATCGCGATAAAGCGGAACGTGCTCGGGTAGATAACCGATTTTATGCTTGATCCGCTTCGCGTCTCGATGAAAGTCACCCTCGTCGATCCAGACCTTTCCCGTGGTCGGTGGAAAGTAGCCGGTAAGGATTCTCATCGTCGTGGTCTTACCCGCCCCGTTAGGCCCAAGAAAACCAAGGATCTCGCCGCGAAGCACTTCAAAGGAAATGTTTTTAAGCGCCTGAACCCGTCCAAAATTCTTGGAAAGATTTTCCACCTGGATCATCACATCAGATGCAGGGGGGGTGACGGAGACATTCACCGCTTCATTTACCGGCATACTGAACCTTCGCAAATTTTCTTTTGCCGCATTGAATCAAAATGGGATTCTTCAGGGAAAGCACCCGCGCCGTATCCGTCACTTTGATTTGATCCACTTTCACACCGCCCTGCTCAATCATCCGTCGCGCTTCGCTTTTACTCGGAACCAGATTCATTTCCTTCAGGAGAGAGACAATGTCGATTTCCTGCTGTGCGAACGAGAAGGTTTGAATTTCATCGGGAAGTCCTTTATCACGGAAGATCTGGTCAAACTCTCGGCGCGCCTCTTCCCCTTTTTCTTTGGAATGATAAAGAGAAACAATTTGTTCTCCAAGCTTGGCCTTGGCTTCACGCGGATGAAGCTCTCCACTTTTGATCTGCTGGGCAATTCGGGTCACCTCGACGGAAGAAAGCCCGCTTACATATCGGTAATAGCGCTCCATCAGAACATCAGGCAGCGACATCACTTTTCCAAACATTTCACGCGGACAGTCCATCAGCGCAATGTGATTGTTCAAGCTCTTGCTCATTTTCTGAACTCCGTCCAGCCCTTCGATCAATGGAAACGTAAGGACAGATTGGGGTTTCTGGTTCCAGACTTTCTGAAGTTCGCGCCCAACCAAAAGATTAAATTTCTGGTCCGTACCGCCGATTTCCAGATCGGATTCCACTTTAACGGAATCGTAACCTTGAAGAAGCGGATACATCAGCTCCACCACCGCGATCGGGGTTTTAGAAGTGAATCGTTTTTGGAAATCATCGCGTTCAAGCAGGCGGGCAACCGTGTACTGCGAAGTCAGATGAAGAAAATCTGCGGCCGTCATTTTGGAAAGCCATTCGGAGTTGTATCGGACCTCAGTTTTATTTTTGTCCAGGATTTTGAATACCTGCTCCTGATAAGTCGCCGCATTTTGTTTCACTTCGTCTGCGGAGAGCATCTTGCGGGTCTGAGAGCGGTGGGAAGGGTCGCCAATCATCGCCGTAAAATCCCCGATAATAAAAACCACCGTGTGGCCGTAGTCCTGAAACTGGCTCAGTTTGCGAAGTGCTACCGTGTGTCCTAAGTGAAGGTCTGGGCTGGAAGGGTCCGCCCCATATTTAATCCGAAGGGGTTTGTTTTTCTGAAGGGACTGTTCAATGAGCAGGCCAAATTCCTGCTCGGAGATCACATCCACAGCACCTTCGGTCAGGATTTTAAGCTGATCTAACGCGGCCTGAGATAAGGACAAAAATTTCTCGCTTTCCCGTCACAAGTTATTTCATGATTGAAGGTTGCACATTCTAACAAGGATCATCGGGCGAGTCAAACGGGCTGAGAGCTCACAGCAATCAGCTTTCAGCCTACAGCAAATCAAAGGATAAAGATTCTTTTTTTCTGAAACTTTTTTTCTGAAAGCTGAGGGCTGAAAGCTGAAAGCTTCTATGGTACAATTCTCACATGTCTTCCATTCATCCTACAGCCCTCATTGGGAAAGATGCTGAAATCGGCGTGGATAACTCCATCGGGCCGAACGTCATTATTGAAGACGGTGTGAAAATCGGAGCCCACAATAAAATCCTCTCCGGGGTTTATATTGCCGCGGGAACCGAGATCGGCAACTATAACGAAATTCATATGAATGCCGTAATCGGGCACACGCCGCAGGACGTCGCCTTTAAGGGAGGAAAAACCTTCACCCTGATTGGGAATCACAATATCATCCGGGAATTCGCCACCATTCACCGCGGCACCAAAGAAGGTACTTTTACGGTCATCGGCGACTACAACTTCATAATGGCGTACTGCCACATCGCCCACAACTGCGTGCTGGGAAATAAAATTATTATGGTGAACCAGGCCTCACTCACCGGTTATTGTATTGTGGAGGACGGCGCCTTTCTTTCCGGAATTACCGGATTTCATCAATTCTCTCGCATCGGCCGCCTTGCAATGGTCAGCGCGCTTTCCGCTTCCAATAAAGATATTCCTCCCTTTATGACCTGCGGAGGACGTCCGGCGGTGGCAGTCGGTGTGAATATGGTCGGCATGAAACGCGCGGGAATTTCTGCAGCGGAACGCACCGAGGTGAAAGAAGCCTACCGGCTCCTCTACCGCTGCGGATTAAACGTGAGCCAGGCTCTTGAAAAAATACAAGGCACACTTCACAGTGAAAGCGTCAAACACCTGGTGTCTTTTATCAAAGCATCCAAACGCGGCATTCTCGACGGCGCCGGATCAAGTGAAGAAACTCTCAAATCCCGCAAAGCCGCCGAAACCTCTCTCGCCAGCGAAGATGATTCTGAGATTTAAAAAACGGGCAGGCTACTTTTTTAATATCTTTCCCGATTCAGGATTTTTTAGATAATTCCCAGAGGAAATAATCGGTCGTCCAAGCCGCTTCTCCAAAGCTTTTCTGGCATTGCCCGCAATACTCCCGCCTGCTTTGGCATCCGATTTCAGCTTGCCGACACCTTGAGAATCTTCCTGGCGATGAATCTCAGTCGTAGAACGCTCTCCCAGCATATTAAAGATAAGCTCAAAATCATCCATATGATCACGTAGATTCTGGCGCTTTAGTCCTTTGATTTTTTTATATTCAACTGGTGTCACACCAAAAGCAGCTTTGGATATTTCCGAGGTCAGGATTTCGTAATCTTTATCTTCTCTGGCTCCCCGCTTCTGCCATTCGTCCGTCAATTCTTCGCGGATCGCAATTCCCCGCATACGCTTCTCAATCCAGTCATCACTGTAGCCTTTGAGTTTGTAAAGCATCCGGGTTCTCTTCGTGGCAAGCTCAGGATTTTCAATCTCTTGGATGCGTTCGTATCCCACTTTGGCAAGCCAGCGTTTGAAGGGTTCTGCTTTGGGGGATGGGATAGATTGAACAAGTCGAAATATACCTTCCGTTTGCCAACAATACATCTTTTGTTTTCCACCGGTGGTTTCGACTTCAAGCATAAGGGGTGGTACAAATTGCACCCCCCCTTGTTCCGTAAGTTTCGCAAATTCTTCGTCCCTCTGCTTTAACCGTTTGAAGTATTGAGCTGGATCACTAGAATCAGTCAGTGATTCAATAACATCATTAATGACAAACCACCATTCGTTGTTATGAAAAGTCTTTCTGATTTTTTGTCCCCGAAACAATGCGATTTGAGTATTTGTTTGCATGACTATTCTCCTTCTTTGGCTTACATTTTCAATATTGAAGATGCTTCACCGAAGGCCATAAAAAAAAGGACCTGCGGGGGTTTCACTTTCCGCAAGTCCTTCACCAAACTGGATAATACCAGAAATGAATGATGGTCAGGTCAAATCGTTTCTGACTTGGGGTGCATACCACTTCATACAGTTCCCAAGAGTGTCATCCTGAGGCGTTTTTTGCCGAAGGGTCTCTCTTAGATTCTTCGCCTGCGGGCTCAGAATGACAACTGTATGAAGTGGTATGCGCCCCTGACTTGTCCTGAGAGAGACTAATTCGATTCGATGGGGCGACGAATCACGGTCGTTAAACCCTCAGAGTTCTTTCCCGTCACTGATTCGAGGGTTGCTTTCACATAACTTCTGGCTGTTCGGGCAAATTGTGAAGCGGGATTGGAGCTGAAGGCCTGACGAAACTCTTCCCACGCCATCTGCGGTTTTCCCTCAATTAAATGCTGAACGCTTTCTTGATAGAGCACCCTTTCAGAGATTGAAGCTTCTTGATAACTATAAACCGAGAACAGTATCACAATGAGCCCGAAATAAATCCGGAAACGGTATTTCTGGAGACGATATTGAAAAACCGAAACAGGAACGAGCGGGACTTTACATTCAACGCAGGTTTTCCAAATCGCTTCATGCAGGGTTTTACAACGAGGACATCGCTGAGGATATTTTTTAATCAGTGCGCGCGTGCTCATAACAAGCTTAGACCTTCCCGACAATCAAAATTGAATTTTTTCCTCCAAAGCCGAAGGAATTTTTCATCGCGATTTGGATCTTGGCCGGCCGCGCCTGATTCGGCACATAATCGAGATCGCATTCCGGATCCGGCACGCTGTAATTGATCGTCGGCGGAATGATTTGATGCTCCATCGCAAGCAGAGTCGCGATCAGCTCCACGCTGCCGGCAGCGCCGATCAAGTGGCCGATCATGGATTTTGTGGCGCTGATTGGAATCCGAGGCGCCAGCTCTCCAAAAACTTTTTTGATAATCATCGTCTCGGTCTTGTCGTTGAGCGCGGTCGAAGTGCCGTGGGCATTGATGTAATCCACTTGTTCAGGCTGGATACCCGCATTGGAAAGCGCCATCCGCATTGCTCGTGACGCTTCCTTTCCTTCCGGATCCGGAGCCGTCATATGATAAGCGTCGCAGGTCATTCCGTGCCCGAGAATCTCCGCATAAATATGCGCGTTGCGATTCCTCGCGTGTTCGTATTCTTCCAGGATCAAAATCCCCGCACCCTCGCCCAGGACAAATCCATCGCGGTCACGGCTGAAAGGACGGCAGGCCTTTTGCGGCTCGTCATTGCGCGTGGAAAGAGCGCGTGCCACACAAAAGGCCGCGAGAATTCCCGGATAAATGGAGGCCTCGGCACCGCCCATAATTAAAAAATCCACGGTGCCGCTGCGGATCGCTTCAAAGGCATAGCCGCAGGCATCCGAAGCGGAAGAGCAGGCTGTGGCAATGGAAAAACTAGGACCCGTGACTCCAAGCTCAATGGAAATATTTCCCGCACAGGCATCCGGAAACGAGGCCAGCGCCGTGAACGGATTGATCCTCATCGGACCTTTTTCCATCAGCGTGGTGTGCTGATCCAGAATATATCCGTGGCCAGCCATTGCCGTTCCAATGATAACGCCGGTTCTTGCACCTTTAAATTGTTCGGGAGTAAGCCCTGCATCCTGAACCGCCATTTTTGCACACGCGACGGCAAGCTGGGAAGTTCGGTCCATTCGTTTGAGCTTTTTTCTTTCAATCCAGGGAGAGGGATCGAAGTTTTTAATTTCGCCGGCAAAACGGGTAGTAAAAGCGGAAGGATCAAAAGCAGTAATTCGGGAAATGCCGGAACGTCCTTGGGAAAGTGCGCTCCAGAAATCGTCTTTACCGGCCCCAGCGGCTGTAATAGCGCTGAGGCCGGTAATGACAACACGTCGATTAGAGGATCTTTGTGTGATCACCCGGAGATCTACAGTAGACGGGTCTAGCTGCTTTGAGCAGGTGTTTCTTCGCGAATCGTCAGCGCAATCTTGCGCGCTTCATGATCCACATTCAAAATGCTCACACTGCTGCTGTCACCGACCGTATAGCTCTTGGTAATATCCGCGGAAGTCACTCCGGGAATCTCGGAAATATGGATCAAACCTTCCAATCCGTTTTCCAACTGAACAAACAGCCCAAAATTCACCACGCGGGTGATCTTTCCTTTCAGCTGCGTGCCGATAGAAAGGCTCTTGGTCAGCCCCCCCCACGGATCTTCGGTCAGCTGCTTCATTCCCAAAGAAATCTTTTTGGTATCAGAATCAATGGAAAGAATCATCACCTGAACCGGATCTCCTTTTTTCAGGATCTCGCTCGGATGACCGACCTTGTGCGTCCAGGAAATATCAGAGATATGAACAAGGCCGTCCACGCCGGGTTCAATCTCGATAAAAACACCGTAATCCGTTAAATTGCGGACTGCGCCGCTAACCCTGTCGCCCACGTGATATTTTTGGGGAACACGCACCCACGGATTTTCCTGCATCTGCTTGATACCAAGAGAAATTTTCTTGGCTTCCTTATCAAGATTAAGCACCAACGCTTCCACTTCATCCCCGGCTTTCAAAATCTCAGAGGGATGATTCACGCGCTTGGTCCAGGAAAGTTCACTAATATGAACAAGACCCTCAATCCCGGGTTCCAGTTCCACAAACACACCGTAAGGAAGAATATTCACCACACGGCCGCGAGTCTGCGTTCCCACAGAATATTTCTGATCCATTTCGGTCCACGGATCGCGGGATTTCTGCTTAAGACCCAGGGAAACTTTTTCATGATCCCGGTCAATCGAAATGACCACGACATCCAGTTCATCCCCCAGTTTTACCATCTCGGAAGGATGAGAAATTCTTCCCCAACTCATATCCGTAATGTGGAGAAGGCCGTCAATATCGCCAAGATCCAGAAACACTCCGAAATCGGTAATGTTCTTGACCTTGCCCTTGATCGGATCACCGACGTTGAGAGTCAAAAGTTTTTTAGATTTGAGTTGGACCCTTTCACGATCCAGATAATCTTTGCGGGAAACCACTACGTTTTTACGTTTGTGGTTAATTTTCACGATCATAAACTGGCTGGTAAGCCCCAAGAACTGATCAAGATTACGAGTAGGCTTCACATCCACAAGCGAGGCGGGAAGAAAAGCTTCCATTCCAATATCCACCATAAAACCGCCGCGAACTTTACGAAACACACGCCCTTCCACGAGCGTGCCTTCTTGCGCATTACAAAGAAGATCATTCCAGGTTTTCTGGCGATCAGCCTTTCTCTTAGAGAGAACGACCTGGCCTTTTTCATCATCAAAGGATTCAAAAAGAACTTCTACTTCGGATCCAACAACCAGCTGATCCGCGTCCATAAATTCATCTTTGGACAGAACACCTTCGGCTTTATAACCGATATCCACGACAATATCATTGCCACGAACTTCAACGACCGTCCCTTTGACGACCTCCCCCTCCTGAATTTTCTGTATACTCTTTTCAAATAATTCTGCGAATGTGGAACCCATATAAAATAAAATCCTCCTTAAAGGAAATACGGATACTTTGGAGATACTCCAACCGTTCGCTTTGGTTTTGATCAGGCGCGAAACAAAATGGAGAAATTACCGAAGCAGTTGATTCCCGGTGCCCAAAAAGAGCTTGAGGTGTGCGACTACTTTGCCTCGTGCTGGATATTTTTCCGGACGGAATCTAAACGGAAGAAATTATAGCACAGGGAATTCTTTTTCAAAGCGATATTTGGGAACGTGTCTGGCTTGAGTGCTGGAGGAGGAGAAACAGCGCTTTATGATCGTTTTTGATCAAAGCTGTCTTGAACTTATGAAGCTCTTTTTCAAAGGCTTGAAGGGCTTTCCCAACCTGGGTTTGATTTGCCATCATTATAGGAAGCCAGACCGAGGGATGCCCCTGGGCAATACGAGTTGTATCCTTAAATCCAGCTCCGGCAAAGGGCAGGGATTGGGAAGCCACGGTCTCAACCAAACAGGCTGCAAGTAGATGCGGGAGATGACTAATCTGGGCCGCAATGCGATCGTGCTCGGGAGCTGAGAGAATCACAATTTTAGGGCACAAAGTTGCCCAAAAAGATTTCACAACCTTCAGAGCCGTTCGGTTCGTGGCCTTTTCAGGAGTGATAAATACAAGCCCCTTGTCATACAGCTCAGGCCGGGCAGCTTCGATTCCACGCCTATGCGATCCCACCATCGGATGAGATCCGACAAAATGAATCTTCTTAAGCTTTTTCTTGGAAACCCACGACTGCATCAATCCTTTAACACTTCCGACATCGGTCACCACCGCGCCACGTTTTGCGGCTTGATCCAGAAGAATCATGGTTTTGGCAAAGGTATCTACCGGCGTACAAATAATGATCAGATCTGCATCGGCCGCAGCCATCTTAAGATCCGTGAAACCTTCGTGGATCCATTTTTTTTTCCGGGCAAAACGAAGAGCGGACAGATTGCGACTAATTCCAAAAATCCGAACCTTGGGGAATTTTTTGCGGCAGGCGGCAGCGAGAGAGCCGCCCATCAAACCTAAGCCAATAATGGCAATTGATTTTATTTTCATAAGACAGTTTGATGAATTTTAAAAACCAAATCCCAAGCTTCAAACTTTCGCCTGGCTATTGTTTTTTTGAATTTAGTTTTTGTTTGGGATTTGGTACTTGGGATTTGGTTTTTATTCAGATTTCCCGGCCCACACATTTCGCGATTGCGCGAAGCTCACCAATAATTTGTTCGCATTGGACAGGCAAAAGAGATTGAGGTCCGTCGCTCCAGGCTTTTTCAGGATTCGGATGAACTTCCAGGATCACTCCGTCGCATCCCGCGGCCACTCCGGCACGTGCGATGGGCGCCACATAATTGCGTTTCCCAGTCCCATGAGAGGGATCAATGATAATCGGAAGATGGCTATCATTTTTGACGGCAGGAATCGCATTGATATCAATGGTATTGCGCGTCGCGGTTTCATAAGTACGGATGCCGCGCTCGCAAAGGACCACTTTAAAATTTCCTTTGGAGAGAATGTATTCTGCGGAGAGTAAAAGTTCCTGAACCGTGGCACAAAGCCCGCGCTTGAGAAGAACCGGCTTCTTGCAAATTCCGACTTCTTTTAAAAGATCAAAGTTCTGCATATTGCGCGCGCCGACCTGAAGCATATCCGCATATTTCGCTACGAGATCCACCGTGCGCGTATCCATCACTTCCGTGACGACCAAAAGACCGTATTCATCCGCGGCTTCGCGCAAGTATTTAAGGCCCTCTTCTCCAAGACCCTGAAACGCGTAAGGCGAGGTACGTGGTTTGAAAGCGCCGCCGCGAAGAAAAGTGGCGCCTGCTTTTTTAACCTGACGCGCTACATCAAAAAGCATTTCGCGTCCTTCCACTGCGCACGGGCCCGCCATAATAATAATCTGCTTGCCGCCAACCTTCACGCCATTTGGCATTTCAAATACCGTGGCTTCGGGCTTGAAATCACGGCTCGCCAGTTTATAGGGTTTTTGAATCGGCATCACCGATTCAACACCCGGAAAGGCTTCCAGCGGTTGAACAACCAGTTTCTCTTCCTCGCCGATCACCCCAATGATTGTGCGTTCGACGCCGCGAGATAC
>SICL01000044.1 GCA_009691445.1 Candidatus Taenariivivens baikalensis | reverse complement strand
ACCACTTGATATTTTTACCGGCCGCGGTATTGAAGCGATCGCGGGAGAAAATGGAAAAACGGGTTCCTTTGTTTTTGAACATTTGGAAACGCTGACGAGGAATGGCGATCCCAATACTGTGAGATCGGGCGAAAGCTTTTCGTTGAAGCAAGTCAGAACGAAGGGTAAAACCCAAGAAGCGATTAATCAAGAACGCGCGGAAGCGATTCTCGCGTATGCATTAGGTCGTGTGGATGAAAACTCTCACTTCAAAGCCAAGGATCTCCGATTCCAGAATGGACAACACACTATCGCGGGTGTTCGTAGTCATTCTGAGATCAAAGCGCTTGAGGCTCTCCTCAAAAAGGAATCCAATTTAATTATTCTTACGATCGATGCGTTTGAGGAAGATCCGGGTTCGATAAAGAATATATTTAATGACACGGTTAAAAAAATAGCGGCGCGTGAGAAAGATTTTGTAGGAAAGAAAATTGTTCTGATCACCAATCAGCGTGGTCTGACCGGCCTTGATTATCAATCCGAAGCGAACTTCCTGCTTTTTGATTCCACGCTCACCGGGATGCAGATTATGCAGAGCATTGGCCGTATTGGACGAAAGATTCGTGAAGGGGAGAATGCTGGCAAGCGTTTTAATAGACACGCCACGGTTTTTTTGGATCAGGATTATACGCAGCGCCAATTTAAAGATTATGTGCGCACGGAATCTTCTTTAGCAAAGGAACGCTACGAAAAACTTGGCGAATATTTCCTGCGCAAACTTGAAAAAAAGCACACGAGTCTTGGCTTGGAATATTGGGTTAAGTCAAACGAACGAGGAGGTTTAGAGTACAGTTCTGCAGATAGGACGGACGTTGAAGGTTGGGAGAAACGCTCGGTTTTGAATATTCTTGATCGCATTCACGAAGGCAAAGAGATCTCCATCGAAGAACAATGGATTTTTTCCACGGCTCTTAAGACGGCGAAGGCGTCCAGTGATACAGCCAAATCCTTGCTTGAACAGCTTTGGACCTTCCGACTTTTGATTGATCCTGTGAAGCGCGCTTATAAAGAAGCTCTGCGGCTCGGTCTAGTTCGTGATCAGCGTTTGATTTCGGAATTCGGGGAAGAATTGCATCGCCATTGGAAGAGTAATGTGGGGATGGAGCTTGCCAGTCAGTTCTCGAGTGGAGATTCCTACGTCAAGAGCGTGATGACGGAACGCGTGAATGTGGCGACCACTAAAATCATCGCTTTCCTGAAGGAACACGGAAAGAGTTTGTCGGGTGAAGTGGCGGCATCACTGAGAGAGTCGCTGGGAGCCAAAGCCATCATCGATCAGGCCTTGAATGATGCGGATGAAGTGAAACGTAACGCGACGGATTATGATGCCTTAGATCCTTATTCTGAGGAATTTGCTGATGCGTTCCAGGGTAATCTTCCCGCGAACGCCAAAGAACGGGCGCGCGCTTTAATGGCGATTTCAAAAAAGTTCGCCGTTGAAATTATGCCGGTCGAAACATCGGGACGCGCTGAGCGCGGTTCCTTTGATGTCATCCAGGAAGCGATGAAAATTCAACTGGATTCTTCCGCGCAGGGAAAATTGCACGGTGATAACGTGGATCTTTTGTCTCGCTTAAATCCCGGAGAGAGCGGCTCTGTTCGAGTGGATATGCGGGATGGGAAAGTCACGGCCTTTATTTTTTCGGATAATCGCGAATTGCGTCTTGATAGTCTTTCTGAGCGCCAGAAACAAATGCTTGCTGTTTTCCCGATCTGGAATCTTCAGCTCGGATCAAATGGCGCTATGACTTTAACGCCGAACATTCAAGGCGCTGTCGATCAGTCCAAACAAGCGTTACTGCTTTCGGAATTGGCCCAAATTCAGGGAATCCAAAATAGCGTGATCACGGAAGTTTTTGCAAGTGATCCGGCTCAGTTGGGTCTTGCCCTCAAGGTTCAGGATCTAGTTCGCGCCATGAAGCTCAGCGCTGACGACTTCGCCAAAATCAGCAGATTAATGAAAGACATGCTTCCGAAATCAGCGGCCCAAAAATCCCCGGAAGTGCAGCGCAAGTGGATGCAAGTGCTTTTGGAATATCAAAATGTCACTGAGTTTCAGCAGCGTGCTGAAATCTTAAAGAAAGTTTTTGGAATTAGCGCAGATGGAGCGATGGCGATTGCCCGTCAAAGTGAAGAAGCGCCCACGATTCTGAGTCAAATTCAGAAATATGTCGAAGTGAGTTCGAAGTTAGAAAAATTTGTGGAGAAACAATTTAACCTGGTCTCGGGCAGTTTGCAGGGCGGGCTCGATGTCATGAGTATGTGGACGGGATTGAAGAGTGCTGTGGTGCAAGGCCAGTTGCAGAAAATGGATGATCCGCAAAAACGAACTTTGATCCTGAAGATGATTGCGGCCTCCGTTGTCTCGTCGCGGGATGTTTCGCTTGGAGTTCGAGCTCAAATTGCAAAAACAGTTTTTGGAATTGATGAGAAGTTGATGGTCCGAGTCCGGAAAATTGCTGCTAATTTAGGTACGGAATGGTCGGATCTGCTGGCGGTTTTCTCACGCGGGCTTATTACCGGGGCTCTTTCGATGGAGAATGCAACGCAGCTCTTCAATTCGATGATTGGAAGTATAGAAACACATCAAGCTTGGTTTGATAAAAATCATTTACCGCTTCATTCTTTGGTCAAAGTTCTTTCGACGGGTCAATTAAGTGTGGAACAAGCTCAGGGTCAGATTCAAATTCTTGATGCTCTGATCGAAGCGAGGATTAAAGTCAGTTCCTTCGAAGATATCTTGGATCTTTCTTCGTTTAACTATGGCACCACGAATTCTATTCCCGAACTCCTGGCGAATTTGGGAAAACTCGGCATCAGGATCGAAACAGTCCAAGATCTGGTGAAAGTCCTCTCCACTTTTGGCGGTGTCCCGATCAATCAAGATGCGAAGAAGAATCGTTTTATTGCTACAACGCCAGGTCGCGTTTCAATACTGGGCTTAAGAGATGAAACAGCCATTGATTTAGCGATCGTCCTTAAGGATAGCGATGTTGTATTTCAGTATGGAGCTTGGCACGTCAGCCTTGTGAGTGAGTCCCTAGATCTTTATGAATTCAAACTAACGGATACACGAAAAAATATTCAAATTTCAAATACAGCCAACGTTGCGGTTCCTCTCCTCAAAGGCCGAGTGGAAGGAAATCAGCTCTTAATTGAAGATGTACACGGTGAACAAGGACGTTTCGTGAGAGTGGATTGGATTCAGCCCGATGCGGCTCTGCAAATTCAAACGGCTGTCTCTGACGATGAATCGAAGAGAATTTTCCACTTCGGATCTTCTTTGAAAGGTCAGTCGCTCAGTGAGATTGAATCCGGTGAATTGGATATCGAAGTTGATGCGCGAAAGGGAGCCGTGGGCAGGATTCTTGATCGCAATATCTTGTCAGCGGGAAATCATCACGGTGAAGCAACGCTTCGAACGGGCATGGATGGAAATAAACGTAATCTTGAGGGGCGTCCTCAGATGCTTGCTGATGGCAAGACTCCAATTCGCCTTCCCAATGGTCGTCTCAAATTTAACGGCAATGAGACTGTTCTTGCGTTAGATGAGAGCAACGCTATTGCGATTGCCTCGGTTTTAAATGATCCGTTGATTCAGGCGCTGGCCAGTGCCTCTCAATTCGAAGAATATAAGGCGGGAATGGATTTGAGTCAGCGTGAAGATGCGATGCTTCGGAGAGTTTCGCCGTACCGACTTCAGCTTTTCCAAAAAATCTATCTTGCTTTAAAGCCCGAGGAGAGAGTTGCTTTTCATGCCTGGTTCATGAAAGATTCTTGGAAAATTCCGGATATTGATTTTGTGAATGCCATTAACGCGCTGACGAAAGCGGAACATTCCATTATTTCTAACACAGAACCAATTCAGGATATTCTCAGCACCGCTCGCAGACGTTTCCGTCATGATTATTTGGCGCTCATGAAACAGCTTAAGGCGGCCAAGCTCGCGTCGCTTTCTGATTTGACGCATTGGATCGCACACAAATCGGCAGAATCTGCCCAGTTTGATTCACCGCTGGCTCAGAAAATCATCGAAACGCTTTTGGAAATTCAATCTAATTCAGATCGTCGTGCGGAGATTTTATCGATTCTTCCCAGCGTTTTAGTGAAGGATCTTGCGAAGGCGTTTGTGAAGCGCGGTAAGGCCAAGTCCGCTTTCAAGGCGTGGCTTGAAGCAAATCGTGTGAGTGGTGACGGAGAAGACTATGCGTATAAGTGGATGATGGAAGATTTAGAGAAGATACATACGAAGAAAACGGGTGTGGTTGTGAATCTGCGCCATATTCTGGATTTCCTTTCTGCAGAAAGAGATTTTATTGATGATCCTGATCTTGCCACGTTCAAAGAAATCGTCACGATTCAGGAGTCGATTACGAAACCCGAAGTCCAAAATATAATCAAGGCTAAATTAGCGACTGATCGGGATAAGGTGAATTTAGATTCCACGCTCGCGCTTCTATCGAAGAAGGCTTTAATTTGGGATCTCTTCTCCATCCAGCGCTTTCATGAACTTTCCCGACCGGAAAACAATCTGATGAAAAAGACGTACGCTGAAGCTCGCAAGCTCATGGAAGCGAAAGACAGAAATGGCGCGGAAGCAAAGTTTCTGGAAGTTGCCCGGATGTTTGCAAAAGAATTACAGAGTTTGGACGATCCCGATCGTGGCCTTAAAGAGAATGATCCCCGAACGGACGGTTTTGTGGAAGAAATGACGCGTTTGCTGCTTGATCAAGACAAGGGGGACCATATTGAAATTAATTTTGATCCGGGATCCATGATTTCGAATTTGAAAGTGGTGAAAGAGAAAGTTGCTGAATATTCCAAGTCGATGTCGAAGGAAGAAGCGGCTCGAAGGGCGAATCTGGAATGGCGTGAAGAACACGGATATCGGGATCATCCCATTCCCTCGATTATTTTCTATGGAAGTTCGGCGAAGAAACTGGGCAATTTATGGTCCTTTGTCGGCAAAGATTGGGCCGCTCGCTCAGGTGCCGAAACGTATATTCCCAAAGCGTTCAAAACCAAGATCAAAGACAATCAGAGCATTTTCTCGCGAACCGGTATGCTCGCCATTGACGCACAGTGGGTTGATCAGACGTATTTCCACGAAGAATTGCACTCGATTTATCCTCGTCCGGATGTGTTTGATCCTGACAGTGATCCGAAGGTGGAAGAAGTGATGAACTTTTTTGCTCAGATGGTTTCCCGCAGTCTGGATCGTGAAAAGGGGCGCTCGTACGATCTTCAGATGATGTATGAGAAGATGCATGAATACGCGAAGCAGCATCACTTTGATTGGGACATTATGCGTGCAGCGATGGACTCGGCGTTTTATCTCTATACCAATCTCGGAGATATCAAGTTGGTCCAGAATATTCTGCGCAACACACCGAAGGTAGAATACTTGCTTCAGTGGCATCAATATGACGAGAACGATCTAAAAGCTATTTTTAATCCGTCTGAAACGACAAAAGTAAAACGTGAACTTGCGCAGAAAACAGAAACGGAAAAGGCGCAGGCCTTACTTACGAGCGATTCTACCGGCGCTCCGAGTAAAATCACGGAAACGCAGCTTGCTGAAGTTGAGGGCATTCTTACTGCGCTCGTTTCGATGGGAGATCCGATTAATCCGTGGATGCAAGCAGCGGATTATTTGAACGTTAATAGCTTAATCAATCCTGCTGTTTTTAAAGTGATTCAGACGGCGCTTCGATCAGAAAAACGAGCAGGGTTTGCGCGTCAGAATGAAATTCAGGACGCAGAAGATCTTGTCATGATGACGCTGACGTCACTCGTGAAAAATAATTCTAACGATTCCAACGCTGAAGCAAAAATGCGGATTGTTCGTCAGTCTATTTCTGAGGCTCGAAAATCTGAAACGAATGCGGTTTTACGCGGGCTTAATTCAACGGATGCAACGGTTCGTGCTGGTGCTACTCACTGGATTATGGGCAATTTAACGGATTCTGTGGATAAGCTGATTTCTAAACATGGACTTCGTGAGGAACATTTGAAGGGGGCTCAATTTGATGAGACGCGTGGGTTGATTATTCTTGATCCTCGCGCAATCCCGCAAGAAAAAGATGAAAATGATCAGTATGAATTCTTCCTTTCTGATCCTGAAGCGGGTGCGAGTACGCCGTTTGGACGCCATCAGAATTATGTCCGCTACACTTTCTTGAGTGCTCTGAAGAAAACCGACAAAGACACTGCTCCTCAAACAAAACCCGACGGCAATTACGTGGTCGATGAGAAAACGGTGGAGCATGAACTGGGTCATAATTCCCATAATCTCTTCATGGCGGATTATGACGGACGTGTTTATGGACTCAATCGCCAAACCGATGCGATGCATCATGTTTTAGCTAAAACCTTGGGTGAATTACATTCCTACGGGATTGAGCTTTTTTACAATTCTAAGATTTGGGACAAGGATCCCGCCAAGTTTCAGCGTCAATGGTTTGGCCATTGGCAGAATGTGTTGAGCCGCTTGTCGGGTTATGTCAGCGGATACACGAAAGATCTTCAGGTGAATCCGGATCTTGGAATTTTTATGGATGAAAAAGAAGCGGATGCTGTGGGCGTGCGCGCCAGGCAGATGATTAATCAAGTGATCACTTATTTTGGAACTTTGGATGTCACGAAGCAGCCCTGGTTTAGTCAACCCGATGCGGCAAGTCGCGCCCAAGCCTACAGTGTTTGGATTCTAGGCATTCCAAACGGAATGATGGATCTTCATAAAACTGCTTTGGAGCTTCGCCGTGAACCCGGCTTTGAAGCGCGGCATGCGGATCTTGCGAAAACCTATCTGGAACAACAGGAGAAACAATCTGGAAAGAAACAAAAATTCAGTCAGGCTCAGATTGTGAATCACGTGCAGCGAATGATGGATCTTCTTCAGACGGATCGAGCGAGCGGTCAAGAAGATGCAGCGATGAAAAAGATTGAGAAGTATTTGAAATCACTCGGCCTCAAACCCGCCGCGAATGGAAAATGGTTTGATAAAAATGGTAACTTGTTTGCCGTACTCGAAGGAGATTCGCGGTTTGAAACGAAGCTATTTTCGGCGCACGCCGACGTGCAGAGGAATGTTCCAAACGGGGTTAAGGTGCGTATTGATGCGATGGGGAATATGGTTTCGAAGGATCCTGATGCGCCCGCTGTGGGATTTGATAATGGCGCCGGCTTGGCAGCTCTTCTTACGGTTTTGGAGACGGTCAGAAATAGCGGCGCGCGGCACGGTTCGATCAAAGTGATTATTTCTCGAAAGGAAGAAATTGGGCAAGGTGCAAAAATCCTCGATCCTTCCATCGCGCAAGCATTTTTAAAAGATGTCAAACACGCCATTTTTATGGATAACCAGACTCAGTACCTGGAAGAAAAACACAAAGTGGATCAACTAGGCCGACATTATGAAACGGGAGAACTTCGTCATAGTCTTGAATTTTTTCCAACCGATGTCATGAGCTCTGTCCCTGCTGAGTACCGTGCAATGATCGAAGATCAGTTGAAGGCCCAAGCCAAGGCTCAAGCCAGCGAGTTGGCTAAGCTAGGTGCGTCCGCTTTTGAGGGGATCGTCCCGTCGCAATCAGCGGCTATTTTTAATGGTATGGAAACAGGCGAAGCGGAGCGTTCTCGTGACGGCGTTCTAAAGAGCATCTCTGCGGATCGGAACGGAGATTTTTGGAATATTCGTCAGTTCAATCCGGCTATGAATACGTGGAATCTCTACGACGGCGGAAGAAACGCTCACGGTGAAACGAATCAGCACGCTCCGGCGGATGAAGTGAACAATTTATTTGATAATTTGGATATGGTTCGCGTCACTCTGAATCTTATTGAGGGTATCGATCGATTTGAAGTTCGTAATCAAATGAAGGCGGCCGAGGCGAAGAAAAGAGCAGAAGATGCATCTAAAAAATCGGAGGATGCTAAGGCTAAAGCCGAATCTGAAACGACGCCAAAAACACCCGTGAAAAATGAGCCTAAGAAAAGCGCGCCTAAAACTTCGGAAGCAAAGCAACCTTCGGCAGCTCCTTCTAGCAAACCGAAGAGCCAAACAACTCCAAGGCCGAAAAATCCAGGTTCTGATAAACGATCCGAGATTCGAGATGTGCTGCCCGTGCTTCAAAATGATTTGATTCAACTTCATGGCACTGAAGATCCGCGCTTACAAGGGAATCAGCAGGGATATGAGCTGAATGGTCAGGTTGTTCTTAATGCCGGCAGAATTGAGTCTCTCATGGATCAGGTGGGCGCTGGCGCAGCGAATGAAATTGTTCAGGTTTGGATCAATCACGAAAATGTTCACCGCGATTCGGATGGTGCCATTGCAAAACTCGTTACTGATCATCATTTAAAGCCGGCCCAAGAGGATGCGCTTCATGAACTTTTAGCTTACTTCATTACGATTAAGGATATGAAGAAAGTAGATTCCCAGTTCTCGAATCTCGAATCGCTCAATTACAAAACGATGATTGAAAATACTCAAAATCTCTGGGAAATCGGCGCGGGGATTTCTTATGAGGAAGCTTTGTATCTGACGCAGGCGCAGCTTCAAGCGCATTTAGTGAATCAGGTGATGGAACCGAAGTCTCAGGCGGCGGAAATCGCACAAGCTATTTTGGTGGGCAAGGGCTTGCCGGATCTGATGTCTCGCTTTACTTCGAAATATAAAGTGATTGTCTCCGGGGATCTTGCCAATGACCGGCTTCATCATGATTGGCTGAAGGCGTTTGAAAGATCCAAAAGCGAACTTCCTTATGTTAAAATCAAGTCTGGATTCGCTGAAATTGGGACGGAGGCTAAAGCGGGGCGTCGATTGGGAGTTCTTCTCGGCGGCCAAGAGAATTCTTCCTGGATGAAGGGTATCCAAGGCGTTCGCCAGAGGTCATCGTTCAAATTCCCGTTACTGTCAGCTGTCCCGGTTGATGAACTTGATGTGAAGGCTCAGGCCCAGTTGATGCTGACGCTTGTGATGGCTCAGGATGCCGGTCTGGCCGAGGGGATTCTTCCGGGAACCGGTTCGTCCGGTGATGGAGGAGCAGCGATCCAGAGTGTTGCGACGGCGGGTAAAGCACTTAAAGAACAATGGACCACCGCGGCTCTTGCTTCTCGTTCGGCGTAATTATGATATAATTTCAGTAGGAGTTTCACCATGATCCGATCAGAAAAAATCAATCAACTTGTGGGCAAGATTAAAGCAGGTCTTTCCGAGATTTATGGGAACCGTTTGCGGGGATGTTTTCTCTACGGATCTTACGCGCGGGAAGATTTTGATTTGCAATCTGATCTTGATATTTTAATTATTCTTGACCAGTTCCTTCCTTCCTATGCCTCAGAAATTGAACGAGTCAGCCCTTTGTCATCGCGGCTCTCAATTGATTATGGAATCTCAATCAGCACCGTTTTCCTGAAAGAGAATGACTGGAAGCTCAAAGAATCGCCATTTCTTCTCAATGTCCGCCAGGAAGCTATTGCCGCATGAAAGAAGCCTCTCAAAAACTGCTGGATAAAGCCTTTCGTTCTATTCAGACTGCCGAACACCTTCTTCACTCGCAAGATATTGAATTTGTTGCAGGCCGGGCTTATTACGCCATGTTTTATGCGGCCGAAGCGCTGCTTTTTGAAAAAGGATTAGCGTTCCGTAAGCATTCAGGGGTTCATAGCGCTTTTGCCCAAAATTTTATTCAACCGGGAATTTTTCAGCCGCATTTTCACCAATGGCTTCTTGAAGCGTTTGATAAAAGGATTACGAGCGACTACGAAGTCGACGCTTCCTTGAATCTCGAAGAAGCGAAAATTATCATTGACCGCTCTAAGGAATTTCTGGAAGCCGTTCGCAAGTATTTGGGTTAAAACAATAATTCGATTCCGCGTAAGTTTATACCGGTCTTCTTCTTTTGATCAATAGACCCGCTATAAAAATTGAAGCCATCCAGAAAACCCAGTCTGGATTCCGGTGGTAAAAGGTTTTTTCCTGCCGCGTTCCAAAACTTAAAGTTAAAATTTCTTCTTTATCCAAACTTGTTTTTTGAATCACTCGTCCGAGCGGATCAATCAATCCCGAATAACCATTTGGAGAAACTCTCAGGACATACCGTCCCGATTCCACGGCGCGCAGCCGGTCCTGCATCCAGTGATAATCCGGCATAAAACTCTGATTGAAGAAACCAGGATTTGAAAGAGAGATAAAAAAATCCGCACCTAAATTTACCGCTTTACGGCCCATCCTCTCCAGAGCGTTTTCGTAACAAAGAAAAATTCCTGCCCGGCCGGCGGGAGTGTTGAGAAGTTTATACTCGGCGATATTTGTCTCGCCGATGCGGCGAAACGGGGGAGGTTGAATGGCCTGGTAAATATCGGACACAGTTCCTTGCGGTGAATACAGAAGAGCCATATCAAAGAATCCCGCATCCCGGTTGGACTCCACCTGGGGGACGTAAGTTGCAATCAGAATAGGAGTATCTGCCTGTCGGGCAAGATCCGTAAAAAAATCAGGATGACGGAGAAGGTCACCCGGAAGACTATATAAAGGAAAGATGATCAAGTCCGGTTTTCCTTTGGAAGCTTCCAGAGCCAGCCGGCGGTAGGTTTCAAAAATTTCCCTGGAGTGGCTGATATTCCATAATTGAATCGCCGGCAAGTTATGTTGGATCAGGGCCGCTTTGATTTTCTCCTCAGGATGTCTCTCCTTTAGTCGCGCACTTCCCAATGAGTAAGAAGAAACGAGGAGGAGAATAAAGACGGCGCAAGCAATAAAAGCCCGGCGTGTTTTTTTATGAATCCCGGCCGCGATTGCCGCATTCAGTCCCAGCACCAGTGCTCCGTGGGTTTTAAATCCGCTCACAGAAGCGATCTGAAAAAAGGAAAACGGTCCGTAAAAAGGGACTTCCTGGGCAATATTCCCCAAAGGCGTGAGGGAATAAATCTTCATCAGAATGATCCAAAGTGTCGGAGCAAGAAAATAATAGAAAGTAGAATCCTTTAAAGAATTCCGGAAATAACCGAAAGAAAAAAATAAAACGGCAAAACACGGGATCAAGCAAAGAAGGGCGCTGGTATAAATGGTGAAATCATAATTCCAGAGCCAGTAAATCCCGTAACCAAAATAAAAAAAGCCAATCAGCAGAGAGATTCCAAACCAGGAGGTGCGAGAAGTATCATTTCTTTCGAGAAGGAGAAAAATGGGAACAAAGGCCATCCAGGAAAGAGGCCATAACCCGAGCGGCGGGAGACCAAGAATAAGCAGTGCCGCCGAAGCTAAGAGGGTAAGGAAAGAGGCTCGATTTTCCATTTCTGGAAGTATAGCATAGAGCAGAAATGACAAAAACTCAGAAACCTATCTGGGAGGGTAAAATCAAACTGGACTATAGTAGTCTGGTTTGGTAAGCTTGTAGTGGAGAAAGACTTATGCGATTCACCACAAGAACCGAATACGGGCTGATATGCCTGATTTATATGGCCCACCAGAAGGACGGGCATCCCATCACGACCAAAGAAATCGTGAGCGGGGAGGGCTTTTCGTTGACCTTTACGGAGAAAATCCTGCAAAAACTGCGTTTGGCGAAAATCGTTGAGTCATTGCAGGGCAATCACGGAGGTTATGTGCTGGCCCGCAGTCCCTCCAAGATCAATTTGCGCGAAATTGTTGAGGCCTTGGAAGGACATACGTTTGATGTGTTCTGTGAACCCAAGACCCGCAATGATATTGTCTGCAATCATTTTCACTTGTGCGGTCTGAAACCGATCTGGCGGAAAACAAAAGATTTGCTGGACGGCTTTTTTGAAGACATTACCCTTGAGCAGATTGCATCCAAAAATGATATGAACCTGGAGAAATCCGCCCAAGTTGCAAAGAAGGCGCTTTTATGAGCAACGAAGCCATCAAGCAATTTGCGGATCGTGAATATAAATACGGTTTCAAAACTGATATTGCGCTCGCCAAGTTCGTTAAAGGACTTTCGGAAGATACGATCCGCATTATTTCCCATCATAAAAAAGAGCCGGAATTTATGCTCGAGTTCCGTCTCGATGCCTACCGACGCTGGCTGAAGATGAAGGAACCCCACTGGCCGGAAGCTGAATATGCGCCTATCGATTATCAAAATGTGATTTATTATGCTGAGCCCAAACAGGCTACGGAAAAACCCAAGAGTCTTGATGAAGTGGATCCGGAACTCCTGCGCACTTTTGAAAAGCTCGGTATCTCTTTGATGGAACAAAAGAAACTTGCCGGAGTGGCGGTCGACGCTATCTTTGACAGTGTTTCTGTTGGAACGACTTTTAAGGGAAAGCTCAAAGAAGCGGGCGTGATTTTCTGCTCGTTCTCTGAAGCCGTCCAGGAATATCCCGAACTGATTAAAAAATATCTCGGAACTGTTGTGCCGGTCACGGATAACTTTTTTGCGGCACTGAATTCCGCGGTTTTTACCGACGGATCGTTTGTCTTTGTGCCCAAAGGCGTGCGTTCTCCGATGGAACTTTCCAGTTATTTCCGGATCAACACCGAAGGCTCCGGCCAGTTCGAACGGACTTTAATCATTTGCGAAGACAATGCTTATGTCAGTTATCTGGAAGGCTGCACCGCTCCCAAGTTTGATACTAATCAGCTTCACGCCGCGGTGGTAGAGCTTGTAGCGATGGATAACGCTGAAATTAAATATTCCACGGTTCAGAACTGGTTTGCCGGAGATCCCAAGACAGGCAAGGGCGGAATTTTTAACTTTGTGACCAAGCGTGGTAAATGTCAGGGCAAAAATTCCAAGATTTCCTGGACTCAGGTTGAGACAGGATCCGCGATAACCTGGAAATACCCAAGCTGTCTTTTGATGGGGGATAATTCCGTCGGAGAATTTTATTCCGTGGCGCTTACCAACGGCAAACAGCAGGCGGACACCGGAACCAAGATGATTCATGTGGGGAAGAACACGCGCAGTACGATTATTGCCAAGGGGATTTCGGTTGGACATTCCAATAATAATTACCGGGGTCTGGTCCAGATTGGAAAAAATGCGGATGGCGCCCGTAACTATACGCAATGTGACTCCCTTCTTGTGGGATCGCACTGCAACGCGAACACGTTTCCGTATCATGACATTCAAAACCCTACGGCGCAAATTGAGCACGAAGCATCGACATCAAAGATCAGCGAGGATCAGCTTTTTTATTTTCTTTCCCGGGGGATTGGGCAGGAAGATGCGATGACATCCATTATCAGCGGATTTTGTAAGGATGTGTTTAAGGAACTTCCCGGTGAATTCGCCGTGGAAGCAACGCAGTTGCTGGGACTTAAACTTGAAGGAGCGACAGGATAATATGCTGGTCATTAAAGATTTACACGCTAATGTTGCCGGGAAAGAAATTTTAAAAGGAGTGAACCTTGAGATTCACGCCGGAGAAGTCCACGCCATTATGGGTCCGAACGGCTCCGGAAAAAGCACGCTTGCCAAAGTTCTGGCCGGACATCCTCTGGTTGAAATCACGAAGGGCAGTATCTCTTATGAAGGAAAGGACCTTACGGCCTTTGCCCCGGAGGAGCGTGCGCTTCAGGGCATTTTTATGGCCTTCCAATATCCGGTTGAGATTCCCGGAGTCAATAATGCGGGATTTCTCCGCATGGCCTACAATGCCAAACGAAAAAAACATGGACTTTCCGAACTTGATCCGATTGAATTTGATAACGTGCTTCAAGCCAAGATCAAGATGGTGGAAATTCCGGAACAGTTTCTGGACCGCGCGGTGAATCATGGATTTTCTGGCGGTGAGAAAAAGCGCAACGAAATTCTTCAAATGGCGGTGCTCGAGCCCAAGCTCGCAGTGCTGGATGAAACCGATTCCGGTTTGGATATTGATGCGCTGCGCAGTGTGGCCGAGGGCGTGAACCGTTTGAAACGTTCGGACAATGCGATGATTCTTGTCACGCATTATCAGCGACTTCTGGATTATATTATTCCGGACTTTGTGCATATCCTTTTGGGAGGCCGCATCGTCAAATCAGGAGACAAGAGCTTGGCCCTGGAAGTGGAGAAGAAGGGCTACGATTGGCTGCAATAAAAAACGTCATTGCGAGCAAAGCGAAGCAATCTCGGCGCTGAGATTGCCGCGGTCGCTGCGCTCCCTCGCAATGACAGGAAAATATCTGATTATGAATAAAGAAATGAAAATTAATTCAAAACCTTATCGTGAAGAAGTACTGAAATGGAAACCGGAGCCCACCGCTGGCGGTGAGCTTGCGCGTATCCGGGAACAGGCTTTTCACCGCTTTCAGGAACTTGGTTTTCCTACCCGTCAGCACGAAGCCTGGAAGTATATTTATCTGGATTCGATCCTCAATACCGTCTACACGCCTGCCTCTGCAAGCGGCATCGAGACTGATCAGGGAAGTCTTCCTTCGTCAGTTCGGATTTCTTCGTTAGAGTCAGGCTTTGAGAAACTTCCACATGTTTATCAGAACTGGCTGAAGAACCGCATTGCCGTTGAAGAAAACGTCTTTTCTCTGATCAATGAATTTCAGAATAAAGAAGGGTTGCTGGTATTTTACTCCAAAAATATGATTTTGGAACGTTCTCTCCAATTTTCCCTGACGGTACCGGAGCCTTCGGGTTCTGAGCCTTTTATTTTTTATCCCCGGATTTGTTTTGTGCTTGAAGAAGGGGTGAAGGCTGAAGTGATTTTGAATCATTCATCGTTTACCCAGCATCCTTATTTCATGAATGCTATGGTCGATATTTATTTGGCAGAAGGTGCCGAGCTTCGTCTTTCGTCGATTCAGCATGGGATTGCGGACACATCGGCTTTTATGAAGATTGCGGCAACACTTCAGAAAAAGAGCCGTTTTGAGATGATCAGTTTTACCCAGGGAGGCCTCACCAGCCGCCAGGAAACACAGGTGGATTTTAGAGGCTCGGAGGCATCCTGCCATCTGAAGAACCTTTCGGTTTTGCGGGGAGTTTCAAGGTTCTATCAACATGCGACCGCGAATCATTATGCGGGAGAATGCCAGAGCAATCAGCTTTTCAAGACGATTCTTGCCGGTGAAGCCCAGTCGGAAGTGAATAGTCTGGTCCATGTTGTCCGCGATGCTCAGAAATCCGAATCCCGTCAGCTGAACCGTAACCTGATTTTATCGGACAAGGCACGGATTTATTCCCGGCCGCAGCTTAAAATTTACGCGGATGATGTCAAGTGCTCGCACGGCGCGGCCACAGGTCAATTGGATGACAGTGAACTTTTTTATCTGCGCAGCCGCGGGATCAGTAAAGAACAGGCCCGACTTATGATGACGCTCGCATTTGCCGAAGAAGTAATCCAGTTGATTGAACCGAAGACACTTCGGGATGAAATTGAAAAGATTGTGAAAAAAGAATTAGAGGGAATCGTAAAGCATTAAAATTTAAGGAGCTCTCATTGCGAGCCCCGCGCTTTTGCGGAGACGCGGCAATCCCGGGGCACAACCTGAGATTGCTTTGCTTCGCTCGCAACGACAATTTATCGAGAGATGTTATGACATTGCTTCAACCGCTTGATGTTGAAAAAATCCGCAAAGATTTCCCGGTTCTCGGGATTCAAATGAACGGTAAGCCGCTGGTCTATCTGGACAATGCGGCTACCACGCAAAAACCTCTTTCTGTCATCGAAGTGATGAACGATTTTTATCATAATCGATATGCGACGGTGAATCGGGGCGTATACAGCTTGAGTCAGCAGGCCACTGATGCGTGTGATCAGGTGCGCCTTAAATGCCAGAAATTTATCAATGCCAAAAAAACTGCCGAGATTATTTTCACGAAAGGCACCACGGAAGGTGTTAATCTTGTGGCCACTGGATACGGCCGAAAATTTCTCAAAGCGGGTGATGAAGTGATTATCTCCGCGATGGAACATCACGCCAATTTGGTTCCCTGGCAGCAGGTTTGCCTTGAAAAAGGTGCGAAACTGCAAGTGATTCCGATGAATGATGACGGCGAGCTTTTGATGGAGGAATTTCAGAAACTGCTTTCTTCCAAAACAAAGATCGTGGCCGTAGCGCATATTTCCAACGCACTTGGAACAATCAATCCGGTTAAGGAAATAATCCGCCTCGCGCACCAGTCAGGAGCGGTCATTTTTATTGATGGAGCGCAGTCTGCCGCGCATATGAAAATTGATGTCCAGGATCTGGATTGCGATTTTTTTGCGTTTTCAGGTCACAAAACTTTTGGACCGACGGGTATCGGCGTGCTTTACGGGAAAATGGAACACCTCGAAGCAATGGACCCGTATGAGTTCGGCGGGGATATGATTAAGAGTGTGACTTTTACCGAGACGACATTTGCTAAGTCTCCTAAAAAGTTTGAAGCAGGAACACCTCCGATTGCCCAGATTATCGGGCTTGGTCCGGCGCTGGATTATCTTCAAACCACGGGTTTTGACCGTATTGCATCTCACGAGCATGAACTCCTGCAGCTTGCGACGAAGCGTCTCTCTGAAATTCCAGGAATTAAAATTATTGGAACAGCGTCCCGCAAGGCGTCGCTTGTTTCCTTTGTGGCGGATTTTGCACATCCTCATGATATTGGAACGATCCTGGATCAAGAGGGAATCGCGATTCGTACGGGCCAGCATTGCGCCCAACCCGTTATGGACCGATTTGGAGTGCTGGCGACGGCGCGCGCTTCGTTTGCATTTTATAATACGAAGGAAGAAGTGAATTTTTTTGCGGATTCCCTGAAGAAAGTAAAAGAAGTCTTCCAATAAAGCTATCAGCTTTCAGCCTTCAGCTTTCAGCAAAAAAAATTGCGATAGCTGTTTCTGAAAGTTGATGACTGTAAGCTGAAAGCTGAGAAAATGATTCCCGAACCTAAACTCAAAGGGCTGTACCAGGAAGTGATCCTGGATCACAACCGCCGGCCGCGCAATTTTACGGAACTGAAGGATGCGACGCAGTACTCCCACGGCAAAAATCCTT
>SICL01000008.1 GCA_009691445.1 Candidatus Taenariivivens baikalensis | reverse complement strand
CGATTTGAATCACATTCTTGATCAAAATGATGTGAAGGGCTGGCTGCTTGGTTTTGGAAAGATGATCGAAGAAGCCGTCCTTGAAAATCATTTTGATCTTCAGAATTCTGAACACCGCGGAAAATTAACCGCGATGGTTCAAGCAAAATACGCTCAATACGAGAAGGCCTCTCCAGGGATTTTTTCACCTACCATCAAGCAATTTAACCGCTCGGAGGTGAGGGGCTTGCTTGATCCTAAGCCGCGCCGGCATTTTGATATTCCTTGGCCGAAACCCCAGGAAATTATTTTCACCCATGATGCGGCTATTGAAGTCGCGGCCGATCCACCGTCGGGTGATTCTTCTAAGGTTAAGGGAACCCGGGTCTGGGTGATGGATGATAAAAATGCGAAGGATCGTTACTATGTCTCCAATCAATCGGGTGATCCTATGGATCGCATTCAACAGGACGGGGCCCGCAAAAGGTTGGATCAAGCCGGAGTAGATTCTATGGAGTATCAGATGGTGATGGGGTACATCATATTTTCTCGCCAATTTTTTAGTCAATATCCGCCGAGAGATTGGGTGATCGAAAAACAAAAAACGCAGCCGTTTTTGCCCATCCATGTTGCCGTTCATCTGGATTACACTCAAGATTTTGTTTATGTCCAAATTAATGATTCTGCTTTTTTCCGGTTCGAAAGACGAGGAGAAAATATGGCGATGCTTAGAGGACCAACAGTCAAAAATAGGAATATCCCGATCGAATGGATTGAGGTGGGCTCCTATCACCATCTGCCGGAATTACTCAACAGTAATTTATCGGGGAGCGAATCAGCCTTGGTGGATGGGTTGGCACGATATGCCTCGAAAGAATCCTCCGAAAAAATAAGTCTTCAAGCCGTTGTTAATCAGTTATTTATTGCGGCGCATTTTATGCCGCTATTTATTTTACTGATGCAGGATCTGGGTTTTGAGCGGATCCAGATGACACCCGATGCCCTGGAAAATATTTTTCTTTTTACGCCTGTCTCGCGCTCGGAAGTGAGGAGTGAAACAACGAAAGATTTTGGAGATAAAGAACGCGCGCGGCTTGAAGGCTTACTGGTTAAACATCACGCGATTGTGCAGAAAATTGCGGACGAACTTGGCGTGGATAAGAGCACAGCCTCGCGGCGCATTAAGAAGGCAGGATTACTAAAAGAAGCAAAAGAGATTCGTGCTGCTACGAAGGGCTTCCGGGGTTGGACGGGACAGCCCAGAAAAAATCCCACCAAAAAGCGGCTCCTAGACTTGCTCAGATCGAATTGGGGAAGCCTGACGGAAACGGCCAAGCAGATTATTTATAAGGGTAAGTCGGTTACCGTGGCTTCTGTCTCGAATTGGGTCAAAGAGTTTAATTTGACGGAAGAAGTGAAAGCGCTTAAGGCCCAAAGACGTCTTGCTAACGAAAAAAAACGATCCAAAGAAGTAGGTGACAGGCACCCGAAAGGTGGCCGGGCATCAAAGCACCGCTCAGAAGTGAGGGGGGATGGATCACGGATACCAGGTTCAGAGGAAGCGATGCCGCTCAGGATTGGAAATTTAAGTCTCCGTATAAAAATCAAAAACAATGTGAGTGGAAGGCCTTATAAGATTGCGGCAAAGATGTTGGGTTTGAGAGACCCTCTGAAGACAGTAAAAGAGAAGTTTCTAAAAGCAGATTCGATGAAGTATCAATACGTCCTCTTCAACCAAGGATTCGTGGGAAGCAATTCTCGCAGCATTATCAACACCGATCCTACGACGGTTGTTATTTTGGGACCTAATTATCGAAATCAAGACAGCGTTATTTCCTATGGGCCCGTGATTATGCTGAGCGGCAGCCAGCAGATAAGCGGCGGTATTATATCGAATGCGGAAATTTATCTGGAGAAGGGAGCAAATCCGGGTTGGTTCCTTTATGCGCAAAATAAGATTGTGGCGGAAGATCAGGCAAGATTGAGCACGAAAACGACTTATACGGGCAGCAAGATTCAAGATGCCAGCGCAGAGATCCAAAGAGCATTATTAGACACACTCAATGGACTTCAAGATGAAGTTTTGAAGAGGCCTTCTGAAAGCGCAAAACCCGAATCAGTTTTGGTGCCCATTTCTCTTCGCAAGCTGGAAACGATTTTACCGAATGCGTGGTTTGTCATTCAACAGGCATTGACGGAGCATGGAGTGACAAAAGCGCCGAAACATTTTCGCTATCTTTTAGCCAATCAAAATTTGACAGGGATGCTCGCAAAGCGTTTTGTGAACAGGAATCCTGATCTCATTGTGATTCTTGGTCCAGCTTATAACAATCATAAAGGCTTTGCTTCAAAAGGTCCGATCATTGCGCTGGGTGCGGCAAGCATGGCGCCCCTTGTTACAGCTTCCTGGATGCACTTGGGTCCACTTGCCAAGATCACTAGTAGTATTTATGCCCAGGAGGGTGTCAGTCAAGATCCGAAAGCGCTTATCAATCGAACCACCATTCAAAATTCTACGACCGACGACCCCGAGGTTTATGAATTATGGAAGGAAATGAACCGCTCGACGAGAGATGGCGACAGTGGCGATTCCGGACCTTTTCAACGCAAACCCCGCTCAGAAATCCGGGTTCAGAAAGTTCCGTTTGATTTAAAAGAAATGGCGAAGATGACAGATAAAGATTCTTGGGCGGTAAACACGGAGACCATTCGTTCGGAGATGAGGATGAAGCGTGAGACGGAATTAGAATTCAAAATCGAGAAACCGGTGGTGAGGATTTTTAAATCGGATCAGGTCCGCGTTAGTTTGCAGGTTGTCGAAGAAGCTTTTCGTGACGGTGTCGGACGGATTCATTTTGATCGCGTGAATAATAAGATTTACTGGGATCATGAGTCTATCAATTTCGCATCGCCCCAGATTGCCAATGTGAGAATCAGCCGTAGAGAATTTTTAAAACGGCATAAGCGGCTTCATCCGGATGAGGAAATTCTTGCCGTGCTTCCCAACGGCAATCTTGGATTCAATGATTGGTTTGCGGGTGTTGTGGATGGAAAACTATTCCATTATCAAAGAGATGCTTTAAAGCCGCGGGATATGCTGGTGATTTGGACCGACGGCACGATGAGCATCCAAAAACTTTGGTTCAAAAACAAGAAAGGCAAAATAGGAGTTTTTGACGAATCGGGAAAAAATATTGCTAAAAAAATTAGATATGCCATTTACGGCCAGCACATTGTTAAAAATGGACGGGACAATTTGAATAAAGTCGCGAAGCAATTTGATGATCTTCGCCATCTTTTTCGTTTGCCCATGTTTGAGCGGGGAACCAAACAGATTCATTTGGGAGTGAGTGACCGAAAGGGCGAGATTTACCGTAATCATGAGCTGGTTCAAAAATCTTTGCGCGGAGAAGCGATTGAACTGGATTTAAGTCCTCTGGATACATTTGGGATCACTCCCGAAGAGCGCGACAGGGTTTTCGAAAATTGGGAATATCAGAAACTGGCTGATGCGAAATCCGGTAATGTCCTCAAGCCCGGCCAATACTTCATTCGTGAAGCAGAAAAAAAGATGGTTATTAAACTGCTTCCCGGCATTCATCCACACACTTTTTTTGGTTTCACGACCAAGGGAAAAATCCTTGCTGGCATCGTTCCGGGAAAAACACATTACCGTGGTGCTGTACTTCGTGATTTGATTGCTGATCTCATTGAGCGCGGGGCGAAAAATGTGTTTCTCTGGGGAAATGGCAAAGATGTTGTGATACAGCTTCCCCAGGGAAAAAAGCTGCTTCGTTCTGCAGGATCGCACTCGAAGGCTCTGGAAACGATCATTATTTCCCGTCATGTTCGTTCCGAGGTGAGAAAGGGGGCGGATATTCAGGCGGCCATTGATTTGCTGAGAGCTTTTCAAGTCTCAGAAATCGGAGGAACTGTTTCCGGGACGGTGACTCAGGTTCTGGATCTGCTTGCAAAATCCAAAATTCCGGCGGACCAGCTTACTCAAGTAGAAGATCATGCCGCGAAACTCGAGGCTCATGTTTCACTCGAAGAAAGAGCAAATTTTCCCAGCGTAGAGCCAGAATTTTTAACTCAGGCCTTGGATTTAATGCGCTCTCAAAATATTTTTTCGAAATCCGAAACCGGAAGGGCAGCCCAGGGCATGATTGAGGGGGAGATGGGGAGAATCCATTTCAAAGAAGCTAATGCTGTTTCTCGCAGCGCTGCTCCGGGAGCGTTGCTTGATTTAATTAGAAATGGGCTGATTGACTCTTATCAAAAAGCATTATCCTTCTACGAACAGGCCCTGCAGCATTTACCCCAGTCAAATCCGTTTTATGACAAATATCAAATCCGGGAAGGGTTTGTTCAAAAGTCGATCGCCTCCCGTTATTTATATGCGGCCAGAAAGTCACCGAGTGACACGGACAAACTCGATTTCTATCGGAAGGCAGAAACTTATTTTAGACAAGCTCAGGCATCTTTAAAACGTTATAACAAGCGTTCCCGATCAGCGGGAGAAACCTCGATGATCATTCAGAAGTTCCTTTGGAATATTAAAGAGGAAAGGGATAAAATTTCAGAAATGAACCAGGTTCACGGGAGGGATAGGGAATTAGCGGAAACGCTAAGAGTGGTTCGAGCAGCTCAGCTGGCAGCCCTTGGGCGGCGGAGCCGTTCCGAGGTGAGAAAAATAGAGAGCGGAACATCGATTCGTGATGTGCTTAGGACTCCCATAGATTCGCTCAAAATTGTTCGGTTCCGTCCCGAATTGCGGGGGGCAGATCCCAGGCCTCGCGCGGAAGTCAGGAATTTGTCCAGCCGTGTTTCTCAGAGTAAACCCACTCGCTCGGAACTTCGCACAGCGCCGGGTGCAGCGGCTGCGGTAATTCAGAGTCAGATCCGCGCTTATTTCAAACGGATGGAAACAGCACGGGCACGCTCGACAACGCTTCACAGGTGGAATCGCGATATCAATACCGCGTTTACTTACCGAAAACAACAGAAGGCGAGCGGTGAATTAAGCGACGATGATGCAGCGAAGATTGATCAAAGTGTGACGCAGGAATATCTTCCCCAGATCAAACGGTTTGCCCAACTCATCAAGTCCGATCCCAATCTCTCAGAGGCTATTCAAGCCAAGCAAAATAGGACCTTCAAGAGTTCAGAGGGTCTTTCCGCAGAAGAGTTGCAAAAAAAATCCGCTGATTATGAAAAAGAATATCACGCGCTGATTCCCAAGCTCGAGAAGGCGTATTTGGAGAAAAACACGGATCGGTTGGAATTCTTAAACCGAGGCACGGTATTTTTCATCAAGGCGCGTTTAAAAGCCCAGCTGCTAAAAGCCTCGAAGATGCTGGCGGCGATTGAAAATGGGGACAAAGTTCAGAAAAGCGATTTCACCCGGAATCAGCTTCTGGCTGTTCTTGTTTCAGCGGGGAAGCTCTATCAGCGGCTCGGGGAAGAATATGCCTGGAGCTGGCGGCGGAGAATTGAAGAAGCGGGCGTGAAGAAAATTCCCGTAACCAGTTTGGATGGTGTCACTGAGAAAATTTACGACTATTCGCTTTTCCGGATCAAGGTCAAGGCCCCGACGCAAATTGGCGAGAAAAAACAAGTCACGATCCAGCAAAACTTTTGGGTCAAAGACGCCAGCATTCGCGGTTACGTCCTGAGACAGAAGGAAATGAAGCTGGCTGATTTACCTACGGCCGTCAGGCAGCAAGTTCATATTTTAGTGAGTCAGGAAGAAGATTACGGTACGGTTGCATTTCACCGCAATGCGCTCGATTTTATTGAAGAGATGCTGGGTTCCAAAGAGAGCACGCTTTCAGATTATCGCCGCGACCAGATTGTTTATCACCTGGAGCAGATTCAAAATTCTAAAGGCGGGATGCGGTGGGGAAAGACGTCTCAGAAAACAAAAGCGCGTGCGTCGCTCGATCTTGCACTGGCGCAAATCAAGAGCGGACAGCTTGAGGGCGCTCGTCAGCAGATGAATGAAGTGAAATCATTTTTGGATGAACGCCTCAAGCAAATTGCTTTGAAGCGGGGCGGGATTAAACGTCGTTACAACTATCTGGGTCATCAACTGCGGTTGAACGAAACGGGCCGCATTCTTCAGACGGTGCTTCCAGCCTTGCGATCTGTGTCGGTGAATACAGGCTCGATTGAAGAGGCGAAAAAAGGACTTCAATTTATTTTTGCTGAATTTTATCAATCGATTCCTCTGGCGCTATCCCAGTACGAATCTTTAAAACGGGAAGTAAGCAAAAGTATTCAAGGCCTTGGCCAATGGCAGTTTGATCTTCATCAAGATTCCAAGGCGCCGATGTCGACCGTGCTGGCTGAAAGTCTCAGAAGAATTGAATCCATGACTCGCTCCGAGGTGAGAGGCACGGAAGCGCAGCAAGACTTGGAGGAGCGCACACGAAATTGGCAGAATGCGGATTATTTGAAGCGCTACATGAAAGGAATTATTGAGGGTTCTTCGATGGATGAAACGCTTTATCTTTTAACTGCAGACCGATCGAGTAAACCAGAAACGCTTTTGAGTTCCGTGATCTATCTTACCCAATATCCTGGAGGAATCACGAACGTTGACGATCTCGATACCCTATTTGCTTACGCAACAAGCCTCCATGAAATTTTAGAGAGCAAGAGCGTGATTCTTTCTCGATGGACGCAGGTAAGAGACATCTTGGCCATCGCTTTAAAAACACACACCGAGTATCGTGATTATTTTGCCACGGAAGTTTCGGAAAAACGGATTGCTTTTGAAGCCGCCCGTTCCGAGATGAGGCGGGATGAGTTAACCGGCACACAAGGACGCGGGTCATCCGCTCATCCAAACCACGTAAGGCTCACGGCAAAGCTTGGTTTTGATTTGGATTCGCTTAAAAACGCGGAGAATGCGTTTCCTGTGATCCAGGTGGTGGAGGTGGCGGGAAGGTTTATTGATGTCCGGATTACGGGATACGAAAACCAGCGAGCATTACTGGATCAGGTTCAGGCCTTGAACAAATCCGAGACGCCGGACTGGATCCAGAGTCTTCAGAAGAAGGATCTGGTTTCGGATACTCCCGGCTGGGTGGCGGATATTTATGAAGATGCCCTGCCTTCACCGGAAGAGATTCAAGCCAATCGTGCGATTTGGGCGAGCGCGCACCAAGGGAAAACAATTGTTGTACTGGCGGATTCTGCGAAACTCAAAGAACTTCAAGCGCGTGCGGTGGAAATCGTGAGACAGGAAGCCCAGTGGGCCACGCAAAATCAAATCAATCTCAAGAATCGTTTTACGATTCGCGTGATTCTGAGAACCGCGAACATCAATCACGAAATCCAAAAACTTTCCGCCCAGGTGCTTGGACAAATGAAATTATGGAACAAAGCATCCGGCAATGAACCTGATCTTTCCCGTTATTTTGTGGTGACCGGCCGCGAGACGATTCTTCAGAGTCTTAATCTTTCTGCAGCTCTGGTGGTTCGCCCCTCTTATCCAAGTTCCAGGATTATGAGAGCAGGGCACTGGATTACGGCCGCGTATTCGCGCGAAATGAAAGCAGAAAAACTGACAGAACAATACGGCCCCGTGCTTCAGCAAATGGGTAATTTAATGTATCTGAATACTCCCGCGCTTCAAGGCTTGGCCGAAACTCTGCAAACCCTCTTCAACTCCACCCTTCAGACTTCCTCCGCTGCGTAATTCTTCTAACTTTATAGTATTTTTGAGTTATTAGTAACTTTATAAAGTTACTAATAATTGACAAACTTTATAAAGTTAGCTATCCTTCTTTTGTGACCCTCCAGGAGAAGCTCAGACTCATTCAAAAGTTCCGGGGTAAAAGCCAGGAAAAACTGGCGGCGGAGCTGGGTGTGTCTTTCCCTACCTTAAATAGCTGGATCAACGGGCGCTCTTTGCCCCGGAAAAAAGCGCGGGAGAAAATCGATGAAACTTTTCTCAGGTGTACGGGGCAAAACGTTATTCCTTCAAACGTCCTGGAAGCCAAGAAGCAGGAGATCGAAAGGCTATCGAAAAAATATTCGGGAGTTCTGAGAACGATTCTGAATCAAAAAGATATTTATGACCAGTTTGTGCTTTCGCTGACTTTTCACACAAACCGTATTGAGGGGAGCACGCTTACGGAACCTGAAACCGCCGCTATTTTATTTGAAGGGGCGGCTTTACCGGATAAAACATTGACGGAACAATTGGAAGCAAAAAATCATCAAACAGCTCTCCACTATTTATTTCATCATCTGGAAGGAAAGGAAAAGGTTGACGAGGAACTTGTTCTTAAACTTCACGGAATTTTACTGAATAGCATTCAGCACGATGCGGGACGATACCGCAATCATGGAGTACGGATTACGGGGGCCAATGTTCCGACGGCCAACCCAGAAAAAGTTCCCGCGCTCATGAAAGACTTATTTGTGAAGATTTCTGAAAAAAGAAAAGATGTGATTGCTCATGCGGCCTTCATCCACAGCATTTTTGAACAGATCCATCCTTTTTCCGATGGGAATGGAAGAATCGGAAGGCTTTTATTGCACGGAATGCTGCTTTCCCGGGATCTTCCGCCGGCCATGATTCGTCAGGAAAAAAGACGGTTTTATATTCTTTATTTGAATCAATCACAGCTTCAAAATGATTTTTCGCGGCTGGAAGATTTTATTTGTGACAGTATTTTGGAGAGCTTTGAGCATCTCAATCGGTAGAAGGGTACTGAACCGTGCCGCGTGCATTGCCTCGGCCTCGCGTCGTGTGTTATGATACACATTCATTGAATCAGTCTGATTTTAACCGTCCTATTTTCGCTTTTTGGAAAAAATAAATGATGAGTCTTGGGTATCTTCTCTCCTTCTGGCGGCCTCTGGTTGAGGTTCTGTTCATTTGGGTCCTGATCTATTATCTCATCCGTTTTTTTCAGGGCACGCGTGCGATGCAGGTCTTGATGGGCCTCATCATGCTGGCCGTGATCTTCAATATCGCCAAGATCTTCCAGCTTCATATTATTAATTGGGTGTTGACCAAACTCTTCGCGGTCGGCGTCGTGGCGATCCTGATCATCTTCCAGCCTGAACTTCGCCGTGCGCTGGCGCGTATTGGCCAGCAGACCATCTTCGGAAATTTCCTAAAAAAGGGCGGCACGGTCGATGAATTGATCCAGGCCTGCGAGCATCTTTCCCGGAACAAGATTGGCGCGTTGATTGCGATTGAAAGAGAAGTGGGTCTTAAAAATTATATTGAAAACGGTATTATTTTGGACGCCCGTGTGAGCGCTGATCTTTTGATTACACTTTTTTTTCCGAATAATCCTACTCATGACGGCGGCATTGTTATCGAAGGGGGCCGCTTGGCTTCCTGCGGCTGCCTTTTTCCTTTAAGCCAGAATACGGATCTTTCTAAATCACTGGGGACTCGGCATCGAGCAGCCATTGGGTTGACGGAAGAAAGCGATGCTGTTTGCGTGATTGTCTCGGAAGAAACGGGAATGATTTCTGTTGCCGTTTACGGAGAACTTAAGCGCGATTTGAATCCGGAGGAGCTGCGCAAGGTTTTAACGGAAATATTCAAAGAGGATGAACCCAAAAAAACCTTAAAGGACCTTCTCCGGGCAAATCTGCAAACCTTCAAGAAGGGCATGAAAACCGAATGATCCGCTGGGTGACGAAAGATTGGGGATTGAAGCTGATTTCCCTTGTGTTGGCGATTGGACTTTGGAACTACGCCGTGGGCGAGGAAAGCGTGGAGGTTACGCGAACGGTACCGCTTAAAATTCATGTCCAGAATCCGAATGTGAGCGTGCTTAAGCTTTCCTCCGAAACCCTGCAGGTTACGCTGGTTTCTCAACGTAATCTTCTTTCGGATCTTGCGTCCGTGGAAATTATTGCGGTGCATGAAATCGGAAAAGAAATGGCCAAAGCGGGCGAGTACACTTTCCAGATTGAAGCTCGTGAGATCAAGCTGCCTAAGCCTCAGATCCAGGTGACCAGTATTCAGCCGGAAATTATCCGCATGACTTTGGATGAATTGATTGTGGTTAAGCTTCCGGTCAAACCCAAGTTTGTGGGAGAACCAGCTTTTGGCTATAAGGTGGCAACAAGTCAGATCCAGCTTGATCCGAATGCTATTTTGGTTCAGGGACCCAAGGGGGAGCTAGAAAAACTAGATGCGGTTTCGACGGAGCCGATTGATCTGGTGGGGCGTATCCGTTCTTTCCGCCGGACGCTTTCAATAGCTCTGCCGTCTAATTTAAAAGCGGTCAGCGAAAGTTTGATCGATGCGCATATTCCGATTAATGAAGAATTTGAAGAAAAGAAATTTTTGGATGTTGCTTTTAAGGTCTTGCGTTCGCCGGAAAAAAATGACGTGATTGAAATCAAGCCCCTCAAGGTATCATTTGTGGTAAGCGGTTCTAAACGCCAGCTTGAAAAATTAACGCCGCAAAATATTCTTGCCTATGTCGATCTCGCGAGCCTTAGCGAAGGCGATCATGAGGTGCCGGTGATCGTGGCTCTTCCTGAAGACGTGACGATGAAGGATAAAATCCCCGTGGTGCATGTGTCGGTGAAGAAGAAATAAAAAAAGTAACCAGTAACCCGTTGCTAGTAACCAGAGCTCAGAATGTCAGGTTACTGGTTACTGGCAACTGATTTCTAGAGATTGAATCATGAAACTCGGCGTTAATATTGATCATGTGGCGACTCTGCGCCAAGCGCGGCGTGGAACTCAGCCGGACGTGATCCTTGCGGCTAAGGAAGCAGAAGCGGGCGGGGCGGACAGTATCACCGTTCATTTACGCGAAGACCGCCGCCACATTCAGGACACGGATCTCCCGGCCTTAAAACGCAGTTGCCGCATTCCCATCAATCTGGAGCTTGCACTGGTCCCGGAAATTATCCGTATTGCCTTGGCGTTAAAGCCCGAAAAAGTCTGCATTGTTCCCGAGCGCCGCCTGGAAGTGACCACCGAAGGCGGTTTGAATGTGATTGCCAAGGAAAAGGCCTTAAAGAAAACCATCCCACTTTTTAAGGCCCTGCACATTGAAGTCAGTTTATTTATAGATCCCTCTCCCGAACAGATTTTGAAAGCTTCTTTAGTGGGTGCAGATGCCATTGAAATTCATACGGGCGCGTACAGTCTTGCCAAAGGAAAACACCGGCGTCTGGAGCTGGATAAAATCCGTCAAGGCTCGGCACTTGCGGTGCGTTTGGGGATGAAGGTGCACGCCGGCCACGGTCTGGATTATGACAATGTCCAGCCAATTTGCGGAATTTCCGAAATCGAAGAGCTCAATATCGGGCATTCCATTGTTTCGCACGCTGTTTTTTGGGGACTGCGCAAAAGCGTGGAAGAAATGAAGGGTTTAATCAATCTAAAGAGTAAATAACCAAGAAACAAGATGCAAGATACAAACGAATAATCAAGCCCCTAAGATCCAAGAAATGAGCGATTTGAAAAGATTGAAATTTATTATTTTTGAATTTATTTGGTTATTGTCTCTTGTTTCTTGGTTATTTTGTTGATGGATATTATTCAAGAAATCTTCAAAAAATGGCCGCCGCGAAAAAAAAAATCTCACAAAGGTGATTTTGGCCGCGTGTTGATTGTGGCCGGTTCCCAGGGGATGACCGGAGCGGCGGAGTTGGCGAGCCTTGCAGCTCTCCGCACCGGCGCGGGACTTGTCAGCCTTGCGGTTCCGGAAGCAGTTTATTCTATCGTCGCCCGCCGCGTGCGCGCGGACGTGATGGTTCATCCCTTTGCGAGCACCTCAGCCGGAACATTTTCCTTAAAATGTCTGAAGCCGCTTAAAAAAATGATTTCCGCTCAAACGATTCTTGCGCTTGGCCCCGGACTTTCCCAGCATCCCGAAACTCAGAAACTTGTCCGGAAGCTCATCCGGGAAACCCCGATCCCTGTCGTGCTGGACGCGGATGGACTGAATGCCTTTGCTGGACATAAACGCGAACTCCAGGATTTGTCAGGGCGCGCTGTTTTAACTCCGCATCCCGGAGAATTTAAGAGGCTTTTCGGAGGCAAACTCTCCGCGGGGGAATCGGATCGAAAAAAATGTGCGTTTGAAATTGCTCAGCAAGGGCCCTGGGTGATTGTTCTTAAGGGTTGGCACACGATTGTCGCGAAAAAAAATAAACTTTATGTTAACATGACAGGAAATCCGGGGATGGCAAAGGGTGGATTTGGTGATGTCCTGACGGGAATGATTGCTGCCCTTGCTGCGCAGGGATTTTCGCTTTGGGACAGCGCCCGTTTCGGGGTTTTCCTCCACGGCCTTGTGGCCGATCAAGCGATCCGGAAAACAGGCGAAGCGAGTCTGATGGCAAGTGACCTCTTGGATTATTTGCCGGTTATCATTAAGCAAGTTAGAAGATGCTAGTGGACAGTTTTACTAATTTCAAAATTCAAAACTCTAATTATTTGAGAATCTTTCGGATTTCGATATTCGGATTTCGGATTTAATGACGATGGATATTCACTCCGCTTGGTCCAAGGCACTTAAACAAACAGAAATTGTTCGATTCCGTTTGCAGCCGCTTCATGCGTTTGAAACCACGAAGTTGCCCTATATTTTTTTGGCGGAGTCCTCCGTCAATTTGGGAGACACCGTTGTCCGCAAGGGGGCCGTGGCGGTAGATAAGCCATCGATCCATCTTCCCTCGGATCTGCCGCAGCTCGAAGGATTTGATTTTGAAAGAGAATCCAAACTTAATCAGGATCTGCTTACGACATTTCTCCTGGTGCGCGGCGTGCGTTTTCCTTCGTTTAAATATCAGAACAAGACGGAATCGCTGGATCTCTTTGAAGGACGTTTAAAGGGCGCGATTGACCGCTATAGCCGGGAACTTCATCAGGAAGAAAATATCTCCACCGGTTTAATTGTGGGCCCAGAGGACTGCTGGCAGTTTTCTGTTCTTATTTTTATCTGCATGCAGGTTCAGCGCTCCGCGGATAGTGATATCCGCAAATTGATGGATGATTACCGTAGAAAAAATATGGAATAATAAGGAAAAAGAGGGAAGGAAAAGGAAAAACCCACACTTAGATTTTCCCGTATTCTTCCGTTTTATTCCTTTTTCTTCCCTCATAACGCGTGATGAATGATAAAAAAATCTTCTAAAAATCCCTACTCCGTATTCCTTAAGACTGAAGCTGGAAGGCACTGGGAAAAAACAGGCGTTCAAAGAAGGGCCGGAGTTTGCGTGCCTCTTTTTGCGCTCCATTCCAAAAAAAGCATCGGGGTAGGAGAAATTCCGGATCTCCAACTCATGATTGACTGGTGCAAACAAACGGGTCTGACACTGCTTCAGCTTCTTCCCTTAAATGAGATCGGGTATGATTTTCGTCCTTATGACGCGCAAAGCGTGATTGCTCTGGATCCGATGTATTTATCGCTGGAAGAACTGCGAGGTGTTTCTTTAAAACCCTTTCAGTTAAAAATTCGGGAACTCCGCCTCAATCATCCTTGCCGGAAGTCTTACTTCGATGACCGGATCAAGAAGGCTAAGCTTTTTTTATTGGGAGAAATTTACGAATCCGTCCACGAGCGGCTTCCGGCTGCGTTTTATCAGTTTGTCCGAAAAAATAAATTCTGGCTGGAGGATTACGTTCTTTTTAAGGTGATTCAGGAACGCTTCGCCCAACAGTCTTGGGAATCCTGGCCCGAAGTATTCCGGAAGCGCGATGCCAAAATCCTCTCTCTGCTAGCCAAACAGCATGCCCATGATCTGGAATTTTACCGCTGGCTTCAGTGGCAGCTTTTTGAACAGCTTTCTTTCGTCAAAAAATATGCGGGAAAGCGGGGCGTTCTGATTGTGGGCGATATGCCGTTTCTTGCGGCTCGTAACAGCGACTATGTGTGGGCGCATCAGGATTATTTCAAGCTCGATTTGCTGGCGGGATCTCCTCCGGATCTTGATTTTGCCAAAGGCCAGCGCTGGGGAATGCCGCCTTATCATTGGGAGAAAATGGCCGACCGCCGTTATGATTATCTAAACGCCAAACTGAAATATGCGGAAAATTTCTACCATCTTTACCGCGTGGATCATTTGGCGGGAGTCTTTCGCGTCTGGACGATCTTTCATAAGCAGCCGTCTCAGGATGAAGGACTCTTTGGTTTTTTTGATCCCGAAGACGAAACAAAATGGGAAGCGCAGGGGAGAAAACTCCTGAGACAAATGCTTAAGAGTACCTCAATGCTTCCGTGCGCGGAAGATCTTGGCTCGGTTCCGGACTGCGCGCGCCGGGTCATGGAGGAATTGGGTATTCCAGGGATGGAGGTTCAGCGATGGGCGCGTGATTGGGAAACTAGCTATGAGTTTCGAAGTCCTGAAAGTTATCGACCGTTATCGGTTTCCTGGATTTCGACGCATGATACCAGTGTGCTGCGCACCTGGTGGAAGGATGAAGCGGGAACCGTCAATGCGAAAACGTTTGAACACTGGTGCCGGGTTTACGGTGTTAACCTTGCGGCGCTTCGGGGATCCTTGTTTGATCTGAGGGCCTCTGCTCCTGGAAGGTTGCGCTGGAAAGAGGCTTTGAAAGACCGGTCCTGTTTTTTAAGAATGGTTTCAAAGGCAGCTTCCAAAATCCCTAAACTGGTTTTGCTTTATGAATCCACGATTCATGAGAGGGAACAATTTCTTCGGCTTCTCGGGACGAATAAAATTTCCCCCAAGCTTTTGGAGCAGGCGCTGCTCGAAAAGAGTCTGGAATCGAATTCTATTTTTTCAATCCAGCTTCTCCAGGACTGGTTGAGCGTTGATCCGAAATTTCAGGTGGTGGATGATCCGGCCTACCGAATTAATGTGCCGGGGACGCTTCATTTAAAAAATTGGCATTTAAGGATTTCCTTTTCGCTTGAACAGATGAAGACCCTGAAAGTCAATCGCACGATCCGAAAACTTGTGGAATCCACCGATAGAATTTAAGGCATCTAAAAAATAAGTCATTGCGGGTGGAGCGCCTTCTTATTAGGATTAACCGCCTTGAATTTTCGTGAACTTAGCCGATAATCCGAGTACACAGAGGGGAAAAAAATGAATCAAAAATGGGCCGTGGGAGTCATTCTTCTTGCCGGGATTGCCGGCAGCGTGTTTATCTATCAAAAAACTCACCGGCTTCAGTCCGCTTCAGAAGTCAATTTCACGGGTCAGCTCAAGTCAAAAGGGCTCGGGAGCGCTAAGGTTGTCATTGTGGGTTACAGCGATTTTCAGTGTCCTTCCTGCCAGGCAGCTGAGCCAATTCTCACAGAATTCATGGCCAAGTATCCCAAAGATATTCGGCTTGTGTTCCGGCATTTTCCACTTCCGATGCACTTATGGTCGAGCGTGGCACATCAGGCAGCCGAGTGCGCCCACCGCAAAGGAAAATTCTGGGAATTTCACGATAAGATTTTTCAGACGCAAAAGGAATGGTCAACTCCCGCGAATCCTACGGACAGATTTCTGGAATTCGCGAAGGGACTTAATCTGAATCTTGATCAATTTGCCGCATGTCTCACGGATCAAAGCGTCACTGATGCGGTGAAAGAAGATCGTTATCACGGCGACAGGCTTAAGGTTGAATCCACGCCAACATTTTTTATCAATGGAGATCGGGTTGTGGGTCCCGTGGAGCTAAAAATAAAAGGGGAGGGATTGATCCGCAAATTTTTGGGTCTTCCTCCGCTTCCTGCTCCTGCTCTTGCTCCCTCGACTCCGGTAGCGGTTCAAACCCCGACCCAAGCTTCAACACCCGCGGCAAACGCCTCCTCACCCCAGGGGACACCTTCCCATTAGAGTCCATGAAGTCTAAATTCTATTTTGAAAGTTTTTGGCTGATCGTCCGGATTTTTATCGGCATTGTCTTTGTTTATTCTGGCTGGACCAAGGTGACGGCGCCTCTGGAAAATTTCCGCGGTGTGATTGCGCAGTACGAAGTCATTCCTTATTTTTTTGTTCCGGTTATTGCGGCGGTGCTTCCGTGGCTGGAACTTATTTTTGGTTTTTTTCTCCTCACCGGTTATATGACGCGTTTCAGCGCGCTTGTGACTTCCGGACTTTGTTTGAGCTTTGTGACGCTTCTTGGAGTTTACTTTTTCAAAACTGGAAAATTTCCTGCCGACTGCGGATGTTTCGGCGAGGGGAGTCTGATTCATCTGAGCGGTAAGCAGGTGCTGATGATGGATTCCGCCAATGCCCTGCTCAGCCTCCGCCTATTTTTCGCCAAAAAACATCCGTGGACTCTGGATGCTTTTTTCTCCAAACGCTAGAGACCCTTCTTGACACTCCTCAGCCTGTCCAGTATGATTCCGACTTCAGAATGCGGGTTGCTGATTGCGGATTTTACCGCGCTCATTCCGCAATCCGAAATCCCCAATCCGTAATCTTTCCGGGCAGGTAGCTCAGTCGGTAGAGCAAGGGACTGCGCCCCCCTCCGAACAAAATCTCCTAAATTCTTACCAGTGTTACAAATTCTTTTGTGAGTAATGAGTTGCGAAAATTTTTGTATGAAGACCGTTTGGTCCAGAATGGTCGATTTTGGTATCTAAAAGGGCACAAGGCTGGCACACTTTTTTTCCGGTCATTCGAACAAGACCGGCGAGCCTTCCTACGTCAGGGAATTGGAGGATGTCTTGCTTTTGGAAGGCGGGATGTTCACCAATATGCCAACTGGTTTTCGAATTTTAAATTTCCGAAAAAATAAGATCGAAATCGTTCATATTCTTGTCAAAAAAATGCGGAAAGTTATGAATGAAGTGAATAAGAGATTTCCTGCTGATCTTCGAAATAGAGAATCTCAGATCGAGCAAACCCTCGAAAAAGTTCTCGCCTGTTAAGAAGCAAGTTCCACATTTAATCAGCCTTCAAATGCGCCGTGAAAAATGGAAGTTCTGATTTAGCTCTCTCTTCTTATTCTTAGATTCATTGAAAACGTATAAATTTTGTCCGAAAAAGAATAGAGTTGCTATTGATTGCTATATAGAAAATTTGTCTGAGCCCGAATTCAGGAACCCTGGGTCGATTGGATTCTAGCAACTCCCATCAAGTTCAAACACGTGCAACTGGTTTAAAACATTCCTGCGTAATTTTTGCGAGCCGTGTATTCTTTATTTTAAAATTTTGGTGCGTACCCTTGTAAGACCGCTGTGATCGAGCTACACTTCCTTATGGTTATTTTTCAGGCACAAAGGTGAGTTTCACTTATATGAACACAAAAAAATTAAAATTAAAAACAGCTGCTTTTACGGCCGTTCTTTTTTTATGTTCTGGATGGATGCCGTCCTCTCCGGTTTTGTACGCCGACCCTACAGATAGTTTAGATTCACCGGTTAATCGTCAAATTCCTGCAACGCCCGTTGAAGAAGCAGTAAGCCGGATGACAGCAGAAAAACCGTTGGAATCCTTACCCGGTTCTTTACCTTCATCCTTGGATCCTCCCAGATCACCGGTTAGAAAATCCATTACCACTGCGCAGTCTACTACGTCTAAACCTTTGAATGTACCCATCGTCGTGGATCCTGCGACAGTCTCAGTGTTGAGACGTACCCCTGAACAGCAAATCAGTATTCCGGAAGATGCGGTTTTTGTTCCGGGAGGTCCCGCAGGTCAGGTTTTTTATGTCCAGACCACATCCCGCGATGTCATGGTTTACCAGGTAACAGGAAAAGGCATCAAAGCCCAGAGTCTTATTTCCTGGGATCCGGAAAGTTTATCGAATAAGCCCGGAGTGCAAAGTGCCGCGCGTGTCTATGTTTCCAAAGATGCAAAAACGGTCGTGGCGGAAGTTGTCCAGCAAACGGCAGCCGAATCTGCGTCCTATCTTTATCTTGTGAACTGGGAAAGTGGTGCGAAAGCCAAACTTCCCATTCCACACGATGAACTCAGAAATATTCAAAACACTGATTCTGAAATTGTCATCACCACGGCTTCTGAAACGATCCGCGTGGACCGTCAAACCATGATTGATGATCAGGGCAAAGTAAGCATTGAACAGGTTTTAAAGAAGATCGATAGCCGTGTTTATGAATTGAGTTCTGCACAGTGGATGCAATTGGTCAATTCTTCCGAAATGAAATCATTGCTAGGCAAAGTCTCAGTGGCGACTAATTTTAACGTGCTCCTCTCTGATGGAAGAAAGATGCAAGGAACTTTATCGCCTACTTTTCTATCATCAGAAGATAGTTATTTTACCATTACGCTAGAGCATAACAGTTTGATGTCAATCGGTCTTTATTCCAAAACCGAAAAAACAATTAAATTTTCGGATGTAGTAGGTGCTAATGACCTGACGGATCCAGCAGGGCAGTCTCAATTTATGAAGACCCTCCGAGAATTAGTTATTCATCCCGAAAAACCAGCAAAAGATACTTTGCTTTCTTTGGATCATGATATCGACTTATGGGAAAAAAAACAAATAGGCGCAAGTTGGAAAGTGAATTACTCGAAAGAAGTAATGAGTGTTCTCGCCAAATTACTTTCGCCTGTTTTTCGAAATTGGGACTCTTATTATAGCATCTTGCCGAAATCTGGTTCCAGAGATAGAAAGACAACGTATGATTTATCCGATCTTTATGCCTCTTTTTTATTTCATCCTGCCCTTGTGAATGTTGATCCGCAAAAAATGGCCCAAAATATTTTCAATGTGCTTAAAGAGAATGATTGGGATCAATTTTGCTCTTTTGTTTGTAGCATTGAGGCGCCATACTTAGGCGCTGCCTATATTAAGGATCTTTATGTTATTTTGCAGAGATTAAAGAATACGCTTCCTGACAATGGGCCTGAAAGATCATGGATTGTCAAGCAATGGGCCGATTTCTTTGATTATGATTTCCATTACGATAGAATTTTTTCTCGGCCAGACATGATTTATCCGGATAAGTTTAAAAATTATTATTCTCTTATAACTATGATTCGAGGAATTGCCCGTAATGACAAGGATGTTCAAACGGTTATGTCTGAATTGAAAATGCCCGCGAATGATAAACGCAGAGAAATATTTGATGATTTTGGAATATTGCTATGGTCCTCTGGCTCTGGAAATGTAACGGCTGAAGAAGCAAATAAAATCTATAATTACCTTAGTCTCTACCCGGCTGATCTGGTATCCGAATTTGGTATTATCGTCGAGGCGTCTTCCTGTTGTGGCGAAGGCACAGCCGTGGTTGGTCGACCAGGTTCAATTACTATTTATAATGGCATAGACACGATGTCTGCAGACCGTTTTCATCATGAAATGTGGCATATCTTGACCATTGTTCGTACCTGGGGAGAATTTCAATATCTTTATCAGAAGAATTTTGCCACTTTCGGTGGAATTCAAAGTCAGCTTTTTAGTTTAGGCAATCCTGAGGATCGGCCTACCGACTACGCAAATAGTTTCTATACTGAGAGCGTGGCAGAGTTTGGTGGCAGACAGTTTATGGCTAATACGGAGGCCGCATTTAATGGTTGGTTGCAAAAAGCAATAACTCAAAGTCAGTTTATTGGCCTCAGGACCTTGCTTTCTATGATGGAAATTCTTGCCAGTCATAATGGGGCTCAAAGCGACTTGTCTATGCCTATCTATAAAGGGTATCAAAAAGTGGGGGAGATTCCCATTCAGATGGATGCACATAAAAATATCACCATGATGGAATGGACGTCTCGAAGTCTTCGCTATCATTTCACTTACACTGCAGATGACCTTCTTATCACAACTGTGACTATAGAAACTATCGCCACCGGTGAACAACAAATCATTGAAAATAATTTTGGCATTTTGCACGGGGCTGAATTAAATAAGAGTCTGACGAAACTGGATCATTATGATGGACAAGGGGTTATAATATCGAAGGATTATTTTGTAGCCGGACTAAAAATCAAAACAGAACACTTCGATTCTTCAGGTAAAATGATCCGGTACGATTTTTATCACTACCAATCATCAGGTAAACTCACCGAAAAGATAAGCTATCAATTGATAGAACAGCTTAATAGAGATATTTCACTGACACCCTACCCTATTTCTCGTAAAACAAGCCTCGAACATTTTGACCTGAATTCAGGTCAAAAGACCGATACGAATTTATTTATTTATAATTCCAGTTACACTCAAATCGAGTTTTCGGGTTCACCGGATACGCTCATAGATCATCCCTTGATTTTTTCTGATGGCCCGGATTTCTCTGGAAAAATCATTTTTTCTCCGCAAGATGGAAGCTATCGTTTGGATCGTTTCTTTGAAATAAACAATCGTGTCACTACTTATTTCAGTTTTTTTTATGATCCTTACGGAGCTATTTATAAGAGAGAATACTATGTGCTCTCATACGGGAAAGTTTTTTTTATTGAAAAGGGAACTGCAACTCAACGTTCTAATGGCACTATCATTCACACATGGAATAATGTAAGTTTAGAACCGCCCTCATCGAAGAATCATCGAGAGTACATTTTTGATGACTGGACTGGAATTCCTGTTTAGAAAAAATCACAATACTTCAGGCCCGCTCTATCTATCACTTCTTCCAATACCTTCCTGCCGTGCTGCTTTGATTCAAGAATCTTGGCCCTGTCTTGTTTTCTCACGGCATTAATTTACACAATCTGTTTAACCACGGCCCAATCTAAATGGTCAAGTCATCGAAGCTATTATTCAGTCCTACCGGTCTGAACAGCGTATCCAGCAAGTTGCATAATTTCCAACCCTCTACGCAAGAATAATCCCCCGCGGTAGAGGTAGATTCAATACCTCTTGTTGTAACTCCAAGTCTTTCAAGCGCTTCCTTGCCGAGCAATGCCGGGCCTGAGGGCCCTCCACCCAAAAAACTCACCCTCCCCAAACGGTATTCGTATTTAAGCCCCCAGAAATGTCATGAGGTTCTTGACATTTTACATTCCAACTTGTATCGTGTGGCCTCCAGCCGGGGCACAAAGAGGGCACAGTTGCCCCACGAGGAATCGAGCGAGGTTGAAGTGCTTGACCTAACTCCGTTTCCGCCAAAGAGCGAGGCGGACCCGTCCACAAATCGCCGAGATCTTTGGACGGACCCGCCGACGATTTGTGGTGGGCATCAGTAAGCAAATTCCGGGCAGGTAGCTCAGTCGGTAGAGCAAGGGACTGAAAATCCCTGTGTCGGGGGTTCAATTCCCTCCCTGCCCATTTTTTAGGACACTCTGATAACCATCCATGAATTCAGCTATTGGTATTGATGTCGGTGGAACCAAGATTGCTGTTGGTCTCGGACTTCCTTCGGGTAAACAGATTGCCTCGTTAGAAATCCCCACTCACACCGGAAGGTTAGCTGGAACGAGTGTCGATCAAATCAAAGTTGTTACGGCAAAATTTATCGAAATTGCCCGCCAAAAAAAAACAAAACTCCGAGGCATCGGCGTTTGTATTCCCGGAGCGGTGGATCCTGTTAAGGGGACGGTCCCTCATTCTCCTAACCTGCCGGGTTGGGAAGGAATTCCACTCAAAAAAATCCTAGAATCAAAGTTTCATCTTCCGGTTCGAATGGCGAATGATGCCAAGGCTGTGGCTGTGGCGGAAAATGTTTTTGGACAAGGGAAGGGCCTTCAAAATTTCATTTATCTCACGGTAAGTACGGGAATTGGTTCCGGAATTTTTTCTCGGGGGAAACTTTTGGAGGGCGCGAGTTTTTCAGCAGGGGAATCTGGTCACATGGTCATTGTTTCCGGAGGAGATCCTTGTCTTTGCGGAAACAAAGGTTGCCTTGAAGCTTACGCTTCCGGAACGGCGATGGCCAAATTTGCCGCTGCCGAAATTAAAAAAGGAAAATATTCCAAGGTCACGGGTTTACTTTCACCCGGAGAAACTCTTACAGCCCGCGTTTTAGGAAAAGCGGCAAAAGCAGGAGATGTTTTGGCCCTTGAAGCTTATGCCCGGGGAGGCTATTATCTTGGAATCGGACTGGCGAATCTTCTCAATATTTTGAATCCTGAAAAGCTCATTCTGGGCGGCGGCGTTTTTAGTTCCGCGCCTCCTTTGTTTTTTAAAAAAATGATGACGAGTGTTCGAGCTCACGCCTGGCCCGAAGCATTCCGCGCGGTCAAGATTGTCCGCACCAAGTTAAAAGGCCACACCGGCGCTCTGGCGCTTGTGTTTGAAAATAAAAAATAAAAATTATGCGCTTGTAGCTCAACTGGATAGAGCATCTGCCTTCTCCGCCTGAGGCGGATTCGTCCGCGAGGCGAATCCGCTGATGGACGGATTCGCCTCTGGCGAAGGAGCTGTCCGCTGGACAGTCTGCGGAAGATAGGCAGAAATGTTTTTGCCGTTTATTACTTTTGAAGTTGGATAATATTTCGCGCCCGTAGCTCAATTGGATAGAGCATTTGCCTTCGGAGCAAAGGGTTGTAGGTTCAAGTCCTACCGGGCGCATTTTAAGGAACAAATGATGATTCAAATTATTGATAAAAAAATCTCCCAGGAAGAGATGAGAAAACATCTTGGCTGGCCTTTTGACCAGATGATCAAGTTCGTCGTCGATATCCATACAGGCGCGATGGCCTTGGGAGGAAAACTGCACGCGGACGGAGAAAAACTTCTTTTGGGAAAAGGCTCGCTTCAGGAAAATTTGTGGGGAGGAAACTGGTATCCGGATAAAGAGGGAGATTTAAGAATCGAATATACGTCAATGATTAATATCCGTCCTCGATTAAAGAATATGGCTATGGAAATCCAGGATCCTGCTTTGCGCCAAAAAGTAAAAGCGATTGCGGAGAAACTGCTCGCATGAAGATCCGCTTTCATAAGGGAATGAGCTTCGAAGACTGGAAGCAATTCTCTTTTGCTCATCAGGTGCTGAATATTGCATCCGAAATGAACCGCGCTAAAAACTGGATGAAACAAGGCGACGCGGCTGCCGTGAAGGATTCTCTCGACCGCGCTTATGAACTGATCGACTTAACGATCGAAGCTCAGGGCGAAACTTCTTTGCTTCGGGAACTTTTGGTTTTCCGCGAATGGCTGGGACATTTTTATCCGATGGAAAGTTTTTCCGAGCAGGCTATCGGAGAATTTGTGACTTCGATGAAATGCTTGGTAGATTTTGATCCAGAATCTCACCTGATCAAAGCCAGTCTTGCGGCTTAAGGAGGTCACCCCTTGGTGAAATCAAGATCGAATGATTTTCTCTTCAGGTTTTTCTGCTGCTTTTTATCCTTCTTAATCTTTTTTTCCGGCTGTGCCTCTCCTTCCAAATCTGTTGAAAAGAGTGCTCAAGTCCCTGCTTGGGGAACCGTCCCAAAAGTTTCTTCGGAAGAAGCCGTCATTGGCCAGAAAATTCATGATGAAATCCTGAGCTCGTTCCGTCCTTACACGGAACCTCAAGCGCTCGAGTACATTAATAAGATCGGAAAAAATCTGGCGGGATACGCGGAACGCAAAGATCTCCCGTACCAATTTTTCATTCTTTATAATGACCGGATTTACGCGACTTCCGCGCCCGGAGGTCATGTGTATCTCACCACGGGAATGATTTATTTTCTGGAGAATGAATCCGAGCTTGCGGCGGTACTGGCTCACGAGATCGGAGAGCTTCAGTATCACGATCCCAAGCTCTCGCGCGGCAAAAAAATCCTGGAGTCAATTGTGAACGGGGGAGCGATGATCGCGCCGGCGTTTGGGCAATTCGGTGCATTGGCGATCGTGGGGCTGGCCATGATCAAATCCACGGCTGATGCCCGCGAACCGACCCCGGAAAACAAATTAACCGCAGCGGACCAGCGCGCGCTTTCTTATATGGTGAAGGCGGGATACGATCCGCAAGGATTGATTGATCTGCAGCATAAATTCCTAAACGCGAAGCCGGAGATCCGGCCCTATTTTACGGATTACTATGAGTCGCGCCCGATTTCCCAGGAACGGATGGAGTTTCTGAACAAGGAATTTGAAGGGTTGTCCCTCACCAATCAGACCTTCACGACCAACCGTGAAAATTTTCTGATCATGACCAAAGGAATCAAAGAAATCTATCGGCAGTAACTAACGAGGGGTGTCACAGAGCATTCAAGAGACGCTTATAGTCCTTCATGGATTCATAAACCATACTGGAAATGAAATTAATGAAGGGCTGATGATCCTTCGTGCCGGTCTGGGACTTCTTGAGGGCATTGATGTACTCGCTCCGCACGACAGGCGGAATCATGGTAATGGCATAGCCCGTTTGCAAAAGAGCGAGATTCATGAGGAGTCTGGCTGTCCTGCCGTTGCCATCCGTGAAGGGATGGATCGTCACCAGTTCCTGATGCAGACGTGCTGCAAATTCGACCGGATGATATTTTTTCCGGAGTTTCGGGAGAGCGTTCATGAATTTTTTCATCAGGCGTGCGATCTCAGAAGGCGGCGGTGGAACAAAGCTGGACCCCGTGATAATGACCTTCTCTTTCCGGTATTTTCCGGCCCGGGCTTCATCTATCCTGTAATAAAATAAATGATGCAGACCGGTGATGTCTTTTTCTGTGATCGTTTTCTTTTTGGCGAGTTGGTAAAGGCGGGTGAATGCTTCGCTGTGACCCATCGCTTCATAATGATCTTTAAGCGGCTTTCCGCCGATGGTGATGCCGTCCTCGATCACGACCTTTGTCTCGGTCTCGGTAAGTGAGTTACCTTCAAGTGCGTTGCTGGAGTAGGTCAGCCCAACCCGGTAATAATCCTGTAATTGTGCAAGCGCTTTGGGTGAGAGAGGGCGATGTTTGTCGATCTCTTTTTTCAACCCATCAATCTCTTTTATTTTATTTTCGTATTTCATAATGATCGCATAATAGAGCGTCTCCTATGAACTATCAAGGAGTTCCTAACCTGTGACACCGCGATAGAACCACTTCAGCGCTGATCATAAGATGCGAGCCTTTTAGTTTTTCTTGCACTTTTTACTTATTTTCCGCAGCATACGTCACTGACGGGGCGGGTCCGATTCAGCACCGCTCGACTTTTTGAAGAATCACAGCACGACTGTAGGGATTTTTGTCTTAGAGTGGAATTCATGGACTTTAAATTTTTAGGTGTTCTTAGTTCAATTAGATGGAGCCTCAGAGGATAAAAATGAAATTTCAGAGTTCCAAAATAATAATGGGTGCCTTAATAGGGGTATTATTTTTAAGCGTTTCTTTTGTTTATGCTGAAACCGCAGAAGAATATCTCAATCACGGAGTTGTTGAAGCCAAACAACATAACTTCGCTCAAGCCGTTTCTGATTTTACCAAGGCGCTTGAAATGAAGCCTAACCTGGAAGAGGCTTATTACAATCGTGGGATTGTCCATGACGAACAGGGTAACTTCGCTCAAGCTCTCTCTGACTTTGCTAAAGCCATCGCAATAAAACCCAATGATGCAAAAGTCTATTACAACCGTGGCGTTACCTATTCTAAGCAAAGTAGCCTCACGCAAGCCATCGTTGACTACAATAAGGCTATTGAACTAAATCCTAAATATAGTGATGCATATTACAGCCGCGGCGTCATCTTTCATAAACAGGGCAACCTTTCTCAAGCAATTTCTGATTATGGCAAGGCCATTGAAATAAATCCTATCAATGCAGTGGCCTATAACAACCGTGGGTTTGATTACGCTACGCAAGGCAACTTTATGCAAGCTATCGTTGACTATAATAAGGCTATCGAAATAAATCCTAACTACGTAGATGCCTACTATAATCGCGGCGTTGCCTTTCTTAAACAAGGCAACCTTCCTCAAACAATCGCTGATCATAACAAGGCTATTGAAATAAATCCTGGCCACGCAGATTTCTATTACAGCCGTGGTCTCGCTTATACTAAGCAAGGCAAGTTCGCACAAGCCATTGCTGACCACACCAAAGCCATTGAGATAAACCCTAATTACACAGAGGCCTATGAGAACCGCGGCGTTGCCCATTTTGCAGCAAAAGAATATGATAAGGCTTGGGCAGATGTGCATAAAGTAGAAGAAATGGGATCAGCCGTTCATCCTAAATTTCTTGATTTCCTAAAGAAAGCATCAGGTAGGGAAAACTAATCTTAGGTTAATTTCCGCAATGATTTTTCCCTCTACCCATCCGCATCATTTTTCGATATACTCTCACCTCCTTAGCAATCCTTGGATTGACACCAAATTGTCACCAAGCGCTCGAATTGGGATCGTCCTCGCAAAAGCGAGACGGAAGCTCGGATTTATGACGTATTATGTTTATGTCCTTAAAAGTCAAAAGGATGGGAAGAGATACGTTGGGTTTACTCGCAAATCGCCCCAGCTGCGATTAGAGGAACACAACCGTGGTTGTAATGTTTGGACGCGAAAGCATCGGCCTTTTGATTTGTTTTATACAGAACGGTTCGCTTCAAGAAAAGAAGCGCTGCACCGGGAAAAATATTTGAAGTCTGGAGCTGGCAGACGCTATTTGGTTTCGTGCGCCCTTAGCTCAGTTGGTAGAGCAAGTGACTCTTAATCACTGGGTCGTAGGTTCGATCCCTACAGGGCGCATCTATTTTTTGGTAAGCAAGTTCCGCCTTCCGCAAAGCGGAAGGACGGACCCGTCCCACCTGAGGCAGGTGGGCGGGGACTCTTAATCACTGGGTCGTAGGTTCGATCCCTACAGGGCGCAGTTTTATTGCGGATTTCAGATTGCGGAATGCGGATTAGGATTATCCCGAAGGGATACCAAAAATCCGAAATCGAACGCGGCTATGGCGAAACTGGCAGACGCGCCAGACTTAGGATCTGGTTCCGAAAGGAATGGGGGTTCAAGTCCCTCTAGCCGCAGTGTCCATTGCGGATTTCAGATTGCGGAATGCGGATTAGATCATCCCGAAGGGATACCAAAATCCGAAATCCGCAATTCCCATTCCGAAATCAAAAGGGATTTTGATGAGAAAAAAAATCGGCGTTATTCTGCTTTTGATTTTTTTGATGACCCCGTGTGTGCACGCCGAAGATGCTTCCTTCAGTAAGACGGTTGAGATTGAACCGGCGCTTGAGCTGGGGCCGGAAGAAGCTTACGATTCTGCTCCGATTGATGTTTCGAGTTTCCGCTACGCGATGATTCTGGTTGAAAAGAGCCCGCCCGAAAAACTACTTGATCCCAACGTGCAATCCACGGAAGAAGAAATTTATTTTACCCTGAATAATTTTTTTTATCTGGATTCGAATATTATCAGAGAGAACAAAGGACGATCGAAATATCCGCTGCTGGTGTCGAAGGGTTTTGACGGCGGCGGTCAAAATATTATTGAAGTCAATACCGCGATGAACGCGTTTAAAAGCCGCGCCCTGCGGCAAGTGGAAGTGCGCGCGCCGTACCTCGTCGTGCGTGTGCAGCAAAAAGGCGCTTCCAAAACCAAACTCCGCATTGCGGTTTTTTTAAGAAAGTGAAACTACTCCAAGTCCGTCCGCGTGTGATGCGGCACAATCACATTGACGGAGTCAAGGTGACAGCGCAGTTCTCCGAAGAAAACGGTTTGCGTTACCGCTACCGTCTTGAAGTGATGATCAAGGATTTTTTTCCTTCAGGAAAAACCGCTTGTGTGGTGATGCAGAATCCAAGTTACGCGTGCGTGGAATTCGCGGACAAGTCCGTCCAGTTCATGGAAAAGGTAGTCTTCCAGAAAAGCCTTCCGGAATTTAAAAATGTGAGCCGCTTGATTGTGGTGAATCAGTTTGCGTTTATTCAGACCAATCTCTTCAAAGGATTGCCGCACGAGATTGGTTCAAAAAATAATTCTGCGATCAAGGCGGCGTTGAAGGAATCCGAGATGATCATTCTTGCCTGGGGCTGTGCCAATCCTTTCGAGGAACGTAAGAAATTTGTGCTGGGACTTCTTTCCGAGATGAAGAATAAACAGCTGTTTATAACTCGGTCGCATCCTTCGCGCGCGCGTTACGACGGTTTTATTCAGAGGTTATCTTCTTTTGCTCAAAAGGGTTAAGGCTTTATTGACAAACCCTATCTCTTTGCCTAGAATACCTCTTCGCTTTGGCGTTTTTTTATTAAATTCATTGCGAGTGTAGCATAGTGGTAATGCGCTGCCTTGCCAAGGCAGTTAGGAGGGTTCGATTCCCTCCACTCGCTCCATTAGCACGAAGGACGAAAAGACGAAAGGACGAGCGACGGAAGTAAGCAGGCAATTTTTTCATCGTCCCTCGCCCTTCGTCCCTTGTTCCTCGAAATTTTAGGTGGTGCCTCTTGAAAGTGAAAGTCAAAGACGGAAAAGCCTGCGAAAAAATTCTCAAAATTGAACTTGATCCTAGTGATGTCAAGCGGGAGTATGAGTCGTTTTACAGCTCGATTTCTGCTAAAGCCAAAATCCCCGGATTTCGTCCGGGCAAAGCCCCGCGCTCGGTCCTGATGATGCATTATCAGGATGAAGCCAAAAAAAATGTCCTCAATCAGCTCATCTCCGACTCTTACCGCGAAGCCATCAAAGAAGAGGCCATCGAACCGATCGGATATCCCCAGATTGATGAAGTGGATTTTTCTGAGGAAAAACTTGTTTACCGCGCTCAGATTGAAGTCCGTCCCAAGATCAAGCTCTCCAAAGTAACGGGACTGCAGGTTAAAAAAGAGCCGACGGTGGTCAAGCCGGAGGAAATCGAGGAATCCCTGAAACGTGTTCAAAAAGCCCAGGCCCAGTACAAAACTATTGAGGACCGCGAGGCGCGCGAAAATGACTATGTGGTCATTGAGTATGTCTGCAAATCCGGTGAAGCCGTCGTGGATCAGCGCGACGAAGACTGGGTGCAGGTAAAGGAAGAGGAATACATCAAAGGTTTTGCAAAAAGCCTGACCGGCGCAAAATCCGGCGATGAAAAAGACATTTCGGTGACACTGCCGGAAAATTTCTGGAAAAAGGAATACGCGGGAAAGCCCGCAGTTTTTTCCGTCAAGGTGAAGGAACTCAAAGAAGAAATCCTTCCTGAAATGAATGATGATCTTGCCAAAGGAGCCGGAAATTTTGATTCGCTTGCGGCGCTTAAGGAAAAGATCCGTCATGAAATTCTGGCTGCCAAAGAAAAGCAGGCCGAAGCGTCCTATGAAAAAGCGCTTCTGGATGAACTGATCAAACAAAACAAGATCTCGCTTCCCGAAGGCATGGTGGCACGCCGGCTTGAATACCTGGTGAAGGATGCCTTGGCGCACTATGAACGCAGTGGATTTCCCAAAGAAAAATTGGAAGAGATGACCAAGGAGCTGCGAAAGGATCTGGAAGACGAAGCCAAGCGTCAGGTGCATATTGCTTTTCTTTTAGATGAAATCTCGACAAAAGAAAACCTGGCAGCTTTGGAAGAGGATTTCGAGAAGCGCTATCAGGATGTGGCGGCCCAGGTCCATCAGGAAGCGGATCTGGTTCGTAAATATTACACCGAAAATCACGACGCCCGTCATTCACTGGAAGAACAGATTCGAAGCGAAAAAGCCATTCAATATCTTAAAACGAACGCAAAAACAAAATGAAAAAGCAGGGGGTTTTATGAGTTACTTAGTTCCGATTGTGGTTGAGCAGACAGGAAGAGGTGAAAGATCCTACGATATTTATTCCCGTTTAATGAAGGACCGGATTGTTTTTATCGGAACGCCGATTGATGATCAGATTGCCAATATCATTATTGCGCAGATTCTCTTTCTTCAAATGGAAGATTCAGCCAAAGATATTAATGTCTACGTGAACTCTCCAGGTGGTTCGGTGACGGCCGGGCTTGCTATTTATGACACGCTGCAGTTCGTGAAATGCGACATTGCCACTTACTGCGTGGGACAGGCGGCCAGTATGGGGGCGATGCTGCTGATGGTGGGAACCAAGGGGAAACGCTACTCTCTTCCGAATTCCAGGGTGATGATTCATCAACCTTGGGGCGGCGCTCAGGGGACGGCTTCTGATATCCAGATTCAGGCTCAGGAAATTTTGAAAATGAAAGACCAGCTGAACGGGATGATTGCCAAGCATACGGGCCAGCCGCTGGAGAAAGTCAAAAAAGACACGGACCGTGACTACTTTATGAGCGCAGAAGAAGCGCGGGCTTATGGTATCGTTGATCATGTCGTTGCCAGTCGCGGCGATATCAAGAAATAACTTGCTCTGAGATTGATTCGTCTCCTACCTTCGGTGGGTTCCTCGCAATGATGTCATTGCGGGCGAAGCTAAGCAATCTCGGCCAATCCTTAGAAGTATTATCTAAAGCCAAGTCAAAAAGGTTTTTTGTGGAAAAAAAAGCAAAGAAAATGAAAATTCTTGTGAGCGATCCTCTGGGTAAAGCCGGAATGGATGAGCTTAAAAAAGAAAAAGATTTCGTTGTGGAGGAAAAAACAGGGCTTCCTCCGGAGCAGCTGAAGAAGATTATTGGTGATTATGAGGCCATTATTATTCGAAGCGGCACTAAACTGACCAAAGATATTTTGACCGCAGCTAAAAAACTGCGCGTGATTGGGCGCGCGGGCGTCGGTGTGGACAATGTGCATCTTGAGACGGCCACGGCCAAGGGTATTATTGTGATGAATACGCCCGAAGGCAATACGATCTCTACGGCTGAGCACACGTTTTCGATGCTGATGTCGCTGGCTCGTAATATTCCTCAGGCTAATCAATCCATGCGCCAGGGGGAATGGGATCGCCATAAATTTCTTGGAACAGAACTCCACGGAAAAACGCTTGCCGTAATTGGTTTTGGCCGCATTGGCCGCGAAGTTATGAAGCGAGCCATTGCTTTTGGGATGAAAGTAGTGATCTTTGATCCTTTTGTGACCAAGGACAGTATTAAGGATTTCCCAGTGGATTTTCTGGAACTTAAATCATTGCTCAAGATTGCGGACTTTATTACGGTCCACACCCCGCTTACGCCTGAAACTAAATATATTTTAAACGCTGAAACATTCAAGCTGTGTAAAACGGGTGTTAAGGTTATTAACTGTGCTCGTGGCGGTATTATTGAAGAGAAGGCGCTTTACGAAGCTATTAAATCCGGGAAAGTTTCCGGCGCGGCGCTCGATGTGTTTGAAGACGAACCGCCCGTGAATAATCCTCTCTTGGAACTTCCACAGGTAATTTCCACTCCACATTTGGGAGCGGCCACTCAGGAAGCCCAAGAAAATGTGGCCATCGATGTCGTCAAGCAGGTGCTCGATGCCCTTCATGAACGTGCGATCAAAAACGCGGTTAATCTTCCGAATCTGGATCCTGAAACTTATAGTGTTCTTAAGCCCTGGATTACGCTTTCGGAAAAAATTGGGATGCTTTATTCCCAACTTTTCGGCGGCGGAATTCAAACTGTCACCGTGCGTTACGGGGGCGTGCTCACGAAATACAATCTCAAACCGCTTACCATTGCGATGCTCAAGGGCCTTTTGACGCCCATTTGCGGAGAGACGGTTAACTTTGTGAATGCCCCGGCCATTGCCCAGGAACGCGGAATGGCTGTGAATGAAAATCGAAGCACGGAAAAAGAAGATTTCACTAATTATATCGAAGTGATTGTTAATGATGAGAAGTCGTCCAAGTCCGGACCCAACCGGATTATGGGCGCGCTTTTTGGTGAACAGTTTCCACGCATTGTGCGAGTGAACGAGTTTCGCTTGGAGATGGCTCCGGAAGGCATTGCTCTTTTCATCCATAATGAGGACAGGCCCGGTGTGGTTGGTAATCTCGGAAGGATTCTTGGCGACAATCACATCAATATCGCTGAAATGTCTTTGGGCCGCATCAAAAAAGGATCCAAGACGATGGCGATGACGGTGATCATGACGGATAACGATGTTTCCGCGTCAGTGCTTAAGGAGATCAAGAAATTTTCTCCAATTCTTGATGCCAAAGTCGTGAAATTATGAACCATATTATTATCGGAGCGCACTGGGGAGATGAAGGCAAAGGGAAGATCATTGATATTCTGGCGGAGAAAAGCGATATCATTGTCCGCTATCAGGGCGGCAATAATGCCGGTCACACCGTCAAGATTGAAAATCAAACTTATGTCCTTCATCTGATTCCCTCCGGCATTCTTCATCCGAAGAAAATCTGTGTGATCGGAAACGGCGTGGTGCTGGATCCCGAAGCCTTTTTTGAGGAAGTTAAAATGCTTCACGGAAAAGGCATTAAAGTAGACGGAAGACTTTTCGTTTCCGATGCTGCGCATCTTTTGCTTCCTTATCACCGCCTGCTCGATCAATTGAAGGAAGAAAATTCGCATCAGGACCACAAAATCGGAACCACGAAGCGGGGAATCGGTCCCTGTTATGCGGATAAAATGGCGCGGCTTGGAATCCGGGTGGCGGATTTAAGAAATGTGAATTCTCTCAAAGTCCGTTTAGGGGTTGTTCTGGAGGAAAAGAATCAGGCGCTTCGTAAACTCTATAATCATCCCGGCCTTTCCTTTGATGAAATTTATTCCGGCCTTCTGAAAATCCGCAAGCGGCTTCTTCAGTTCTCCATCAGCACTTCCAATTATCTTTATGAAGCGTCCAAAAAGAAAAAAAATCTTCTCTTTGAAGGAGCTCAGGGAACCATGCTGGATGTGGATCACGGAACCTATCCCTTTGTGACTTCATCCAATGCCTCTGTGGGAGGAGCGATCACCGGCTCTGGAGTAAGCCCGACCTTAATTGACCGCGTCATTGGTGTGGTGAAAGCCTACACGACTCGTGTCGGCGAAGGTCCTTTTCCCACCCAGTTTCCTCCCAAGCTGATGGAACAGATTCAAAAACAGGGAAACGAATACGGCTCCACGACCGGCCGTCCGCGCCGCTGTGGATGGTTTGACGGCGTGATTACCAAACACGCAGTCCGTATTAATGGACTTAATGAAATGGTGGTGATGAAGCTTGATGTTCTTTCCGGACTTCCGGAAGTGAAAATCGCGACGGGTTACCGTTTGGGTGGAAAAATCCTGAAAGATTATCCTACCTCCACGGATGAGTTCTCCCGATGCAAGCCCATTTATGAATCCATGCCGGGATGGAAAGAGGATATCTCAAGTGCCACTCGCTGGAAAGATCTTCCGGTGAATGCGCGCCGGTACCTGCAACGGCTTGAACGACTTCTCGAAACCCCAATCAAAATCGTTTCCGTAGGGAGCAAACGCTCCCAGACGATCTTCCTATAAAAGAATGCCGCTTAAAGTTGAACCCCAAAATCTTCCGCATCATGTCGCAATTATTATGGATGGGAACGGGCGTTGGGCCCAGAAAAAGGGATTGCTTCGGATTCAAGGGCACCAGGAGGGTGTGAACCGTCTGGAAGAGCTCATTGAAGTTGTCCCGGATTACGGCGTCAAATACCTGACGCTGTATGCTTTTTCCAAGGAAAACTGGAACCGGCCCAAGCTGGAAGTTTCTTTTCTGATGAATCTTCTTTCCACGTATCTGGATCTCAAGCTTAAAAAATTCCACGAACACAATGTGATTTTTAATTTTATCGGGAACCTGAACGATCTTCCGAGTCTGATTCAGGAAAAAATGAAACGCAACATTGAAGAAACAAAAAAGAATACCGGGCTGGTGGTGACTTTTGCGATCAGCTACTCCTCGCGTCTTGAGCTTCTGCAGGCCTGCCGGAAGATTGCTGAGAAAGTGGCTCAGGGAGTATTAACCCCCGGGGACATTACGGAAGAGATGATTTCTCAGCATCTTTATACGGCCAATTTGCCGGATCCGGACCTTCTGATCCGAACCAGCGGCGAAATGCGTATCAGTAATTTTTTGCTTTGGCAAATTTCTTATGCTGAACTTTACCTGACGGATAAATTCTGGCCGGAATTTACGGAAGAAGAATTTGCTAAGGCGATTCAAAACTATCAAAAACGAGAGCGCCGTTTTGGTCTGACTACGGTGAATCCAGCCTCATGACGACTCTGGTTAAACGACTCACATTTTCTTCCTTGTTTGTGGCGCTGGCTCTCTTGACTATCTTTGCCGCACCCCGCTGGATTTTTATTCTCGTGGTTGAGGCCTTTTGTCTGGTTGGCTTTCATGAGTTTCTGGCTCTGATCGAGAAAAAAGGAGTGGTGGTTCACAAGCTTCTTGCGATGACGCTGGCTGTCCTGATTCCGATTTTGACGAATTGGGGCGCGGAGCCGGTGCTTTTTGTGCTGGGCATTCTGCTTGTCTTTGTGCTTTATTTTCGTGAGGATTTGAATTCACAGGTGTTTGGTTCGGTCTCTATGATGACCTTTGGCCTGGTCTACGTGGTCTGGTTTTTTTCCCATCTCATTAAAATGCACGACCTCATTCACGGATCGTCGTGGGTTTTTTATACGATTCTGTTGGTAAAGGCCGGAGATGCGGGCGCCTATTTTGTGGGTACGAAATACGGAACTTCAAAACTTGCTAAGCATATTAGCCCCAATAAATCGATCGAAGGAGCCTGGGGCGGTCTAGCCACAACCTTGGTGCTTTCTCTGCTTTCGGGTTTTTATCTCAAGAATGTTTTCTGGGGGCATCTTTTTATTCTAGGCATTCTGGTGAGCGTGATTGCCCAGATCGGAGATCTGGTGGAGAGCTTGATGAAGCGGGACGTGGGCGTGAAGGACTCAGGGGTGATTCCCGGTCTGGGCGGGGTGCTTGATATTATGGATAGTCTCCTCTTGACGGTCCCTTTTGTGTATTATTACGTCGTATTTTTTCTTGGATTTCAGTCGGCTCATTAATTGGTACGTTATCACTGCGAGTCCCGCGCTTTGGCGGAGACGCGGCAATCCCGGGGCATAACCCGAGATTGCTTTGCTCCCTCCGGTCGCTCGCAATGACGGTCAAACAAACTATGATCAACATTTCAATATTAGGATCCACGGGTTCGATCGGGATCAATACATTACGGATTGTCAGAACTCATCCTGACAAATTCCGTGTTTTGGCGCTTGCGGCAAAAAAAAGCATCGATGATTTGATCGCTCAGGCGCGGGAATTTCGTCCCGAAGTCGTTTGTATTTATAACCCTGAAAGCGCGGCTAAAGTCCAAAAAGAACTCCGCTCTTTAAAGATCCGGGTGGTCACGGGTGATGAAGGGCTTTGCGAAGTCAGTACGCTTGCCGGTGTTCAGAAGGTTGTTTTCGCTCTCGTCGGTGCCGTTGGCCTTGCTCCGATTTTTGCGGCGCTCAAAGCTAAAAAGGATTTGGCAATCGCGAACAAAGAGCCTCTCGTGATTGCAGGGAAGCTTTTGGTCGAAGAAGCGAAAAAAACAGGAGTCAAGATTCTTCCAATTGACAGCGAGCATTCGGGATTATGGCAGTGCCTTGAAGGACAGCGCGTGGATATGGTCAAGAAACTGATTCTGACTTCTTCCGGCGGCCCTTTCCATAAAAAGAAAGGATCGCTCACTCGCGTGACGCCCAAGCAGGCCTTGAATCATCCGAAGTGGAAAATGGGTGCTAAGATTACGATTGACTCCGCAACATTAATGAACAAAGGTTTGGAAGTGATTGAAGCCGCCAATCTATTTGGGTTTCATCCGGACAAAATCGAAGTGCTGGTGCATCCCGAAGCGGTCATTCACGCGATGGTGGAATTTGTCGACGGAACACATCTTGCGAATCTCGCGATCACCGATATGCGTCTTCCCATCCAGTATGCGCTCACTTATCCTGCGCGTTTGATGAACCATCTTCCTACGCTGGATCTTGTTGCGCTTCACCGCTTTCATTTTGAACGACCTGACCGGAAACGTTTTCCCTGTCTTGATCTCGGGTATGAGGCAAGCCAAAAGGGTGGAAGCCTTCCGGCGGTGCTCAATGCCGCGAATGAAGTAGCGGTCGAAGCTTTTTTAAAAGAAGAGATCTCTTTTTTGAAGATCCCGAGCATCATTGAAAATGTGATGAAAAAACACCGACTTATTTCTAATCCCGGACTTCAGGATTTGATCCAGAGTGATCTTTGGGCCCGGGAACAAGCCAAGGAGCAGTTATGAGTTTTTTTTATTCGATTTTCCCCACCATGATTGTGCTGGGAGTGCTGATTGTGATCCACGAGTTCGGCCATTTTCTGGCCTGCCGTCTTTTTAAGGTGAGGGTGGAAAAGTTCTCGATTGGATTCGGGCCTGAGATTCTCCACTGGCAAGGAAAGGAAACCCGTTACACGATTTCTCTTTTTCCTCTGGGAGGTTTTGTGAAGCCGGCCGGAGAATCCATCAGTGAAGTCGATTCCAAGGAAGGCCTTAAACCTGGCGATTATCTGGCGGCTTCGCTGGGTGCGCGCATTTTCATCGTGAGTGCCGGCGTGATTATGAATTATATTCTGGCATTCTTCCTTTTCTCTTTTCTTTTCATGATGGGCCGTCCTGTTCCGGGCACGGTCATCGGCGGATTTGTGAAAGGGTATCCCGCGGAAACAAGCGGCCTGATGAAAAAAGATAAAATCGTGGAAGTGAACGGAAAAAAAGTTCAGACTTTTTTTGATCTCACGCGGGCGCTGGACGCCTCGCCTCAGGATGCGGCAAAGCTTACGATTGAGCGTTCCGGAGAGCTTCTGCCGATTGAAATCAATTTGAAATCCGAAGAGGTCAAAGATCCTTTTGGAACATCCATTCGCGTGAAGCGCCTTGGTATTTCGCCTTATCCCGCCTCGGCGATTTTTGAACGCTACAGTTTACAGGTTTCGCTCAAGCATGCGGCACAGACGGTGATCCAGCTTGCCGTGAATACCTATCGGGCACTTTTTCTTGTGGCGACGGGAAAGATGTCCTTTAAATCCATGTCCGGACCGATCGGGATTATTTCCATGACCGGAGATGCTGCGCGGATGGGGCTTCCTTATGTGCTTCAGCTGATGGCGACGCTGAGTGTTTCTTTGGCAGTGATCAATCTGCTTCCCATTCCGGCGCTGGACGGCGGTCATTTGATGTTTCTTTTGGTGGAAGCTTTCCGCCGCAAGACTGTGAGCCTGGAGGTTCAGGATAAGGCAACCCAGGTGGGCTTTGCACTCCTTCTGGCGCTTATGGTTTTTATTATTTATAATGATGTCGTTAATCTGGATGTAATCGCGAGAATCAAACACCTTTTTTAGGAGCTTTCAGCTGTCAGCTTTCAGAAAAAATGAAAACTGATTGCTGAAGGCTGAGAGCCGAAAGCTGAGCCCTTATGCGCTGGACACAAACACTTATACCGACCTTAAGAAATCCGCCCAAAGATGCAGAAGCGGTCAGTCACATTCTGGCGCTTCGTGCGGGCCTCGTTCGTCAGCTTGCCTCTGGCGTCTATAGTTATCTACCGATGGGTTTTCGGGTTCTTCATAAGATCATTGAGATCATCCGTGAAGAGATGAGCCGTGCCGGGGCCGAAGAAGTCCTGCTTCCCGCGCTTCATCCCGCGGATCTTTGGAAAAAATCTGGACGCTTTGAAACGCTCGGAGACGACAAGATCTCTTTCAAGAACCGGTCCGGCCACGAATTTGTTTTGGGCCCCACGCACGAAGAGGTGATCACGGATCTTGTTGGGACGTGCATTAATTCCTTCCGCGACCTCCCGGTCACACTTTATCAAATCCAGACCAAGTTCCGCGATGAAGCGCGTCCGCGTTTCGGAGTGATCCGCACCAAGGAATTTATTATGAAGGATGCCTACAGCTTTGACCGCGACTTGCGGGGTCTTGATATCAGCTATGACAAAATGTCCGAAGCTTACCGAAAAATTTTTACGCGCTGCGGCCTGAAATTCGAAATCGTCAAAGCCGATTCGGGAATGATGGGCGGAAATATGAGCCAGGAATTTATGGTGGAATGTCCGTACGGGGAAGACCGCGTTGCCAAATCTGAAAATGGATACCTGGCCAGCACGGATGTCGCGGAGCGGGGCAATCCTAATTTACAGACGCCGCCTCCAAAATCAAGCAAGCCGGTGATTTTTGATACACCGGAACTTCGTACGATCGATGAACTCGCCAAAAAATTCAAGATCAAACCCTCGGAGATGGTGAAGACGCTTATTTACGCGGCGGAGGGAAATCTTATCGCGGTGCTTGTTTCCGGTGACAGCGAAGTGAATGAATCAAAACTGCGACGTCTGCTTAAAATAAAAATGTTGTCACTGGCCAGTCCCCAGCAAATCGAAGAAGCAACGGGCGCGCCTGTGGGTTTTGCTGGACCTCTTGGGATTAAAATTCCTGTTTATGCGGATTGGGATATTCAAGGCATGGCCGACTTTGTGACCGGCGCCAACACGAAGGACAAACACTATAAGAATGTAAATCTCGGGCGTGATTTCAATGTGACGGTGTTCGGTGATATCCGCGCCGTCAAAGACGGCGACGCGGCTCCGGACGGATCCGGAAAACTCCGTTTGACGACAACGATGGAAATCGGCCACGTGTTCAAATTGGGGACACGGTACTCCGAGTCCATCGGCGCCAACTTTTTAGATGAAGACGGGAAACGCAAACCCGCGATTATGGGATGTTACGGCATTGGCGTGAACCGAATTTTGGCGGCGGCCATTGAAGAACATCATGACGAACGCGGTATCAAGTGGCCGCCAGGCATTGCTCCGTTCGAAGTCACGGTAATCACGGTCAATCAAAAAGATAAGCAAAGCGCCGAGGTTGCGGAGAAAATCCACGATTCTTTGGACGCGCAGCGTTATGAGGTTTTCTATGACGACCGTGATGAACGGGCAGGCGTCAAGTTTGCAGACGCAGACTTAATCGGAATCCCGACGCAGGTGATTATCGGCGAGCGCAATCTCAAAGAAGGAATGGTCGAGATCAAATCCCGCCTGACCGGAGAATCCAAAAAAGTTCCGGTTGAAGCGTTGACGCAGGCTCTCATCGGGCATCTTTTCTCGATGCGCTAAAAGAGTTAAATCCGATATTAAGAATTCAAATTTCGAATTCGTTATTCTGTCTTTTTTCTGAGACCATCTGGGGAAGAAGTCGAAGAGACGTTCGTGGATTGCATGATATAAATGGGATTTCCCTCGGCGTCAAATTCTCCGTCAACCCGCAGAACCTTCTTTAAGACCAGTTTCATCTTTAAAACCGTTCCGTCTTCCAGAAGGTACTCATTCCACCGCTCCGCGTTCTGGGTGATCTCAACGGGAGTGGCCTGAACCTGACGTCCGCCAAAATTAATCGAAACCTTATTTTCCGCCATGCATTTTCTCCAAGTTTGGGGTATTGTACAGGGAATCTCAGAAGAGTTCAAACCACATGATGACTTGGCCGCGAAAAATCATTCATATTGATATGGACGCGTTCTTTGCTGCGATTGAGCAGCGGGACCATCCGCCTTACCGGGGCAAGCCTTTGATTGTCGGAGGGGATCCTGCGAGCCGCGGCGTGGTCAGCACCTGTTCTTATGAAGCCCGGAAATACGGGGTGCATTCGGCGATGCCGGCAGCTCAGGCGAAAAAACTTTGTCCTCAGGGGATTTTTATCCGTCCTCAATTTGAAAAGTACAGCCTGGTTTCCCGTCAGGTGATGGCGATTTTAAGACAGCACACCACGCTCGTGGAACCCGCTTCGCTGGATGAAGCTTATTTGGATGTGACCCAGCACCGTTTTGGCATTCAGGATCCAGTGATGATCGCCACACTGATCAAGCAGAATATCGCGGCCGTGACGCAGATCACCGCCTCAGCCGGAGTTGCTCCGAATCTTTTTCTCGCCAAAATCGCTTCTGATTTTCAAAAGCCCAACGGACTCACAGTCGTTTTTCCGGGACAGGAAAAAGAATTTTTGAAGGATCTTTCCGTCCGCAAGATTCCGGGCGTGGGTCCGGTCACGGAAAAGGAACTTCAAGAAGAGAATATCTATACCTGCTTGGACCTCGAAAAGGCCGGCCCGGAATTTCTCCGTAAGCATTTCGGAAAAGGAGGCGCCGCGCTTTATGAGCGATCGCAGGGACGTGATGATCGCGAGGTAGAGCCGGAAGGAGAGAGCAAGCAGCTTAGCATCGAGGAGACCTTCCAAAAGGATACGAAAAGCCTTCAGCTTCTGGAATATAAACTGGGAGAATTTTCCAAGAATATCTATCAGCAGCTGAAGGTAGAAGGAAGAATGGGAAAGACGATTGTCCTTAAAGTGAAATATTTTGATTTTGAATTGATTACGCGATCCTGCACGCTTGAGGATTTTCCGGCCAATCCGGAAACAGTCCACCAAATTGCAAGCCGTCTGCTCAGGAATAAAACCAAGGCTGGAACAAAAGCCGTTCGTCTGCTGGGGCTCGGTCTATCCAACCTTGAAACTATCCAGGACTTCACCTCCCTTCGGCCCCGGCAGGCGGAGCTGTTTTAGTTCAAAAACCTCTAGCCAGCTTCAGGAAAAGCCTTAGAATCATCCATCTATGACTCATTCTGTGGATCCCTCTGCTCATTTAGATCGTCTGCGCAAGCTTGTGGAGATGGAAGAGGCCGAAGAACTTCAGCAGTTCCGGGGCTGGTTTGAACAGCTTACGGCCGATCAACGTGAAAAAATCGGTAAGGCCCTTCTTCGATTGAAACCGGTGGAGTTTCATTATAGCGGCGGAGGACATCCGCTGATCACGTTTCAGTATGCCCAGGCCAAACCCATTCCTATTTATTCCCCGGATATCGGAGATATGGTCAGCATCACACCTTCCAGCAGTGCCTGGGCGGATTCTACTTCCGGAACCGTCTATGACAAAACCCGCGATACCATTACGCTTGCTTTAAGAGACGGCCAGGAAGAAGGGATTAATGAGGAAGGCATTTACGATCTGAATATTTCCACCAGCCGCGGCACCTTCAAAAAAATGTATGACGCTCTGCACCGGGTCAAAGGAGCCAAGGATTCCCGGCTTTCCTATTTGCGGGATCTGAGCTTTGGCATCAAGAAGCCAGAGTCGTATGATGAAATCGCCTGGGACAAAATGACTTTCTTTAACTCCCATCTTAATGAGTGGCAAAAAAAGGCTACAGCCAAAGCCCTTGCGGCCAAAGAGATCGCGCTTGTTCATGGCCCTCCGGGAACGGGAAAGACAACCGTTCTGGTTGAAATTATCCAGCAAGCGATTGCCCAGGGTCAGTTTGTGTTCGCGACCGCTCCAAGCAATACCGCCTGTGATCAGCTTCTGGAGTGCCTGTGTAAGGCGGGCATCCCGGCCCTGCGTCTCGGACATCCAGCCCGGATTATGGAACATTTACGCGACCATACTCTGGACTTCAAAATCGAGAATCATCCGGTTAATATGACCGTCAGAGAACTTGAACAAGAGCTTCATCAGAAGATCCTCCAAAAGGAAAGACGCTTTGACCGCGGGAATCTTTCAAGGGAAGAGCGTTCTGAATACCACGAAGCTATTGCAAAGCTCAAGGCGGAGATCAAACAACTCGCATCCACCATCTGGGAAGAAGTGAATCGGGAAGCTCTTGTGGTGGTCGGAACTCACGGAGGCTCCGAAGATCCTTTTCTTCGCAAAAGGAAGATTGATCTACTGGTGATGGATGAGGCCAGTCAAGCCTCGGAACCGATGGCCTGGATTCCGATAATCCGTGCCGAGAAAGTGATTCTGGCCGGAGATCATTTCCAGCTTCCGCCCACAGTCCGTTCCAAAGAAGCGGAAAAGCAGGGGCTTGCAAAAACCCTTTTTGAAAGACTGCACGGTTTGGTGGGAGAGGAATGGAAAACTCTTTTAAAAGTTCAGTACCGGATGAATGAAAAGATTATGAATTTTTCTTCCCGTCAATTTTATAGTCAGGAGCTTCTCGCGGATCCTTCCGTCAAAAATCAATGCCTTGCGGATCTTCCCGGCGTTGAACGAAATCCTGCGACCGAGGAGCCCTTTTTGTTTTTGGATACGGCAGGCCGAGGTTTTGAAGAAAAACTGGAACCGGGAAGTCAAAGCCGCACCAATCCCGAAGAATCAACTCTTTTGATCCATAAACTTTCCCAGCTTCTTGGGTGGGGGGTTCCCCCTGATCAAATTGCGGTGATCAGTCCTTACAGTGCTCAAGTGAGATTACTTTCAAGTCAAATCCCCCAGCCTGAAATTGAAGTCGACAGCATCGACGGGTTTCAGGGGCGGGAAAAGGAAGTGATCCTTGTGTCGCTCGTAAGGTCTAATGTGGAAGGGGACTTGGGATTTTTAAATGATGTCCGCCGGATGAATGTGGCAATGACTCGCGCGAAAAGAAAACTGATTTTGATCGGCGATAGCGCGACGCTGGGGCAAATTCCTTTTTACCGGGCGCTGATTGAGTATGCGGAATCCATTCACGGTTATCGAAGTTCCTGGGAAGAAATTCTGTGAAAAAATGAATATTTTGTGGAGTTGACACGTCATAAAATGGCTGATGATTCGGATGAACTTTTAGTTGCGCAGGCCAAGGCGGGTTCTAAAGAAGCTTACGGCAAGCTGGTCGATCGGCATTATGAAATGGTTTACGGACTCAGCTACGGAGTTTTGAATCACCGAGAATCATCGCTGGATGTGACCCAGGAAGTTTTTCTCAAGGTCTTTGCCGATCTTGAAAAGTATCAGGGCCGTTCCAAATTCAAGACTTGGCTTTACCGGGTTGCCGTGAATGCGGCGATCGATTGCCGGCGCCGGATTCGGTATACAGACTCCATTGATCTTACCGATGTCAGTGATGATGAGGACAGAGCGCCTCTTGTGATTCCGGATCCTAAACAGGATCCTCTGGAGTCAGCCGCTCAATCCGAAATGCGGGACGGGATTGAGAAGGCTCTGAACCAGCTTTCTCCCGATCAGCGGGCAGTTCTGACGCTTCGGGAATGGCAGGGTTTCAGTTACGAAGAGATTGCTGAAGCGCTCCATATTGAAATAGGAACAGTTATGTCCCGCCTTTTTTATGCCCGCAGGCGTTTAGCGGAAGTTCTAGGCGTGAGATATAAGGAAGAAGTCTTATGAAAAACCGCCGCATCGACGATGTACTGAAATCTTACCGGGGTTATCTGGACGAAGCCGTTCATGATTCTGTGGTCCGCAGTAGAAAAAAAGATTTTCTTGCCGCCCATTTCCGTCCGGAGCCATTTTGGGGATTCCAACCTGTTTTTTTGTTACCCGCGATAATGCTGGCCGCTATCTTTTTCTTGTTTCAATCCTTGGTGCCGCCTCGTTTAGCTTATATTTATCCTCAACCTTTAAAAAATGTCATTGCGAGTGAAACGCAGTCCACCAAAGAGCACGGCGGATTCGTCCGAAGATTTAGTGGCGGACAATCTCAGTCCGGGATTGCGTCGGTCGCTGAGCCCCTTCGCAATGACGAATTTAATCAGGGATTACCCATCAGGGTTGAGAGAATTAATAGCCAAGTAGGTCCTACCATGGTTTTTCAAACCAACCGCGATAATATTCCAGTCACTATTGTATGGGTTTTTGTAGGAGGATAGTCTCTTGAGAAAAAATCACCTGATCTTGTTTTGTCTCATCGCATCTTTTTTAGCCGGTTCTTTTCCGACTCTTGCCGCAGATGATTCCATCAGAGTAAAGGTCACAGTCCTTCGCGCTTCAAATGAAGGTTCGGACTTTGATTTTGACAATGATGCCTACCGGGATGAGCTGGTAAAGCTTTTTTCCTATAAGTCTTATCATCAATTGGATGTGAAAGCAGCAGAGCTTCAAAAGGCGGATCGCTCCATCATTAGCCTCCCCGAAGGCTATGAGTTGGTTTTGACTTACCAGGGAGTTGAAGGCGAACGGGTGATGGTTCAGGCGTTGGTTCGCAAGAATACAACTCAGTATGTATATACGCTTCTTTCCATTCAAAATCCCGGGGTGGTTTTTGTCGGGGGGCCGAATGTAAAAGATGGTGTTTTGGTAATAGTTCTTGAGACAGGCTTTTAAAATGAATAAAATAAGAGCTTGTTGCGTCAGAGTGGCACGTCTTAGTAATCCGTTCTGTGGGTTATTGGGGTACACAAATTTAATTTCAATATCCGAAAGGAGACTTATCAATGTCGTCTAAACGTTTAAGTCAAAGTGCCTTCCTGGTCATGCTCGTGCTTTCTGTCACAGCTTTCTGGGGGCGTCCGGTTTTAGCTGAAGAACCCACAACAGATACTCCCGCTGAATCGAATGTAGCTCCAAAGATCAAGGATCCGAATTCATTGGTGTTTGCTGATTTTGATACAGGGGACAAGCCCAATAATATTGGCGGCGATTTTGGCGGTTGGGATAAAGATCCAAATGACGAAACTCAAGGTACGAAAATGTCATTTGAACCCAATGATGCTTTGGGAGATCCCGCTGGATATTGTATCCGTCTTGATTATGACGTAGATTCTCCGAATCCTGCCTATAATGGTTTCTGGATGAAACTCAATGGAGAAGATGTTTCCCAGTACAACACGCTCAAGTTTTATCTTAAGGGCGATGCCAAAGCTGGCTATACGAAGCGGATTAAGCTTGAACTCAAAGATATGAGTAACAAGCCGTCTCCGTACATTCTTTCGGGAATTACCGATGAATGGAAACAGTATTCGATTCCGCTTGAGAAATTTCGCCGTATCACGGATTGGAAGAGCATGAATGAGTTTGTTATGGTGTTTGATGACATCAGCTCGAATCCAAAAACCGGAACGGTTTACGTTGATCAGATTACCTTCGCTAAAGACTAAGTAAAACGTCCATAAAATGGGGACAGGTTGCCGCAACCTGTCCCCATTTTATTGCTTTTCTTTCCATTGACGCTTCCAGATCTCTCGCATAGAATTTGTCCCCATGAAAGCATCCGGCTATTATCTTTACGTCTTTCTTCTGCTGACTGGCTGTGCTTCGACTGAATCTCTTTTGGGAACTCACAAGCTGGTTACGCCTCCTGAATTTCAGCAAAAGGTTCTTTTACATGTTTCGGACGAGTATCACATGCATCAGGCGCCTCTTTCGGGTTATGATGTCGGAGACTTGGCTAATTTTCATGCCCAGCACACTTTGCCTGTCGTGGTGGAAGACGCCTTCAGAGAAATATTTGGAGAAGTCAAAACGTTTGAGGAAGGAACTCCGCAGATTGAGACTGAACGTTCGGATAGTCCCGCCATTTTTGAGGTTAAGATGATCGATGCGGCTAATGATACGGCTTTTCGGTCCGCGGATGAATATCGAGGCGAAGTTACTCTTGCGGTGGCGATGAAAAGCCCTCGGGAGCATATCTTTTGGCAGAAAGCATTTCTGGGTAAAGGGTATGTGAAGGTGAATAATGAATTTGGAACGAATCTGGGTCCGCAGGATGCCTTAACGGATGCCATGCATCATGCGGTGGAACAGATGCAGGATGCGATCATTGCCTCACCCGAAGTCCGTAATCAACTTAAATACTACAAGGTGATTGATGAAGCACGCAAAAAGCAGGAAGTTAAAGCTTAGTCGGATCTTTTCAATTTTTTTTCTCGTCCTTTTTGCGCTCTCGTTTCCTTATCCAGCAGGAGCTGAGTTCGTTCAAGCACCGGGCTTCTCCGAAGTCGATATTCAGGGCAACCGTCAATCTTTAGAACAATACCGCGGAAAATTCGTGGTGCTTTATTTTTGGGCCACTTGGTGCTCCTGGTGCCGCAAAGACACCAAAGCCATGATTGAAGTTTTTAAGACCTACCACCCTAAAGGGGTTGAGTTTATTTCCGTGAGCCTCGATCAGGATCTTGCCAAACTCCAAAAGTTTGTGAATGAGCATCATGTTCCTTACCCGGTAATTTTTGAGGGTGAAGGCTGGGAAAACAAGATTGTCCAACTTTACGGGATTGAGGCGACGCCTTCTTTTATCCTGATTGACCCCCAAGGCCAAGTTCGGAGCGGCGGGGGATCTTCAGAAGAGTTAAAAGAAGAATTGGCTCAGTTCCGCTGAAAAATCCAGCCAGTGAAGTCCTGATGAAGGACTAAAAAAAGATCAATTTCTGCCGTTGTTATACGATGGTAGTGTCTTTCGCGGAAAAAACTAGTTATGTGTGATGCTTAAAAGGCTTGTCGCTTATGTCTGAAAGTGAAGCTCCAGTTATCCGGATCAAGCGGATCCTTCCTGCCAAACGATGGAAAGTCCTCAGACTGATCACTCGCGTGGAAGAATTTTCCCGCATTATGCCCAATGTCAAAAAATGCCAGGTTCTGTCCAGAACTGGAAGGGTGATTCAAACCGCCTGGCAGATCGATATGGATGGAATCCCCCTTTCGTGGAAACAGGAAGAAACCTTTGATTTTAAAAATTTTGCTATCTCCTTTCGCAGCACGGAAGGAGATTTGGAAGAACTGAAAGGGGAGTGGACGCTTAAACCTGCCGGAGAAAATCAAACGGAAGTGGAGGTCGTTTTAAGCATTAAAATCGGTATTCCCCAGCTTGAAGAATTTGTAAAAAAAATGCTGGTCGAAAAAATCCACAAGAATTTCAGTGCAATGTTCGACGCGTTTGAAGAGATGATTGCGATGCAGCGTTACCGGCGTATTGCGGACCGGAAACAAAGTGATATCAGCGGTTTTGCCGTGATGTGCCATCCTTATAATTATAATCATTTGGTCAAATATATTCAGTATTTCAAAAAAGACCTAAAACTTCCTTCCCGTGAATTCTTATCCAAGATTTTTGAGTCGATACCCGCCTATGTGTCTTATGAATTGAAGACCTTCAAATCCAAAACGGGAAAAGTAACGCACGGTAATTTTATTATGTGCCCTTTTGTTCCCGATATGCTGAAAACGGATCTGAAGGCGGTGGTCAAGAAAGTGGTGGAAGGATGCAAGCAGGCGGAGCGCTTGGGGCTGGGAATCATGGCTTTAGGAGGATTTACTTCGATTGCCGGCGAGATGAATAATAAAAGTATTCGGCAGATGGTCAATATTCCGGTGACGACGGGAAATACTTATACCGTGGCGCTGGCGCTTCAAGGAGTCCGGAAGGCCGCCCAGCTGATGGGGATGGATTTTTCGCAGGCCAAGGTGACGATTATCGGAGGAGCGGGGGATATCGGAGGAGGCTGCGCCAAGATTTTGACCGAAGAGGTGAAAGAGATCACGATTACGAGCCGTAACCCGAGAAATCTGGTGGATGCCGAACGCAGCCTGGCGTATGGCGGGCGGGCCAAGATCCGAACCAGCTCCGATAACCGCGAGGCTGTAAAAGATGCGGATATTGTGATTGCGGCCGCCAGCAGCACGGAAGCCATCGTTGGCGTGGATGATTTTAAATGCGGCGCGATTGTCTGTGACATCGGATACCCCAAAAACATTTCACATTCCAAATCTGACCGGAAAGATATTTTTGTTTTTTCAGGAGGGATTTGTTCTCTGCCTTACGAGTTTGATTTCGGTTTTGATGTGGGTCTTCCCTCCACCTTGACCTTGTACGGATGCTACGCCGAAGCCATCATCCTGGATCTGGAAGAGCGTTACCAGAATTTCTCAGAGGGGAAGGGGAATATCACTAAGGAAAAAGTCCACGAGATTTCCGAAATGGCGCAAAAGCACGGATTTGGATTGGCCCCTTTTTTCTGGGGAGAAAAGCTGCTCACAGAAAAAGATATCCAGGAACTCAGGGAAGCCCGTCAAGAAACCGTTCTGAAACATGGCGGATAATGTCTTAAGTTTCATTTCGCTGAATATCTACGCCTTACCCCTTCTCCCCGTTGCTGTTCTGATTTTTTTGACCGGATTTTACATCTATCTCCAGAACCGTAAGTCCATCGTCAATCTTTCATTTTTTCTTCTTTGCGTAGCAATCCTTTTCTGGCTTTTTGGCTTGTTTGGAGTCTATTCGGTCAAAAATCCGGAGTTAGCCCTCGTCATTTACCGCAGGGTCGCTTTTTTGGGCGTAGTATTGATTTCGCCTCTGGTGTATTTCTTTTCCGAAGTTTGGCTGGAGTTGGGGGCCGTGAGGAAAAAGATAATTGGAGCCGGGTTTGCAGGTGCGGCCTTTTTTTATTTTCTGGGTCTTTTTTCCGACCGGAGTTTTCCGGGAATGCAGAAATATTTTTGGGGGTATTATCCGATTTACGGTGTTTACAATCAGGTATTCCTCGTTTTCTTTTTCGGCTATTTTCTCGCTGCTTTTTATAATTTCATCCGCGCTTACCGCAGTCAAACCCATAAGATTCCCCAGGCTCAAATCAAGCTGATCTCGATCGCTTTTCTTGTTTCCTTTTTATCCTCGCTGGATTATCTGCCCAAGATCATCCGTTTTGAGCTGTATCCTTTGGGATTTCTCTACGTTTTCTTCTGGATTGCGGTGGTTGCCTATTCCATCATTAAATATAAGACCATGGATATCGAGACCGCAGTCCATAAAACCTTGATGTGGTTTATGACTGCGGTGATTGCCGTCCTGCCTTTTGCATGGTTGATTTATGGAACCCAGCGATGGACGGCTACGCTTCCCGGATTTTTTTCCACCGCGTACAGTTTATCGCTTCTCCTAGCCTTTTATTTTTACTTCAAGGTGCTCCAGCCGTACCTGGATTATTTTTTTCAAAGGCAAAGCGCTAATTTAAAAAATACCCTTTCGGAATTTTCGCAGGAATTGGTTTATCTGAAAGACCTGCGCAGTCTTTTGCAGCGCTTGCCCCGACTGCTGAGGAAATCCCTTTATGTGAGAAAGGTTTCTATTTATCTCAGGGATGAGGCGAGCGGCCAGTTTGTCCCCGCAATCGCCAAGGGAATTCGAGGACTTCAGCCCATCCCGGCAGATCATCCGGTTGTCCGGTGGGCGGAATTGCGCAATGAAGTGATTGTGGCGGATCTGGCCGATGGAGATCCTGAAATCCAAGCTTTTAAACACGAGTTTCTTGCGTATTTTTTAGGGAAAGAGGCTCAAGTGGCCGTGCCTTTGATCATTGGCGGAAAAATGATTGGAATGATTCACTTGGGAAAAAAAGAGAATCTGAAGCGGTATGCTCCGGTCGACATTCAATTTCTTAAGGAACTCCAATTCCCGGTTGCTATTGCATTTTCCAATTCCATCCAGTTTGAAAATGTAAACAAACTTTATGAGCAGGTCCAGGTTCAAAACGACCGCTTGAAAGAGCTGGATCGTCTCAAGACGGAGTTTTTGGCCAACACCTCGCACGAGCTTCGCACACCGCTGAACGGAATCCTCGGCCTTGTGGAATCGGTGATTGATGGAGCTGATGGACCAGTCAATGAATCTCAGAAAAAGCATCTTGAAATGATTATCGAAAGCGGAGCTAATCTCAAGGAACTCATCAATAACCTGCTTGAGCTTTCCCGGATGGAATCCGGCCAGATGGAGCTGAAAGTCAAAGCCTTCAACATCATGAATGTGATTGATGCCGTAAGAGCTCTGCTTGGCGGGGTGGCGCAGAAAAAGGGACTTCGGTTCGAGAAGATTGCTCCGCCGCAGCTTTCGGATGTTTACGGTGATCCGGAAAAAATCCAGCGGGTCCTCATCAATCTTGCGGGAAATTCGATCAAGTTTACGCACGAAGGAAGTGTGACGATCAAAGTGGAGGAGGACGAAGCGCGGCTCAAGATCAGTGTGGCGGATACCGGCATTGGAATTTCTCCCGAGGATCAGAAAATTGTCTTTGAGCGTTTTCGTCAGGCGGATGGAAGTGCCACCCGGACCTATGAAGGCACAGGGCTCGGACTTTCCATTGCCCGGGAAATTGCTCAGCTTCACGGGAGCTCGATTGAAGTTCAGAGTACGCCTCAGAAGGGGAGCGCTTTTTCTTTTTTTCTGCCCAAGCATCCTGAGGGGATTCCTGCTGATAATTCGAGATTGCTTCGCTCCGCTCGCAATGACGCCATTGCGAGCCACAATTCGTCGGACGGCTCCGTCCTCCGGCGGACGAGGAGTCCAGAGGACGACGAAGCAATCTCTTCAAATACTTCGGTCCAGATTCAATCTCATCTTCCTTTGGAAAAAGATCCGGAATTTCAGGAAGCGGTCCGGGGTCACGGAGAGAAAATCCTCATCGTTGATGACAATGCGATCAACCGGGAAGTGGTAAAAACGCGCCTTCAAATGCATCAATATGAGGTGATTGAGGCGGTGGATGGTATTGATGCGCTTGAAAAAATGAAATTGGGTGAGCCGGATCTTGTGATTCTTGATCTGATGATGCCCCGCATGTCCGGTTATGAATTTTGCCGAAAGGTACGCGCGAGCCGCTCTTCGGATCAGCTTCCCGTCATTATGCTGACGGCTAAAACGGATATGGGAGACAAGATTCACGGTCTCAGTCTCGGAGCCAATGACTATATCTCCAAGCCGTTCAATAAGGATGAACTGATTGCGCGGGTGGGGATCTTGATCAAGATCCGGAAAATGACGCGCGAACTCAAGCGTTGGAATGAGGAGCTTGAGCAAATCGTTGATACGAGGACCAAGGAACTCGCCAAAACCCAGGATCAGCTCATCCAGGCGGAAAAGCTGGCAACCATCGGTACACTTGCCGGAGGCGTTGCTCATGAAATTAATAATCCGCTCACGGCGGTTTTGACCAATGCTCAAATTCTCAAGATGTCTCCCTGTTCCGAGGACGATCTTGAAACGCTTTCCCTCATCGAAGAGGGTGCCAAGCGATGCCAGGTGATCATCCAGAAGCTGCTTAAGTATGCCCGCCAGCCCGGAGAGGAGCAGGGGCTCACAGAAGTTGATCTGGGCCAGGTTGTTCGGAGTACCGTCTCGATGTTGCAGTATCAGCTGGCGCAAGATGATATTCAGGTCCAGATTTCTTCGGAAGGAACGTATCCGATTCACGGGATTTCCAATGAATTGGAGCAGGTTTTCACCAATTTGATTTTGAATGCCCGGGATGCGGTCAAATCTGCCAAACGGGCCGGACAAATACAAATTATTTTAAGAAGAAAGAATCACGAGGTTGAAGCCGATGTTATGGATAACGGAATCGGCATCAAAAAGGAAAATTTGACCCGGATTTTCGATCCTTTTTTTACAACCAAAGACGTTGGCTCTGGAACGGGGCTGGGACTTGCCGTCAGTCACAGCATTTTACAGAAACACCAGGCCAAGGTTGAGGTTCGATCCGAAGAAGGAATGGGATCAGTATTTACTTTACGGTTTACCTTATCAGAAAACGTCTTGATCCTTTAAGAGCCATGATTTAATCTATGACCATGTTGAGTTTTTCTCAGATGCTGGCCTTTATCTTTGGAATTGTTCTGACGATTCCTGTTTATGAGCTCCTCCGGCGATGGCTAACGCCCATTCTGACCCGCGTTTCCAGGAAAAAACATGCCGATTACCAAAAGCTTCTCAAAGATGCGTCCCGTAGTATGTCTAAAATTGAAAACCTTGCCCATCTTTTCAGTCTGGTGGTGCATTTCCTGACCTTTCGGGTGGGTATCCGGCAGGTGGCGATTTTCACGCGGCGCAAGGATGCGGAAGGTTTCTGGCTTGCGAATCAGCGGGGCTACGAGAAAAATTTTCTCGAATATCAGATGGATGACAACCATCCGTTGGTTCAGTGGCTCCATGAAAAAAAACAGATTCTCGATGTTCAACTTGTCGCCGACCAGAAGCTCACACCTTCCAAACAGCTGGATATGCGGGCCTCGAAAATCCGGACCATGATTGAAACCATGAAAGACTTTGACGCGGTCTGCGCCATCCCCAGTTTTTTTGGAAGCGAACTTAAAAACATTCTCTTCCTCGGTAGGAAAAAATCAGAACAGCGTTATACTCGGGATGATTGGGAGCTTTTTTATAACTTGGCCCAGGAAGCCGCGGTCGCCATTGAAAATGCTAACTTGTTTGATGAAACTAAACAAAAGAAAAATGAATTAAAGATCATCAATGATCAGTTGGAGTATTCCAAAAGCAAACTTATCAAGGCTCTTCAGGAGACCGAGCGTGCCAACAAGCAGCTTCAGGATGCGCAGGCACAGTTGATTCATGAGCAGAAAATGGCAACCCTGGGCAGACTCGCGGCTTCGGTGGGGCATGAGGTGAATAATCCGCTCACGATTCTTTCTATGAATGTCTCTCGGGCGATTTTGAAATTCCGTAAGGATCCCACCCTTAAAGTGGCGGACATTATGGATGTGTTCCAGAAAATGGAACAAAACATTTCGCGTATCAAGGCCGTGGTGAATACGTTGACGGGTCTTCTCAAAAAATCAGAAAAGGGAAAGTTTGAGCCGCTTTCTCTCAAACTGGTGCTTGAAGAAACTCTTCCGCTTGTGCAGTTTCAAACTTACCTGGAAAACTTGACCGGAACCGAAGTGGCGTTTGAGATTCCGCAGTCTATCCCTCTGGTGCGCGGGGATCTGGAACGGCTTCAGGAAGTTTTTTTGAATCTCTTTATCAACGCCTACCACGCGATGGTGGGGAAGCGTAACCGGCAGATTACAGTTAAAGCTGAGCGGGCGAGTGATGAAGAAGGGTTTGTTGCGGTTCATTTTTCCGATAATGGGATGGGAATGACGGAAGAGATTCAGAAAAAGATTTTTAATTACGCTTATACGACGAAGCCTCCAGGTAAGGGATCAGGGATGGGGCTTTATATGTGTAAATACATCATTGAGCTTCATGGCGGAACGATTAGAGTCAATAGCACCTTAGGAGTTGGAACGACGTTTATTTTAACTCTGCCGATTCATGCGGAGCCGGTTGCCAAACATCTTCTTCAAAAACAGGATTAGAACTTTGTTTGATCAATTCAAACAGCTGAAGATTGCTTCTCCGCCGAAGGACGGATCCATCCGACGAATTGTGGCGGACAATGACGTCATTGCGAGTGGAGCGAAGCAATCTCAAATTATCACTGGGACTTAACAACGAGCGACGAACTAGAACAGCGGACAAATAAATGAGAACGCTTCTTATTGTCGATGACGAAATCGGTATCACGGACGAGGTGAAATCATTTTTTGAGGAAGAAGGGTATCAGGTTTTTACCGCGGATACGGCCAAAGAAGGAATTCAGATTGTCAGCCAAGTCAGACCCGATGTGCTCCTTTTGGATATGAAACTTCCTGATATGTCCGGCCTGAATGTTCTTCAGATCGCTAAGGCTATTTCTCCTGCCACAAAAGTGATTGTCAATACAGGCTATGTCGATCAGGCTATTATTGATGAAGCCGCAAAAATGGGGCGAGACGTTTTTTTACAAAAGCCGTTTGATCTGATGGTGCTTTGGGAAGAAGTGGACAAACTTTTCAGGCAGACTCCGGGGCCGCCTCAATCATGATATAGCTTTCGAAATGGACTTTCCAGTCCAGCACCACCCGGATGGTCAAAAGACAGGGCTTTTCAATCACGAGTTCAGAAGGAAAGTGGTGCTTGTGCCAGCGGAACAGCACGGAGTTCGTGACAGGTTCCACGTCCATGGGTGCGGTGCGGATGGTTTCTCCGTAGTCCGTGCAGTATTCAATCACTTCCTTATGAAAGCGTTGATCCTTGCGCCAGCAGGTGACCACATGTGCGGTATCAAAGCGGTGGGGGAACAATGGGGCGTAGAGATTGCTGTGAATGCCCTCGGCCGTATACACGTCTTTCTCCGTGCCTTGAAAGTTCCGGCAGATCATAAATTGTAAAAGCTGGATGGTTGTTTCGTTCATGGGTTGTGTATTATACTGAAGCTTGGATTTTTAAGAAATGATTTGTAACACGAAGTGTTATTCTGAGGCTCCTTCGTCTCTTGTCATTGCGAGCGAAGCGAAGCAATCTAAAAACCCAGATCGCCACTTCCCGCTTTTGGGCGGGACTCGCGATGACAATTTAATATGAAATTCACACGACTATCAATTCCTGATGTGATATTAATCGAACCTCGAGTTTTCGACGACCCGAGGGGATTTTTCTATGAAAGTTACCGCGAAGACCTTTTTCACCAAAACGGGATTCCCGAACGTTTCATCCAGGATAACCACAGCTGTTCCTCCAAGGGAGTACTCCGGGGGCTCCATTATCAGCTTCCTCCCAAGGCCCAATCCAAACTTATCCGTGTGGTCCGCGGCGAAATTTTTGACGTGGTGGTGGATGTCCGAAAAAGTTCTCCCACGTTCGGAAAACAGGTCAGTGTCGTGCTCAATGCCCAAGATAAGAAAATGCTTTATGTGCCAGCCGGGTTTGCCCACGGCTTCTGCACGATGGAGGACGGAACCGAGGTGCTCTATAAAGTGAACGAACTTTATTCCCCTCAGCACGAGCGCGGCGTTTTATGGAATGACCCTGATCTCAAGATCGCGTGGCCGGATTTGAAAATCCCTTATACCCTCTCGCAGAAAGATCAGAAGTATCCCCGCCTCAAGAATGCTGAACTTTATCAATAATTTTCAGAAAGAGGGGATTTCTACGGTGAAGGTGACGAAGATTCTGGGATCAGACCAGGCTTGGTGGAGCTTTTATATGGCGCTCCACCATGCCCGTTGTTGAAATTGCCGAACAACATGTAAAAAATGCCCGAATAATTCCCCAGAATTTCCCCTGTGTCTTTTTCGACAAAAATCCAAGCGCTTCCAAACGTCCGTTCATCCGGTTTACCAGGAGCGTTTTTTTCAATTTTTGAATAGTCGGGATACTGCTCAAAGTAAACCGTGTTAAAACTTTTCCCATCAAGTGCTTTCACCAGGTTATCCGGGAGCACTTTTTTGTTTTTTAGAGAATTGAAAATCGCTTGATCCGGAGAGGTATAAGTGGACACTTGCCCTGATACAATGCCGTTCGCTTTAAAGGCAGACTTGTTTTCATCACTGGAAATAAATTGTGCTGCAATTTGTGTTGCCCTTTGTTCGTCCACTGGCTGATTCAGCTTGTCAAATTCAGCCCTGCTCCAGGTGGTTCCGTCGTCGTTGACCCAGTTGAGCCCAAATTCATCAACGCTGTATTGACGAAAAAACGGATGCAACACACTTGCATTTGTATCCAAAAAACTGGATCCTCTAGGTCTAGTTTCTCCTATTCCTGGATGAGTGTGGATGGCTGCAATCGTATTAGGCGGAAGATCAAAAAAATCAAACTCGGCTTCGTTTTCTGTCCTCGCCGACATCGCATCCACCAAACTCAGTTTTCCAGTGTCTGGATCTTGAACAATCCAGAAATTACGCTCTCGATTTTCTTCTTTTGAAATAAGCAGCTGGGCATAAATTTCGCTTATCAAATCCAGGTCATCCAGCGGATCCGATCTATTTTCAGGTGGAATGGTTGAATGCCATGACTCCCATTTGTTAAAAACCCACTTTACGAGTGCCCCGATTACCCCCTCAAGAGCCTTCACTTTCGTGGGTTGTGTGGTGCTAGGGGAAGGTGAAGAATCCGGTGATGGTGAAGGATTCGGCGATGGTTTTGGAGAGGGTTTCTCTTTGGGTTGATTTTTTTTCCATTCGTTAAACTTCTCTCTTGCCTTAGCTAAGTCCACGTCAACTTTAGCAATATTTAAAAGTGAAAATGGGATCGTCCCTGTGTAAGGTGCGGTTACTTGGGTTACCTGATTGTTTCTAATAACTCCCGATGAAGGAACAGGCTCGTTCAGGGTGCGTGGCGGCACTGCGCTCACCTTCAATGCTCCAGCGTTCGCAGCCTCCTTCCCTTCGTAAGGCGCGGTCTGCTGCATCTGCGGTGCAGAAGCCGTGAGTACTTCCGCGGGAAGATTCGCGGAGGGTTGGAGGTTTTGTTGTTCTGCTGAAACCGCGGCTGTTTTATTTTCGGCTATGCTGTTTATCGTGTTCGGAGAAAAAATGTCGAGTGCCTTTTGCGCCAGGTTGAGCGACGGCACCGGCTCTTCAGCAGGGGAGGCTGCTATTTTTGCAACTGTGGCTGCTGCGGCTTTCTGCGCGGTTTGCTGTATTTGCGGTGCAGAAGCCGTAAGTACTTCAGCCGGAAGATCGGCGGAGCCTTGGTTGCTTTGAGGCGCCGGTACATTCAAATTTTTATCCAGGTTTCCAGCTGGATCTGGGGAAATCACGTTTTCCGGCAACGGGCTCGAAGTGTTTACATCATCAGGATTCTTTGCAAACGACGGCAGTGTTTCAGGCGATACATTCAGCTCGGCAACAGAGGAATCGACTTGAGGTGCAGCCCTGGGAACGGGTGCTGGTGAGATTACAGATAACGAAGTAGCGGCTTCCTGCAACGAATTATTTTCTTTTGCGATCGCTAACGCTGATGAGTCAGTGCTGCTTACTGAATCTGCAAGAGGCGGTGCAAAATTCAAGGGCTCAATATTGACAGGAGCTGGAATTTTTATTTCGTCTGAAGATTCGGGACTTGGGCTAACCGAAGGCCCCGGCTCCGGCGTTTCCGAAGAACTTGGTGTTGCGCTTGGCGACGGATTCGGAGAAGGTAAGGGGGAGAGTTCAGGGGTGGCTTTGGAAAGGGCCTTTCCTGACTGATTCTCAAACCCCTGAGCCGGATTTTGATAAGGGTTGGAACTCGCTTTGGGCTGCGGACTCGCCGGAGCCGGAGAGGGAGAGACACTGTTCTCGGGTGAATATTGATTCTGATTTTGGTTCAGGACAGGCTGGGCCGCTGAAAGCGCCGGGATTCCTCCCAAAGTAAAATGAAAAACTAAAAGAAATGAGGTAATGCCTGCGAGTGTCCGTCTTGGCAGTGAGTGCAACTTATTAATCCTTTCTGGTAAGTCCTTAGCGCTTATGATTCCCTAAGTTAATAGATGCCACAGCTCCATAGCTTTGTCAAATGAGCACAGCAAACTGTGTTCATTTGATCCGGCAGTCTTTTTGACGGATCAGATCATGAGTATTATGAAGGGGCTCATCTCAGCAACGTAGGCCAGTAAGTCAGCGTTTGTATTTATTAGTGCAAATAATATGTCTAATTAATACAATTTATTGTATTAAAAAATACAAAAAAATTGACAAATCCGATATTTAAGGGTACCTTTGTAATAGAGAAGAGGGGTTCAAGGTGTTTGAATACCGGATTAATGCTGACGAATTAATAAGAACTCTCATGGCCTGGGATGAGCTGATGACGGGACGGGGCAAAATTCATTTAATAGCCTGCGGTGGCACTGCCTTAACTTTGCTGGGACACAAAGCTTCGACCGTGGATGTTGATTTTATTATTCCCGAAGAGAGTGAGTACCAGCGGCTGGTTTATTTTTTGAGGCAGGCGGGCTATGAACAGCTCAGTGCGCATCGCTGGAAACGGCAGGGAGAAGTGATTTTGTTTGATCTGTTTCCGGGGAGTTCAGTTTACACCACTAGCCTTTTGGATTCTCCTTTAAAACCCGGACTAAATAGAATGGTCAGGGAGTTCAAAAAAATATATTTAGGTGTCCTGAATTCGATTGATTTAATTATCACAAAATTATTTCGTGGCCACGAGGTAGATTTTCAGGATTGTCAGCTGCTAGTTCAAAAGGAGCTGGTTGATACGAAGGCGCTCGTAGATCGGTATCAGGAAACTGCAAAGTATGAGACAGGCGAAGCCAAGGTGCTAAGAAATTTAGAGTTGTTCTTACAGCGAATCCAGGCCTGAGAGTCAGAGGAGATGGGAAAATGGCGCCTAACGGAGAAATGACAAAAGATCAGTTGTGTGAAAGCTTGGCGGCGTATGGCTATCCATTGCTCAAGCCTCCAACGCAACCTGAATTGGTGATAAAAAGTCTTTTGGAACAGGATGATTTCCGCTTATTGGAAGGATTTCCTGTGGTTTTGGCTCATATGCTGCAAGAGCAAGAGACATTCGACTGGGGAACATCCGCTCAGGGGTTAGGGAGTTTATCCGGGAAAGCGCAAAAGAGACTGCTCCATTTCCTCGCGCTGAGTTATCTCTTGTTTCAAACCGAAGGGTTGACCCAGGGCTGTAAATCCCGTGTTTTGGAAATGCTTTTTAAATTCCCAGACGGCGAGCAGGTTTTGGAAAATGTTCAGGCGCTGTTTGCAGAATCGGAAGCACTGAAAGTTGGAAGTGAGACGTTTTCCGTGGAGAGATTTAAAAATACTTTTCATACGTACTGGGTACAAATGAAGACATCCCCAAAGGATGCCGATCTGGAAAAAAAGAAACATGATTTGGAATTTGAACTGCTTCTTTCAGAGGTTTTTACACCGCGGCAAAAATTGCTTTTGAGAAAACGTCTTGGGCAAGAGTCTTTGACCAAAACCGAACGCGAGTATTTTTCTCGCGTGCTTAAAAAAAGGTTAAGGGCTCTAGCCAGTGACGAACTCCATCGTTTGGCCCAGCAACTTATGAATCAAGCTTAACCCGATGATCGCTGATGTGAACATAATATCGTGAGTCTAATCGTAAAAATTTTCAAACAATATCCCTGCATGGGCTGGGTTTTGGCTGGCGGAGTTTATCTCCTCATTTACGGGGCGCGCTTGGGATTCCCCCCTACTATGCATTACGACGAAGTCTATCAGGTCAAAACCGCGCAACAAATTTTGCAATTAAGCGGCTACACAGAAACTTCCCATCCCCCGCTTGCGATGCTGCTGATGTCGCTTTTCATTTTTTTATTCGGCAATCTCTCCTGGGTTTGGCGGCTCGTGTCTCTTTTTTCAGGATTCGGATGCCTTGCATTAATTTACAAGATTACAGAAGCTTTTGTCCCCTCACCCTGTCTCTCTCCCACGGGGAGAGGGGAGGGTGAGGGGCGTCGGACTCGCGTCGCATTTTTTGCGGCAGTTTTATTTTTTTTGGACGGGCTGGCCATGAGTCAGGCCAGGATCGGAATGCTCAATGCCTTCATGCTTTTCTGGATGCTGCTTTCAGTTTACTGTCTCCTTCAACACTCGGTTTTGGATGTGTGGACAAGGCGCCGGGCTTTTTTCTGGTCCGGGATTTGTTTTGGGCTTGGCGTTGCCACAAGGATTGTGGCGCTTAGCACACCTGCGCTGCTCCTTGTGCCTTATCTTCTCGCGTGGCGCCAGCCAGCCAAAAGGGGACCCATTCTGACGGACACATTTCTTTATTTATTCCTGCCGGCATTTCTTATTTATTGGATTCCTTTCCTGATTCTGCCTTCGATCCGGGGATACGGCTTTTCATCCCTGTGGGCGATGCAAAAGCATTTTGTGGATTATCATCTACATTTAACGGCGGGACACACTTATGCCTCGAAGTGGTGGGGCTGGCCGTTTCTTCTAAGACCGATTTGGTATTATTACGAGGCTGCTTCTACGGCAGGTCCAAAACTGGTGCAGGGGATTCTTTCCATTGGGAATCCTTTGATCTTCTGGGGGATCCCGGCGGGGATAGGATTTGTCGGAGTGCAATTTTTCAAAAAAAGAAGTCGGTGGCCTTCTCTAGAATCGCAGTTCTGTTTTTTTGCGTTTATCCTGGTTGGATTTTTTTCTGAGTGGCTGCAGTGGGTTCCGGTCCGGCGTGTGACCTTCTTCCATTATTTTTATACCGCACTGCCCTTTGCCGTGATGGCCATTGCTGTGCTTTTGGACCGTCTTTGGGAGTGGAAGCCCCAAGGCCCGCGATTAGTTTTGATTTATCTTCTTTGCGTTTTTGGAATGTTCCTTTATTGGTATCCACTGCTGACCGGTTTTCCCATTTCCGAATCTTTTTTCAACCAGCATATGTGGTTCAAGAGCTGGATTTAATCGGGATGAGGCAAGGGACGGTTCTCTTTGAACTCTTAACGAATCGTTTTAAAAATTCGTCCGATGCCTTCCTGAAAAATTCTTGGCGGTACGAGCAGACTCACCACGATCCATGATCCTTCGGAAAAATCATAGAGATATCCTGGATGAACAATTGCGTGGCTCTCTTCGAGAAAATGCAGGGCCCAGGCTTCATCCGAAAGGGTGGAAGGCAGTTTGATGGGCAGGCACCAGCCACCCTCGATTTCCGGCGGATTCCCAGGGAAGCGGCTATTTTGATATTCTTTCTCAAACCATTCGTAATTATTCTGAACACGGGTAAGAATTTCCTTTTGAATTTCATCCGTTCGTTCTAGCCAGGCGGGTAGTGCATTTTGGGACGGCGTGCTCGCAGAAAGATACGTGTCCGCCAGGATTTCAAGCCGGCTCAAGGCTTCCAGGCTTTCTTTTTCGGGACCGCTTACGACAATCCAGGAGAGTTTCATTTGAGGAAGTCCCAGGATTTTTGAAATCCCGCTTAAGGTAAAGGTCAGCGCTTCTTTATTTCCCGCGAAGCTTCCATTTTTTAGCGTGGAATCTTTCAAAGAATAATCCAAAAAGACCTCATCCACGATCAAACTCCAGCCATTTTCTCGGGCAAGTTTGTTGACGGCCTGCCTTTCTTCATCCGACACATAATTTCCTGTGGGATTATTGGGATGAACAAGCAGAAGGGCTTTATCCGCTTTGGAAATTTCCTTTTGGAGGCCTTCCAGTTTCATTTTCCATTTTTGAGCGGGATCTAGGGAGTATCTGGCGATTTCAATGTCATTCAGGGATGCTAGGTAGTCGATGAGCGGATAACTGGGCTCCGGAGCCAGCATAGAATCTCCGGGATCCAGAAGAAGTTTAAAAACAAAGGAGTAGGCCTCGCTGGTATTGGCCGTGACAAAAATCTGGCTGGGTTCAACCTGAATTCCTTTTACCTTGTAATAAGAAGCAATCGCCGCGCGGCAGGATAAAAGTCCTCGTGGATCTGGAGTGTATTCAAGATTGCTTTGATTTTGGAGCGGAGCCAGCAGAGCTGGATTCAAATATTCAAAACCGCATTGAGTGGGATTAGAAACGGTCAGATCAAGAAGCTCCGTACCTTTTTGACGAAGTTCCGTGCACTTGCGGTGAAAAAGATTAGCCGTTTGTTCCCAGTTGGCTCGGTTTGCAAAGTCGGGTGATTTCATATGCTGCGGATCATAAAGGTTCTACGGGTTTTGGACAAGTGTCCGTGCCAGGCAGTGTAAAATCTTTTTCTAATGTGCCCGGCACGGACACTTGTCCGGAAGTTATAAATTGCCATAAGTTAATCGTTTTTAACGTCCATTTCATCATGGCGAGCGGGGTGAATTTGCAAGAATAGAATTGGTCGTTTAAACTATAGACTTAATACTTTTATTAAGTATTATAATAAGGCAATATAACCTATGAAAAATCCTATCAAAAAAATAACGGCCTGGGCGATTGTATTCACTCTTTCATTTTCCCAGAATACACTTCCGTCTCTTTACGCAGCAAAGGCATCTCCAGAGTCCCTTAATTCCAGGACCCAAATACTTACAAATCTTACCACGGTTCAGGTTCCGAAAAATTTGGGCCATATCCAGGACATTTTCCATGGTAAGGAAGGGGCTCCTATTTTCCTCATCCAAGACGCACACGAAATCCCTGAGGCTCAGAGAAATATTGAGAAATTGATTGAGTACCTGAGCGCAGAGTACGGGGTACGGAGTGTGAAGCTGGAAGGGGCAAGTTCGAAACTGGATTCTCAAATCTTCCAGAGCTTTCCGAATCAAAAGAGATTGCGAGAAGTGTTTGAGGCATATTACGATCGCGGGGAATTAACGGGCGGGACTGGGGCAGCGATTTTTAGGCAAGGAGCAGGGAGCAAGGAGCAAGGAGTCAATTCCCATGCCCCGAGCCCCATGCACCATGCTGAATTTTCAGGTATGGAAGACTGGCCTCTCTACGAAGCTGGTTTGGGATTTTATCAAGAAGCGATGGGGAAGGAAGAAGAACTTCAGAAGGCAGTAAGCAGTATGCAGGAAGCACTGAGGGAAGAGAAGAAAAGTGCCTACCCCAAGTCATTGCTTGTCATAGATGAAGGCCTTGAAGCATTCCATGAAAATCACGCGAACCTGAAAGATGTTCTTTTTCTTCTGTCCAAAATTCGAGAGCCGGAAAAAGGAACCCAGCTCCAGGTTCTTTTGGAAGAAATGCAGGAAGAGGGGAAAAGCCGTCCGGCAATTGTTATTGAAGTGAGAAAGCTTGCGAAGGAAGCAGAACGCGCTTTGCGCTTAGTCCACAGTCGGCAGTCGACAGTCGGCAGAAAAAACAAAGATCTTGTAACTGTGGACCATGGACCGTCGACTATGGACTTGCAGGAGTTCCACGCCAAACTCCAGCAATTCAACACCTCCGAGATCACCCCGCAAGCGTTTGCTTTATATATGAAGCAGAGATTCTCCATGAAGGTATCGGATCAACTCCTGAAACGGGTCAGTCATGAAGAGACGCTTAATCAGATTGAAGGGACAGAATTATTCCGGGAACTTGAAATTTATATCAAGGACGTCAAAGAATCGCTGTTTGAAAATGCCGGACAGCGCGAGCTTGACCGTCAAACGCATCAGCTTCAGCTACTCACTAAACTGGTGAAGCTTGAGCTGACGAGGGAAGAGTGGGAAGAGGTGAAAGCAGTAAGCAGTATGCAGAAGGCAGTAAGCAGCTTTCATTTTTCTGCTTTCCAGGATCATTTAGCATTTTACCGTAATGCCGAATCCAGAGAAAAGGCATTTTCTTTACTGCTTTCTGCCGACGGCCTCCTGCCTACGGTTATTGTAGCTGGCGGTTTCCACACCCAGGGCCTCGCGGCAAAACTCAAAGCCCAGGGAATCTCGTACGCAATCATTACGCCGAAGATGACGACGATTCCGGAGCAAACGAATTACCGTGAACACATGAAAGGCAATGTGTCGTGGAAGAATTATTTTGAGGTGAAGGACGGGAAAGTGAATCTTTATGATGCGTTTGTGAGAGCAACACGCGACCAACTCCTGAAGTTAGATGTTAGAAGTTCGAAGTTAGAAGAGATAGACGGAGATCAACTCGTCCAACTTCCAACTTCGAACTTCCAACTGGCGAAGCTCTGGAGAGACCAAATCATCCGCGACCTCGCCGCAAAGAACGAACTCACTCACGCCCACGAATACACGAGATTCATTGACGAGCTGAGCATAGAGCAAAGCGCAGACCTGCCCGCCGAAGCGAAGCGGCAGGCGGGGAGCAAAGGGTCTGAAAACTCTATGCCCTATGCTCTTAGCACTATGCTTCGCCAGGCTGAGCAGTTCGTTGCAGGCCTCAAGCTTCTTCATTCGCGCAATCAACTCACCGAACAGAATATTTTAAACCTCCTGAAACCTTCAACCACTCCAACGATGGTTAACGCGGAGTTGCTTGTTCCAAGATCCGAACTGCGAAATCCTTCATTGATCAAAATGCTTATTCTTGCGATTGCAGTGGTTTCAAGCTCTGCAGCTGTTCCTCAAAAAAGTGCAACTCTGCCCATTCCTCAATCATTGCTGAAAACCAATCTTCCCGCGGCGGTGAAACCGGAAAGTGTAACTCCGGCAGTTCAGCAAGCGCCTTTTAAGGTCCCTTCTGTTTTTCAGGATACGTATGTTTGGAAAGCAAAGCCGTCTTCAAGTAACCGGTATCAGAGATCTCCGGAAAGTGATTTTTATGCCCAGTGGATTTTTCATGATCCGGAAATGTTGAATCGGTTCAGACGTTTTGAAGATGCTTTGCAAGCCGCGTGGGGAAAAAGTCCTCCCCAGGATTTGGATCCTTATATATTGGAAAGTCCTCTCCAGTATCGATTGTCCCTGGAAACCCTGAGGCAGCTTGTTCCCCGGGCCTTTACCATTCTTGAGAATCGCGCTCGTTTTTCTGTTTCAGAAGAAGATCAGAAAGCGTTAATCGATGGGACGAAAATCGTCAAGATTTATGGAGAAGGGCCTCTTGAAATAGGCGGCCGGTTCGTGATTGTGATTCGTAGTGACGCTGAATTCTCCGGATTGAAGGGGCTGCTGCTTGCTGCGTGTGCCGACATCATTGATCAGTATTCTCTTCCTTCAGAAACTGCCTTGGGAAATGTGCTTTGGGATGCTCCCGCCGGTAATTTTTTTCACTGGGTAAGAAATCTTTGGAAGGGATCCTATCCTTTTGCACACGAGTATCTAAGAGCCCTGAAGGTTGTTCCGCAGAATGGAGCGATTCTGGCTGAGAGGCTTGAAGACAATCTTTTTCAGCCGCATTTTACTTTATTGAAAGTCGGTATGTTTGTATTTGCGTGGGCCTTCCTGGTGCCGATTTTCTACGGGATCTGGTTTTATTGGTATAACATTTCTGGTTTTATCTTTCAGCTTTTTCACCGTTCACCAAAACCAAGCTTAGGTGTTACCCCAGTCGTTCGAAAAGGAGGAGGGTTCATTCATCTTGTCCCTAACATTCGTCATCGTCATCCTAAATCCACCCGCCGCTCCGAAGTAAGGTTAAGTGTGGCTGTGGCAAATCCAT
>SICL01000043.1 GCA_009691445.1 Candidatus Taenariivivens baikalensis | reverse complement strand
ACTTTGATTTTGGCGGTTCCATCACCGATGCTTGTGATTTCAGAAATCACAGCTCCAGTTTTGTCAGTGCGTATTACCCGCCATAAGATTGGATTATTCCACCAGGAAGGAAAACCAGGGCCCCGCACGAGTGCTCCCAATTTAAGATAGGTGTATTCAAATGTACTGACGGCAAGAAGATTTCCATCTTTGTCCTTATCCACCACCGTTTGAATGTGATATTGCCCGTCAGCTAACTTGGAAAGTGTCACATCCCGCGAAGCCACGGGGCCTTGTGAGCCGTCGAGATAATTGATCGTGGCGTGGAGATTACCCGCACCGTCTCGGGTCCAGTCAATAGTACGAAGCACCTTTCCAGCACTGTCATAGACAGTGACAAACCACGGGGATATTTTGTATTTCAAAATTCCATTTTCAACAAGTAGCGGATCTATTAGTTCTCTCACAAAGGATGTGTATCTTTCAAAAACTATCTCATACCGCAGATCGCCGATTTTGAAAGAAGCTGAAACAACGCGCAGGGGAAGAAATCGGATTAAATTCTGATTCTGCTCATAACCCACGTCACCAGACCACCGTTCAAGCTGAAACTCAATCTCCTTGGGCATAGCTCCGCCGCCGATAGGATCAAAGAGATTCGTCTTGGGTTTGATGCTGTCATCAAACGTCACCTTCATCTTGAGTGTTTTTGGATCAAAGTCCATTTTAAGAAGTCCGCGCTTAAGCCAGTCCGCGATTTGTTCTTTGCTCCAGCCGAACGTGTCCATTAAAGTTTGGGTGACGGCTTCGCGCGCCTGCGTCACAGCTGGGTCTTCTTTGACAAGAGGTTGTTTGGAGATTAGTTTGGCATTGTAATTCTTCTGAAGCACTCGTTCATGGAAGCTTACTTCATAAGAAAAGCTCACCGAGGGCAATTCGAGTTTAAACGAGTAGCCTCCACCACAAGATGGAGGGATGGATTCTGTGCACCAGAACTTATCCCAATCCCGTTTAAAATCTTTCACCATTAATTTTTCACCGGATTGAACGCCGCTGTCTTTCTGATTCAGGAGATCAATTACAGCAGCTTCAACCGCGTAAGCATCCACGCCTGTTTGCCCGTTAAAATCCACGGTCACGCGTTTGCCGTCTGGACGCACCACGACAATCCCGCTCACGGTTTTAGGATCTTTGCCTTGGTATAAATATTCCAGGCGTGAACCGTCCGCACGCTGTTCGGAAATCATCCGGCCGTTTGCGTCGTATTGAATCGTCTTTGTGATTTTTCCGTTCTCCCGGATTTGGGTTTGTTTCAAATACCACTTGCTTCCGTCCGAAGCGTAACTTTCAATCGACGCAAGTTCTCCGTCGGCTCCGTAAATTAAATGCCGAATGGAAATCACATTGCCATTTTTATCGTATTGAATCGTCCACGTTACGCGGCCCTGTGAATCGTGCACATTTTCCAGAATCTGACTCCTCGCTTTAGCCACTGCCTTCACAATATCTGTGACATCCTTAGTGTCACCCAATGTCGGCGACACCGGGGCCTTAGATCCATCAACGGGTTGAATATGGTCTTGAATATCCGGTGCCACAGGAATAATTCCAAATTCGGGATCAATGATTTTCGGCATGGGAGGGTAAGGTTCGACGACCCCTTCATTCGGCACGGGCTGTGTTTTATTCACGAGGTCGTCTGTTTTGATTGGATCATCAATAATAATCCAATCTCCCGGTTTAGGAGAACCAGGCTTGTTGGGCTGCCTAATGAAATCAGGATCCATTAACTCTACTCCTTGAGGCACAATAGGATCCACCGTTGCCGGAGAAAGCGGACCCGCCGGAACCCAGGTGCCGCTGGGAATTTGGTCCGGAGACAAAAGTTCGGGAGCCGGAACATTTTTCACAGCCATGGCCGCCTGAGCCGAGGTTAAATCCTCCGGGCGTAGTTCTCTGGAAAGTTCTGCCGCCAAACCCGCGGGAACAACTTGAGTAAAAAGAATTGAAAATAAAACAACAAGACTGACGGCCTTGTTCATCCGGGTCATCATTAAGTTTTTCATTTGGATTCTCCTTTAAGAATGTTTTCTTATGACTTAAAGGTAGCTGAAGATCCGGGGATTTCCTGCGAAAAAATGGTGAGCGGTTGAAAGGGAGGGGTAAGCGGTCAATAAATAGAAGCAAGAAGCAAAGATGCAAGATGCAAGATACAAGAGGCAGAAAAACGTGGGGATTATTTTAACGCTTACTGAATTTCTTTTTGGACATCTTTAACCAGTCCAGATGAACAAGATCTTCGGGGTCTCCCACCAGAGCATTTCTCTTTTTTTAAACGGGAAAGTTTACTGGCAAATTCTGCAGGTTTACAATTTTCAATTTTTGTCTTTTTCTTTATCCCCATAAATCCTGGATAAGGCTTGATTTTTCAAGGCCTAAATGTATGGCGACATCACCAAGAATAGCATTCAAAGTTCCCACCCGTAATGCTTGGTGATTGGGAATCGTGAGGTGATGTTCTCCATTTCTTTGAGTTGTAAGACGGATATGACTTCCGCTTTGGTGTGTCGATTGATAACCGTACCGTTTCAGCAACGCAACAAGATCAGCGCCGCTAAGATCACGCGGAAGTTTCATGCAGCAATAATTTCATCTTTAACGTGATGGAGCCGTACCAGTCGAGGCGAGGAGCTTTGTCCTGAATAGTGACAGCGTACAGCATCCACAATCTGGCGGCGAAGCTCTTCCAAGGTATCCGCTTCCGTAAAAATACTCACCCCGACACCCTTTGCGATATATCCGCCTTCGGGGGCCTCTTCCACAACAAACATAACCTCTTGAATGCTTTTCTCCGCTGACATAATGCTCCTTTATTTTCCTAACATCCCTGACAAAAATGTACCATAAAAATCAACACACCGCTATAAGCATTCTTAACAAGCTAAGCTGGTTTGGATTTCATTTTTGACATCTTCATCCGTTTCCTGGCTCAGTCTTTCTTGCAGAGGAGCCCGGCTTTTTTCTGAAGGAATCTGGCCCAGGGCCCAGGCTGCGTGAAGACGGACCAGAGCGTCGCGGTGATTCAAGGCTTTTTCCAAAAGCGGGATTGCTTCCTCACGTTTGGAATTTCCGAGAACGATACAGGCATTACGGAGCATTTGTTTGAGGCCTGCGCGAAGCAGGGGCGTTCCCGCAAATTTTCGTTCGTAGGCTTTGTTGGAAGGAAGGGAGAGAAGTTCTTCGATCAGCAGCCATTCTCCATTTCCGGCTTTCGGTCCGAGTTCAGGCCACGTAGTTTCTTTTTGTTTGGAGGTGAACGGACAAACGCTCATACATTCATCGCATCCAAAAATCCAGTCCTTGATCTTGGGACGAAGCTCGCGGGGAATGACGCCCTTGTGCTCAATCGTCAGATAGGCGATGCAGATCCGAGCGTCGATTTTGTAATCTTCATCGAGTGCTCCAGTCGGACAAATTTTTTGACAGTGGTCGCAGGTGCCGCAATCCCCTTCCGAGGCTTCGTCCGCTTCAAGATCCAGATTCGTGACGATTTCCGAAAGAAAAAGCCAGGGGCCGTATTTTTCGTTGAGAATGCCGGTGTGCTTTCCAATAAATCCGAATCCGGACTGCAGAGCGGCAAAGCGTTCTGGAATCGGCTGCGTATCAACGCAGGAAACCGCGCAAAAGTTCTCTCCCAGTTCTTGTTTGAGTTTCCCGATCAGTTCCGCGTGCCTGGATCGGATCACCTGATGATAGTCGCGCCCCCACGCGTAGCGGGCCACACGGCCGGACGGAGCATAGCGCATAGCACCAAGGGCAAAGGATTTGTCAGACTCTATGCTCTCTGCGCTCTGCGCTTTGCTATAGTAATTGACTCCCAAACAAATCACGCTCTTCGCATCTGGAATTTGTTCGAGAAGTCTCGCACGGCGAAGCTTGAAGTCTTCCAGATATTTCATACTTCCGTGACGCCCTTCCTTCACCCATTTTTCAATCGCCTCTTCGCCCTGCTTTAAGGACGCGAGATGCGTGATGCCGACGGGATCGAAGCCCATCTCAGCGGCAAGAGACTTGATTTGAAAAGCGAGGGAAGAACTCATAAGGATTTCTTTGCTTCCCTCTTCTTTCTTCCATCTTCCATCTTCCGTACGCTGGGGCACAGATCACTAATTTCACAATTAACACAATCCGGCCGCCGCGCCACACACCGCGCACGTCCGTGGTGAATCACAAGATTGGAATAATGCGTCCAGTCTTTTTCAGGAATAATCTTCATGAGTTCAAACTCAATCTTCACCGCGTCTTTGTGTTGGGTGAATCCAAGCAGGTTATTCAGCCGGATCATGTGCGTGTCGACTGTGATTCCAGGAATCCCGTAGGCGTGTCCGAGCACCACATTCGCCGTCTTGCGCCCCACGCCCGGAAGCGTTACAAGTTTTTCCTGGGACTTTGGAATCTGGCCGTCAAATTCTTCGGTGATTTTCTTCGCGGCGCCCAAAATGCTTTTGGTCTTGTTCTTATAAAACCCCGCGGATTGAATGAGTGTTTCTATTTCCGCTGGCTTGGCTTGTGCCGTGGATTTTGCGTCCGGGAATCGCTTGAAAAGTTCAGGCGTCACCATATTTACTCGCTTATCTGTGCACTGCGCGGAAAGGATTGTCGCCACTAGCAGCTGAAACGGCGTTTCATAGTTGAGCGCACACTTCGCGTCCGGATAAGTCTGCCGCAGGCGCTTGATCATCTCCAGAGCGCGCTTCTTTTTTGCTTCGAGCGATTCTTTCATATGAACATTTACCCCGGATTTTTTAAAAAATATTTTGCGGCGCGCGTTGTCCCTTCCATAATGACCAAACCTGAAGACACGAGCGGCTTAATCAATTGATTAACCCTCGCACGGCGAATCTTCATCAGCTTCCCGATTTCCGTGGAACCCATTGGTTTTTGTGCCAAATGCTTTAAGAGTTCGTCCTGCTTAGGCGTCAAAATCAATTTACCTTGCGCTGGTGAAGCGAGTCCTTGAATTCGCCGCAACACCCGTTCTGCTGCATCCTGCAAGCCTTCGGCGATATACTCAATCCAATGACTGTAGTCATAATCCAATTCTCGTGTCTGCTGAATCATTTCATAATACCGCTCTCGGTCCCGGGCAAAAAAATCATCCAGCCCCAAAGTATAAAGAGGATCATATCCTTTTTGAAAAAGCAGCCACTCAGAGGCGGAGCGGGCCACGCGGCCGTTACCGTCGGTAAAAGGATGAATGGTGACAAACTCGTGATGAAAGACTGCGCTGCGAACCACGGGATGAAGGTCCGAAGTTTTAAGCCATTGAAACAAACTCTTCATCCGAATTCGAACGGTTTTCGGTGATGGAGGGGTAAAAATAACAATCCGTTTTGCATTAATCACATAGTTTTGAACATTTCGGTAATGTCCCGCTCTTCCCGGGGAAAGAAGGCTTTGAGTCATGAATGTATGTAATTTCAAAACAAGATTTTCAGTGGGCGCTTTCTTTCGGTTCACCAACATCCAACGCATGGCCTTGATACAATTAGAAACTTCAAGTTTTTGATGCTCGTCCGCCGGAATATTCCTGTGTTCTGAAAGCGCAGCGACTTGTCCCAGGCTTAAAAGATTTCCTTCAATCCAGGTCGAGGAATGAACGCTCCGGTTGAGCAGGTCTTTTTCTAGACTCAAGCGGGCGGGCAGCCTGATCCGGGAAGCCTCGATGAGTCCCCTCAAAGAAGCGATTCTCTCCAGTCGTTCAATCAAAACAGAGGTCATCCGATACTTGGCTTTGAACATACTAAGAATATAGCCGATTGTCTAGGAATTGTATAGGGTATTGTCTAGAGCTTGATCTCTTTGCGATGCGACACTTGCTTTGACTACGCTTCCTCTGTCCCGGTGTCTAACTTTGGATAGCTCACTTTTGAGGCAAGCGATTCTGTAAAGTCAGTAATCGCCTTTGAGTATTTCAAGAAGTCTTCTTCTTCAATATTTAAATCATACCCAGCAAGCAACTTAATCGGTGAAAAACGTAAACCTGTTCTATCAAAATAGTCCGGCCTTGTCTTTTTTAATTCTTCGTATGCTGGTCCAGTCCCATGCTTACAGACATTACAGAGCAGTCTTAACTCATCAATTAAGGAGCAACCAGGAAGCCCTGATACATCAGCGTATTTATCCTTAAATTGGACAAATTGTTTTATTTTTCCATTACAATCTAAAAAAAGGTTTACTTCTTCAATAAATCTCTCAAATAAGTGAAAAATAATTACACAATATCCTGCAATGGCCCCGGATTTCTGGCGAAAAATATCAAAATCAGCAAACTCTCCCATTACCTTCTTTTCCGCCTTCCACCGCACGTCTCCTTCATCGTGATATTCAGGATAAATACGAGATCTAATTTCTTCGGATTCTTGCTGAATTTTATCCTCAATGCTCGAAATGTTTAACAAAATTAATTGGAGATGCTTTCCAAACATTCTCAATTCGATGACGAAGCTTTCAAAAATTGTTACGGGAACCATTTTTATCCCAATCCCTTAACCAGAACTTATTTTATATTAAGTTTCGTTTAGACGAACTATCCAGAACTTAAAAAATGGCAAGTTCTGTCTCCCAAATGACAACTAAAATAGGACTCGTTACTGGAAGAAATCCTGTTTAAGAGGAACCCAGAAAATTGCTATCGTGTCCAAAAGTATATCAGGCTTTAACAGACTTTCCATCCATCAATCATTGAACTCGTGTTTCCTGACCAACGATCTTTAGCCATCAATTTATAACACCTGTTTTGGCTTGGAAATTCACACGAAATTTTAAAAAAATGTCTTGATTTGATCTCTTCTTAAATTAAACTACTCTCACAATAAAAGCTTGGTGGACGAGCGTCGAAGAAGGTTTGACGCTCGTCCTTTTTTTTGACCGAGCCCAAACCTTCCTAACATCACACAACCTTAGGAGGGTTTTTTTATGTCCAAAATTAGTGGGAAGTTAAAGTTACAAGGAACTCTGGAATCAGACGTCCTTGAACAAAAAATCTATTGGATTCGCGGAAAAAAGGTCATGCTGGATAGTGATCTCGCCTCTCTGTATGGAGTAGCTACGAAACAACTTAATCGGCAAGTCAAACGTAACGTCGGACGATTTCCTGAGGATTTTATGTTCCAAATAACACAGGATGAATTTCTAAGGTGCCAAATTGGTACCTTTGGTTCTTCCCAAAAAGGAAGCCGGAAATATCTCCCTTACGTTTTCACCGAACACGGGATTCTCATGCTCTCAAGCGTTTTGAACAGTGAACGCGCAATCCAGGTTAATATCCAGATCATGAGAACTTTTTCGAAAATCCGCCAAATGCTTGACGCGCATAAGGAGCTGCGGCAAAAAATTGAGGAGATGGAACAAAAATACGACTCTCAATTCAAAGTGGTTTTTGACGCCTTGAGACAGCTCCTTGAACCGCCCGAAAAAACAAAACGTAGGATCGGATTTCACACGGAAGAGTAATTCGTATTCCTAATTTCTGACTCTGACCGCATGCCCCTTATCCAGGAGAAGCTGATTGAGGTACACCGGTTTATCCCCGAAGAAGACGTCGCCGAGGTAGCGTCCCCATTTTTCTCTTTTGGTTTGAACGGATTTGACGGTGATGAAGTCCACACCTTTGAGCTGATTTTCTACGAAGCGCTTCGCGGCTTTTCCTTCGGGCGTGTTGATCTCGGGGCAATCAATGCACCGGAGGCGGATCGTCTCGTGATGCCGCTGTCCGAACCCCAGTTCAAATTCCACTTTCAGCGTATCCCCGTCGATCACGCGTTCGACATAGGCTTTGAAAGTATAAAGTAAATCGTTACTGTTCGTAACCTTCTCCAGCACGTAACGCCCGCGCGCATCTTTTGCGGAAGTCACGAGAGTATCCGGGCCAAATCTTGTTTCGGAGTATAGGCTGAGCTCCGCCGAATGAGAAAATCCAAAATCGATCAGAAGTTCCTGAGAACGCGAATGAATCGTTTCAGGTTTCACGATGCGGTAGGTATAAAACGGACCCAGGCACACAAACGGAAGGCGCGGGACCTCTTTCCCTTCGGAATCTTCGACCTGTTTGCGCCAGCACTCATTTCTCACCCGGATCTCAAGATCACGAACAATCCATTTGTTTTTCTCGGCAAGATCCGCAAGTTCGTAGCGCCTCTTTTCATCTTCAATCGCAAGTAGGGCCCGGTAATGTCCCCAGGACAAAAGGCTCCACGTGGAGCCTTTTTGAAAAAACCGGTAAAACCGCCGAATCTTTTTCAGTACACTCAGATCAATTTCCAGATCTTCGGATAGCCGTACTACAATTTGATCTCCGTAACCCGCACGATCCTGGTTTAACAGAATATGTTCCTGAATATATTTCCCACTCTGCCAATACGTCTGAACCTTGGCTTGTTCAATTTTCAGTTGTCCTTCGAGAAGGGTTTGGCGCACGGCCTCGCGCAGGAGCGGGTAAGTTTCGACGGAAAGTTTTGTTTTTGGCTGAAGTAAAAGGGCTGTGCCTGGCATCATTTCCTCCCGGTTAAGTATTTCTCCATCTCAGTAGCGGACAAGGTATTGACCACGTCTTTTCTTTCGAGCCAGCCTTTGCGAGCGATTCCAACTCCGTAGGTGACGTCTTCAAGACCTGCGAGCGAATGCGCGTCGGGATTGATGGAGAGCTTCACGCCTTTTTCTTTGGCGAGACGGCAGAAGCGCCAGTCCAGGTCCAGGCGATGAGGATTGGCGTTCAGTTCCATCACCACCTGATTTTCTTTAGCCGCATTCAGCACCGCTTCCATATCAAGATGGAACCCTTCCCTTCCAAGCAGCAGCCGTCCGGTAGGATGCCCGACAAAGGCGAGATAAGGATTTTCAATTGCGCGGATCACGCGGCGTGTCTGCTCATTTTCAGGAAGATTAAATTTGCTGTGAATGGATCCGATCACAAAATCAAATCCTTTTAAAATTTCTTCGGGATAATCCAGCGCGCCGTCTCCAAGAATATCGGATTCAATGCCTTTAAAAATCCGGATCTTGAATTTTTTCTGAAGCGCGTCAATCCTCTTCCATTGATCCTTCACGCGCGCGCTGTCCAGCCCGTGAGCGTAACCCGCGGACTGGCTGTGATCGGAAATCCCGATATATTCGTAACCGAGCTCCTGAGCTCGCTCAATCATGGCTTCAAGTGAAGCATTCCCGTCGCTTTCATCGGAATGCACGTGAAAAATTCCTCGAATATCTTTTTCTTCGATCAGTTTGGGAAACGGATTCTTTGCGACCCATTCAATTTCTCCGGTATTTTCCCGCACTTCGGGAGGAATGGCGTTCAGTCCAAGCTTGCTGTAAATCTCGGCTTCGTCTTTGCAGGGAATCAAACGCGTTCCCTTGCTCATGCCGTACTCATTCAGTTTGAAGCCTTTGTCTTTGGCGAGGCCGCGAACCACCACGTTGTGTTCCTTGCTTCCCGTAAAGTATTGAAGCGCAAAAGGAAATTCTTTTTCCGTCACCGTGCGAAGATCGCAGTTCATTCCCGATTTAAGTGCAACGCTGGATTTGGTTTCACCGTGTGCAAGCACGCTTTCGACTTCCGGATATTTGATAAAGGCAGTGTGAATTTTAACCGGATCCGCAGCGCTGACTAAAATATCAATATCTCCGATGATTTCTTTAGAGCGGCGAAGACTTCCGGCGATTTCAATCCGGGAAATTCCTTTTTGCTTTTCGAGATAAGCGATCAGCTTCGCACTTTCCTGACGCGCAGAGCTGAGCAGGCTTTTCCCGGAAGATTTCTTGAGATACTCAATCCCCTTGAGAATATTCTCCTGGCTTTTCGTTCCAAATCCATCGAGTTTCAAAAGCCGGTTTTCCTTGCACGCGTATTCAAGCTCTCCCAGCGAACGGATATGCAGTTTGTCATAAAGCACTTTGATACGCTTGGCCCCCAAGCCCTGCACGCGAAAAAGATCAAAGAGTGAGTCCGGAAACCCTTTGCGCAGATCCTTATGATCCTGGGAAAAACCTTTTTCGTAGAGTTCGTGAATAACGTGAGAAATCCCCTTGCCGATTCCTTTGATTTTTTCGAGTTCTCCGGATTCAATCAGGGATTTCAGATCCTGGGCATGAGTTTCCAGAGCGCGTGCCGCGTTTTGAAAGGCACGGACTTTGAAAGGATTTTCGCTTTTCAGCTCCAGCAGTGTTGCGAATTCTTCCAGGATTTGAATGACTTGGGATTTGTCCATTTCAATGTCACCTTTAGCTTGTCATTGCGAGGAGGCCCGCAGGCCGACGAACCAATCTCGGGTTGTACGCTCTAGATTGCCGCGTCTCCGCCAAAGCGCGGGACTCGTCCGCCGAAGGACGGATCCGTCCTCTGGCGGACAATGACAAAAACACGACAAACTCTTGCGCGTCATTGCGAACCTTTCTGTTGTCATTACGGTCCTTTGCTGTCATTGCGAGGAGCGCATTTTGCGACGAAGCAATCTCGGGTTGTACGCCCTAGATTGCCGCGTCTCCGCCAAAGCGCGGGACTCGTCCGCCGAAGGACGGATCCGTCCTCTGGCGGACAATGACAAAAACACGACAAACTCTTGCGCGTCATTGCGAACCTCTCTGCTGTCATTGCGAGGAGGCCCGCAGGCAGACGAAGCAATCTCTCCGCCGAAGGACGGATCCGCCTCAGGCGGAAAACCCGAGAGATTGCTTCGCTTTGCTCGCAATGACAGATAAACGATTTACGGTCCCTTATGAAACCGCTTTTATACAAGATTAGCCTTTAGAAATATGACGGTTTTATGCCACGCATCGTCGGCATCGGCTTTGCGGTATCCGGGATTCACAGGATTAGCAAAGGCGTGCCCGGCTTCGGGATAGCTGTAAATTTCTGCGCGTTTATGAAGCTGTTCGAGCCGGAACTTGAAATCCTCCACCGAAGCCGCCGTGATGCCGCGGTCCTGCCCGCCAAAAATACCAAGAAGAGGCGCGTTAAAATTTTCCAGTCGCTTGTCATCCGTAATAATTTTTCCGTAATACATCACGACTGCTTTGATACGGTCGTCGCGCACGCCAAACTCAAGGGCGTAACCTCCACCCATGCACCAGCCGATAATCCCAATGCGTTTTGAATCCACGGTTTTGACGCCCTGGAAATAAGTGAGCGCGTCTTTTAAATCGCTGTAGGCCCGGTCATCCGGAAGTCCGCGCATCAGTTCGTGCGCTTCGGCAGGATCTTTCGCCGCGGATCCCCGGTAAAGATCCACGGCCAGCGCCGCGAATCCGTTCACCGCGAATTTATCTGCCATTTCTTTCGTCTGATCATTCAAGCCCCACCATTCATGAATTAAAATTATTCCGGGCGCCGATGACTTTTCACTGCCGGCCTGAGGAAGCGACAGATATCCTTTTACGTCTTTAGAAATTTGAATTTCTCCAGCCTTCACCCTTCCCGGTAAGCAAATAAGGATAAGTAAAAACAAGATTCCATGTTTAAACAGTTTCATCACTCCCTCCTTTTCTGTGAAACTTCATTATAACAAGAAATACTCCTTGCCTTTAGTGCGGATTTTTTGATAATCATCCCCCTATGAAGATGCGCGCTGCCTTTTTTAAAAATCACGGAAAACCTAAAGATATTGAATACGGCTATCTGGATACCCCTTCGCCCAAGCCGCATGAAGTACTGGTCAAGGTCAAGGCTGCGGCCCTGAACCATCTGGATCTTTGGACGCTCATGGGAATTCCCGGCGTCAAAATTCCCCTGCCGCATATTCCGGGATGCGATATAGCCGGAGAAGTCGTTGAGCTCGGCAAAAACGTGAAGGGCATCCCTTTAAATAGGCCGGTCATTGTTGCCCCAGGCATTCGCTGCGGAAAATGTTCCTATTGCGAGAAAAATTGGGACAGTCTTTGCCCTGAATACAAAATTATGGGACTTCAAACCAATGGCGGCTTCGCTCAATACGCCGTGGCGCCCGCGGAAAATATTATTCCGGTTTCCTCCAAGCTCAGCCCGGAAGAGTGGGCATCCATTCCTCTTGTTTACACGACCGCCTGGCATATGCTCGTCAAACACGCCGCACTTCAGAAAAAAGAAACCGTACTGATTCATGCGGCTGGAAGCGGTGTGGGAAGCGCTGCGATTCAGCTTGCCAAACACATTGGTGCAACGGTGCTTACCACCGTCGGTCAGCCCCAAAAGATCGTCAAAGCCAAGGCCCTCGGAGCAGACTATGTGATTAACTATAAAGAAAAGGATTTTGCGGATGAAACTCTGAAAATCACCAAAGGCCGGGGCGTCAATGTGGTGATTGAACATATCGGCCCGGAAACTTTTGCCAAAAGCCTTGCGTCCCTGGCCAAACGCGGACGGCTTGTAACCTGCGGTGTGACAAGCGGCCCGACGGCGGAAATTAATCTGCGTTATCTTTTTTCCCGCCAGCTTTCGGTCCAGGGCTCTTATATGGGAAGTTTGAGGGAACTCAAAAAAGTGATCCGGCTGGTTGAAAAAGGAAAACTGAAACCCGTGGTCGATAAAATTTATCCGCTCCGCGAATCTCAGCAGGCGCTGGAGCGCATGATCTCGCGGCAGAATTTCGGAAAAATAATTTTGATCCCCTGATGTCTAATATCAAAGGCATCTGGCTCATGACAAGATCTGCGGCCGCGTTTTCGGCCGCCGTACTTTGCGCCAAATTTGCAAGCCTCCATCTCCCCAGCCTTGAAATCGTTTTTTTTCGAAGTCTGATCGGAAGTCTTATGCTGCTTGCGCTCATGATCCCGCGAAAAATATCGATGCTCGGAGGATCTCAAAAGGGACTGATGGTTTTACGCGGACTTTTTGGATTCATCGCCCTGACACTTCATTTTGTGACCATCGCCCATCTTCCGCTCGGATTGGCCGTGATGCTCAATTACACCTCGCCGATTCTCTCTGCGATCCTGGCGGTCCTTTTCTTGAAAGAACGGCCGGGTATTCTCCTTTCCATCATGACCGTGGTTTCTTTCGCGGGCGTTTACTTGCTCGTCGGCGGAAGCTTTCCCATCTTGAACCAGTATGTCGTGATCGGACTTACCTCGGCGGTTTTTGCTGCCATCGCCTATACCCTGATCCGGGCAGTGAAACAGCAGGAATCACCCATGACCATCATGCTTTATTTCACCACGATTTCCACGATTGGCTCTGTTTTTTTTCTTCCGTTTGGATTTGTCTGGCCGAGCGGAGTCACCTGGCTTTTTCTCCTCGGCATCGGCATCGGCACGTTTTACGGCCAACTCTGGATGACCATGGCCTTTCAGCAAGCTCCGGCTTCCGTGATAAGTCCCTTTTTCTATCTCACGCCGGTCTTGAGTTTTCTTTACGGACTCTTGTGCTTCGGTGATAAGCTCAGCCCAATATCAACCGCGGGCGTCGTGCTCATTATTGTCAGCGGTTCCGTTATCTCATTTTCAGAAGCCCAAAAATCGAGGACGCTTCCAGTTAATGAATAAAAAACTGATTTCCCTTTCCGGTTTGATCGCAGGAATCGCCATCCTCGTTTTCTTTTTTTTTCAGCATCATGGAATGGAAAAACATGCTCTTGAGTGGCTCCTCAATCAAAACACCCAGGATGCGTTTCACCGCACCGTCCGTCTTGAAGGGGCTCATATCGATTCCCTCCTTCAACTTCATATCCGAAATCTCCAGGCCGAGATAACGTCCAAAAATGGAGCCGCCGTCCCCATCGAAATGGCTTCACTGGATAGCGAAGGACCTCTTTGGGCTCCCTTAGCGGGAATCCCTCTTACCTTCCATTGGAAAAATCTTCGCATCGCCCGCTCCCGCGAGCCCGGCGTCCACGGTTCCCTTCTATTACAAGGAGGGCTTACATCCTGGAAAATAAATGTCCGCGGCCAAGTGGAAAGTTTAGATCTTCAAGATCTTGTTTGGATGGACCCAGAACACTTTAAAGGCGCCAGCGGGAAAATAAAGGGACTGATCGCAGGAGAAGGCGGTGCGCTTGTGGATCCCTCTTTAGAACTTCGACTGGAAATCGTTAAGCCGGGAGGAAAACTTCCCGCCAGCACCTTTGATCTTTTTAGGCCCTACCTCCCGCAGAGTGTGCTGGAAACAAAATTGAATAAACTCTCTCCCAGTTCACGTCTGATAGGGTACAATCGCGCATCGTTCTGGATAAAAAACATGAGCGCGGATAAAATGAAGGCCGAGATTCATATCTTGGCTCCAGATTACCCTCTAGATTTGAATGTGAATATGGAAATACGGCTGGATGAAAAAAATGCCTTTTTGGAACTGGCACAAATAATGGGTCTGCTTGAGGTAAAATCATCATGATAAAAATTTTAAAATCCGAAACTCAAATTTCTCAAACGCCCCGTTTTGGACATTTGAGTTTAGGTCATTCGAATTTGTTTCAAATTTCGTGCTTCGGATTTCAAGTTTATTTACTCTTTATCTTATTATGGACGGGTTGTACCGTTAAAGCCGTCGGTGATCCGAACCGTCCGATCACAATCAATGCCAATGTCGTCATCGACATCCGGGGCTTAAAACAGACCGCAAGCAGTATCGAAGATATGGTAGCCAAAGGAGGCAAGTCATGATGAACCAAACCAATAACGTCATTGCGAGAAACGTAGCGACGAAGCAATCTCTCCGCCGAAGGACGGATCCGCCTCAGGCTGAAAAACCAGGATTGCTTCGCTTCCTTCGGTCGGTCGTAATGACAGTTTTAATAAGTTCTATTCCCTTTTTTGCATTCGCCGCAACGTATGATATCAAGGAAATGACGCCGCAAGTTCAGCAAGCACTTCACGGACGTCAGGGACGCTATGACGAATTGCAGAGCTCGAAATCTTCCGGAACGGTAGGAGAAAATAATCAGGGATATGTTGAGGTATTAAAAAGCGAAGGCAATGCCTCGACGATCGTCAGCCAGGAAAATGCAGACCGCCGTACAATTTATCATGCTATTGTGGAACAGAACCATCTGGGGCCCTCGGGACTCTCGCAAGTGGAGTTAGCATTTGCGGAAGTGCAGCGCGAGAAGGCCCGTAAGTAAAAAAGGGAGATAGGTTACAGCAACCTGTCTCCCCTTTTTACTCCTAGTTTGAAAATCCCGCCGAGGGTCTTCCCGCCGGTTCACTCTCCGACATCTTGACCGCAAAATAAAGGTAAGCCAGCGTGATGGAAATATCCAGCACAAAGAGAAACGGGATTTTATTCAAAACCGGAATCACCGTTCGCAAAATTTGAAAAAGGGTTGCAGGCGTCAGGGCATAAACCGTCAAATCAAGCAGTTTACCGTAGGATAATTTTTCAGACCGCATGGAATTAAAAGCCGTTGCCGGCATTGAATAAAGTAAAGCGGTCAATATTTTCCACAAATAAAAAAAAACGAAACCGCCGATGATTATCGTGATGAAAAAAGTCGGCTTCATGGTTTTATAAAACTGTTCCACAAGCTGGGCATTCACGGTGACCGGCTTGTTCCCTAAATTTTTATTTTGAGCCGACATTTCTTTGACTGAGTACTCCTTCAACTGTCCATTCTCATTGAGATAAAAATGTGTCTCGGTGACAAAGGCAGAAATCTTTCCCATCTCCTGAAGTGTGATCGTGTCCTTGGTCATATCAAAAGTGACCACGGGCCCAAAAGTCGGATGAATCATCGTGTACGGGCTAGGCTGATTCATGGAAAGACCATCCTTCGCGACCACTAGTGTGGGCATCTCCCGCTTAATCCACTCCACGCTGCTATTCAACTTCGGCATCACCACATAAACCATCATGCCGAGCACGACAAGCGTAAAAAGAGCTCCGAGATAAAGCAGATACAAAAATCCCTTACGAGAAGGGTCACGGCTGACGGAACGATAAAAGGGGCGGCTAAAGAGCGTGAACACTGGGGTCAATAAACCATTCATAGTTTCTCCTGGTCTGGGATTGCTTCAATCACTTCGTTCCTTCGCGATGCCGTCATTACGGGGGAATCGGTGACTTCGCCAGAGGCGGATCCGTCCTTCGGCGGAGAAGCAATCTCGAATTATTAACTGATGCCGAGAATGTGATATTTCATTTTTCCTGCTGGAATCGTAATTTCAACAATTTCATTGGGAGCCTTTCCTAAAAGTCCCTGGCCGATGGGAGAAGTTACGGGAATCTTTCCTTCCGCGATGTTGGCTTCATCCTGAGCGACGAGAGTGTATTTGAGAATATCCCCCGTATTCAAATTCTTCATTTCCACTGTTGACCCTAAAAAAGCTTTATCTCTTCGGATCTCACTGGGATCTACAACTTTGGCGCGGCCCAGCCTCGCTTCCATGTCACCAATCCGGATTTCCAACTGATGCTTGGTTTCTTTGGCGGTTTCATATTCCGCATTTTCACGAAGATCGCCCAAAGACCGGGCAAACTCGAGCTGATTTGCCACCTCACGACGCTTTTTCGTCTTAAGGTAATTAAGCTCCTCCAGCATTTTGTTATAACCCTCGGGCGTCAAAATTACTTGATCTGTCATGAATGCTCTCCTGCTTTGTTAAAGAGGGACGGTTCTCAGGTACGGACTTGGCTCCAGCAATTAGAATTGAAAATTTTCAATAAAAGTTGCTTTGGCAAGGTAAGTTAATGAGAACCGTCCCTGAATACCTATAATCTATCCTTGAGCGGTCTTTTTTGCAATCTGTTCTGTTTGATCCTGCGAAAATTTTTGTAACCGACCGCGCTGATCCTCTAAAAATGTTTGAATCTTTGCGTGCACGTCGTCGGGATCAATCTTTCCCTTGGCCCGGTCTTGATTTAAATCTTTAAAAAAATCACGTTTGCGCTCTTCTTGCTCTTTAATGAATTTTCTCCGCTTTTGTCCAAGCTCCCGGTAAAAAGGATCCCGGATCGATTTTTTATCATTTTTCTCTTCAAGCTTGTCATTATATTTCTGAAGCTTCTCCTGCTCTTTAGCGAAAAACTCCGCCTGCTCCTTGCGCTGTTTTTGATGGAAGTCCTTCAGCTTGATTTGAATGTCGTCTCGGGATGAATCGGAG
>SICL01000042.1 GCA_009691445.1 Candidatus Taenariivivens baikalensis | reverse complement strand
TCAATCATTTGATCCAAATCGTGAATGATGTCGGCCCATTCCAATTCCTCGTACCCTTTCCGCTCCAAGAGAACTCCTTAAATTCATTGCCAATTCCCGTGTCCCGTATCGCCCAAATCGCCTTGAACCAAGAATGATTAAGCGGGAGCAGAAGAACTACCCAGCTTTAAAAAAAGAGAAGATCCGAATGGAGGATTTTAAATGCGCGGGCCGCTTAAGGAAGGCCATTGAGACCCGTCCCCTTTTTAGAGCGTCGTTCGATCAATTGACAGTGCCGCAAAGACAATGCTAAGATTCGTCCTCTTTATAATGCGGAGAAATCATGGATTTTCAGATTGAAAAAATTGCGGAACTTGCCCGGCTGAATCTCAAGGCCGAAGAAAAGGCCAAACTTTCTAAAGAGGTTGCTGGTATCCTGGACTATGTCAAAAGCCTCAGTGCGATTCCTACGGATCAGGTTGCCCCTACCAGTCATGTCTTGAATCTTGAAAATGTATTCCGTAAAGATGAAATCGTCGTTTCCGAAGTTCGAGACAAAGCCCTTAAATACGCCCCTCACGCTGAGGGAAATTTTTTTAAAGTTCCGAAGATCGTTGAACGATGAAAACGTTTCCCCAATCTCTTAAAGAAGCGAGGCCCGGTTCAAGAGAACTTCTCGAGTCACTGACCCAGCGGGTCCATGAACTTAATCCCAAACTCAATGCCTTTTTGCGGTGGAATAATGGTTCTCACCTAGTCCCCGAGGGTGGTGTGAGGGAGTTATCGCTCGCCGGTCTTCCTATATCGATCAAAGACAATATCTGCATTGACGGACTCGAAACAACCTGCGCTTCGAAAATTCTAAAAGGTCATATTCCTCCGTATGACGCGACGGTCATTTCCAAATTAAAAAATGCGGGCGCAGTGATTTTCGGTCAGTGCAATATGGATGAATTCGCGTTTGGATCTTCGTGCGAAACGTCTGCTTACGGGCCGGTGCGTAATCCCTGGGATCTTGAGCGAGTGCCTGGCGGTTCCAGCGGAGGATCGGCCGCAGCCGTGGCTTCCGGCATGACACTCGCCGCACTTGGAAGCGACACCGGAGGATCGATCCGCCAGCCCGCGGCGTTCTGCGGCATTGTCGGACTCAAGCCCACTTACGGACGCGTTTCGCGTTACGGACTAATTGCGTTTGGTTCCAGCTTTGATCAGATTGGTCCCATGACCCGGACCGTGGAAGACGCTGCGATTTTGATGAATGTCCTTGCGGGCCACGATCCCAAAGATTCCACGTCGGCGAATGTTCCCGTTCCCGATTACACGAAATCTTTACGGCGTGACGTGAAAGGTCTGCGAATTGGTTTGCCCAAAGAATTTTACGGGGACGGTATTGATCCGGAAGTCCGCGCGAGTGTTGACCAGGCCGCCAAAATATTTGAAAAGCTTGGCGCGCAAATTAAAACGGTGAGTCTGCCGCACACGCCGCACTCAGTGGCCGTTTATTATATTGTCGCGGTTGCAGAAGCCAGCTCCAATCTCGGACGCTTTGACGGCGTGGAGTACGGTCTGCGTGTGCCCGCTCAGGATTTGAAAGAGATGTATTTTGAAACGCGCGACCAGGGATTTGGCCAGGAAGCCAAGCGCCGCATTTTGCTTGGAACCTTTGTGCTTTCCGCGGGATATTATGACGCCTATTATTTGAAAGGCCAAAAAGTCCGCACACTCATCCGCGAAGATTTTACCAATGCGTACAAAGAAGTCGATTTAATCCTGAGTCCGACGGCTCCGACTCCGCCTTTTAAGATCGGCGAAAAGATGAATGATCCGCTCGCGATGTATTTATCTGATATTTTTACGATCCCCGCGAATCTTGCCGGCGTGCCCGCGATTTCGATCCCGTGCGGATTTACAAAATCCGGATTACCGATTGGCTTGCAGCTGATGGGCCGCGCGTTTGAGGAAGAAACGCTTTTTAGGGCGGCGTATACGTTTGAACAGGAAACCGAATATTATAAAAAGAAACCCAATATTTAGTGACGTGTACAGCGTACATAAACCAAAATAATAACGAACAATAATTTTATGACGAACGACGAAGTACGAACGACGAAATACGAGCCCGTCATCGGGCTTGAAGTCCACTGCCAGCTTCTGACGAAGACGAAACTCTTCTGCGGCTGTGAGACAAAATTTGGAGCTGAGCCGAATTCCCACACGTGTCCCGTGTGTTTGGGCTGGCCGGGCTCGCTTCCGGTACTGAACGAAGAAGCGCTGCGTCTTGGAATCAAGATCGGCCTTGCGCTCAATTGCGAAATCAGCGGACGCCTCAAATTTGACCGAAAAAATTATTTTTATCCGGACCTTCCAAAGGCTTACCAGATTTCCCAGTACGATATGCCGGTGAATGGGAAGGGATGGATTGAGATTGAGCAGAGAGCAGAGAGCAGAGAGCAAAGAGAAAATCAGAACCCTATGCCCTCTGCGCTATGCTCTATGGCCAAGCGGGTGGGCATCACCCGCGCGCATCTCGAAGAAGACGCGGGAAAACTTCTCCACGAAGGCATCAAAGACGGAAGCCTCGTCGATTACAACCGCGCCGGAACTCCGCTGCTTGAAATCGTTTCCGAACCCGATATCCGTTCTGCGGAAGAAGCGTACGACTACCTCACGTCTTTGAAAGCGATTCTGGAATATCTGGAAGTCAGCGATTGCAATATGGAAGAGGGCAGCCTGCGTTGTGACGCAAACGTGTCGGTGCGTCCGGTCGGTCAGGAGAAATTTGGAACCCGGACTGAAATCAAAAATCTAAACTCCTTCAAAGCCGTACAAAAAGCCATTGAATATGAAATCAAGCGCCAGGTGGAAATGATCGAAGCCGGCGAAAAAGTCAGCCAGGAAACTCGGCTGTGGAATGATGATACGGGTAAAACCGCGTTGATGCGCTCCAAGGAACAGGCTCACGATTACCGATATTTCCCCGAACCCGATCTTGTCCCGTTTTCGATCGCCCAAGAATTCATCGAAGGTCTGCGCAAAAATCTTCCGGAACTTCCTCAGGCGCGAACGAATCGTTTTACCAAAGACTTCGGACTTTCACCGTACGATGCCGCGGTGCTTGTTCAGGAAAAAAAACTTGGGGATTATTTTGAAGCGTGCGTGAAAGAAAAGGCTAATTCGAAACTTGCCAGCAACTGGATTCAATCCGAGCTTCTTGCGCTTTTAAATACCGCGAAAAAAACCATCGAAGAAAGTCCCGTTACCCCTCAAGCTCTCGCCGGACTTTTGCGGCTCATTGACAACAATACGATTAGTGGCAAGATTGCCAAAGATGTGCTTCCTTTGATGTTTGAGACCGGAAAATCTGCGGACGCGATTGTGAAGGAAAAGGGACTGGAGCAGGTAACGGATACCAAACTCATCGAAGAGATTGCGGACAAAGTGATCGCCGCCAATCCCAAATCCGTTGCTGATTTCAAATCCGGAAAAACCACTGCCTTGGGATTTCTCGTGGGTCAGCTCATGAAAGAAACCAAAGGCAAAGCCAACCCCAAACTCGCCAACGAAATCCTCTCTAAAAAGCTCGCCTCATTAAAAAAAATTTCCAAATAAGGATGACGATCACTTTTAAATGTTAGTGATTGTTAGCGATTGCTTTTTCTTGTTTTTTTGACGTTTGAAACTTCAAATCTTCCGTGTTACCTTGAGCAAAGTTTAGCGTCTTCCTTCTGGAGATTCGAATGCGTTTTGCCCCCAAAAAGCCTGCGGCTTTGTTGGCTTTGCTTTGTTTTGTCACAACTCAATTTACCCAAGGTGTGCCTGCTCACGCCGCGTCTGCAATTTTTTCACCCCCGGAAGTCCGCATTCCCTCCGCATTTCATCCTGAAATCCCCGCGGATTTTGGAAGTATTGAGTCGATTCATTCCGGCTCCGGCCCCGCTATCTTTCACATCCAGGAAGCGCACGGAAATATCGAAGGCCAGAAAAATATCCAAAAGATCCTCTCTCATCTAAAAAATCAGTACGGCGTCAATACCGTGCTGCTTGAAGGAGATGCTTTTTCGCTTAAGCCCGAGCTTCTCCGCTTTTTCCCGAAGGACATGCCCCGGACCATGAAAATCCTGGACCGGCTTGCAGAAAAAGGAATCGTCACCGGCCCCGAACTTTTCCTGGCTGAAGCGCAAAATGCAAAGGCGATGGGTATTGAAGATCTCAAGCCTTATGTTCAAAACGGCCAGGCCTTTGTGGAGGTACTCAAGGCCAAAGAAACTTCCGGGAAATTCCTGACAGATCTCGACCTTCAAATTGAGCGATTCGCAAGCGCTTATCTTAATTCCTCCCTTCGGACTTTCCTGAAAACAGAAGAACAGTATGAATCCAAAATCCTTTCCACGGAAACCTGGCTCTCCCTATTAAAGAAGCGAGCGAAAGAGGAAGTTGCAATCAATCTGGATGATCCCATTGAGCAGATCCATTGGCCGATGCTGGTGCGTTTGAGTGTGCTGGCGGAGATGGAGGGGAAGTTTAATCAGGGGGAGTTTGAGAAAGAGCGCGAGCAATTTCAGAAAGAAATGTTTTTGTCGACAGTCCACAGTCGACAGTCCACAGATAAAACCCTTCAGCCGTGGACTATGGACCGTGGACTATGGACAAAGTTGTTTGCGCAGCCGTTTGCCGCTCCCGCTCCTCCCAACCTCGAAACCCAAATGGAATCTCTCGTTGCTTACTTGCCGCGCAATTTCAATTACTCCGCTTATCCCAACGTGAATCGATTCATCGGCCACAAGCTGTTAGCCGCAGAGCTCAAAGGAGATCCGCTCCTCAAGGAAATCGAAACGCTCACGGCGAAGATTATGGTGAAGCTTGCAAAGACAAAGGAAGAGAAGGCTCTCGTTGAGCTATTGAAATCCTACAAACTACTGAAGAAGCTGTTTGCGTTGGAGTTGACGGCGGAGGAATATGAGCAAGTGGTAAGCAGTCGGCAGGAGGCAGTCGGCAGTAAAGAGCCGGAGAAAGGCAGTTCTGCCTACTGCATACGGCCTACTGCTTTCTTGTCCCGATTCGCCGCTCTCAACGCATCGCATCGCGTGTCCGACGAAGGACGGATCCGCCTTAAGTCTGGCGGAAAGGACTTGAATTTTCGAGTGGGCTCAAAAATTGACGATTTGTACGAAAAGGCGCTGGAGTTTTACCGTCTCGCCAAAGAGCGGGACGGAATCATGATTAAAAATATCGAGAAAATCCTTCGGTCTGAAACCCGAAATCCTAAACTCGAAACTCGAAACAAATCCAAAATTCAAAATCAAAAATTCGAAACGACACAGAAAAGCAGTTCCGTTTTAGATTTGAATCATTCGAATTTTGAATTTATTTCGGATTTCAGATTTAGAGTTTCGAGTTTGCCGAAGGCGGTGGTTGTGATTACCGGCGGCTTTCACGCCAAGCCCTTCGAAACCTACTTCAAAGAGCACGGCTACAGCTACGCGCTCATTACTCCCAAGATGTCCGGCACGGACGGACACGATCAGTATGTAAAGTCGCTGCTGCGTGATTTTATTCCTCAATCCTCTTACCGATCTGTTGAAATTTCTGAGGGCCTCAAAGCACTCGATCGTTCTCATTTTAATTCTGATGCTGCGGTAGCCGCCGTCCGCTCAGAATTAAGAAAATCTTTTTTTGGCACTGCTTTTGCAGATGAATTTTCCCCTCAACTCCGCTCCGGAATGAGAAGTGCGGCGTTTACTTTAAAAACAGAAAGTAAACCACGATCAGAAGTTCGCTCGCGTCCGATGGGACGCTTTCTGGATCAGCGCCTGACCGGGATATCGGCGCCTATTTTAGGCAGCGCAAATGAAACGAATAAGTCTTCTCGTGAACCCAAGAGGATGGTGACTGCCGCGGTATTTAATCCGGTGTTGCTGGAGAGGTATCTCAAAAGAAGCCGTCGTATTACTCGGGAAAATCTTGCAGAAATTCGTCCAGAGGATTTTGTTTTTCTTGACCCCAAGACAGCATCTTCGGTCACAGTGGTATTGGAAAATACCGACAGCAAAGAATTGGTTCTTGCTTCCCGGTTAGTGAACAGCAACCGGTTTTTAGAGCTCTCTCAGCCCCTGACGTTGACTCAGTTAAAAGCAACAAAAGAGGGTGCTTCCTTTATTTCGATCGGAGAAGTCATTCAAATTAATGAGATGGAGATTTCTTTGAAAGCTGAGACTGTGGCTTCTCCTGCACCCCCCGCGAATACTTCCGAATCGATTCCTGCCAATACGTTTTTGATGAACGGTCAGAAAGAAGAAATTCCCGGAGGCATCCGCAGCAGCGACTTGGCCGGTTTCCTGGAGACGCTGAGAACAAATAAAAAATGGAGCGGGCTTACTTCGGCTCAAATTCTAACCATCCAGGTCGGAGCTGAAACATTTCATTATCAGAACGAAGCCCAATGGCAGGAAACTTTGGAGAAAAGAACAGTCAGTTTTCAAAGACAGGGTATGCACATCACCTACAAAACACCGATTGACCCCGCCGTTAATACGGATCCTTCAGCTGCGCAGGTCTTAGAAGGAGCGGTCCTTCCTTTCAAACGCAGCGAGGTGAGAAGCCAAGGTAATGAACAAACGCTCGAAGAGATCATCGAATCTTTAGCCCAGGAAATTCGTCAGTCGACACCGACTCAATATAGCGGCAATGATTTTGCCAGCTTAAAATCGCATGACACGCCCCGAGACTTAATTTTGGTATTGACCCAGCTGCAAGAAGAAGAAATCCTTCCTGAGGATCTTGTCTTCATAGAATCTCCGGAGGGGTCCCATTTGGTGGTCAAAAACAAAGAATGGGTTGGCCCCACGGATCACTTGACTGCGGCGGTGGATGATTTTGCAACCATCGCTCGGCTGATCCTGAAAGAAACGGATGTTTTTTGGGTCTTGAAAAATCGAGCAATTTCTCATCTTTCCCTTCAGGATTTTTTAAGGTTGCGGCTTGAAGGGGAAGATAGGGGGGAGACCATCCGCCGCTTGACCCAGCTTAAATCCCTGTTACAAATACCCCCCTCATTAACTTTTACAGAAGCTGTGTCGGAAGAGGCTGAGCAAAATCTGATTCAAATTTCCTTTGCTCAGCCGGGAAAAGAGAATGAAGGTGTTTTTGAAACGATGGTTGCTTATCCCATTGTTTTTAACGATTACGAGATGATTGCCCAAGTTTTGAGGCCGCTTCAAGAGCGATTTCGTGAGCAAGAACCGCCTGTGAAAGTAAGACTGTTTAGGGATTTCTTTCGCACGTTATGGGAAAGAATCGTTTTTCGTTTGCGAACGGGACAGATGATTCCGCTATGGTCGTCCCTCGCCCACGCAGGTTTTCTAGGGATCGCCATCGGATGTCTTTTGGTTTATCACTATAAACTAACTTATACGAAAAGTCAGTTAACGGTTGCCCAGTTTACTTCGAAACAGCTTGATGCAAGGATTAAGGGAATAGATGGAAAGCTTAACAGCATCACGGCATCGCTCGTCCCTAGAAAATTAATTTTGATTTCTGACAAACAAGAAAAGCAGGCTGAAATTGTCCCCAATGCTCAAGCCAAAGTTGTTCGTACCCAAGGCGCTGTACAGCTTCATTATACCTTCTCACCCGAGGCGCCGCATCCTTCGTTCAGTTTTCCTCTTGAAGGGCTTACGAATGCAGCAAAGTTCGAAGTATTAAGTTATCAAATAACCCCTCTGCCGGAAAATCTCGGAAAGCCTTTCAATCAGGACAAGCTCGTTTTTTCTTATCTGAACCAGGAAGGCTCTGTGATGGCAACCTGGGACGGAGTCATGGAAGTTTTTGGCAAAGATCATGATGTGACGGGTTTCAGATCGCAGAATCACAAAATACCGGGAAACGCAGATTCCTTGCGACTGGAAATCATTTCAGATCATCCTTCACATACAAACGGGATAGTGCTTAAGAAGTTATTTCTTTATACTTCCGTGGAACATGCCATTAAGGACTTAAATTTGTCGAGCCGCCCCGAAGTGAGACTTGGCCGCTCGGAAGTACGTAATCTTTCCGAGCGGCTGAGCTCGCTAACGTCGCATCCCGTGGTTGGAAAAATTCTAGACTTCTTCTTTGAACCGTTGAAATTTGTCCCGCCTCAGGGAAAAGCCGCAGGCTATGTGATTCATCCTCGTTCAGAAGTACGTAACGCGGTTCTTGATATCCAGATCAATCAGAAAGGGGATGTGGATGATAGTCATCGGATTCATCTAAGTCAGATAAGGACGAGTGTTGGAAAAAGCAGCGACAAGGAAGTTTTTCTTTTCGCAGTTACGGGTGACAGACGGACAGGCGAGAGTGTCCGTGCAGGATGGTTCAAGGTCGGAGACGAGATTCCTTTTGCGGAAATAGAAGAAGGTAATAGAGTCGTGCTTCAGGCTATCCAGGACCACCATACCGCGCGCTTTGTCATTTACTCGTCTACGCCGGGCGGGGGTATAAGCGTTGTTCGGGCCAATCCCAAATTATCCGGTTCAATCTTGCCGTTTCTACAACAAGACCCAAGAGGCTTGCCCGTGGCGGCTTCGGAAATGAGGACAGGTCCAAAACTCATTGCGATTTCTCACCGCCGTTCTGAGATGCGGAATCAGGCAGAGCATAGTCTTCGCGGCGGTTATCTGGAACCGGATTTCTCAAGCCCGTTTATTTTTGAGATTCTGTTAACCGATAGAAAACTTGGTTTTCCCATCCATGAAAATCCTTCTCAAGTTAATATTCTTGCTTGGATCAAACAGGAAATTCAAGGGTCGGAATTTTCAGGGGGCGTTCAAGTCCTAATCAAAGGCAAGACGATGTTGGAATTCAAAGTACAGGAAACGCTTACTCCGGAAATATTGGCTCAGAAAATCCGGATGATGCTATTTCAGGAATTGTTTACAAAAAGCGTTCCGCAGGTTCGTCAACCCTTGGATTTTAGCGGGTCAAATTATTTTCATGACCGGGCCGTGCTTACAGAGAGGTTTGGTCCCATTGGCTCGGAAGACCTAGGCTGGTTCCTTGAATCCGGCCGGCCCCGCTCCGAATTGCGGTTAGACGAAAAAACTGTGGATATTGATACGGCGTTTAACGCTGCGGTTTGGAATGATCTCAAGAAAGTTTTTTTTGGCGCGGATATTTTTAGTCCGCTTCGTCCGCTGGCAAATCGATTATCGGCAGGCGTTGCGACGGTGACGAGCGCATCCATGTTGACGCCGCACACTCATCCTTACGGTGAACTTTATTACATTAATTCGGGTGAGGCGCTTGTGACGGTTGGCACTAAAATAGTGAGACTGAAAGCAGGAGACTTTATGTATGTCCCTGCCAATACCGTTCACACCGTCAAGGTGGAAGAAGGAAAACCGCCCGTTCAAATTCTTTTTATTTATCGAGGGATCTACAATAGTCCCGGCGCTACACCGGAACAGCTTGCGGAAATTGATCGCGCGGTCGATGTTACACCCGAATCTTTGAATGTTTGGCATCGCGGAGTCCAAAAACCAAACGGTTTTAATCCGGCGGATGTTGCGGTGGAGAGATTAGCGCTTCAGAAAGAGCGGGATTTTTCAGCAGAAGCCCACACGCCCACGATGTTGGCTTTTTCTCAAGGTCAGGGAGTCGTCACGATTGACGGCGAAGCCACCGAGGTCACTACCGGAAAAGCCTTGATGGTGCCTGTCGGAAAAAATTTAAAAATCACTCCTTCCGGCACCGAAACACTCGACTTTTTTACCGTTCGTTTAAATCCCTCAGCGGTGGTGGGTAAAGTCTCACCGGGGGATCGGGCGATGGATCAAAGACAGGCGTTGGGAAGTTTATATGGGGGACGGTTATTGAATTTCTTGGCCCTCCTTTCTGATCACTCTCTTTTCGCTGATAGTGAGGCGTCTAAGCTTGCGTCGTTTATCGAGCGCATTTATCCGTATTTTCCTGGACCGATCCAAAAAATTCCCACCAGAATTTGGCAGAACTATATTGAGAAAGAGACAGCGCAGTTTGTGGCGGAGGACCGGGAATGGGTTTTGCCGATTGCGGATATTTTCCATCGCCGCTTACTTAAGCCGATGCTTGCCGTGGATCTGGTGGAGGCAGCCGTTTCTCAAAATTCATCGGCGCCCCTGATCACAAAAGAGAACGTGAATATTATCGATCACTGGATTTCAGATATGAAAACGCAAAACATGAGTGGAGATGTGGAATTTAATTTGGGAACAAGGGCCGACAGGCTATTTCAAATCGTTGCCGCTGACTTGCTTCAAGAACTAGAGACTCTTTGGGATAAGGTGACGCTTGTGAATCAAGGCCTCATGCAGGCAGCCGTCATTACGATGGCGGTTGAGACGAAAGATTTTCTGTCGTTGAACCCCTCTCCATTTTTTAGCCGTTACCCAGGAATGACGCGTCTTTGTAATTTTGTCCAAAGTAATTCTTTGAGGGATTTTAAAACCTTTCTGATTCAAAGCACGGGATTACCCATTGCGCCTTTCAATCTCGATTCGGATAGAAAAAAACAACTCTTTCAGGGCCGTTTTACGCGTGAAGAATTAGAGTGGGTTCTTGATCGTACTGGGCTGTCTTCTTCGGAGATTGGGTTTGAATGCAAGCAATATCAGTTTCAAGCAAGCAAGGGAGCGGATGATGCTAAAAGCACGCCCCGCTCGGAAGTTCGGAATACGGCTGAGGTAAGCCGCGGTAAACTTTTAAAAGTTTTGAAAACGAATCAAGGTCATCTGCAAAGAACAGCGGAGGCTTTGAAGTTTGGAGTTTGGAAATTAGGCCGGCTTTTAATCAAATATCGAATGGCTTCCGACCGCGGGAAAATTATTATTGATTCCATGAAAACCCAGTTTGAAGAGTTGAGCAAACTTCCCTCGGTCAAAGAAAACTATCAAGGAATCGCAGGGCTCCGAAGAAATCCCAAGCTAAATGATGAGCAAAAAAAAGTGATCGATGATGAACTCGTGAAGGTGTTTGGCAGAGCCTTGAAGCAGAAACACGGCAATCTGCAGGCAGCGGCGCGAGCTTTAGGGTTTCCTTCCTCGGCCGGATTTGTGAAAAGCCTTAAAAGTTATAAATTGGAAGACCGTATGAAGCCCGCGATCCTAGAGCAAGCCCGAATATATCTTCGGTCGCTTTCAGATTCTTTGGCTCCGCGCGAAATTTTAGGACGCAAAAACTCTTTAGCGAAAATTCACTCACATCTCAAGGATTTGGCGGAAATAGGATGGCTGGGAGGTGAGTTCCACGTGTTGGTAGAAATAGAGCAGGCCAAAACCATTCAAGCAGCTTTCAACCAGGCAAAAGGCAGTAAAGCGGAGGCTGCGCGTTTGCTAGGGATCAGCGTTAATCGGATGGATGATTGGGCTTTAAAATTCAATTTGCCGCTTGTCAGTGATGTTGAGTTTCTCCGAAAATACCAAGAGATTCTTCAAGGTAACTTATCTTCCGGGCGAACGCCGCTTCAGACCCTTGCTCAATATTTTTCAGTGACCCCGGACCGCGCTAAGATTCGTCTCAAGGATATTAGCCATCGAGGGACGGCTGCCGGATTTGATTCTCTGAGAATGCCCGGCGAAAGAGAGTGGCGTCGGGAAGCTGCTCGTGCCCGGTTTGTGGCCGGGCAGTACCTCGCTTGGCTTTTGATACAGGAACAAGTGGCTCCCGGCAACAAACTTGAGATCAATGAAGACGCCGGGGCTGTCTACCCCGATCCATTGAGCCAAGCAGCCCGTTTTTTAGGGATTCCAGAAAAGCAATTCGAAGCCCGCGGTCTTGCGGTATTCAGAGCAATGACCACTTACCCCGGAATAACAGTTTATCAGGAAGATTATGGCTCTTTAAGATTAGTCCTTGAAAAATTGCAGGAGGGACTCAGCGGTATTTCTGAGGGACAGAAAAAAACCGCAAAAAGCATTCTCAAGGATTTTGCTCGCCTTTCTTCTCGCTCGGAGTTGAGACGCACTATCCGATCGGTAGTTGAACGGGCGTTTCCTTCAAGCCTCAGAAGGGTAGTCCGAGATCAGCGAATTGCGCCTTTCAATCTCGATTCGGATAGAAAAAAACAACTCTTTCAGGGCCGTTTTACGCGTGAAGAATTAGAGTGGGTTCTTGATCGTACTGAGCTGTCTTCTTCGGAGATGTGGATGGAATTCAAGCAATATGGGTTTCAGGCCAGAACCCCAGAGATTTCCCCAGCTCCAGTTTCGATGGAGGTGAAAAACAGCACGACGAAACCCAAAAAAAATTCCCGTTCGGAAATGAGGGGCGGTCGTCCGGACAGGGCAGCCATTTTGGGATTGGTGGAAGAAATTTTGCGGCAAGGGCCTTCAGGAAACACACTGACACAAATCTTGACGCGCGCAAAAAAAATTCTCGAAGCTGAAGCATATCCGAAATATCGGGATATTGTCATCAATGTGGTGAGTGAGATGGCCCATCTTGGACAAGGGAACCCCCTTTATCCGAAGCTTGGCAGGCTTTACGACCTGCTTGTGTCGTCCATTCCGAGATTGAGCGAATCAGATTCTCTCGATCGATTAATCCCGTACGGACTTGATCCGAGCAATTCTGCGTTCTCTACGCTGGCGACCGTGGGTCAGGCACAGGATTTAGTCGAAGAGGCTTTAAAATTTGAAGCATCTGATCCCAAAAAAAATCGTACTGCAGAGTATCTGATGGAAAAAACTCATCTTTCTGAAACGGAAGCTTCAAATTTAATATTTGTCATGGCGCGTGTTGAAATTTTCCGCTCAGAAGTGAGGACGCCGTCTCAAGGAAAATGGTTTTTAGGGTGGCGGCTGCCGGGGTTTTCGGAGACGCAAAACGAATTACAAAAAGCTCTGAAGCGACCACTGGCGGAGGCGCTGCGATATCTCGCCATAGCCTTATTGTTTTTTAAAATAAAACGCGTGAGTCTGGTGCCCGACCTTCTTGTTCTCACGTCGAAGATCACTCCTTCTCGGTCTGAATTGCGCAGTATTATCCACGTAAATTTCCGGAAAACGCCGGCTCCAGTATCAGCTCCTTTAGATGGGCTGAAGTTATTGCCAGCTTTTGTTCCTGCAGTTGAAGCCCAGGGTTCAACGATTCTGGTTGAGAGAAAACAACTTTCAGCGATTGAAACAGCTGCCTTCGGAATGATTTTGAGTATGGCATCAATGGGAAATGCGACGGGGAAGTTAACCGTAAATCGGGTGCAGACAGAGATTCGCAAAGTGGCCAGGAGTTTAAATATTGATTTGTCGGCCTCAGCCGGATTTTCCGATGCAAAGATCAGTGAATCAGCGGAATTATTGGCACAGCGTGTTCTTGCTGAATTAAGCAAACCATTGGCTCTTGTCCCGCCCTTTCCAACAGCGTCGACTCTTGTTCGAGTCTCATTCACCGCGCCCAGGGCTCGGTCTGAGGTGAGACGTCGTATCCAGCAGGCAGTTGAACAGGCGCTTCCTTTAAATCGCAGAGAGGTCGTTCGAAATCAGCGAAACAATATTATTCCTGAAGCCGTACGTGATAAATTCGGTCAGAAAATTTTTGAAGTGGTTGTGCATTTAGTGATGGAGGAAGCCAGCTTGGAAGAGGATTTCGTTCGTGCCCCTATTTTCAACACGAAGCTACAAGCATTTCTAGACCAACATCCGGAGCTTTCTGGAATTTTAAATTCCGCGCGGCCAAGTGATTTAGTGAATTCAGTTTTTGACACCGAGGAGCACGCTCTGCCGTCACCGGTTAATTTGGCGCCGATGTTGATTTATCTCGCGAAACATGCCGAAGTCCGCTATCAACTGACGGTGGTGGGAACGCAAACGCAGATGTCAGATTTCAGGAATCAGATTTCAGAATTTGGAAAGTCTAAGTTGGGCTTTGATCCCTTAATTGTTCTTAAAAAGCAGTTTCAAATTCAATTTGTTGAAAGTGTACAGGAATTGCGGCGGGCGGTGGGTCGAGGACTTTCTGCGAAACCGGGACAGTCGGCTGTTGTGGGACTCGAAACGTTTGTTGCTAAGATCAATGCCGCTAAAGATCGGACTCGCGTTGCCGTACTGGATCCGAAGAACAAATCGGCGGTGCTCGTGATTGTGGCGGATGAAATTTCCGCGCTGGTTCAAAATCAACTGAGCGTTTACAGTGACCGCGAGCTTCTCGCGTCCAGCCGTGCAGAATTCCTGCGGACGGAACTTCTCGCGCTTCAGGCCTTTCTCTCTGCTGCGTAATCCCACCCTGAGCGCTGATCAAATTGATTCTCAATCGCGTGATCTTATGATAATCTTTTGGGCATGAAACTTGATTATTCTGTCCTTCAAAAAGCTGTGAAGTATTCAGATTTAGATTTGGCGATTATGACCCAAACGCCCCCACCTCTCCGGGAAATGGGCGAACTCAAAGAAGCTTTTTCTGAGTCGGATCTTCCCATCAAAGTGGATCTTGTCGATTGGGCAACCACCGCAGAGTCTTTTCGTGCGATTATCCAGCAAGCCTTTGAAGTGATTCAGCCAGCCCCTGCCAGATAAAGTTTATGCTGACTCTCGGTATTGAAACTTCCTGCGATGAAACCTCCTGCGCGGTGCTACGAGGCAAGGACGAACTGCTTTCCAATATTGTTTCCTCCAGCCTGTTCCGGCATAAACCCTTTGGCGGCGTAGTTCCGGAAATCGCCTCACGCCATTCGTTGGAACAAATTGATGTGGTGCTTCAGGAAGCGCTAGAAACGGCCAAAATAAAACTCGAAGACATTGATCTGATTGCTGTCACGCACGGGCCGGGTTTGATCGGATCGCTTTTTGTCGGAGTGTCTTTTGCGAAAGCTCTGGCGTATCAAATGAAGAAGCCTCTTGTCGGCGTGAATCATCTTGAGGCGCATCTCGCCGCTAACTTTATTGGGCGCGAAGAACCTGAGCAATATATCGGGCTCTTAGTTTCCGGAGGACACACCAGTCTCTCGTTTCATGAAAAGGGCGAAATGAAATTAATGGGTGAGACTATCGACGACGCGGCCGGCGAGGCCTTTGATAAAGTTGCGAAACTTCTCGGCCTCGGATATCCGGGAGGACCCATTATCGAAAAAACTGCGAAAGAAGGAAATTTAAAAGCTTACAAATTTACCGCGCCTAAACAGGATGGAAGGTTTGATTTTAGTTTCAGCGGAGTGAAGACGGCGGTGAGACTGCTCGTCGAAAAACAGCAGAGTGCAGAGCGCAAAGAGCAGAGTGTTCAGATAAATGATTTACGCTATGCCCTATGCGCTATGCCCTTTGCCGCTGACATCTGCGCTTCTTTCCAAGACACCGCCGTCCGCTGGCTCACAGATAAATCCATTGATGCGGCGGAGTTCAAAGGGGTCCAAGATATTGTGGTGGGCGGAGGAGTGAGCGCGAATAACTACTTGCGCGAGAAATTAGAAAAAGAAGCCAGCGCCAAAGGAATCAGGGTTTGGTTTCCTGCTCGATCGCTGACGATTGATAATGCGGGAATGATTGCCCGACGCGGTTGGGAACTTTATGAGAAGGGTATTCGTTCGCCGCTCACGCTGACGGCAGTGCCGAATTTGGTGCTAGCCCACCACTGAAAGAAGCAAAGCTAAGAAAAATCCTGCCCTCTTGCCTCTCAGTGGATCACGCTGGTTAAAATCATAAGTCCCACTCCCGCTGCAAAAAACCCCACCACCACCTTCGGAGAATGCTTCCGAGCTTCATTGATCACCGCGTGCACGGCTAGATAAGCAAATCCTCCGCCGATATGCAGCATCGCAAGATCAATATAATGATGCGCGGGATAATTGGTCAGAATGAAGGCGCCTAAAAACCAGCCGAGCAGGGTTGAGAGTTCCAGTGTGATGGTAACCAGCAGCGCCCGTATTTTGCTGTATCCTGATTTTAAAAGCAGGGAGCATAGAGCCAAACCTTCGGGGAATTTATGAATCAGAATCGTTAAAAACACAGAATGATCCGGATGTTCGCCCAAATTTTTCCCAAGAGCAAGGGCCATGCCGTCCATGGTGCTGTGAATGGAAAGCCCGATCGTGAGCAGGATGGCAATGCTTTTGAAACTCTCGCTGGTTTGTTCCTCAACATGCGAAGCCGAGCAGGCCGGGCAGACATGAAACACATACCGGCTGATCAGATGAAACAGAAGATATCCTGATCCGAGCGCGATGGCGATGGCCGCGGGATGAATCGAGGCGGATTCAGGAATAATGTGAAAGAGAGTTGTTCCCAAAAGGGTTCCGGCTGCGAAACTAATCAGGGCGCAAAGCTGATTATGAGAAACGCCAATTCCGATTGCAAGACAGGCGCCGAGTCCGGCGCTGATAACGGAAAGAATATTTTGGATAAAGGTTGGCATCGCGGGCGTATTGTAAGCGCGCTATTGACACCCCACAAGTGAAAAGATAGAATCACCGCCCTTATGTCCAACAAACTCCGCATTGCTTTACCTAAAGGAAGCCTGGAAGAGGCGACCTATAATATTTTCAAAAAAGCCGGTTTTAGTATTAGTGTGAATTCCCGTTCTTATTATCCTTCCGTTGATGATGCGGAGCTTGAAGTGGTCCTCTTTCGTCCCCAGGAAATGTCCCGTTACATTGAAGACGGCGTTGTCGATTGTGGCCTTACCGGCTATGACTGGATCCAGGAAAATGAATCTGATGTTGTGGAGCTTTGCCAACTTCAGTATTCCAAACGCACGAGTAATCCGGTGCGCTGGGTGCTGGCCGTTCACAATGATTCCAAGTTCAAGACCGTTAAGGATCTTGAGGGGAAGAAAATCTCTACGGAACTTGTCAATATGACGAAGAAATATTTGAAGAAGCACAAGGTCAGCGCCGAGGTTGAATTTTCCTGGGGCGCGACTGAAGTTAAACCGCCGAGGCTTGCGGATGCCATTGTTGAGGCCACAGAAACTGGATCCAGTCTGCGCGCGAATAATCTACGAATTATCGATACGATTATTACATCCATCCCCCGATTTATCGCCAATAAACAAAGTGCTAAGGATACCTGGAAGCGCCGCAAGATGGATAATCTTGTGATGTTGCTTGAAGGCGCGGTGAGAGCCCAGGAAAAGGTCGGGCTTAAAATGAATGTGGCGAAAAAAGACCTTCAAAGAATTTTGAATATCCTGCCGGCTTTGAAAAATCCGACGGTCTCTTCACTTTCAGTGGGCGGCTGGCATGATGTTGATACGATTATTGATGAATGCATTGTGCGCGAGTTGATTCCGGAGCTGAAGAAAAATGGTGCTGAAGGCATCATTGAATATCCGCTTAATAAAGTAATACCCTAACGGATTTTAGAGTGCGGATTGCGGAATGCGGTTTTTGGAGCCGCCTTCGGCAGTTTTATAAATGAACAAAGCCCTGAAGGGGCTACCCAATTCCGCAATCTGAAATCCTCAATCCGAAATTAAGAAAAGGAGCCCCTAATGCCTTGGGCACATAAGCAGCGCAAGAAGAAGATGAATAAGCATAAACGCAAGAAGAAGCTGCGTAAGAATCGCCACAAAAAGAGCAATTGGTCTTAATTCGCAGAGGGCATAGCGCATAGAGCAGAGCGTCATTGACGTTTTGCTTTTACGCTATGCTCTTTGCTCTCTGCGCTATGCGCACTCTCATTCTCAAAAGTCCCTCCAAGCTGAATCTCTACCTCAAAATTATCCGTCGCCGGTCGAACGGTTATCACGAACTTGTGACGCTTTTCCATCGTATTTCGCTTTGCGATACTCTCCGGATTCAAAAAAAGCCAAAGGAGTTTTTTCTGCGCTGTTCTGATCCCCGCCTTTCGTGTGGAGAAGACAATCTGATTACTCGCGCTTATCGGGAGCTCCAAAATATTTTCCCCAAACTCGGAGGAGTCTCTGTGAATTTGACTAAACGAATTCCAATGGGTGGGGGGCTTGGTGGCGGATCTGGGAATGCCGCGTCTTTTTTGCTCGGAATGAAGAAGCTTTACAGTCTTCCGGTTTCACGAATGCAATTAGTCCAGATTGCCGTTCGGTTAGGCGCGGATGTTGCTTTTTTTATTTATGATACTTCTACGGCGATTGGAAGAGGGGTCGGAGAGAAGCTTAAATTAGTTCCAAATAAGATTAAGCACTGGTTTGTGCTTGTGATTTCGCGCGAAGAGCTCTCGACAAAGCAGGTTTATCAGGCCTTGCCGCGCAAGCTTCCGGCCGTTTCGTTGACAAAAGTAAGTCGTGTTGTTACAATGATTTCCAACTTTTTTAGCCGGAAAAATAGTCATCAGATTTCTCAGCTTTTTGCCAATGATTTAGAGGCTCCGGCATTTCAGCTCAGACCTTCAATTCGGCAGACCCTCTTGCGTTTTCATCCGTTGGGGGTTACGTTTTCTGGTATGTCGGGGAGTGGTCCAACGGTCTTTGCGATGGTCCCGAGTCTTTCCAAGGCACGGGAAGTTGCGAGGAAAATTCGCAAGCAAGAGCCGGACAAGCAAGTCCTGATTTGTCATTCGTGGTAAAGTTATTGCCCGATGGTGAAATGGTATCACACTGCCCTTTTCCGCCTGCGGCGGATTCGTCCGGAGACGAATCGTCCGCTGGACGGATTCGCCTCTGGCGAAGGAGGCAGGGATGCCCGCTTGGGTTTATGTTTTAGAAAGCTTGAAGGACGGAACCAGATACTTAGGTTCAACGGGAGTAGGCGTTAGTGAACGGCTCGCACGGCATAATGACGGAGATTATCGATTTACAAAAGGTCACCGACCTTGGAAAATGATTTATCAGGAAGAACATAAAACAAAATCTGACGTGGTTAAGCGTGAAAGATTTTTGAAGAGCGGCAAGGGCAGAGAAGAATTAAAAAGAATTTTGTCTGATTTATGATCA
>SICL01000041.1 GCA_009691445.1 Candidatus Taenariivivens baikalensis | reverse complement strand
GGGGCGCTGATTTCGGCGCCTTTTTCGATATTAATGGAAATAAGACCGTCCATGGTAAGGGGCATGCTGATTTCATTTCCTGCAACAAGCGCGACAGCGCCGCCATCGGAAATAATTGTACCGAAATTGTGGACGCCGCCTTCGGAACCGAGCAGAGCTATGATCCCCTTTGTTAAATTATTAATCTGTCCGGTATTGAGAATGGAACCGGGAGCCGCATTGGGATTACGGGCAAGCTCAGCGACACCTGCAAGAAACGCCGCTTTATCGATGCCCGCGTTAGCAAGGAGAAGATCACCGGTGACATTAATGGCGCCGTTATTAATGATGGTATTTGCAATAAGGGCAAGAAAACCAACGGTATCTATCGTTCCGTTGTTGGTAATGGAGGACGTTTGTATAGTCGCTGCGCAAGTTGGGCAAACATCACCAAGCGCATCAAGCACTTCAATGCGCAGGGTATCACGCTTACCAACATTGAGGGCTTCCGTCAATGTCGTATGGCTATTTGTGAGCACTTGAATGGTTGTGTTGTTTGCGACACACGGCGTAGGATCAAGTTCATCGTCGCACGCAAAGGCAACTGGCGCGAAGGCAAGGGCAAGAGCGGTGAATAAGGCAAGGGATCTGTACGCGAATGTTTCTTTGTAGGACTGGATCATTGTTTGCCTCGTTAATAAGAACGTGAAACTTGAAGCGTTAATCGTGATACGTATAAAAACCAAACTCGCTAGATTACTTCGTCATCTGCGCACTCCTCGCAATGACAAACAAAAGCAATCCTGATTGCGAGCGCAACGAAACAATCTCAGACTTCTCGCCACGCTCGAGGTGATCCCGCCACCGGCGGCATCACATAAACTCTACAGAAACCCCGTAATAAAATGCGCTTTGGTCATCATTGCTCGGGTTATTGGCAACGGGCTTGGCCCATTCCGCGCGAGCGTAAACTTTATCAAACAAATGGACACGTACACCTGCGCCGAAACCAGCAAGGGTTCTATTATTGTGTTCGCCGGGCGTTGGATGGCGATTGGCACCTGCACCAAAATCAAAGAAAGTGGTGGCCTGAACCTGCTGGCGAAGAGGTTCTTTAGAGAACGGGAGTTTCCAGTCTTTGGGGAATATATAGGATGGAATATACATTTCAGTAGACAGCGTGCCTCCGTAGTCAGACACAAAGTCTCCTTCCGGATAACCACGCACGGTGTATGCGCCGCCGATACGGAACTGCTCTGCCGAAGGGAGACGATCCGGGGTCATCTGCACGCTGCTGCGAAGCGCAAGCATCATGTTCTTAGGCAGTCGTGTATACCGTATATACGAACCGCGCTGAATAAAGTATTGACCACCGGTGTTTGTGCGCGCGGCGTTCTCATTTCCCTTAGGGGAAGAGCCCATAAAATCAGCAAACCCAAAATCAAACGATTGAGGAAAAAACGATTTTCCCCATTTGTCCGTTTCTTCGATGTTAAGCGAGAGATCCCAGACGCGCAAACGATCCTTACTGGAGACCTGGCCCAATACCTCATTTTCAATTTCCTTAATGTCAAGACTCGTGCGGGCTCCGACCTTCCAATTCTTATTATCAAAAATGGGTTGGCTGAGGTAGGGGCTGTATGTGGAGGCGTGCCCTTTAATATCCAATGCGCGGAATGGACCACCCACTTTTACGGAGGATCGCTGATAGGAAAAACCAAGACGCGTGTCATAAGAGTTAAGCGGCATATAATAGTCAGCGCCCACGGAAAAAGCCTGACGGCCAAGCTGGACACGAGCACTTAATTGATCCATACGACCAAGCAAGTTGGTGTCGACGGCTTGAATGCCCCAACGGGTTTTTCCGGTGTTGTCAGTTCCAAGATTGTTGACATCACCCGTGAGGTGAACAGGAAGTTTGTCGTTGACCTGAATCTGAATATCGGTGGTCTCCGGCGTTGCGCCAGGTTTTAAAACAGCTTTAGCCCTAACATCTTTGTTTTCATTTAAGCGGGCAAGACTGCTCTGAAGGTCATCATATTTAATGACGACTCCGGGCTCGATCTGGATTTTGTTGTTTAGAATTTTCGTGGAGAACCATTTATTGCCCGTAATCTCGATCTTACCAAGCTTACCTTCAACGACGCGCAGCTCAACCACACCTTCTTGAATGCGCTGGGGAGGAACGCTGACGTAGGTGGCAACGTAACCTTTACTGCGATAGTGTTTTTTGATTTCGGTGATCACTTCTTGAATTTCTTCAATGTTAACATCGCGATTGAGGAGCTGACTTACAATCTTATTCAATTCATCGGTAGAAATCGCCTCGTTGCCAACGATCCGGATACTATTCATGCGGAATCGGGCACCATTGCCCTGGGGCGCGGGTGCTTCTGGCTTTTCGACGGGCTGTTCTTTCTTTTCAGCAGAAGGAGCGGGCGGGTTCTGGCTGAATTCTTCAGTGAATTTTTTATTTTCAGAACCGGCGTCGGTGCCAGCGGGAACATCTGCAAATGCTTGGGATTGAATGAGGAGAAAGGAAACTAGAACTGCAACGGCCGTGGTTTTTTTTAGTTTCATCACTCGGCTTCTCGCTTGGTTTTGCGATTCAAGGATCGATTTGTGTTCGATTTGTTGCGTTCGTTATGCAGATATTACTGTTTTAAAAAATGATGTCAACGGCTTTTTTTAATTTTTTGCTGTTTTTTTATTTTTTTTTCTCCGTTTTCGCGAAAAATGTTTTGCAACTCCTCCGGCGGCGGATCCGCTTTTTGGTGGAGAAGCAATCTGACACCACTTGTCATTTTTTTTCGGTCATCGATAAGGATCGACCGTGATTTTTAAAACTTAAATTTTTTTTTGGGGACTTGTCATTGGTCAGTGCGAATGGAGCGAAGTTTTCCAGAGAATGGATCCGCTCGACGAATTGTGGCGGACAATTTCGGGTTGAGCGCTCTAGATTGCCGCGTCGTCCTGCGGGACTCCTCGCAATGACAACGAAGCGACGAATTGCGGCGGCCAATGACCAACCCACAGCCCTTGCGCGTCATTGCGAGCCCCGCAGGGCGCGGCAATCTTTCTTAAATCTTCGGATACAAATCCTCAAAAGACGGATTTCTCTCGCGAATCAGCTCTAATTTCTTTTTTCTCGATCCGGCCTTGATTTGCTTTTCACGCTTAATCCCTTCGATCATTTCTTCGAACATTTCAAAGTAGACTAATTTGTGGACTTTATATTCGGAGGTAAACCCAGGGAAGAGATCATTCTTATGTTGATAAACACGCTTCTTCAAATCTGAAGTCACGCCGGTGTAAATGACTGTATTCGCGAAATTCATCATGAAATAAACGTAGGCTTGTTTCATAGGTTATAGATCGAGATTGCCACGTCGTCCTGCGGGACTCCTCGCAATGACTGTGACCGCGCAAGTTTGCCAAGCTTCTTAACGTTTTTATTGGCGAGCAAAGATTGCATTTGTGTCATTGCCGCCTGGTTTAATTTGAGCAGTCTTTCTCTCTGAGTGAATCCCATTTTTATAAATTCGGCATTCAATCCTTCCAGATTGGAAAGGCAAACAAGTTGGTAAATATTCGAATCATCGCGCATATTTCCGCTTTTTCCCTTATGTTGAGCGTCCCACTCCCTTGCTGTCATTCCAAATAAAGCTTTATTCAACACATCCGCTTCTGTGGCATAAGTGATCGTCGCATCCTTGTTCGATAATTTTAAAGGCATCACAATATTTTCTTTGATCGCATCGGTATGGATCCTGTAATTAATCTTGGTCAGCATTCTCTTAGCATCCCAGCCAAGTGCCAACCGCTCGTTTTCTTCGACTTTAAGCCGCTGAAATTCTTTGATTAAATAGAGCTTAAATTGCGGCGATAACCATGTCGCGAACTCAAAAGCAATATCTTTGTGAGCAAAAGTCCCGCCGCTATATCTTCCGGCAGCAGAGCGGATGCCAATCGCACCTGTCTTTTGAACCCAACGAGAAGAAGATAAAATAAACCCGTTGGATCCGGCCTGGTTTTTAATGTTATGGAATTCCATAACATTAAATTTCGGGTTGTACTCTTGCTCCCACGATCCCATAAACTCAATGGTGTACTTGGTTGAAAGCCAATTGGCAATCACAATACCCGTGGCCTGACTATCTTTAAACTTTGCCATGTCTGTTAAGGATATAAAATCATTGTTATCCTGTGCTAATTTGACCGATATAAGCTTATTCTCTACTCGAATGGTTTCTTTTCTCATAACTCCCCTGTTGTTTTAATATCTCGAGCGTTTTGATTACACCTGTTATCAGATTGGGTTTTTCGGGGTTCGCCGGCAGGAAAAAAAGCGCGGCGAACATTACACTACGCGTCCGCCGCGCTTTATGACAAGAAATTATAGGAAAGATCGGGTGAAGTTTCTACCTGTTTTTATCAGATTGCCGGATTGCCGCGCCCGCCTGCCGGCGAGGCAGGTCTCCGCCAGGGCGCGGGACTCGTCCGCCGAAGGACGGATCCGTCCTCTGGCGGACAATGACGGTAACTGTCGGATTGCCGCGTCGTCCTGCGGGACTCCTCGCAATGACCAAAAACTTTTCGTCGTCATTGCGGTTCTTTTTCATTCGTCATTGCGAGCCCCGCAGGGCGCGGCAATCTCTCTTAAATCTTTCGTCATTGCGAGGAGCACTTTTTGCGACGACGCAATCTCACTCGTCATTGCGAGCAAAGAGAAGTCCGCCAGAGGACGGATCCGCCCGACGAATTGTGGCGGACAATCTCGGGTTGTGCCCAGGGATTGCCGCGCCCGCCTGCCGGCGAGGCAGGTCTCCGCCAGGGCGCGGGACTCGCAATGACGAAAAAAGAGACGGAGCCATGATGGTTCACTCCAATGACGAACCAAAAACCTTTGCGCGGCATTGCGATTCCTTTGAAATGATGGCTATTAATCTTCTGTATGAAATCCAATCCTTCGTTTGGGTTTTTCTGGAGGAGTCATCAAGTCTTGAATTGCTTTGAAAATCGCCTGGATTTCTCCATCATGTTTGTCTATTTTCCCCTCCAGTTCCTGGAGTTTATAGGCCAACTCTTTGTGCGTTGAGAAAATTTCCCGAAGCTGAACAAAGGCTCTCATGATGGCAATATTGACCCGCACGGCTCTTTGACTTCGAAGCACGCTTGAGAGCATGGCCACTCCCTGTTCCGTAAACGCATACGGACGATACTTGATATGATGCCCTTGTTTTAAGGTCACAATTTGTGACCTTAAAATCTCCGTCTCATCCCAGCTCAACTGGAACATAAAGTCAGCAGGGAAACGTCCCTGATTCCGTTTTACTGCTTGAACCAAGACCTTTGCCTGAACGCCATAAAGTTCAGCTAAGTCAGGGCTCAGCATCACACGGTATCCGCGGAGCCGATAGATCTTTTCATGGATGACATCCAGTTGAGCTTCTGATTTTTTGACACCGGCTTTGATTCTGGTTGCAGACATAAACAAGCCCTCTTGGTTTAATGTTTGGGGGTTCGCCGGCAGGAAAAAAAGCGCGGCGAACATTACACTACACGTCCGCCGCGCTTTATGAGAAGAAATGATAGGAAAGATTAGGTGAGGTTTCCATCTGTTTTTATCAGATTGCCGGATTGCCGCGTCGTCCTGCGGGACTCCTCGCAATGACCAAAAACTTTTCGGCGTCAGTGCGGTTCTTTTTCGTTCGTCATTGCGAGCGGAGCGAAGTCCGCCAGAGGACGGATCCGCCCGACGAATTGTGGCGGACAATCTCGGGTTGTGCCCAGGGATTGCCGCGTCTCCGCCGGGGCGCGGGACTCGCAATGACCAAAAACTTTTCGTCGTCATTGCGGTTCTTTTTCGTTCGTCATTGCGAGCCCCGCAGGGCGCGGCAATCTCTCTTAAATCGTTGGTCATTGCGGGGGGCGTTTTTTGCGACTCCTCTGGAGGACAATGACAGAAACCATTGGTTGTCATTGCGATCCGCCACGCTTTTTGGCGGAGAAGCAATCTCGCTTAGCTACTCGCTTTTTGGTTACAAACGCTTTTCATCGTCAAGGCCGGGGCTTGTTGAATGCCTTCAATATAGGAGAACATCGGGATGGTATCCCACGGGCAGTTTTTTGCGCACAGCGCACAGCCGATACAGCGCTCAATATCTACTTCCACAACTTGCTGGAACTGGGCAATCCCTACTTCGGGGACAATTTCAATGCAGTCGACGGGGCAGAACACGATGCAGGCTTCGCAGCCGGTGCATCCGCTTTGATCAATAATAGCAAGCTGTCGGGGTTCGCGGGCGCGAGTGGGTTTTTTGGCGATGAGTTCTGGCCGGGGGCCGATGCGCGTGATGTTGTCCGTCATAGGGCGCTCATCTTAAATCGAAAATCCAAAATTGTAAATCGCATAAAAAGGGGCCAGAGGCCTTTATCCTTTTTTTAGCCCAGCCGCTTCGCGTAAAACTCGTGATGGAACTTTTTTCCCCAAAGGCGTCGGCCGTAATTTTTAAGAAAATGGCATGCGTGTGTTTTGAACTGTCCCAGCTCCAGACTCAAATCACTGCTTTTTAAAGCTCGATTCCATAATCGGACCAAAGATGCGGGCCGGAGTTTTTTCCTTTTAATGATCGCGGCAATATCTTTAGCATCCAGCGCATAGTAACGCGCCATCTTACCGATTGTCCAATATTCCGGGGCAATGAGCTTCACGTTTAACCGGCCGAATTTTTTATACGGGATTGCGGTTTTACGATAGTCGAGGTAGCTGATCATCGACCAGTGATCCACATTTTCTGAAAAATTGACGGCCACTCCGGCCTTGCGGGCCGTTTTAAGAATCTCTTCTTCGATATTTTTCTTTCGCACTTTGGGCGGCGCGAGCCTGATTTCAAAATCAATATCAAAACTGGGGCGAATATGTCCCATCAAACTCCCGGCGCTCGCACCCAAAAGAATGATCTCGGCCTTTTGCCCCAGCGCCTTATCAAGTTCCCTGAAAAATAAATCAATTTGTCTTTTTCGCATAAGTCCTTTGCTTGGCATCTTCAATCCGTTGACAAATACCCCGGATCTCCACAGAAGAAAAGCGCTGCCTTAATCGCGTCCAGGCATGCTGGATTTTTTGAGAGCTTCTGCGTGAATTCGTTTCCGGAAGAATGGATCGGAAGAGTTCCGCCAGCTCGAGGATTCCGGAAGATATTTTGAGCTCCGGATGAACCACGGCCTTTGCCAGCGCTTCAATTTGCGGACGGGTAAGCGACAAAGTTTTTAACAGGGGTTCGTCTTCGATGAGCTCCGAAGGTTTGATCTCAAGCGCCGACGCCGCGCGCAGTAGCGTGGAAACCGTCAAATCGCGTTTCCCTTTCTCGATATTGGAAAGATTTGCCTGGGCAATTCCCATCCTGGAGGCGAGCTCGGTCTGTGTCCACCCTCTTCGGCTTCGGTATTCGTAGATCTTCAATCCCGGGTTCATCATGATCAAAATATAGCATAAATACTATATTTGTCAAAATCCATTTAGGACCCTAAAAAGGGGGCCGTGGCAGCCTCTGCCCCCTTTTTAGCGATGGCAAAGAAGATAGCCCAGGAAAAAGACGACGACGGAGACGGCGCAGACGCTCAGGCAGGCGGCTTCGCTCTTGAGAACTTCCGCGGCCCAAATGGCGGAAGGAAGCGCGACAAGACCGATGACTTGTAAGGTGCGGCCAATTCTATAACCCATAAATTCTAAATCCTAAATCCAAAATTTAAGCTAGCTCTGTCATTGCGAGCGGCGCGAAGTCCGCCAGAGGACGGATCCGCCCGACGAATTGTGGCGAAGAATTTGGTGCTTGGGATTTGGAATTTACCATTTGATGGTGGCTGCTTTTCCAAATCCCCCGATCCAGTAAATCTCGGAAGCAGTGAGTTCGTAAAAACGGAAATCGGGAAGCGTGAAAAAAATCTGTGATTTTGGAAAGGCCAAAATGTAGCTTTGCTTGAGCGTCTCAAATCGATTCTGATCTTGGACGCGGGATACCGTTCCGGAAAGCGTGGCGCGTTTTTTTTCGTGCACCGGAAGTTTGGCGGTTTGTTCAACCACCAAGAGACTGGCCTTGGGATTTTGAGCAAGGTGTTTGGTGTGACGCGCGAGATCGCTTAATAGAAAGAACAATGAGATTCCCTCTCCCTCTTGAGGGCGCGGAGAAAATACGTTACCAATAAATCCCACGGCGGAGACAAAGGGCTGACCTGATGCGTCAATCGTGGCGAGAGAGCCTTCATTCGCCGAGTCTATAAGGTTAAGAACTTCAGGGTGTTCGGTCATCTACAATGCCTCTGTCTTGTAAAACTCGAAATTCTAAATCCGAAACAATATCAAAAAAGAAAATCTCAAATTTCAAAACGGCTTATTTGGTATTCGATATTTGAAATTATTTCGACATTCGACATTAGATATTCGATATTGCTTTAAATCTTCACATCCAGCCTTAGCCACTTAGCAGGATCGTAGGGAATCAATTCCTCCGCGCTAAGAGGAATCACGTCTTCGATATCGCGCGCTGAAAAATTGAAGGTCTCGTAATCATAAAGACCGAGCAGTTCGCGGCCGTCCAAAATAAATGCGTGAGGAATCATCCTCCCGTCCTTGAGCTGGATCTTGGCCACGTGACCGCGCTCCATCGTTTCGGGCATCATTTTAACTTTGCGGCCCAACTCCGCATCAAGCATCCTTTTTTCGCGCGGCACAAATTGGGTGCGGAAAAGCGGGCCTTCGCGGGTTTGCCGGATCACGGCTGATTTAAAAATCTGATCGGCCTGTTTGTAAAGAAACACCAGCAGCGGAAGCGCCAGCACGAGCCAGCTCGAAAACACTGCCTTCGCCCATTTGGAATTGAAGGTGCCAGGCACCGATATCTCCGCGCGGTAGATCCAGCTCCAGGCAAAAGCGCTGACGATTAAAAAGCCGATGAAGATTCCCATCCCGAGCAGCCACACATCCACGGCTTTTTCCTGATCCACATTCAGACGCTTCCAGATCTGTTCTTTTTTGCGCATAAAAGGAGTCAGGATCATAAACCAGCTTCCGAAAACTCCGACGCACCAGGTGATCGTCAACTCGCGGCCCTGGATTTTATGAAATACGATCGTCATCAGCTCCGTCCAGAAAAAAGCGGTCAGAAAAAAAGAGCCACAGAATCCGAGGATCCAGGTGAGCCAGAATTTAAAACCGAAAGGATCAGTGCGAGGGGTTGGCGTAGGCATGATAAAGCATCCAGTAAATGACGACACCGGTCACGGAAACATAAAGCCAGATCGGAAGTGTGATGCGCGCGATTTTCATGTGCTTGGGAAACTGAGAACGGAAACCGCGGATCACGGTCGTGATGGCCAGCGGCACAATCACCACCGCTAGAATCGTGTGCGTGATCAGGATCGTAAAATAAACGGGGCGAATCCATCCCTGCCCCTGAAAATGTTCCGAGCCGTGATAATAATGATACGTGAGATAGCTGATCAGAAAAAGTGTGGAGGTTCCGCAGGCTGCCATCATCGCCATCGTGTGCGCGGTCAAGGCCCGCTGACGAATAAAAATATAACCAAGAATCAGAAGCAGAGCGCTGGCGGTATTGAGTGCGGCGTTAAGAGAGGGGAGGATTGAAAGATTCATTAAGCAATTCTCATTACATAAATTCCAAGAGACAAGATACAAGTATCCAAATAAACATCAAAATCCAACAATCAAAAAAACTCAAAACTCTTTTTCTTGGTCATTGTTTCTTGTATCTTGGTTATTGTTCTTTAAACCAGATTTTTAGAATCGCGGACACTCACCACATACGTTGCCAGAGAAAAAACAATGGCACCGAAAATCATCATCACCGTCACTGAAAGCTTCATCGAAGGAAGCTGCAAAGACAGAAGATTATTTCCATAAAGGATGCGCCGTAAAATCGTCAGCTCATAAGTCAGGGGATTCAATTTCATCATCCACCGGAGCCAGCCCGAAGCCCCCTCGGGAGGAAAGAGCGCGCCGGAAAGCATCCAAAGCGGCATCAAAAACAAATTCATGATCGCGTGAAATCCTTGAATGGAATTCATCTTCCACGCAATGATAAATCCAAGGCTGGTGAGAGTGATCGCGCTAATCATAAGCACCACGGTCATTGCCAGAAATTGCCAAAGATTAATATGAAGCCCGAGAAATGGAACGGCGATCAGAAAAAGAACGGCTTGGGAACAAGCGAGCGTGGCTCCTCCAAGCACCTTACCGAACACAATACTGCTGCGCGGCACCGGCGCCACCAGCACGGACTGTAAGAATCCCTCGCGGCGGTCTTCGATGATTGAGATCGTAGAAAAAATCGCGGTGAAAAGCAAAATCATCAGCAGTGTTCCGGGAAAAAAGAATTCCAAATAGTTCATGCTGCGGTTCACCATATGCCCTTGGAAGGAAGTGCCGATCCCGGAGCCGATCAAGACCCAAAAAAGGAGCGGTGAGGCAAGGGCTCCCACCACGCGGCTTGGCTGGCGGTAAAAACGAACTAATTCGCGCTGCCAAAGAGTGTAAATCGTTAATAGAGTTTTCATAATAATTTTCGTCCATTGCGAGGAGCGAAGCGACGAAGTCCGCCAAAGGACGGATCCGTTCGACGAATTGTGGCGGACAATCCCGGGTTGTGTTCAAAGATTGCCGCGCCCGCCTGCCGGCGAGGCAGGTCTCCGCCAGAGCGCGGGACTCGCAATGACTGATTCCATTGGATTTCAATCTTCATAATTTCTCATTCCAGAACCGATGGCCTGTTTTATGAATAAAAACGTCTTCCAGTGTTGGGCGTCGAAACGTAACGGATTCGATCTGACCCGGAAATGTTTCAAGGATTTTGGCCATCAATTTTGGACCTTCCGCGTGTTCGATCTGAAGTTCGCCTTCCAGAATCAAACCCTTGACCTGGAATTTCTTTTGAATGCTTTCGTGGAGAGCTTCTAATGCGTCGCTTTGAGATTGCTTCGCGGAGTTTATCCCGAGATTCTTCGCTTCGCTCAGAATGACAGCCGCGGGACTCGCAATGACCGAAGGGTTTGTTATTGCGAGGAGCGTTTTTTGCGACGACGCAATCTCTGAGTTGTGAGCGGCTTTTAAGATGACGACACCGCCGCTGATTTCAGATTTTAGACTTTCCGGAGTTCCGGAGCCCACCACCTGGCCATGATTCATAATCACAAGGGCGTTGCAGTGTTCCGCTTCTTCCATCAGATGCGTGGTGACAAGGATAGTTATGTTTTCCTGATCACGGAGTTGTTTCAGATAATTCCAGAGATCAATACGTGCCCCCGGATCAAGTCCCGTGGAAGGTTCATCCAGAATTAAAACTGTGGGGCGATGAAGGAGACCTTTGGCCAATTCCACACGGCGCTTCAAGCCTCCGGATAATTTTGAAACGATTTCTTTTTTACGGTCCAGCACACCAAGCCGCTTCATTAATTCTTCGGAACGTTTTTGAAGTTCAGATCCATAAAGCCCGTAAAGATGCCCCTGATGCTGAATGTTTTCTTGCACATTCAGCTTGGGGTCCAAGCTCGGCGATTGAAATACGATTCCGATTTTTTCCCGGACCTTCACCACCTCCCGCGCAACATCAAACCCGCAGATGGTTACGGTTCCGTCCGCAGGAAGCATCAATGTGGATAGGATACGGAAGAGCGTGGTCTTGCCGCTTCCGTTAGGGCCGAGCAGTCCCAGAATATTTCCTGGAGCCGCATCAAAACTCACTCCGCGCAGCGCTTGCCGGCCCGCGTAAGCAAAATGAAGATTTTTTATTTGAACTACCACATCTGACCTTCAGTCATAAAATTTCAAGAAACAAGATGCAAGTGTCCAAATAATAATCAAATTTCAATAATCAAAACACCGGGTTTTCATCTTCTTTGGTTATTGGATCTTGTTTCTTGGTGTTTATTTGGTTATTGTTTCTTGTATCTTGGAATTTGTCCTTTATTGTTTATCAATCATCATCACAATTAATAAAATCGAAAGATAAAGCAGCGACATCCGAAAAAGAAAGCGCGCTTTTTCGTTGAACTGGTTTCTATCCTTCCACAGCAGGAAGAGAAATCCCAGACTCAAGATCAGCATGATGCCGCCATAAACGATTCCCGTGAGTCCCACAAAACTCGGAAGCACACTGACGGGGACCATGACTATACTATAAAAAACCATTTCTTTAAAAACTTGCTTTCCATCGGGATCTAAAACCGCAAGCATCCGAAAACCAGCAACCTTATACTGATCGCGAAGCATCCAGGAAAGCGCTAAAAAATGAGGCATCTGCCAAAAAAAGACAATCGCGAATAAGGTCCATCCTTGAAAATTAAGTTCCCCGCGAGAGGCTGCCCAGCCAATGAGCGGAGGGAGCGCACCCGGTAACGCCCCGACCAAAGTGGAATAAACCGTTTTTACTTTAAGCGGCGTGTAAACCAGAAGATAACTTAAAATTGTGGCCGCGGCAATTCCGCTTGAAATCGGATTCACGAAGGTATAAAGCAGCGCCACTCCGGTCAGAGAAAGAATGCCTCCAAATAAAAGTGCCTGCGGCCGGGAAATTCGTTTTTGAGGAATCGGACGGACCGCAGTTCGCTTCATCATCGCATCCCGGTCCGATTCCATCCATTGATTAAGCGCCATGGATCCGGCGGCGGTCAGAGCCGTTCCAAATAAAGTAAGCATTAAAAGTTTCCAGTCGACACTTCCCTTTTCCGCCATCACAAAACCCACGACCGTACTAAGAAGCACGAGCGAGACGAGTCTTGGTTTGGTGAGTTCCCAATAGTTTTGAAGGATAGAGATGTTCATAGCTTAAGTGATAATGCGAGATTGCTTCGCTTCGCTCGCAATGACGGACGAAGAGATTGCTTCGCTTCGCTCGCAATGACGCGCAAGGGCTGTGGGTTGGTCATTGTCCGCCGCAATTCGTCGTTTCGTAGTCATTGCGAGTCCCGCGCCTTGGCGGAGACCTGCCTCGCCGGCAGGCGGGCGCGGCAATCTCTGGCCACAACCTGCGATCGCTTCACCGCGGTTCGCAATGACGGATGAGAGATTGCTTCGCTCCGCTCGCCATAATGTAAGGGTTTGTCATTGTCCGCCGTGATTCGTCGCTTTGTTGTCATTGGGAGTCCCGCGCCTTGGCGGAGACCTGCCTCGCCGGCAGGCGGGCGCGGCAATCTCTGGCCACAACCTGAGATCGCTTCGCTCGCACTGACAAAGTTAAAAGCACGCTTACGCCCAGCACAAGAGCTCCCACGCTTTGATGCGCAGAAGCGAACAAAACTTCTCCCAATCCCGGAGCATAAGAATGCCGCTCAAGAACGCGCTTGAAAATAAAGGCGCCCATTCCCAGAAAAACCTGGAACGTACTGATCACGCCAAATCCCACTGCCAACTTTAAGAGTCCGGGGCTGACCGGCGAGGCCTCACGAAAAGTTCGGACCATCACAAGCATCACATGAATGAGAATGATCAGCGCCATCAAAATATGCAGCACCACAAAGAAAGTTGGTTTGGTGTGCCGCACGGACGCTCCAAGAATCAATTGAATAAAAATGAGTACGGTTGTGATCAGCGTCAATCGTTCAAGGCCCGGAGTAAAACAGGGAACAGGTCTTAAGTGCTGATCTGTTCCCTGTTTTACGCTTTGAAAATACGTCATTGCAATCGCAAGACAAAAGAACCCTTGAGCGAGCGTCGCGTGAAAAATGGAAACCGCCGGAGGCAGCAGCAAAAGAACGGTGAGTCCTCCGAGCAAAGCCTGAAGCAGGACTGCGCCCATCATCCAGCGGCTCAGCACTTTCACCCACGGTCTCGTTTCCAAACAATGCACCGTGATCATAAAAACCAGTGTCAGAATTCCGACGATCCCGGCAATCATCCTGTGTCCGTGTTCCCAAAAGATATTTCCGACCATCGGTGGAAACATTTTTCCGTAGGAAAGCGGCCAATCCGGAACCGAAAGCCCGGCTTCCTTGCTGGTGACAAGGCCTCCGGCAATGATCAGCAGAAAGATGCAGAATGTCAGAGCGCAGGAAAATAAATACAGGATTGAAGTTTTTTGCGAATCCGTTCTCATATTTTTACTTGAGCAGGGATTCGCTCACTTTGCGGCGCCAATCGTTAAAGAAAGATTGGAGGCTGGAAAAAGAAATGGGTTTCAGCAACATTAACATCTCTTGAGATTCAGCCGTATAACTATTGATCCGCTCCAGGGCAACGCCAAACCAGTAGAGATCAAACCCTTGATCCTTTTGCTGAGCTTCTTTCATCAGGCGTTTGGGATCAAACTTCGCTTCGTGAATCAAAACATAAAGATCGATAAAATCCCGCAAAGCAGCTCTTCCGAATAAAGCCAGCACCTTGTTTGAAGCAATCTCCCTGAGGCTGTCGACTTTTAAACCTGGATACGCGGGAAATTCCTGAGGAGGTTCGAATCGAAAGGGCGAGTCTTGCGCAAATTGAATCACACAGGTTTCCTCGCCGCGGATCACGAAAATTTCGACAAAGGATTTCAAACTGCGCCTGCGGTCAGTTTTGAGAGATTGGCTTTGCACGAGAGCTTCGAAACGCCGGCTGAAAGGATCGATCAAATGTTCTTCGGAAGTAAAAAAATCAAGGTCGTAACTCTTTCGATGCTGAAGATAAAAATGAGCCAAAGCCGTACCTCTCGTAAGATAAAAGGAACTTGAATCCGGCAGGGAAGGAAATAGTTTTAACATTTCATCCTGAAAAGGACTAATGACCGTCAAGATAATGCTCCCAAAAATGTCTGACTTCACGGGGCAGGAAAGGATGAATTCTTTGAAAAGAGGCACGAAAAGCATCGGGAGACAACGTCACGGATAAACGCTTCACATCGCTGGCACTGCCGTGCGTGAGAATCTGCTGGACATAAAGATCCGCATCTTCCGGCTTCTCAGAGTCCAGAGTCACGCCTTCTTTTAAAAACCAAAATATCCTTTTATCCGGTTCAAGTTTCATACGTAAAGTATAGCCGAAAAAAGAAAAAGGGGACAGGTCTTAAGTCTGACCTGTCCCCTTTTTTTCTTTTTTTATCCGGCAAACGTGAAATCAGCGGTCTGGGCAGCGTCAGTTACCGTGATCTCCTGAGTCTTTGCACCGTACTTTTCCTGCCAGGCTTCGAGCGTATATTTTCCCGGAGGCAGATCCTTGATTTCATAGGTGCCGCTATCGCCGGTCACGCTGTAAAACGGATGATCCGTCACTCCGGCATACGCGTTCATCCACGGATGGACATCGCATTTGAATTTTGCGCCGATTTCAGGAGCATCGAATTTTTTGTTGAGCTTCATTCCTTGAATGGGCATTCCCAAATTAAACTCTTTGGATTTTGTCGGCATTCCGTGGACATTGTGCAGGGTGCTGTCGCTATTGACGATCTGAACCGGCTGTCCCACCTGGACGCCAAATACGTGCGGGTTGTAATGACAGCCCTTTTGATCCATCACAACCGGTGTGGTCGGAGCAGGAAATGTTTGTCCTTCAAGACCCGTTTTCACATAGACAAAAACATTCTTCAAGGTATTGTCAGGATTCACAACCACTTCTTCGGTCATTTGCGGTTCTTCATGAGCCCCGGCACAAACCGGATCGGCATCCATACTGATCGCTTCAGGTTCCGGCGCGGTTCCGGTAAAATTCACCTTCCCCGTGACTGTGCCCGCAAAAAGCGGCAGGGAAAGCATCAAATTCAAACTCAGGCATGCGAGCCATTTCAGTGTGTTCTTCATAAATATCCTCCGTGCGTGCGTTTGTCATTACGAGCAAAGCGAAGCAATCTCGGGTTATACGCCGGGATTGCCGCGCCCGCCTGCCGGCGAGGCAGGTCTCCGCCAAAGCGCGGGACTCGCAATGACAACTTATTAGGTTACTATAGATTACGTTACGGTTTTTGCTGCCGCTTTGGACGGCGCAGGCTGCTCAATAATTCGAGCCTCTTCAGGAGTGAACTCCCAAAGATAATCCCGCAAGGCCTCGCTCTGCTTCACATAATCTCCGCCCAGGACATCCGGAAGCGGAGACTGTTTCTCGGCGAAAAAGGTCGGCATCATCGTTCCTTCTTGCAGAATCTGAGGATCCTTGAGCCATTCTACCACCCATTCCGGACGCAAACGGCTTTTTGCCATCAACAGATTCGGCGCCAAAAAGGAAGCGGAAAGTCCGGGCTGCGGCTCCGCTTTATGGCACTTGATACATTGGAACTTTTGAAAAAGCTCGTGCCCGGCTGCCATCATTTCCGCGGGTGGCTTCGCGTGGCTTGTATTATATGAAGGCGGGACGTGGTCCAGATTCTGAAAATAATCCACGAGCGTCGTGAGCTCCGTGTCGGAAAAATCAAAAGTGGGCATACGAACATTCAGCCAAGGACGAATCGCTGCCGGCTCGTGTAAAAACTGAAAGAGCCACTGCGGCTGAACTTTCTTCCCTTCGCCATTAATGACAGGAGGCGCTTTACCCAAATCTTCTGTAATGGAACGGATTCGACCCTCGACACCGTCCACCGTGTGACATCCCTGACAATTGAGTTTCCGCACCAGAAGTCTACCTTCTTCGACCTGAGCTTCTTTCAGATTTAAATTCTTGTGCATTTCCTGCGGGATGTGGGCCTTCTGAAGACTGAGCAGGAAGGTCGTGAGTGACTGCGCCTGTTCATCCGTCATATCAAACTGAGGCATGCGGAGCTTATCGTGATATGTTTTATCTTTACCCTCATCAAAAATTCTCGGCTCTTTAAGCTTTTGGAAAAACCAAGACGCGCGATCGTGTTCAAGATGAACAAATCCAAAATCAAGTTTACGAACATCCTTGCTTCCCTCTTCCGTCAGTTCTGTTCCAATCGGTTTAGTGGTTTCAAATCCCTTAATCGCATGACAGGAAAAACAGCCTTGATGGGAAATGCTCTTCTTCCCGATATATTCCAGGCGCTGTTCCTGATTCATCTGATCCAGCTGTTTCCGGGCATCCGCTCTCCGCATCTCACCGCTTAAAAAAGTCAGGGCCAGATCATCCACATTCTCAGCCTTGATATGCGGCAGACGAGAGCTTTCAAAATTTTGATCGCGCTGGGTCAGCAAATAACGGGTGATATTAGAAGCTTCTTCATTCGAGAGTCGAAGACTGGGCATGCGAGTTGAGGGACTGTAGTGTTTAGGATCTTTCAGCCAAGTGTAAAGCCAGTCCGGCGTGACCTTACTTCCAAGATTGGAAAGTTCGGGCCCATGATTGTTGGCCGCCTTTCCATTCGCAGTGTGGCAGCCCAAACATCCGAGTGCCTCCATCTGCTTTTTACCTTTTTCAGGATCGCCTTTTACCGGAGGAGACAGCAGGGAAACAGAACCCGAATTTTTAATCAGATAAGTGGCAATACCGGCAATGGCGACCGCGCTTTTCTCGACGCTCGCTTCATCCGAGGTATTACTTAAATGAAAAACGCGAGGCATTTTAGTGGAGGGGCGAAACTCTTTGGGATTTTTCAGCCAACGAACAATCCAGTCCTGTTCCAGTTTACTTTGCACATTGAGAAGGCTTGGCCCAACTTTCCAGCGCTCCACACCCGCAACTTTATGGCAGTTAAAACAACCGAAGGTCTCCGCAAGCCGCCTCCCCTCATTCAGTTTTGGCGCCTGGGGAACATCCACCACACCGTTGTGGCATTTGGCGCAAGAAGCTTCGGCGTGCTTGAGTGAAATCATTTTTTCAGGCGCGTGTTCCATTTCTTTCCAAGCGTATTTTTTCTCCCATTCTTTTTTTTGTTTCTCATCGTGGGGCGTGTGCGCCGTGGTGACAAAGTTAGCGGAATGCCCGCTGCCGCCATGACAAACGGTACAGCCGAAGGTTTCAACGGGGTGCGGAGAATCCGCAGAAACAAAGAGGTCCAGACGCGGATGTGACTTAAAAGGAACCGGCGCCCCCTCAAGCCCCTTTTGATCGATTCCTAAATGGCAGGTGATACAGCGGTCCACCTTTTTGGCTCGGACGAAATAAAAGTCGTCCTCGAGGTTCTCGAGAACGACTTGCTGAATGCGCAGCGACGGCTTGAGGAAATCCAGCATCGGCGCATCTAAAAGAGATTTGAAAAAATTCGGCTTGAGACTCTCAAACTTTTTCTCAAACCGCGTGACATCCAAAGTCAGTTTAGCCATTTCCGCATCAGCATTTTTTTGCGCTGCCAGAAATTTGTCAAGCTGGGCCTGCGTTTCATCCCGACTGGCTTCCGCCTGCTCTACCTTCAGTTTGAGATCGGTAAGCTTGGGCTCTTGAAGTTTGAGCCGCGCTTCATATTGAGCTGCTTCGTGTTGTTTATGGTGCTCCCGATCATCTTCGAAAAAATATCGGTCGGAATCCTGAACTTGTTTCAGGTCCTGGTAAGCCGTGCGGGTTTTTTTGCATTCAAGCTCCAGGCGCGTAACTTCTTTTTCAAGCTGCTTGATCTCTTGCTGGTGTGCTTTGATCTGGATTTGGGCGGTTTCAAACTCGGTGTGGAGCTGTTTGAGTTTGTTTTGATCAATCTTGGCGCGAGCAGTTTCGATTTCTTTTTGCGTCTTTTCGCGGCTGTAATCAATGAACTCTCGCTGATACCCCTTCCAATCGCGTATGCTGTCCTGAAGCACCATTCCAACCAGTCCTAAAAGCAGAAGGATGGAGGCCGCCGCAAAATAAATGGCGGTAGTTTTCAGATTATAAAGTTCGGGAGATTTAGGAGCCATCGGGATTAAGAAACCGGTAACCAGTTGCCCGTTACCAGGAAAAAGCTTCCTTCCCTCTTCCTGAGGGTTAGAGTGCTCCGATTTCTGGTTACTGGTTTCTGGTTACTCTTAGGTTGATTCATTAGATATTAAAAAAGACCTCGGGAATAGCCACAATGTACTTCAGATTGAACGCCCACCGCAGATACATTTTGATGGGAAGCGCGATCATCGAAAGAATCAAAAACATATAAATGTAATAGCGATTGGCCCCGGCTGACTCATAGATATTTTTCAGCAGTTTTGTTTTCAGCAGGACCGGCGGCACAATAAAATAAAAAAGAATCATCAGGATTCCGGGCGCTTCGCGAAACATCCAAAACTTCGGAAGTCCCCAACCCAACCCCTTCACAAAAATAAATTCAGAGAGATTCACGTTCACAAGCGGAACCAGTTTGTGAATATCCCACACTTCAAAGGGGCCAAAAAAATTCCAGTTGGGGCCGCGCAAGAAAGTTCCGGTAATAATTAAGAGTACCCACAGAATCCAGAAACCAAATAAAAACCAACTGATCTCGCGCTTGCGTTGATTGAAGGAATAATATCCGGACCCAATCTTAGGCTGAGGATCGATATAAGGAATCGCACAAAGCCCAATAATGATCAGTGTTGGAAAAAGTACGCCCGCAATCCAAGGGTCAAAATAGACGAGCATTTCCTGCAGTCCGAGAAAGTACCAGGGTGCCTTGGAAGGATTGGGAGAAATGGTGGGATTCGCCGGCTCTTCAAGAGGCGCTTTGAGAAAAATAGCCCAGAGCACAAGGCCGACGGAATAAAAAAGAGCCGCCACAAATTCAATGTAAATCAAATAAGGAAACACCATGACCTTTTGTTCGGACTCTTCCTTTTCGATCGTGGGCTTTCCAGCCGCCATCCGCTCATCGTTATCCACTGCTTTTTTCATCGCGTACCAGGTGAAGTAACCAAAGATCACGAGCATGCCGACGATCGGGACATTGTCCGGCGTGGAAATAATGCGGCGAAAGTGTTCGTCCGTAAGCCCAATGAGAAAGAAAAGCAGGGCGCCAATCACTAACGGAAGCGCCACTTTTTTTGAAGTGAACTGTTTGGGGAATTTGATAAAAAGCGCAAACCCCAG
>SICL01000040.1 GCA_009691445.1 Candidatus Taenariivivens baikalensis | reverse complement strand
ATGCCTTCCGAATGGCAGCGCCACGAAGCAACCTGGTTGACCTGGCCGCAAAATGAAGAGACCTGGCCCGGCGACAAACTTGCGCGCGTCGAAGAAATTTATCTCCAAATGCTGGCGGCGCTTCTCCCTCACGAAAAAATCCATCTGTTTGTTCAGGACGAAAGAGAACAGGATAAGGTTCGCCAACTGCTTCGCGCGCGCAAAGTGAATTTTAAAAATCTTATACCGCATATGGCGATCACCGTCGACACTTGGATCCGCGATTATGGGCCAACCTTCGTCAAGAAGCAGGATGGATCCAAGGCTTGGGTGAAATGGATCTTCAATGCGTGGGGCGGAAAATACAAGGATCTGATGCTCGATAATCAGGTGTTTGTTCGTCACGCAGAGCTGGTCGAGTCGCCCATGTTTGACGCGGGATTTATTTTAGAAGGCGGCTCGATTGAAGTGAACGGCCAGGGCGTTGTGATTACGACTGAGCAATGTCTTCTTAATCCCAACCGGAATTCTCATCTGACACGCGAGCAAATCGAACAGAATCTCAAAGACTATCTCGGTGTCTCAGAAATTATTTGGCTCAAGGAAGGAATCGAAGGGGATGATACGGACGGCCATATCGATGATATTGTTCGGTTTGTGAATGAAAACACAGTTGTCTCTGCCTACGAGGAAGATCCGTCGGATAATAATCACGAAATTCTCAAGGGGAATTGGGAAACGCTTCAGGAATATTCCCGCCGTTACGGGAAAAACTGGAACCTGATTAAGCTTCCGATGTGCGGGCCCGTGAGGGACCGCGAGGGCCAGAGGCTTCCGGCCAGTTATGCGAACTTCTATATCGCGAACAATGTAGTCCTGCTTCCTGTCTACAGTCACAAAAATGACGAGCGTGCGATCAAAATCATCACCGAACTTTTTCCTACCCGCATCATTGTCCCTATTGAGTGTACCGAGCTTGTTTATGGCATGGGCTCGATCCATTGCATTACCCAGCAAGAACCTCAGTAGAATCTAAACCCTCAGATTTCGTCCATAACATTTTCTAGCATTCTTAAGCATCCGCCCTCTTTTTAAGCCAGCCCTTTTGCCCTCGCTTGCAATACCGACTCCCATAGGGAATCTTTTAGTAATATTTTATTTTCTCTCAACCTAAGGAAAACCGTGAAAACCAGGAATACTGTGAAAGATAACAACCGAACCCCGGATATTATGACGGCCTGTGAAGTTAGCGAGCATCTCAGGATTCCGCTTTCGACGATCCATGCCCTGGCCAGCCACGGAAAACTTCCGGCGGTCAAAATCGGGAAGCAATGGCGATTTCAGAAAGCTGATGTTGAGGCGTATTTGCTCGGGAAAAGATTTTCCATTCCGCCTTCCTCGCAGGATGCAAGAGTCCATCTCCGGATCAAATCTGAAATTCCGGCCCAGCTGACCGGGCTGCTTAGTCAAACCAAGGATTATCCGCTTCAAGGCGAAATCCGGAACCTGAGTGAAGGCGGGATTTATTTTATTCCGCAAATAAGTTCACCCCATTTTGAGAGCGGTGATCCGGTGGAGATTTGTTTTCAAGTCCCTGAAGATCCAAGCGTTCCCTTAAAACTCCGCGGACGGATTGTTCGCGCTCTCGATTCCCGGAACGGCTTTGGCGTCAAGTTTCGTCCGCTTATTCCGCAACACGAGGAGGTCCTCCGTGCCTATGTGGGATAAAGCACTTAGAAAATCCATCGCCTTTTTTCTGGCGGTCTGTTTGCTTGCGAGCGATACGGCGGGTTATGCGCAGTCGAAGGTCCAGCAAAGAGCAGACCTGCCCGCCGGAGCGAAGCGGCAGGCGGGGAGCATAGAGCCGAGTGTGAAAGAAAATAATCAGGACGCTATGCCCTCTGCGCTTAGCTCTATGCCGATCCAGATTCCCCCCGACCTCGGCACCATCGAAGAATCCTATTTTCCAGAACGCAGAACGCAGTACGCACGACGCGGTATGATTATTTACATCCAGGATGCTCACGATTCTCTGGAAGCGCAGGAAAACATCGCCAAAATCATCCGTTATCTTGTCGAAGATCACGGCGTCAAAACCGTTTTCGAGGAAGGCTACGAAGGCTCGGTGCCGACGGAAGATTATTTCGGATTCATTCAGGATCCGGCGAAGAAAGAAAAGGTTTCGTATTTCCTGATGGATAAGCTGCGGCTGGGCGGGGCGGAGTATGCGCACATTAACCGGAAGAAGCGAGAGGGAAGAAGCAAGAAGGAAGAAGGAAGAAAAGGCAAAAATCTTCCCTCTTCCCTCTTCTCTCTTCCTTCTGACTTCCAGCTCATCGGCGCAGACAACACCTCCCTCCACGATCAAAACATCGAGGCTTACCGGCGCGCGGCGCAGCATCAAAAAGAAACTGCCCAGGATTTGGAAGCGCTTGAATCTGCTTTACAGAAACTGATGGATAAGCGCTTTCCTAAAAAATTCAAAGAGTGGATGAAACTCAAAGAGCGGTTTGAGGAGCATAAGCTGGATGCGGTGGAATATCTAAGGCGAACTCTGTCATTGCGGGGAGCGGAGCGACAAAGCAATCCAGGCGCTGAGATTGCTTCGCTTACTTCGTTCGCTCGCAATGACCACGAGACATTCGATGCTAAAAGTCTTTTCGAAGAACTCAATCATCTTGAACAAGACATCACGAAACAATTTCTCCCAAACGAAAGAGACCGCCAGTTGTTTGACTATTCCCGCCAGCTCAAAGTGTTGAAGAAACTAAGTTCGCTTCAAATGACGCCCGAGGAATATCAAATCTCCAAAGAGTTTTTAGCCGGAGAACCCACGCTTCAGATGGCCCAGTGGATTTCCAAACAGACCGGCAAGCCGGTGGTTTTGTCGAAGAAGTGGGAGAGGCAGATTCAGGATGCGGTTCGGTTTTATGAGACAGCGGTTTTGAGGGAGAGGGCGATTGAGAAACAGCTATCAGACTTCAGCTATCAGCCATCAGCTAAAATTCAGAAAGACTCAAACAGTCTTTTGATGAAAGCTGATAGCAGAAAGCTGACAGCTATCCTCGTATTCGGCGGTTTCCACAAAGCAGGCATCCGTGAAATATTAAAGCGCAACGGATTCTCTTATTATGTGATTACTCCCTGCATTCGGGAAATCAGCCCAAGGCATCAGCGCTTGTACCGCTTTCTGATGGCCGATCATCTTTATCAATTTGAGAAAAACATCCTGGCCCGCGCCTCGACTCCGAAACGTTTTTATCGTGTCATTCCCCGGGCCTTATTTCCGAAACTAGCGGAAAACATTCTGAGTTCGCACAGCATTTATGAAAGGGAGCAGATTCCCTCCGGACAATTTTTTGAAAATTCTCGCTCGGAGGTGAGAAAAATCAGTAAGCCTGTGAGCAGGTTAACCGGTGAACTGGTTACGAGTAAACCCGCCCGTTCTGAGGTGCGGGGAAATCGAGAGCACGAAGAGTTAGATGCCATCTTTAAGAGGATGAATCTCGCGTTAACGACACCAGAAATATTTAGATATTTAGAAGCTAACAAAAAAATCCTGACGCCGGAATGGTTTAGGACTCTTTTCGAGAAGGATTCTCGTTTGATGGCATGGACTCTGAGTGTCTTGGCACAAAATCCGGATTTGTTAGACAGGCTCGTAAAAAGATTTGGTCTGACAGAGGTTCAGGAAGTCATGAAAAAGCATTCGGAGTTTCATAAGGCGTTATCTCTTTTCCCTGGATCCGAAGAAAATATTTGGGAAGCAATGCGCGAATTACAGCGGCACGGTCTTTCAGAGGATCAATTAAGAAAGATGTTTCTACATAAACCGGATATTTTTATTTTTGCCATGAGTTTGATAGGAAGGTTGGGAGAGCGTTTCTACTCTAGGCTCGATGAATTTGCACAACTTCCAGAAAAGTTTTTTCTGGAAAATGTCCCGTTAATGATCTCCCTGCATGAATTCGCAGGGACTCTCTTTGCTCGAGGGTTGCTCAAGATTTTAAGGTTGACTCCTGATCAAGCTGAACTTGTGAGCGATTCAACGGCTTGGGGTTTGAACAGCGCCGCTATTCTGGCTACCGGCCTTCCGATCAAGCGATCAGAAGAGCTTTCTTCAGACACCAACGATGAGAAAAAGATATTACGGATAAACCATCAAGATGGACCCGAAACCCTCTCTTCGCTTCCCAAGGCGTTGAGAAATAATGCTCTCTCTCTACCAACCGCACCCTATAAATTTATGGGCATTCCTAGAATTTCTGAATCCGAGATCAAACAGATGCTCTCCACGACAAAGATTCCCCAATCACGCCAAGTGATCGTTGCTTCAGTGCATAGTAAAGACGAAGCTAAACGGGTGATCAAAATGTTCTCCGGATGGCCCCGAAAAAAATTACCTCTTCTCATTGTGGCGTCTCGTTATTCCGACCTCGTTGAGGAGGATTTTAGAGAAAGGGGTTTGAAATTTGGAAAAAGAACGGAAAAAGACATCCGGGGAGATTTTAATGGATTGGCAGAGGGAAAACCCTTTGCGGCATATGATGTTATTTTTCTTAATACTACGGGAGAACTTCAAAAGATTTATTCGATGGCGGATGCGGCGATTCTTACTTCAAGCCGGAATCCCATGGAGCCTGCTCTCTATAGCGTTCCATTTGTTTACCTTGATCGCTTTGATCGGTCTCAAAATGAACCCATTTCTCGACTGCTCTTAAAGCATGGGGGTGCGATTGAGGCGACAGATCTTCGGCGAGATCTTATGAGAATGCTTGCAGATCCAGGACCGTTTAAAACCGGAACCAAAAAGGCTGTTGCCGAGTTTGAAAAAGAAATTTCTCCGGCAATCAGTCTCGTAACTTCTTATCTTATTGCCGCGGTTCATCTCTTGCATTCAGAACGGTCGGAGGTAAGGTTAGAGGAAACAAAGGTACAAACAAAGGTACCGTTTCCTGGGGGGACAGGTTCAGCGAAATTCAACCTGGCCCTGGGAGAAACGGTACCGATTTACGAAAAGCATGATCCGATTCTCGCAAAGAAGCTCAAGCGGTTGGGATATACAAAGAATCCCAAAGGAGATTACATTTACGATCTTACCCGCTCTGAAGTCAGGGGAACAAAAAGTTCAACTTTGAACTTACAAGGCATTGATCCGAAAATGCCGGTCTCCTATTTTCTCAAGGCTTTCGGGATTGATTCTTCCAAGGCGGTGATTACTCCCTTACAAGGTGATTGGGGACGGGTAGAAGTGGGTCAGCATCCAGTTTTGGGATTGGAAGGCGAAGCGCTCCGGAAAGCGGTGCTGGAAAGTGCGGCGGCTATTTTCATGAATCGTCTTGCGGCGCCCTTGGACCGGGTTTTAAAAAAGGGCGATACGAAGGCCCTTCGGAATTTTTATTTGCTGACTTATCGCGGGTATCCGGCCGCTCTGGTGTGGACATTTCCGGGGAGGAAGGGTCAACTCGCGGAAGGAATTTACTATCCTGTCCTTCATAAATGGCAGAAAGACTTCTTTGTCTCTCGTGTGGAGGAGACCGAAGGAAAACTTCCGATCCCAGAAACTGAATCCAATCAATTTCAAAAGGAGCTTCTAAAATTTCTTTCAAGCTATCACCGAATTCTTGTGAATGCTTTGGAATCTGTGGAAGGGCAGATAAGAGATGAAACGGTTTCCATACGCCGGACCAAGGCGGGCATCGCTTTGCCCGGCACTTATGCTGCCGGCCATTCTTCCAGCCACGCGCTATTAGTTGGCGCGATACTTTATGAAAATATGGGATGGATAAGTTTTGAGAATCTTGAATCCTTAACCGAGATCGGTGCCGGTTCAGGCTGGCTAGGCGTACGTTTGACCAAGAACAAAGGAATCAAGAAGCTCAGAATGTACGACCTGACTTTGATGAAGACTCTCAATAGCTTGATGTGGGCAGGGATGTTGGGATTAGAAGAAAAAACCGAAGTTTATCTCAGCCGATCCATCAAAGACATTCCTCCCTCAGCTGCTTATCTTTGGAACTCTCCCAATGTTTCCTTTCTAACAGAGATTATTGCGGATTGGAAACCCCCGCGGCTTTCTGTCGGATCTATGCTTAATTATGATGATACGCGGAAGATCAATGTCAAAATGCACTCTCGGGATTTCCGGAAAGTGCTCCGTGAGGTGCATGACCAGGCAAAACCCGGCGCCTTCTTCCTGCTGCGCGTGAATGAAGGAGATTTGGATAAAAAACCCCTTCTTAAAATCTTCTCTGAAACGGGCTGGACCGAACATTCCGAGACACAAAGACGAGGGTTGATAACTTCGAGCGGAAAAATCTTCTTGCTGCTGAGGACGGAAGATGTTCACCGCTCCGAAGTTCGAATGAATGAGGAAAAAGCAAAGGTACCGTTTCCTGGGGGGACAGGTTCAGCGAAATTCAACCTGCCCCTGGGAGAAACGGTACGTGTTGTGCTGAATGATGTCTCTGAGCTCAAGCTCGGTAGGACCGGCGGCGGTGATACAGCGAGAAACCGTTCGGAAGTCAGGAGCGCTGCGGCGGAAGCGCTTTGGATTTCGGGGAGTCCTTATCAGAGATTTTTGATGAATCGGACCGAGCCGGAAACTTCTGACGCTCCATTCCTTCAGCGTGCCGGTTATGCGCTAGCGGTTTTTCCCGTTTCCGAGAAGATCAAAGATTTTTTCAACTGGCAAAACCTCCAGGTCGCGGCAGAGACTCTGCTCTCAGTTTTTACCGCGGGATTATGGGCGCACAATGCAATTTTGATAGAGAAAAAAGACATTGATTCAACGCGCGGAGGGAAGATTAAAGCGTCCTGGATTCTTCCGATTCAGCTCGCCAGTGTTTTTATGCCACTGGCTTCCTTGGTGACAAGCGCTTACTTGATCCTAGAGAGAAAAACCGGACAGTTGATTCTTTCAAATGCCTTTTTCCTGATCACGGGATTTGTGATGCGCCGGTTCATTCAAAAGTATTTGATTCAAACCGGGGGAGGAACGGATGCCGGGATAACCGCTAAAACAGAAACTTCGGTTTCAAGTCCGGTACAAGTGGTTGAGCAGCCCCAGGTGATTCCGATGGAAGAACAACTGCGCCGGGAAGTGGAAGCCATGCCCACGCCTTATGATCAAATCATCGAAGACGCTTCTTTGCATCCCGGCCAGCGTGAGAATGCCGAAGAAATGCGTCAATGGAAGAGAGACACTTTTCATTTATTGAATCCCCTGATGGCCCTGGCAATGCAGGAACAAAGAACCCAGGAGCAGATTGACGAGGCTGTCCGCAAGTTGGCGGGGGCTGATCTCACACGATTGAAAGAGCTTTCCGTGGCTCAATATGAACATCCGGCTGAAACGAGTCTTTCTGATGACGCCAAAGCGTTAGTGTCTCTGATAATTCTTGATGCTCAAACCATTGTCAAACGGCCGGAATTTGATGCCTGGTTTCAAAAAGAAGGAGAAGGTTACGGAGAAGTTCGTACGCTTCTCACCGACCGTCAAGCTGCTTCCCTTCACCATGATCTTGGCGGAGGATCCTGGTCTATTGGATTAGGGGAATATGCGCATTGGGGCAAGGTATTGGATTGGCTCCACCGCAATGAAGGCGAGCCAGTCTCAAAATTCACGGATGGAATTGGACAAAGATTTTCCATGCAGGAAGTCAAAGTCACGAAGAATTTTGGAACCAATGAAGTTTGGGATGCGCTCAGAATTATTGCCACCACACCGTATGCGCAATCCGGATTTTTTAAATATTATCAGGATTTATCAAGTCGTGGAGGCGGGGAGGGACTGAAATGCATCGCGCACGCCGTGAGAACGGCTTGGTTTGAAGATGAGCACTGCACCCGCCTGAGAAGCCGGGAAGACCGGGAAAAACTGATCGAGTTTTTACTCCGCAAACAAGCCGGGCGAGGATTTGAAGATGCCGGCAGCCGCGCCAAAGAGTATGCGCGATGGGCGGAAAACCGGCGTGCATACGCAGAAGCGCAAGCGCCAGAGGAAGCGCAAGAGAAGCAGCCGTCACTTGATTTGAATACGCTTTTACAGAAAATAGAAGAAGTTATTACCGAGCTAAATTTGATTCGTGCTGCGGATTATTATCAAAAGACCAAGCATCCGCTGGCGAAGAAATTTGAGGGGGCCAAGGAGCATCTGCGTCAGGCAAGTATCATTTTATTGGATCCGGCAAAAAGACAGGAAGCGATTGCCCATTTGCAGGCAGCAGTTTTTGATGTGGATGCCGCTTCACAGAGCGCCAACCGTTCGGGGGTGGTTTATGACATTTTCAGAAGCATCCAGCCCAAGCAGGATAAGCATTTTATTGACGGACTTGCCCGGGATACGGGCTTGAAGCCAGATCGCGCCCAAATGGAAAAATATTTTGAAGTCACAGAAAGACTGCAGAAAGAAATCCTCCTCGTCAAAGACTCGCTTTCCCGCTCCGAATTACGAAAACCGGAACCGAAGATGAATTTTTGGGAAATGGAACCTGAAGAAATGAATGCGGCGTGGATGGAGTCGGTAAGAAGCAGCCTGGAGAAGATTTCAAAAGATCATTCGGAATTTTTCAAGACGTTCGACAACAAGAACCTGGATGCTCAAGACACGCCCGAAAAGAAAATAAAATTTCTGAAAACCGCTGAAGCATGGCCGAAGCCGTTGGATGATATCGAATCGACCTGGATTTTTAATCACTATCTCCAGCTTGGAAGTTTCGAGGATGTTAGGAGATTTTTTGAGGCATCGAAAAACGAATCCTTCAAAAATAGTGATGATGTGCGGTCCAGCTATCTCTTTGCGCTGAACCGTCTGGGACTTCGGGAAATTGAAGAGCCGGGATATCAGGCCCCGCGTCCCGGTCTTTTGACCGAAGTGATTCAACTTCAGGTCAAGTACAGCAAGGAGCGAAAAAAAGAAATCAGGGAGCTTTCCGGAGTCAATGCGTTGTTAGCTGAATTAAAGAAGTCAAAAAAAAAAGTCACGGAAGATGTGATCAAGGCCGCTCAAAGGCCGGACGAATATTTTCGCGGCAAAAAGTTATCAGTTTTTTTACCCGCGGGTGAGATTGTGAAACGGGCAATCCTAGCCAAGGAAATTACAAAGAAGATCAATCGGGCGGTTTATCCGGACATTGCTCTGGCCACCGCGACAAGCCACAAGAATAAATATATCCTGCTCAAACGGCTCTTCGATCTTTTAAAAAAGGAATCAAAATCAGAAGATGATCAAGCTCATTTGAAAAAACTCAAGAAACTTTACCGCACTTACTTTCCGAAGAAGGCGCTTTCTCAAGCATCTGTTTCTGCCCTTGGCCAAAACGAGCTTGAAATTTCTCTGACGATTTACGGAAACATCTATAACTTGAATCCCATGAATTATTATGCCGGAACGAATGTTGTCCGGAATCTGGTGTATCAGGGAGGCGCTGCTAATCTGGACAGAGCAAAAGACATTGCCCGTCTCGTGTCTCAGGTCCTGCTTCGGGCAGATCCAAAAGCCTTTTGGACCCGCGCTGATCATCTTGAGTTAGCGATTTTATTGGAAGATAAGGATGAAATCAAAAAATGGCTGCCGCTTGTGATTGAATCTTCCGGCAGAAATCTTGCTGAGCGCAAGTCGCTTCTTTCTCATTTAATCTGGTGGCGGGATTTAAATACGGAACGCGGAAAACCTTCGGAGTTATTAGATTGGGTCATTGGAGAACTCCATGAGGCTAAACCTTTGGAACTGATGTCCTTTGTTTCTCCTGTCCAACAATTCGAAAACAGTCTTTTTTATTTGGAACGTTTCTGGAACCGTACCCAGGTTTTACCGAACAACGCTTCGTTTAACGGGCTGGTTCCCGACATGATCAGCAATATGGCAGACCATGATCTTGTCCGAGGCATTTTGGAATATCCTCATCCGGATCTTGGAGGAAAAGCGCTGAAAGATATTTCGGATCCGGAAGAAGCGGACCGCTTCATCAATCGTTTGGTGGAAGACTTGTTTGATCTTGTCAAGGTGGATCCTATAACGGGGGCCAGAGTCCGGGTTCTGGAGAATCTCCAAAGTCCGCAACACCAGGAGTTTGAAAAAACGACCCGCAATTTGCTCAAACTCTGGGGCACGTCGGTTTCGGGAATGGCAGCAACGAATATTATGATGATGGCCTTGACCGGAAAAGGAGACTGCCGTGTTACCAACTTTTTTAAGCAGCGGCTTGAAGCCGGTCGCAGAAAATACCGTTTTATCGTGGATCTTCAAAGGGCCTACAAGGCGCTTAAGAATGAAGATAAAGACCACTATGTGGATTTGATGAAAGGGATCGAGAAACAAAGAATGACGGAAGTCGCTTTATGGCAGGTGGATATGTTCGCTCGCGTAGAACTTATGAATGGTCAAAAAGGTGATCTGGTGACGAAAAAAGTTTTCAGTCTACCAGCAGGCAGGGAGATGGACGCCTATGTTTTGGCGCAGAAGAAGAAAAAAGTAGATGCTGAGTCGCACACGCTTTCCCTTGAGATTGAGCGCGATGAACACGGACAAATTCAGGCGGTTATTTTAAAGGACATCTGGTATCAGGACTTATACACCTTTGGAAATTACAGGATCGAGGGTGCGGCGCTCGAGAAATTCATTAAGACCGGTAAAGTGAAAAAGGCCCTTACAGTTTGGAATCCGGAATCGCAACAACTGGAAAAGATCGATGTGATTCTCCGCCCCGCTCCTTATTCTCACAAGCGGCACGTGGAAGCGCACCGCTACGCCTCCGACCGGCTTTATTTGGGGAGTCATTTCATAGGGGACATGTATCATCGTCCGCCCGCCAAGTTTTTCTTTGATGCCAAGTACCGGGAAACAATACGGAAATTTCTCTCACTTTTAAATTCTGCAGTTGCCCGTTCTGAGATGCGGTCGCAAACGGCGTTCCCGTTCCATCAGGATGTCCTGATTCCGAGAAAGATCAACCTCGCATTGAGAGGTGGTGGCGCTCAGGCGTTCGCCTATCTGGGCGGTTTGACGGCACTCGAAAAAAATCGTATCCAGATCGCGAGTGTGGCTGGAACTTCAGCCGGAGCCGCCATAGCTTGTTTTGTTGCGGCGGGGTTCACCGCAGATGAGATTCAAAAGATCTTCTTTAAGCAGGACTTTAACGATTTCAAGGACAAGCGGTGGGGATTTTTACCGCCTTTTCTTAATCTGTTTATGGGGGCCGGACTTTACAGCGGAGACGCCGTTGAAAAATGGATCGAGGAAAAATTAACCGAAAAATTTGATTTTAATCCCACTTTCAAAGATTTGCCCATTCCTTTGACGGTCATTGCGACGAATGTTCTCAACTATTTTGATAAGGGAGAAAGACTGTTAAAATTTAATGCCCAAAATACTCCGGATCTTACGATCTCCAGGGCCGTGCGGATGTCGATGGGTTTGCCCTTCTTTTATCGAATTCACCGGTGGTATGGAAAATACGGAAAGGAACGTCATCCTAAAATGCGGCGGGTGATTGACGGCGGTTTGAAGAACAATTTCCCTCTGGATGTGTTTGGAGATTCCAAAATTCCGGCGGTGGGATTTTCTTCGAGAATGAAAGAAGGGACACCCGAATCGAAACTGAGTTTTAAAGAGAGAATGTTCCAAGCGATCCTTGCCGTTTTTACTCGCAACGATTTAATTGGGCTATGTGTCTTTTTAATTGAGGAGGCAGTCAAAGCTCTTCCACGTCAGCACATTGAGGATGAAGACCACCAGCGCATTATTCCCATTGAAATTCCCAGCTGGAATAAAGTGACTAATTTTGATCTTTCACTGGAACAGCGCCACGAGCTGGCCGCCAGAGGCGAAGGTAATGTCACAGCATTAATTGAAGACGCCATTAAAGGAGTCGTCGGCACGCCTCCTTTGGGCACGGTTTGGGCTAGTCCTAAGGGAACAATCAAAGTTGTTTCTCCCCCGGGGTCGATCATGGATACAGCGGCCAGCGTGCAGGTTGAGCGCTCGGAAGTGCGCAATGATTATCCTTCGGGATTGAATGTGATCCAAGTTCCGCAGCCGGTATGGAAGCTTGATCCCCAAATTGTTCGGAAAGCAGAATTGCTGGCTAAACCCGTTGAGAAGGAAGTTGCCGAGGCTAATTTGCGGCTTCTCTCTGAGGCTGGATTTAAGGTGGTGAATCTGGATACTCCCGGCGGACAGCAAGAGATCGTCCAATTTTTAAAAGAGTCGGCGTGGTTAAGTCAAGATGCTCCGGCAGAACTTGCGGCCCGAGGAGCACTTAAGATCCAGCACGAAGAAGATATTATCAAACAGGTTTTGCGTGAACTCTTTATGAACAAAGAACATATTCAACGTCGTGATCCTAATCATCCTTTTAAATTGCTGGCAGCGCTTGATAAGAAACAACCTTTACCCGGAGACAAGTGCCAGATGTTTTTTCTGGGCCGGAAGATTATTTTTGAGAAGCACAACGGTATTGAACTCCTTGTGTATGATGATGGCTCCGGGATTAAAAATGTTCCTGAGGCAGTCAGGCTCGGGGTATCTAGTGTACAAAATACTCTCGGACGAGGACAAGGGCTGGATTTATTAGTGAACGTCATTCCCTGGAATTTTCAGGGATATGTGGAAATTATTTCATCCTATCGCCAGCAGCATTACCGTTTTGGTGCCAGTCGCCTGCCGGAATCGGAGCAGCCTAAACCTAAATTATGGACCCGGAAGGGAACGCTCATCCGGATTGTCCGGTTTGAGAGTCCGCTCCTTCAAAGCGGGAATGCTTCAATTTCAAAACCCCAACGCTCTGAAGTCAGAACGGACTGGACACTGGAACCTGTTCCGGGAGATACCCGGCTTCGTATTGAAGAATTGAGGCGCGTCCCTGAAGCCTCCTATCCCTTCGGAGTTTTGGAAGGAGGCACGGAGTCGAATCCGGAGGATGGGAAGCCGCTTGAGCACAAACTGATGGTATTTCCTCAGATGAATATCCGCGGGCTGGAAGCAAAGGCATTGCAGTCTCATTTGGCCCGGGAACTTGAAGCCGTTTACTTTCAGACGAGTGACCAGAGCCGGATTGAGCAGTCGGTCTATGCGTTTTTCAGAAAGTGGCATGATAAGACCCGAAAACCTTTGAACGATTTTTATCCTGAACTGGATATTCTTTTCAAGAATTTCCTTTCCCTAAAGAGCAAGCCCGAAGAAATTCTTGAGGTTGCTGGCGTTTTATCTGTCAAAGTTCCGGAATGCCGTTTTGACTTTTATCTGGAGGAATACCGGATATCCAAAGCAAAGCCTGTTCCTCCGGGCGAAATCAAGGGCAGGCTCAAGGATTTAATCGAGTTTGTCCGCTCCAATGGAGGATATATCCATCATGACGATTATTCCCGGATCCGAGAAGAGGTTCTGCGGCTTCACTCATCACTGAGCGGTGTCACCAATCCCAACGAAGCTTATGTTTTTACCTGGATCGTTCAGGTTTTTTACCAGGCCCTTCAGCAAACTTCCCGGGATGCCTTGCAGACTCGTATCAGCTTTGTGCCTATGATGAATCAGATTGAGATTACCAATGAAGAAATTGGAGATCTTCTGTCGAGACATCCTGCCAAAGGCCTTGGGATTGTGATTCTTGTTAATCTTGGAGCCACTCAATATTCCCTTTCCGGTTTTTCTATAGAGGATTTTAACGAGGCGGTTAAACTTTTTTTGGAGGAAATTAAAAGTTCAAAATATTCCTGGAGTAAAATCCTTTTTCCTAAAGAGGGCCCGGCTTTGAAAATTCAGCATCATCCATTCATGACTAGTCAAAAGGAACTTAATTCACACGAATTGATGGTGTCGCGTAAGGATATTATGCCAGCATCTTTTCAAGAGGGCTTATCCTCTCAAACCACCGCGGATCTTTTTGTCCGACATATCCTGCATCTTGGTAATACTAACACCGGCGTTCTGCTGGGACTTCAAGCGGTTGGCCTTCACGGAGCTGAAAAATCCGCAGCACAATTTTTGAAGCAATTAGCGAAAGCTCATCATTTCCAACTCAAAGATATTTGTTCGATTGTTTTTGTGGCACCTGATCCGAAAGCTTTGAGAGTTCGATCTGAAATGAGGGAAAAATCCGAGATGGCCATTCAGTTAAAACAACCGGTGGTCTTTGTGATAGACGCTGAAACCATCGGGAAACTTTCCCGGTCAGAGTTTCGGGAGCTGCTGACAATCAAAGGAATTAATCGCACGGAACTTAAAATTTTATTTTTAGAATCTACGAAAAAGTTAGACCAAAAATCTGAGCTGCGAATCCAAGAACTCAAAAGTTTCGGAAATGTTTTTGAAGAGGCGCAGATTTCTCAGCTTCCTGCCAAGGCTTTGTGTATCCGGTTTGTTTCGAATCGAAGTGAGTCGCGATCCGTCATCGAAAAAATACGCTCCACAATTTATCCGGGAGCTTTCGGGCTGGCTCTGCTTTATGCGATCAGTAACGCGCAGTTACCGGGAGTAACTCTGGATCAGGAAGGTTTTATTTCTGACGCAACGCATTCCTGGGCCGCTCGCGCTCTTGATCTTCTGAGCGCAAATTATGCGGTCGTCTCTCAATCCGCTTAAGCAAGAGGTAAGGGATAAGTTTTCCGCCAGAGGACGGATCCGTCCGGATAAGCGGTAAGGACTAATGATTGAATAAAAGGGATATCAAAGTCATAATTATAGGCACAAGGAGATTAGGCGATGAAGATTTTTCAAATAATGATCTTAATGATTCTCATCGGTTTGCCTGCAGCCTACGCGGATGCAACAAAAAACTATTATGAAAATGGAAAAATCCAGGGGGAATTCACGGATGATATGGCCAAAAGCTATTATCAAAATGGTCAGGTAAGCACGATTACTCCCCGGAAAGACGGGGAGCCGCACGGGAAATCGCAATCTTTTTATGAAAACGGCGTTTTAATGTCCGAAATTGAATATAGGGACGGGGAAAAAATCGGAATCAGTAAAGAATATGATAAGACCGGTAAATTAAAAAAAGAGCAGGACTACACAACAGGCGCCTGGAAAACCTATGATGAAAACGGAAAAGTCACGGGCCAAGGCGTGAGCCGGTTCTGATTTTTCTTTCAGGTATGCGCAAACACTTCAAAGTCTTTCCACGCATTTCAGCTGTTCTCTTATTATTAACTTTTTGCTCTCCAGGGTTTGGTGCAGAGTCGCAGCAGTTACCGCCGAATAAAACGTCTTTCAATGATAGACTTTCCACAGCGTATGCCTACTCTTCCCGAGGACAAAGTAAAAAAGCGGAAAAAATCTTTCAGGATCTGATGCGTTCCAATCCCCGGGAAGCCATCATTTATGATACGTACGTTCAGGCGCTTCAAAACGATGAACAGTTTGACCGTGCTCTCCAGATTCTGAAACAGGCGGAGCAGCAAATCCCGGCTCGTCGCGAAAATTTTCAGGCCAAGCGGGTTCAGATTGAAAAGCAGAAGAAATTTTCCAGGGAAATGACCGCAGCTCCTTCCTGGGACAAAGCGCGGATTTTTGCTTCCTCTGAGTTTGTCATGCAGACCAACATCCCCCAAACGTATTTACCGGTCGTCACGCAAAAAATCCGGGGCATTCTAAAAAAAGAACAGGAGATGCTGAAGGGAATTTTGGGTCCAAGCGATTCGATGATTTCCGGGATGAAATTTATCGTGATCGGACGGCCGCACGACTACCTTATTTTCATGAAAGAAAAGTATCATGACGACACCGGGCTTGTGGCGGGCCTTTATGATGAACAGGCCCGGCAAATGATTATTTACTTTGATGGGAGTGCGGACTGGAAAGTGATCGCCCATGAAATGGTCCACGCGCTGATTCGCGAACTGTATTATCCAAAACCCTCGCATTTTGTGGACGAAGGACTTGCGGAATATGTCAGTCATAAAATCGAAAAAGAAAGCATGAAAAGCGAGCTGCTTGATAAGCTTGAATATTCCATGTGGCTTTATCATCAAGGGAAATTTCAAGATGTTTCGGACCTTTTTACAGTCTGGAAAAAGTACGAGCGTCCCAGTTCATTCGTAGGGCAGGAGAAAACCTCACGCCAATTTTATTTGATCGCCTGGAGTTTTAATGAGCTTTTTATCGAAACCAAAGATGAAATGATCCGGAAATTTTACCGGGGTTATCTGGCCTATGAACAAAGCCGAAGCTATAATGACTGGAGAAGCGCGTCCGATTATTTCAAGGCTCATCTGTCTCCGGATCAGATGAACAAACTCAATAAAGCCTGGACCAATTTTTTGTTTGAGAGGACTTATGAAAGCATCTAACAACCGCCAAAAAATTTCTATCTTGGTTCTTTCCCTTCTGCTTTTGATGCCCTTCTCCCATCTTTCAGCCAGCGCGGCGGTAGAAGAACTTCAGCCGGGTCTGCACACGGTTCCTTATAAAAATGCCGAATATATGGTTTTTCTGCCGCTCAGTTTTTCTCCGGAGAAAAAGTATCCGCTTATCGTGATCAGTTATATTTATACAGGAGTTAAGGACATTGATCCGAGTGAAATGATGGATAGCTGGAGCCGCGTTGCGGAAGAGCGTGAGTATGTGGTGGTGCTTCCGATTGTGGGAGGGATTGATGAGAAGATTATCGAATGGTACCGGGATCTTTTAAAGGACGTGAAGGCCCGGTATTCAATTAATCGTTCCCACGTGCTTTTGACCGGATTTGGGGATGGAGCGCATTTCGCTTATTATCTTGGGACCACGATCCCGGAAGAATTTTCTGCGGTGAGTCCTGTCGCGGGAACACTTAAGGGTTCGTGGGAACGGAGAATTTATTTTAAAAAGAGTGATCGACGTCCTTTTCTGATTTTATCCGGAGCTGCTGATTCAAAAGTTCCATCCCGTGCAATCCAGGAATCAGCAGAAAAATTAAAGAGTCAGGGATATGACGTATCGTATGAAGAGTTACCGGGGGAGGGGCACACCTACTCGGATACCACAGTTCAAAAAATCGCCGACTGGTTTGGGAACCTTGCCGGATAATCCGTTAATCCTGCGCCGCTTTTTCTATCTTTTCAAATCCTTCACTGACATTGATGCGCTTGGTATCAGCGGGAACAGGGAGTTCCCAATCCTTGAAGGCAATTTCAGGATTGAATTCAAAACGGCTGAAGGTGAGCGAAGTCTTTCGATGGGATGAGTTTCCTTCCGTTTTCTGCGGCTCTTCCAGAGTTACTTTTTTCGGAAACACATAGCTTTCCTGACCGCTCAATCCCTGTTTTTTTTGAATCTTGAAACTGCGCCGCGTAATGGCCACATCCACCTTTCCGTCCGGACGATAATAAGTTTCAACGGGTACATCACCGCTCGCCGTCATGATGAGGCGTCGTTTTAAATAAGGTTCCTGATGAGACATTCCATTCACCGTCAGGGTAAGCTCGCGGCCGCGACGGGATTCGATACGCGCATTTTTTCCGGAAATCGAATTCAGTTTTAATGCACGGTAAAGCTGCAGGGGCTGGATGTGACTGTTCATTTGCGGATCATCTTCCAGATCAAAAATACTTCCGTGATAAAGAACGCCCGAGGCGGGCTGATAAAATTGAAAAGTTTTATCCTCAGATTTAAATGCAAAGAGCAGATCTTTTTTCGTTCCTACGCAAAGCAGCATCATTTTTTCATTGAGACGTTCGTAAGCCAGTTCTCCTTCACAGGAAGCCGGAGGATTGGCGATGCGGGAGGCTTCAAGAGTGATGTGCGCCTTGAAAGCAATCCAGTCTCCCTGGCGCTTTTCTAATTGTTGAATGAGATCCTTGACCTGATCTGGTGCGCACCACGCGGCAGAATGATGAGCGTGTAGAAAAAAAAGAGTGAGAAAAAAAATTCGCAGCAGGCGGGGAAGAGACATCGCTCTACTCCGCGGAAAACTCAGAAGGGGAAGGGCTCGGAGATTCTTTCCAAACGTACAGGATTCGTTGAATGGCTGTGCCGTTGGTGCCGATCAAAAGAATCCACAGGCAAAGCGGCATCAGAGGCCAGACTAGAGAACCCAGTACGAGAAATCCAATCCGCTCTGAACGTTCAAACACGCCGACCGGGCAGCGGCCGATGAGTGCTTCCGCCCGCGCCTTAGCGTAACTGGTAATAAACGAGCCGGCCAGGATTCCAAGACTGACCAGCAGCCACAGGCCTTGATTTTGGCGCGCGAAAAAAAGAACGAGTCCGCCGAAGACAAAGAAATCCGAATAGCGGTCAAGCGTGGAATCAAAAAAAGCACCGAAAGTCGAAGCGGTTTTACCCACCCGCGCGAGCGGGCCGTCGAGCATGTCGCCGAGGCACGCGATGAGCAGGACAACAGCACCCATAAAAAAAAGCCCAGTAGCATAAACACACCCGGCCAGAAAGCTCAGGGCCAGGCCTGCCAAGGTGAGCTGATGAGGGGTGATGCCCCGGGTGTGAAGTTTTTTCGCGATTTCATTGAGGCGTGGTTCAATTTTGGGATAAACGGATTTGCGAAACATGGGCGGATTATAGCATAAAGCAAACTCCAAATCCCAAGCACCAAATTCTCCGCCACAGTTCGTTGGACGGATCCGTCCTCTGGCGGACAAACAAATTACAATTTCAAAATACCAAACTTGTGGTTTCTCCGTTGAACCTTGTAAGTTAGATTTTGTTTGGGGTTTGGATCTTGGTGCTTGGAGTTTTTATCGCTGTTTGCGGCAAGACAACATTGAGAATTCATGATAAACTTTGTTACCAAATGCCCCATCATAAAGGAGCCTTATGCCGTCGATTGAAGAGTTTTCAAAATTCGAATTAAAAGTGGCCGAGATTCTGGATGTTCAGCCGCATCCGAATGCGGATCGCCTGTACGTATTGCAAATTAAGGTGGGGGAAGCGCGTAAGCAAATCGTTGCCGGCGTGAAGAAGTATTACAGCGTGGACGAGCTGAAGGGAAAGAAGATTGTGATTGTCGACAATCTGGACCCCGCCGTGATTCGGGGCGTGGAGTCTCAGGGAATGATGCTGGCAGCGTCTGACGGAACCGATTTGACGATCGTGACTCCGGAACGTTCGATCCCGGATGGATCAAGAGTGAAATGAATCTTAAATTTTAAATCTGAAATCTAAAATTTGCAGTCAGGGAACAAGTTTTGTTCAGTAATTTTCGATTTTAGATTTAAAATTGTTTTCAGTACGCTGGCCGAAAGTAGCCTTGAAGATTGACCCAGGAAAAATAGTGAATGTAGCCTAGAAATCCGATGATGCCGAGAAGGCTGATCACTTTGATTAAGCCGCGTTCAGCCCAGAGTTTTTTGATTAGAAAGCTAGCGATTCCAAAATAGAGCAGGGTGATCGGCAGAACAATCCCAAACAGACTTGCCGGGCTTCCTGTTTCCAATTTCACGTACGTGCCAAGCAGGTTCTTCATGAAGGAAGCTAGATAAAGGATGGGGCCGATCAAAAGAAGGGCCCACTTTCCGAGAAGTCCTTTCCAGTAGGCAAAGAAAACCCCAAAGCTGAATACCAGGAAATAGCGAATCATATGAGGGACTTTAATTTTTTGGTTCATGTAACTCCAGGGAGTCTGTCCGGTTATCAAATTACTTTCGTTATTGCGAGTTCTTTTCGTTGTCATTGCGGCCGAGAGAAGTCTGCCAGAAAGCACGGCGGATCCGTCCTTCGGCGGACGCTTCGCTCAGAAAGACAAACGAAGGACTCAGTATGACAAGCAAGAGCAGAGACAGCCGTTTATTATTGACCAGGGTTTGAAAATTTTCAATGTTAGAATTATTTTACCACAGGATCCGATGAGAACCATCCCTGCTCTCGCTTGTGTCGTAAGCTAGTGAAATGTCCCCTGCTGTTAGCTAATGAAATGTCCCCTTCAACGACAGGGCGTAGTAATCTGCACCAAAAGCTAGATTTAGGGAGGCTCTTTGATGCAGTACTCTATGCCCGCCACGGTGAAGGCTATGAAAAT
>SICL01000039.1 GCA_009691445.1 Candidatus Taenariivivens baikalensis | reverse complement strand
ACGATATGGGCATCATTAGTTCCTATGCCGGCAAGGTCCTTGGGTTTCCGCGATGGGAAAATATGCTCAAACAAAAGCCCGCAGAATCTCCGGAAGCATTTGCAAAAAGAAAAGAACATGCCAAGGCCGACTATGACGAATGGATGACCCATCCCGTGGATGGCGGCCGTCTGGAAATGACTCTGGCTATTATCTCGGCGAACGGGGAATTCAAAAAACCTGTGGAACAACTTCTTCAGGCAAACACCTCAACGCCGAAAAATCCTGTCAAGCTTAATCTGGACGGCCACGGACTTCTGCCTGACAAAAAAGGCGATGACATTGCTTTCCTTGAAGCGAATGTCCGCGCAGCTTTCTTTCTCAATGTTGTAACCGAGCCCACGCAGTTGGCCGACCGAAAGCTTGAAGTGGATAAATATCGTTCCCCCAGCGGAGTAGCCCTACTAACCCTCAGAGCAAATGGAACTCTTGACGATGCATCGTTTGAAAAATTAGCGAAAGATAAAGAACTTCAGAGGAAAATTGTTGAGGCTGTGAAACAAGGAATAGAACGGGCTAAACAAAATTTACCTGCGGTTCGCAGTCTCCATGACAATATCGCACATCCTCCAGCAATCCCTTTAGCACCAAGGAACACAACGCCTCCGGCAGGACCAAGGGGATCACGAGGAGTAAACGTACGACCCACCGGGCATTGGGAGTCGGGCCCATTTTTTGGAAATGCTGCAATAAGAAGTAGACCGCGATGGGTCCTCGACAGTCCCGCAGCAACATCACCACAACCTGTATTAACGGCACAGGCGGGAACAACCACAATTTCTCCTCCACCAAGCTCGGGCGAAAACCCACTAACTGATGCTCCGTTTAATTTGCGTGATCCGAGAGATATGGGACGTTTGATGTCATGGAACGAAGTTGGTGCAGATACGATCAATCGAGTCAGCAACGTTCTCAAATCGGACAAGTTCAATGACTATTTTTCCAAAATAACCCAAAGCCCAAGTGGCAGCTTCCGGACAAATCTTGCGAAAGTTTATCTTCAAATGAATGAAACGGACGCGAGCAATAAGTCTCTTTACAAGGCCATGGGCCAACTCAGGTTTTATGCAGACCGGTATCTTGATCCGCCTAAAATGGAGCAACTCCTGACGAACCGGTTAAATCTTCTTGCGAATCTGGAAAAAATTCATGGCTCTGTGGACGCAGCACGTCTTTATTACCAGGATTTTTTTAAGCAACTTAAGGTCCATGTAGAATCCGGTGGCGAGATAAATCTCTATGATTCTGAAAAATTAATTTACGTCGAAACACAAACCGCAGAATCTCGATTAAAAGGTGTGGAGCCCAGCCCTTCGTTAACGGAGCAGTGGTCCGAAGATTTTGATCTTGTTTTCTTTGAAGGGGTTCTCGATCAGGATCTTGAAATCTTAAAGTCGCAGGGACTTGATTCAGCATCTTCCGAACTGACAGCCATCCAAAACGCTTTGCAGACACACCAGCAATTACTTACTGTTCTTTCAGATTATCCGGTTAGTCATGAAATACAAGATGCTGACCAGCAGCTTTATCAGAGAAATTACATTCGGAACATTCACGAACGCCTCCCGAACGCCACGGGCAAACTTGACCGTTTATTGACGCAAAATTTTCAGGTTCGCTATCTTATGGGAGTCGCCCAATATTGGCTTGATGTGATGAACCCTAAAACAACTCCCAGAGAAGCACTCAAAACTCTGGATGATGTTCGAACGGATGTGAAAAATCGCAGAGCTCTCTGGAGTAGCTATGAAAAATCCTGGAAAGGTTTTATCGCATTAAGCAACCGACAAGCTTCTGAACTTGCTTCAAGACAAGCCTCTATTTTTAATTTAGGTCCGTTTTCAATATCGGGATCGAAAAAAGGAATGAATCAGGCCGATTATGATGCTTTCTTTAAATACACAAGAGACATTCAAGAACTCGCTAAAAGTTCTCCTGAAATTAACCGAGATCTGACTTTCGATGAACTGATGTTCTGGTATTTTTCTCCAGGTAATTTTGCATGGGATCGTTATCTTCCTGTCCGATCGATTCCCAGCTACCTTTTAGAGCAAGATCCGAGTGTGATCGCCCAATGGCGCATTCAACAAACGTTCGAGCACATTGTGCCTAATCGAGAAAATGTGGAATATCGCCATTACCTTAGCGTCAATCCCACCCAGGAAAAAATTCGAAGATTTATCGGAGACGGGCAAAAATCTCTCGGACACATCATTTCTGATGCGACGGTTCAGCACTTAATTCCCTTAATAAATAATCGAAATATTGCGGAAGAAAGCCGACAAACCGCTTCCTCATTTGATTTTATTCAGCCGTCACAAAACGCACTCACAGATTTGCTTTTAAACAAAATACCTTTAAACAAAGCTGACATGACGAGTCCCGAAAATCAAAAACTGTTTATGCGACATCGGTTGCTTATTCGCGAGCCTCAGCTTACGCTTTCTGCAGTGGAAGAAAATCTCATCAAAACAGGGAAGCCGGCAAAATTTGTCACCCGCTTAAATCAGCAAAGCGAAAATAAGCTCATGGATGAGCAAGTGGCATTTTGGGCCGGACAATTAGAGCAAGCTAAAATTCCAGCCCCTGAATTAAAAGCTCTTATTCTGAATAGTAAAGTACTCGCCAAAGATTTGAAGGGAAGTTATGAAATTGATCCTGATATGAGCGGTATTCTCAATTTTGTTCGCTCTGGGCAAATCGATGGCGCTGAAAAAAATCTCCGAACCGGAACACTTGCTGTTTCTGATGCGCTGCTCGTAAGATGGATGACTCGATTAGCAGGGAAAGAAACGGCTCCCGTTCTTGACCCATCAATTAAAAATCCTATTCGAATTTTACAGAGTCTTGAAGCTCAATTTAAACTCGCTCTAGCACCCGCTGAGAGAGATGTTTTTCGAAATTTACTCAACGAGCAGAAACTATCCGCTCATGATCTTGCGATTCTTTTTTCAGACATCCAGTTTGCGCAAACTCAACTTAAAGCGGCTTTCCCGGCAACAAACTACACGGTGGCAAATTTATTACCTGTCGTGGCATTTGCCTATCGTCCGATTTTGATTCAAGCAGACTTAATTCCAGCAAATGCACCTAAAACTAAAAATCAGGCTGTCATTGCTGATAAAATTGTTAACACCCAAACTTTTGATGCCCAACAAAATACCAAACTCCGCCTCGATATTTACTATTCACTGGAAAAAGAAGGAAAGACCGAACAGCAGGTTGTCACTGAGCGGGAAAAACCCATTCAAAAAGGAGCTGAAACTAAGATCGGCACACTCACTTTACTCAACACAACCGCACTTTATTTTACAGGCCTTTTGGTCTTTTTAACCGCACTTGCTTCTTATTTTTGGATCAGATTGAGAAGAACCGCAGCACCTAAAGAAGATATTTTTAACACGAATCAATTTCCACGAACTCAACCATTACTAGAAAATGGCGGAATTTCTGATAAACCGAGGCCTAAAGGACTACCTTTAAAATTACTTTTTCAAATCATCGTCGTACTCGCCTCCATGATTGGAATCCCTTGGTGGATTCTATCTGCGATTGATTTAGCAAACTCCAGCACTTTCACCATTGTGGCTACATTACTACTTTCGGGATTCTTAGCTATGGCCCCTGGTAAAGTACTCACGGACCTTATTCTCACTTTAAAATCTAAACGGCATTCTTACAACAAGGTCAATTTACCTGGCAACGAAGTTCCGGACACTCATACGACGGCTCTTTTCCAGCCGTCAATGTCGGGCAGCCTTGATGACTTTAAAAAAGTTCCTTTGCGGAATATGGAAGATATGCTGCGTAATAATCCCGGTGAAAATATTATTGGTGTGATGTATGCCACTGCGAATATCAGCCAAGAGGAAGCCGCGATTCAGGAACGAGCCGTTCGAGAATTAGCACAAAGACTAGGTCGACGAATCTACTACTTCCATCGAAATTGGGCTTATTCCACAGTGAACTTAGAAAAGAAATATGGCGGCATAATGCTTGCGGCCATGTTTTTACGTTTCGGCACACAAAAGCCTATTTCGAGCAGAATGGGGTATCCAGGACGCCACTATAATTACAATGTCCCTAAATATGCCGGATTTGCCTCCGCTATTAGCGGTGGTATTGCTTTTGGACTCGCTAATTGGGGACTGCTGCCAATTTTCACTTCTCCGGCACTTGCCGCACTTGCTGTAGCCATTACCGTTGCTTTTCTTGTGAACTTTTTTGGGCATTTGTTTTTTTCGGGAACTACACGAAGAATGATTGATATTCCATCCAATATCGATATCGAACAAAAAATCAAAGGAGATGGAGGAAATATCGAATCCATGCCGCTACAGGATCTCATGGATCAACTCCCTTATTTTGATTATGCAGGCGGAAGCGATCTTGGGCGTATTGGTTTTAATGCTGAACCTGATCAAGTTTTCAATGTTACAAATATGGATCATCTCAAATTAGATCCCGCAAAACAAAAAAGCCGCATCTGGAGCTTTTTCTTCATGGATGATAAAAACCGAATGGGCTACAACCTTTACAAGAACATCGAAAAAATGTTTAAAGACAAGAAGCTAACAAAGATGCCCGAAGATGCAGTTTTGGAAATAAGGAATCATGTTCACGCTGAGCTTCAATCTGTTTTTGATGGACTTCAAAGAATAGGCGCACTTACTCCCGAAGACGTAAGGGATTATAAAACTAGAATGAAACCTGCGTCAGGTGCTCTGGATGTTAAGTATCTTCAAGATTTGTACGCAAGTCTCTTTCGCCTTCAAGAATCGAGTAACCATTTTCCTCATTTAATAAAGCGATTTTTAGATCTGAAAACAGAACTATCGAGCGCTGAAAAATCACGCGACGATGAATTAAAATCTTCTACACCAAATACACCATCTGCGTTAAACCATCATAAAAAAGCAATTAAAACAGCTTCAGAACTTAAACAACTTGGAGACCAACTTCAAAAATTGGTTGAAGAACATTATTTCCCTCAGATTTCGGATGAGACACGTAAAGCAATTCAGACAGAAGCAGGTCAGAAAGGCGGCCCTCTTAGCAAAGACGAAGAAAACGCAATTAAAGCCGCTAGACTTCAACATTACCGCATCACAATCATACCCAACGCGATAACAAATCTTCTCCAGGAAGAAAGCAGGCAACTAGGCAGCAGTTCCGTAGCACGTGAGATTGCTGAGTCCGGACGCATTGCTTCAACCGCCATTGAAAATTTAAGCACGCAGATTCATCAGACCCTTGAAGAACACCACTTAGTAACCACACTTCAGGACTATCGGCATTATGAAGTGGTGAAGGAGGCGGTCGCTGTGGGTGCGCATCCGAGTAATAAGTACGCCACCGTTGTCACTCCAGATATTGAAGTGCTCAACGAGGAAGAAAATTCGGTCGATTCTCAAAATGCCGCCACCGCGCAAAAAAATGGCTACTTTCACGGTATAAGTTTGAGCGAAGTCACTGATAATAATCAAATTTTTTACGGAAAAACACTTTATATTCTTGATAATGCTCTCTTAGGCGCTGAAGTTCCTATTCGTGGAGCAAAACTACCCTTTTTGTTCGCCATCGGAAGCTTTCTAACAGCAGGTCTATTTGTATCAATTGCCTTCTTTTATTTTCCTAACCTGATTGGATTTGCCGCATTTATCGGGTGGGTTGTAGGTGCTTTATTTTTTGGACAATTTGAAGCCCCTTACAATAAGACAGGTATTGGAGCAATTTCATTCGGCGACCCTTCTCATGATTACGCAGAACCCAACGGCCCCTTCTTTGCAAAATCTATTTTTGAAGAAGCTAATAAAAATCAGGACGAACGCAATACTCGAAATTTCAGATGGGGAAGATCGGATGTATTCTATCGGGTTCTTTTTCTATTTGCCCCGGGAATTCCTCTCTCAGTAAGATGGAATACGCTTTGGGGAACTGTTGGGTATTACACAGAACCTGTTATGTTTTTATTTCTCACCCTGGGTGTTATCTTGATGCCTCTAAGTTCTTCTATTGCAGATAGAATTTACCCTGTTCTTCGCTTACTTGAATTCAGCAACCCAGTTACTACTTTACTAGCTTTTGGAGTTGTCGTCGCAGTCATGGTCTTGGGAACAAAAGCCTGGCAAACATTTCGTGCTTGGCTTCTGAATGACTACAACAATTTCAGACTTGGCGTTCCAACCAAAAGTGAAATATTCAGAGAGTTATGGCATTCAACCATGGTGAATCAAAATAATGCGCCGTGGGGAACTCAACAATTTTTCACTAATTATCTATGGCGAGGTATTGCGCAAGGATTTCATCCCACAGTGCGCAGTGATCTGCCAAATCAAAATAAACGTTTCGCTAATGGACTTGTTGTTTTTCCCTTCATCAATGCATTGATATTGGGCTATCTTGCGTTTTATTCACCACTCGCTTTAAGTAGCCGCATTTTAATAGGGCTTGGAACGATTTTAGTATCTGCTCACATTCTTCATCGCACGAAGGGTCGATATATCCCCCTCGGATGGAATTTTATTTCGTTTGTTAATGCAGCGCTGATTGCCGGCTTTGCCATTGTCCCTCTGATTCTCGTTTTTGATCCCACCACGAGTTTTGGATTCTTGATTAAGATTTCAGCATTTGTGATGCGCTTTATCGCACAGCGCATTGGAGCAGCTGATACGATCAGCGCAACCCTCGAAAACGATTGGGCCCAGCACTTATTTAACGCAACGATGCCGGGAATCCCTAATTGGTTTATGCTGGCAGGTTTTCTAACGTGGTTTATCTACTCTAAATTTTCACATTGGATTTTTACAAATCTTATGGATAAATCATCGGGAGTTCTCCATGATGCGCAGCCTTGGACCACATTCGTCGCGGGGTCCTCGATTAAAGAACTAACGTTATTCAAATCAGCCCACATGATTACTTTCAGCACTGTTTTTTCAATTATTCCATCAATCAGCGCCGTCTTCTTTTACACATCGATGCTTTCCTTTTTCTGGGGTTTTGCCCCGATGCTGGCGTTCACACTTGGTTTTTATTATCTTTGGAAAAATTCTAAAATTTTCAAACATGGCGAAGACTCCGTAAAACTTGGCGTTTGGGGAAGATTTAAGAAAAGATATGAGAATGATAAGAAATTACTTAAAGACTTAATCGATAAATTCGACGGAATAAAAAAGGCTAATGGCGCTATTGATACCGCGCAGAAGAAAATAGTTATTTATCTTGAAGAATTAGATCGTAACACCCAAGCATCTATAAAAAGGGAATTTGGAATTCCGGATTTTTCGCTACCTGATATTGAAGCTGTTAGAAAAAAATTAGTTGAGGAAGAAGGGGATATCTATGTTTTTCAAAAAGACGGACGAAGGATCTATTCTCGAGATCAAGAGTTTGCAGTCAAGAGAATACGGGCCCTGCTTAAAACAATTCAAGCTCAAACTACTAAGTTGCGGCAAGAAGAAATAAATTTAGCAATCGCTCAAATAGCTCCTGCGCGCAACCGGTTCTTCATGTACGGAATGTTCACGGGCATAGCTCTTTTTACAGGTTACTTAATCACAGCTCTTTATACTGGAATAATTCACCTACATCATTTAGGCGGCGCATTTGCGCTTCATTCTTTCCTTTCTGTGGGAGCATTTTTATGGATTATCCCGGTATTGGGTCTCATTGCTTCACTAATTCCGTATTTATACAAACGTGAATTCATTCTCAACTTTCGTCGGAATTCCAGAAATGGCCTATTAACTCTCGTCAAAGACATGAATTTTGATCACAAACTTGAAAAAGTAATTCCCATGCGCTCTGAACTTCGAAGCAACGATTTAGCATCACAAATCAATCAGATGCCCGCCCTTGAACTACGAAACCGCATAAGAGAACTATTTGCCCAAAGAAAAATTGTGTCGACTCACTTTTATAGTCATCAGGGAGCTGATGGTGCCAAAAAAAACGTCACGAGAATAGGGGGGGTCTTATTACTTCGAAAAATTAATGGCGCTTGGTCCTTTGTTGTCGGGCAACGAAAAGATTCCAACATCCAGCCAGACGAGGATGCGGGGCAGTGGGCTTTTCCTGCGGGCGCCATCAAGCGGGGCATGGGTGATGACGACAGTCGCTATGAGACCCCAGAAGAAATAAAATATCTGTATGAGTTAGGCATTCTTAGGGAAGGCGATTTTGACAAACCCAATGAACGAATAACGACAGAATCACTCGCAGGCGGAGCCGCAAGGGAAATCTTTGAAGAACTTGGAATCCATCTTCGTATCCGAGATTTTATCGGGCGTATCGATGATTTTTCTGGAAGCACGCCCGGACAGAGCACTTTGAATGAAAACATCGTTGTCAGTCTTATGGTTTATGTTGATGATTCAGTAGAGTCCCATATACCGGCCTCACCTGAGCTAGAAAATATTAGTTGGGTTCCTCTCGCTGTGGTGCTCAAAAGCGCACCCAGCAGAGTGGGGCCCGACGTAGAAACATATTTTAGCAAAAAATTGAAGCGCCGTATCACATTTATGGCGGGTGCTCGCTTACAGGGAATGGCGGCAATCCGGACATTTTTTAATCAGGTAAACAAACCCAATAATGATCTTGACCAGGACAAAAACACTCTAGAAATCGTTTCGTCGTGGCCTCCTGCAGTGACGTTTATAGGTGCTCATCGTATTAAGCCGGAAAATCCTCTCTATCAATCAGCGCTCCAAGCCGGAAAAAAAATCGCAGAATTAAACCGACAAGATTCTGGAGGGCAAAAATTCACAGCAAGATCGGGTGGATACGGGGGTGTCATGGAGGCCGGCCCCCGAGGATTTATACAGGGAAGAGGGGCGGAAAAATCTGCTTTCGAGACACAAGCGGCAACTACCAACATTCCTGGCTTGGAAGTTCGGACTAATGGTTCGATTGAAAAACAGAGCAAACTCAATTCTTTTGTGACACGAAAAACAGCTCTCGGAATCAATGCATCCTGGTTCGTATGGCCAGGCGGTTTGGGAACAATCGATGAAATATTGTTTGCACAACATCACGGCATTCCCATGGCGGCATTTTCTTCGAATTTTTGGAATCCGATAAGCCAAGTCATGGAAATCGCCTTGAATTCGTCATCCCGTTCATGGTACAAAAAACCGCTTACGTTGGATGATGCCAATGCGATCACGCCGACACTCTTGCGCTCGCTCGGAAATCCCTCGGATTTATCTTCCCAATTTGATCCCGTGGAAATTGAAACAGCTCAAGAAGCTTTAAACCGTCTCCTCCCTGCAATTGTTCTCGTGGGAAACCCGATGACGGAAGATAATCTTTCTGATGCGCTCATAATTGCAAGAAAAATTCTGATTGGTCTTAATCTTCCCATTCGATTTGTAGCGAATCCTGAGTTTGTGCAAACAGCTCTCAGCATAACCGCTGATGAAGAAGTGAAGCGCCAAATAGAACGCAGGCCCCTCATTCAAGCAGTCGTTAGCAGCCCAGCCCATGATTCTTCTCAAGTCCATGGTCAAATCTTTGAACCCAATACAACTCAATTACTTGCGGATATCATAAATTTGAAGAGCGCTTTGTCAGGCGAAGCCGTGATTGGAACAAATGCCACCGCCTATGTTTTTTTTCCTAACGATCCTGAATCTGTTTATTATTTCTTTAATCTTGCAGCTCAAATGATGCGGGGCGTTATCCAAAAGAAACCGATTATTTTAGTTGGAAAAAACTTTTGGACCCCCATCATCGCTACTGTCGCTAAGCAGCTTTTAACCCTGGAAAAGGGCGCTTATATCAGTGACGTTGAGTTTTTGAATAACCTGGTAAAGGATTGGATTATTGATCCACACGAAGAAAACTCCACAGAAAATAATTCGGGAAATATTATCAGCGCATTGACCCGCGCATTGCGATCATTCGAGCTGGGAAAGGCCTTCGGTTCCTCGGGTAAATTTTATCAAGATTTATTTTCTCAATATCGGCGTCTTCAAACAAACCATCTATCTTATAGCTCAAATCCTGAAATTGAAATGTTGGAACGAGTTGCCGCTATTTTCGGCATTGATGAAGGGTTAGATAGAGAGCGTCATGCGAAAATACGCCGAATTCTTTTGCTTATCGATCAACCACGCTATGACAGTATCCGCCAGGATCTATTCGCAGATATTTTAACGCAACTTTCTAAAACCTCCTGGCATGCTACCGGCGCACATCGCTTTACGCCAATCGCGCTCGCAATTGTTAATATGTTGAATGGCAAAAACCTATTCGATCCCGAGGCCATTAATTCCTTAATCCGCATTGATGCACGGTTTTTGTATCTCAAGAAAATGCACCACCTTTATGCCGATCCCTTTGATGTCGGCCATGATTGGCAGAGTCATATTCCGAAATTAACAATCCCATTTGCCGTCGAACCTGGTGAAAAATTAAAAATTCTCGACGTGGGAACTGCTCCTAAAGAAAATGGCTCACCTTCCCTGGTGACTTTACAGACTCTGAATCAGCTGTTACCAAATGTCAAAATGAAATTAACGGGCATTGATAATTTTTTCCCTACTTGGAGTATAAGCAATGGAGGCGAAATTATGGCAAGCCCCTTTAGAAATATCACTCTTCAACCTAGAGCCCGCCTTGAAAAAGACGGGATCTTTTATTGGGATACTACCCCTCCCGAAAATGATCCCATGAGCGAAACTTTTATGGGAGACGAGCCCACCGAACGTTTCCACATTATTACTTTGAGCATGATACTCCATCTTCTGAGAAGAAAAGGTGACCAAGTAAAACCCAGCCCTATGACCATCGATCCTGGTATTCATTGGCGGACGGGATTTGACATTAAAATAGTTCCTGCGCCCGAATATCATTTAACTAGTTCACAGCAGGAAGTGTTACAAAATCTACTTCGCCGCTTAAAACTCGGCGGAGTGATGTTTTTGAATATGCCGTGGGGAAGCGAATACTATAAGGATGGAAATACGGATCTTTTTCTCATTGTCCGACGTGAAACTGAGACGGACTATCGGCTTTATGACGAGGCAATTCCTTTTCGCCCTAATTATCGTTACTTTGATTCTTCGGAATTTTTGCTAACTTCGTTTGCCGGAGGATATCTCTCTCCCGTATACAGCAATATGGGACTTCAAACTCTTTTCCCTTTGATCGATAGTAAAAAGCTTCTCGATCTCTTACGCAGGGCTGACAAAGCAGCGTACGGCTTTCAGCGTCGAAACCATTCGATTTGGAATCGCATCGCAGAGACGGCGCAAAAAATCAATTCCCACGCACCCCTTCATAGAATTCTTGAAGTCTATTTAGAGGATGTTCCAGTTAGCGATCCCCGCAAAGCGCTTCTAATCAAGGAAGCTACTGAATTAGAAAGCTCATCTGCGCGTTCAGAATTAAGGCATGGAAGTCTCAAATCTTCTGCTCTAGGCCGTGCGTTAAAATCAACCGGCCAACAACTGAGGGTGGGTATCCAACTTCGCCAAAATCTTGCAGAGGGACGTGATCCAGAAGCTGTCGCTCATGTGATTGATAAAGAATTTTCATCTTTTGCCGCAACAGCGCTTGAACTTAAACCGGTTATAACGCAGATTGATGGGAGCCTTCTCGTCATGAAAATTGACGCAAGAGCTTTCGAAGGGGAACAGGCTGAGCAGCAAATTCAGAAACTCAAATCTGTGCTTACCCAGACTCGCGTCCTGCTCTATATGGATTCGAAGATAACGCTTGGAAATACTTTTGCCAAAGTTCGCAGTTTGCTTTTAACTGATAAAGAACTTCGCTCCGCGGAACAGTCTGGCCGACTCCTCATGCCGCTCTTTGACTCACAGCATACGGTGTTGGATTACCTTGCCATTTTCAAAACTCAATACGGAATTCCTGACAATCAGGTCATGCAATTAATTGAAGATTCCGTTTTTCAAAAAATAGAATTTAAAATACGAAATGCCGCGTATCTCAGCGCGGCAGAACTCAGCCTGGGTCGTATCGTTATCCTTGCTGACCAGGCAATCTTTTCTCAAAGTCAAATTCGCACAATGGAGCTTTCATTGCTGCTCGGACACTTCCTGGATCAAGAGCAAATTCGACGGCAGCTTGAAGTATCTGCATAGCGCGTCCAGTGTGTTTCGCAGCAAGCTTGCTAGGCTCTACAGCCATCAACTACCCCCAAAACCGCACTTAGATGCTAGTTAATGCTAGTTATTGCTATATGTGGCAAAATAAAAATCTCCAAACCCTTGAAATAGCGAGGTGGATCAGGTAACTTACTAACAGCTTTTTCAAGAATTTGTTTTAAAGGTTCCCTCAAAATGAAATTTACCCTTAAAAAAAGTATTGCGTCACTGTTAATTTTCGCACTGATTTTTACGCAATCCAGCGTGATTCAGGCAACACCAATTAACACTGTCATCATCGAGACTTCCGCACTTATTTCCGATTTTATTTCATCCAACATCGTGATTCCCGCGCAGTGGGGAAGCGTCCAGCACCTCCAAACCGGAAAAGGACCGATGGTGTTTCATATTCAGACAGCGCACGGTATTTATGACGCGCAGAAAAACATTCAAGGAATTCTGAATTATTTGCACCGAACGTACGGCACGAAAACACTTCTCCTCGAAGGCAGCTCTGAAAAACTCCATCCGGAAATACTTCGTTTTTTCCCGAATCATATGAAGGAGACTCTGCAAATCAATGATGAGATTGCCCGTCACGCACTGGTTAAGGGGCCGGAACTTTTCCTGATTGAAAATGGGGATGCCGTAGGATACGGGATTGAAAATCACGCCCTTTACAAAAAAAATCTTGCTGCCTTTAAAGCCGTGTTGAACCAGCAGGAGAAGACGCGGGGATTTCTTTCCGCGATGAACGAGCAAATTGAGCGTCTTTCAAGCGCTCATCTTTCTAAAGATCTCCGGGGTTTTCTTGCACTTGAAGATTTATATGATTCCAAACGCAGGAATATCAGCGATTGGCTGCTTGACTTAAACGGTTTGGCGATGAAACACCTTGGAATCAAACTCACGCATCCGGTTCAGCAAATTGCCTGGCCGATGCTTTACCGCTATTTCACCCTTGGGGAACTTCAGGGGAAGATCAACCTGACAGCATTTCAAACTGAGCGTTCTGAGTTTTTGAATTTGATTAAAATACTTCTAGTGTCGTCCCCGAAATCTTTAGTCGGGGACCCACCCTCTGGATTCCCGACAAAAACATTCGGGAATGACAAAAGGGAAGTGCCGGTAGGGGGTGAAGCTATTTATACCCAAATCGAATCACTCCTTAATCGTCCGCTGGATCAAGTGCTGGCCCCGGCTCCGCAGGCCGCGTATCTTTTTGATCAAATGGCGGAAATTCTTCCTGGAAATTTTAATTACGCACGTTTTGAGCACCTAAACCGTGTCATCGCCTCCTTGATTCTTCAAAGTGAAATCCACCCGTCAGCACTGAACCAAGAAATCTCAAATTTGTGCGCTTCTATTTCTCAAAAACTGGCCACCACGTCTCAAGAAAAATCCGTTCTCGACCTGGTGAAAGATTACCGACTTCTTAAGAAACTTTTTGCCCTGGAGTTAACCGCGGAAGAATATGAACAAATAAAGGCAGAAGATGGAAGAACAGGGAAGAAGATGGAAGAACGGGATCAGAAAAATCCATCTTCTTCCGTTTTATTTCCTTTTATTCCTCATTCTTCCCTTAGACCATCTTTTCTCTTATCTCGATTCGCTGCACTCAACCTCGAAAAACGCGTGAAAAATGTTGAGTTTAAACACCTTGCTGAGTTAGATCACTTGTTTGATGCCTCGATAGAATTCTACCGTTTGGTTCAAGCCCGTGATGGATCGATGCTTCAGAACATTCAAGAAAAATTAGCACAACTCAAGGAACCCAGCGTTGCGATTGTCACCGGCGGATTTCACACAGGGCCTTTTGAAGAATATTTTTCTAAACATGGACAAAACTATGTTCTGATTGCACCTAAAATTTCTTCCACCGATAAAGAACTTCAATCTGGCCATGAAAACTATATCCAAACGATTCTTCAGAACCTGAATCTTGCCAAATCAACTCTGGAATCAGAATCTTTAATCGCCCTCGCGGATGCTCCTGAATGGCTGGTTCGCCAAGCGGCTGAGATTGCCGCAAATTCAAAAGTGTTCAACTCCGCACTTCTTGCTGAGCTTGGTCTGAAGGCCGGTGCCCGTCCACAAGAAATATCATCAAAGATTCTTGGCCATATTCGTAACGCTCGCATACGATCCGAGGCAAGAACCCTTGCTCTGACTGGTCAGGAACAAATATTTCAATCTCCAGAATTAGCCTTGTCTCGAGGAAAAACTACAGGGGGAAAAAAGAAGCTACTTGAATTAGCTCAAAAACATATTGATCGGATTTCAAAAGGTGACAGATTTTCAGATCATCAATTGCCAAATGTGTTTCACGTGACTGACGCAGATCTTCGGACGGCATTGGAATTTTCCAAAAAATGGAGATCCATATATGAGAGTACTAGTAAGATGATACCGATTGTCCTTACGGGGGGGCGAGGAGAGCGTTTAAATCAGCTTATCAGTGATATCCTTGCCCCGGATTCCAAGCTCTCGTTTACAATAGAATCCAAAGATCGGCGATGGCTTGAAGATGCTTTAACTAATCCAAATTATTCTGAAACCCACATCATGTCATGGCTTCTTAGTAAAAGTGGTATTCCAGACGAGCGTATTCCCGATCTTCATGGCAGACTGGAATCCGCTGTCAATGTTTTTAGTTTGGAACCGCCGCCTACCTCAATCCTCCGCCATAAAAAATTTCTAAATACCACGTCCATTATCGAACGGATGATGAATGGAAATGCCAATCCCGTCATTGCTGAAGTGACGCGTCCTGATAGGCTTCTCTCTGCCAAAACAACCGGGACCGATATTTGGGTAAATAAAAATAAAAAAGGCTGGAAAATCAAGGCGTACAAAACTCATTCAATTGACCTTCGCTCTTTCTCCGATACGCAGCTTATTAGCTTTTTGGGATCCAGCTTAGGTTACCCTGATTCATACGTGCAGGTTCATCAAAATCTGAAGCTATGGAATTTTGACAGAGAGACAGAAATGCTGCTTCCCGGATGGGATGGGGCGCATTACGAGGCTACACGTTCTGCATTCAAAGATTTTTTGGACACTTTAACTCTTGATTATGATCCTGTCCGCAATCACCTGGTTCCAGTGGCTGCACGCTCGGAAGTGCGGACAGATACGCCTCAAGATTATTTTGATATTCGCGGCGCGAAGATCTTCGATTATTCAGAACAAACTGACGGCTTTTTGCCGGTGCCGCTCACGAACATTATAAAAAAATTAAGATTGAGTGACATTGTTTTTAACCTGATGAAACTTATCCCGGAAGATAAAAATATTTTGTGGATGGTTGCACACGCCTATTTTAAGGGTTTGAAAGAGCGTCATGGGAAAATGACCATCACCAAACCAAGCGGCGGGGCAGCGTCTCGTATGCAAAAGGGGATGCTTCCAAATTTTGTCATTGATGCCATGAAAAAACAGCCTGATGACTTTGTGGATCAGCAAAAACTTGCCGAATACAAAGAGGAAATTGCCGAGAAGTTTCAGGGTGACTGGAAAGCGTTTGTCCGAAGTCTTGACGTCAGCAAAGAGTCTGATCATTCAAAATTAAAGCACTTGGTTCCTGAAGTCAAAGCGCTTCTTCCCGCAGCCCGTTCAGCGAACGGTACCTACTATAGCTTCATTGCTTTCCACCTTATCAGTGTGAAACAAGCAAACGATCGATTCGAGAAAATGGATTTGGGCCGACCTTTTATTGCCCAGACCATGTTGAATCACAATTACTACGCTAAAGTGATTCGGAATTTAGCACGAAATAGATTTTTTGGTCTTAAAGTCAAATTGGTCAATAAGAATCGCGAGGCATTGGAGTTAACGGATGACAACCTGGATCAGGTTTATGATGTCGATCACGATGATCCCGAATCCGATTTCATTATTTTCAATCAGCCTCTTGTTCCCCGATGGGCAGCCGGTCCGGCTATTGTTGAGAAACAATGGAAAGAAGATCAGGCGGACATGGCTAAAATTGCTACGATTCAAAGGCAGCTTCGCCTGCTTGAAACGGGTCAAGAAGGTGATCTTCTCTTAGGCCAGCACGGTGTTGGGGCCACCGAGTTGAGAGAAAAACTTCAGGAGGGCGAAAACAACTTAAAGGCTAAGATCATGATGCCCAATGAAGCGGCTTATCAATATGCTTTAACTTTTGCCCATGCAAATGGCGGAAAACCCCTTCGCAATCCCAAAGCCTTAGCTCCCGGGGGACATGGCTGGTATCACATCGCAAAACTTTTGTCCGATCCTCTGTACCGTACAACACCCGCGATCGTTACAGCTAGGCGCAGAAATGTCGAGTACGATGACGTCAGCAACATCGACAATATGGCAGTCCTAAATGATGACATTCTTTTAATGCTGGGGCATATGATCAAAAATCACATTACATTCCTACTCGAAGCTTCTAAAAAACCTTCGACGGAACGGGGAAGCGGTGGCGGTGCATTTATTTGGTCATTGGTTCACGGTTCCCTTCAATGGATCCAGTTAGAATTTGCTTTAATTAAGGCTTCTCTGGGAGACAATCCGCAAACAAAGCAGCCCGTTTCACCCGATTTTAATGCGGAGAGTCAAGAATCAATGGACGCAGGGTTAGATAAAGTACCAGTCAATAATGCGTCGATGCTACATCTTCTCCACCAAACTTATGAAGGGCTCGTAGGCAAAGAAGCTTTTAACAAAGCGCTGGAGGCTGGGCTTCAAGGTAACTACCAGCTTCTGAGCGACCTTTCAGGTCCAATGCAGGATGCTCTTGGTTCCGGATTGACGCTCAAGCCCATTAAGGATCCGACAGCAAAAAATCCGAATCCCGATGATATCATTCTAACCGTAATTGCTGAAAACTGGATGTGGGATGCGCAGAAAGGACACACGAAGAAGGAAGTCGCGATGACAGCCTCGATGGTCGAAATTGAAGAAGGAACAGAGGGTGTTGCCGAAGAATCTGTCCGCTTTGATCCACTCAAAGATCTCCTGGCTTATACACACGCCGTAGGCATGCGCGTTCGTGAAGCTATTTTTCGGCGTATTTACGAAGGCCGTCTTTTCACTGGTTTTGAAGACGCTAAGAAAAATAATTTCTCCCCTTCCGAAGTTAAATCCGAAGACCCTCCCTCTAGGGTAAGAAGTTTTCGCGAAGGCTTTCTTGCTGAGCTCATTTCGGATCCAACATTAAAGGATGGTGGTCTAGTTAGCGAATGGAAACATCGAGTTTCAGGTCTAACCAAAGGTTTGCAAGATGCGAAACAGGAGGGAATCCAGGTAGATAACGGCGTTTTCACTGAGCAGCAAACTTCCTACTGGCATTATCAAAGAGAGTATAACAAAGCCCTGAAATCACTAACCGAGTTCCTTGCTGATCGTCTTGGTAAAAGCGTATTAGAAAGCTTTAGCCCGGACGACATTGTGAACGAAATTTTAAATCCATTGTTTGAGGGAATGGGTTTCAAAGGCAAACCCCAATTTAACGAAAAAAACACACGCGCTCTTGCAAATGCGATGAAAACCGCCAAACCAACATCTCTCACGGAAACTCATTTTGCAGAAGAGCCCGTCTATTCCGCCTACCGGCTGGAACCGCAGCTGGCGAATTTAGCTGAGATGACTTATGAAGTTACACTTAAGAAACCTGTTCCTGTCCATAATTTTAACGAACTTGCGATCACAAAAATTTCGCTCAAAAAAACCCCCGAATCAGGATTCTGGACGATTGAAATTTACGCACATAATTTAGTCAGTCCGTTACTGACACTCACACAAATAGAAACGGGGTATCGCGCCGCAGGTCAGGGAAGCACCTTTTGGATTGACGACGAAGTGAAGACGATTGTTTCAATAATCACCGATTTGCAGCTCATTCGTTCCGAAGTGAGACTGCGGCTGCCTGCTGATATCAGCGCTGATATCGAAAGACGGCTTCCCCCGAATGATCGAACAAGAAATCTTGATCTTGCCGGACGAGATCTGACCAGCACCGCTCATTTTGACGCCAAGGGAATTTGGAAACGTTTTGGAAAATCCGAAGAAACTTTACCTCAAGGTTCTGTTTCCCGGGGGGATCTAGCTGGTTTTTACGGCAATTCCTCCATTTTATTTCTTGATCCGACCATAGCGATGCGCTCCAAAATCACTGAGTTAAGAAGCCGTTTGGAAAATCTCGCGGCCTTTAAAAATAATAAAATCCGTATGTATCCGGATGATGCCATTCATTACACTTTAGGCGCGTTCCCGGAAATACACCAAGCGGCTCCCATGAGCGCGGAAGCCCAGGAAAGAAATCTGGCCCAGCTTCGATTACTGGCTCAAAATCAGACAGGGTTTAATCTCTATGCCAGGGGTCTGACCGTTGATGAATCTTCGATGATTGTCATTCAGGGATTTTTAGGGGATGGATTTGAACAGCTTGAGGATCAATTCACTCAAGCTCAAATGCGCAAACGCCATTATCCGCGTGTTGATTTCAGTTTTGGCATCATTATCGAACCCCTCACTCCCGAAGAGAAATCAGAGCTTCAAACATTTTTAAATCAATCCGCTGACTTCGAAATGGGTCTTCGAGAGGTCACAAGTATTGACTATGTTCATCATCAAAATGATATGCTGATAGACAATCTTCGACGGGAAACGATTCCTCTCGCTGGAACTAAACGGCGTGCAGAAATTCGTTTCTCAAATCCAACTATTCCAACGCTCACCGAACTTCAGTCTCGCAAATCACAATTTCCTGCCTTTGCAAACCAACCTGCATTTATAGGCGAATTACGGGCCTTTGCTGCTCCCGTCTCAGTACCACCGAATTCTGTTGTCGAAGGTCTTCGGAAAATTCTGGGAGAGAAAGCTTATCAAGCTGGAATGTCGGCAATCGGAACGCCGGTTGAAGGAACTCAGCTCGCCGACATTGTTCCCGGAAACGGAACACCGATTATTAATCAGCAGTTTATTGGCAATCTTGCGCGTCAAATCAAAGAAACGCCTTCCTTCGCCAAAAACGGTGTTGGCAATGTTTTAGTGAGCTTGGATCTTTTGAGCGCTCTTTCGCGAGAAAATCCAAAGGCATTCGCTCAATTGGTTCAAAGTTTTGCTTCGCTCCAAATTGAGCTGGGCGTTTCTGAACCGATTCTAACGACGATACTTCCCAAAGGCAGCGTCAATCCGTGGAAGGGTAGTGCCATTCATGGGATCTACACTCAGGTCGGGGAATCCGTGGAACAAGCTTCCGACCATTTCGTACGTAATCAAAAGTTTGGTGTCGTTCATCTCAACTTGGAATCTCTATCGAGTCTTCTGGCACCCGCTCAGCTCAGTCTTGGTAAAAAATTAACCGGTGAAGCCTGGATGGCAGCTGTTTTTGTTGCCTTAGAGTCGAGCCGTCTAGCAACCTCTCTACGTGGTTTAGAGCCTTCTGAGCTTAAGGAAATGGTTGGAAATTTTGTCAGCCGTTTTTTGCCGGGCTTCACACCTGCCGGCAATGGATCTTACATTCTTGATTCGATTCAAGAGTTGCTTGTACGCAGTGAAATCCGCAAAGCAGTGGACCGCGCCGCTTAATCTTCAATCAAGATCCCGCCTTGACAGCCCCCTCCCGGCGTAATACGATCCGCACACGAGGCCTCCTGAAAACCTGCGAACAAAAAAATTGGTAATGAACTCCCTATTGACCGAGATTGACAAGCTTCAAAAAGAAATTAATGCGTTTAGGCCGTTGGAAGGAGACGCCCTCAAACAAATCAAAGACTACTACCGAATTGGGCTTACTTATTCAAGTAACGCTTTAGAAGGAAACTCTCTGACGGAATCCGAGACAAAAATTGTGATCGAGGAAGGCTTCTGATGAATCTTGCTCTATT
>SICL01000038.1 GCA_009691445.1 Candidatus Taenariivivens baikalensis | reverse complement strand
GCAAGAAGGTCGTGTACGTGGATCCCGTGTATCTTGCCTTGATGCGGGGAGCAGATCCTTCGATTCACCTGGAAGTGTTTGATGCCGGAACTGCCGAAAAAGCCTTGAAGGAAAAATATCACATTCTTCCTTTTGATCCCCGGAATGAACAGCTTTTAGAGCGCCGCTTCCATCACGTAGAGGAGGCTCTCGCTTGGCATGAAGCGGCTGAAAGGTCTTCAGGAGATTTGATCTTATCTTTACTTAACGATCCCGGGATTCATTTCCCAAAAGGGACTGAGGGGGGGAAACGGTATTTAATAAATCCGCATGCTTCTCAGGTCCGGCGGACGGTTTTTCACTTTCTAAGTCCGGAAGAGCAGGCGGAATTGAGCGCCGGGATTTTCGCGGCGCTGCCCCGCCCGCCGCAGAGTGGCAAGCTCAGTCTTTTGACGGCTGAAGCCAGTCAATGGATTGATTTTTTCAAAGCGCGAAACGCGGCGCTTGATCCAGCGAATCCGCTTGAACTCATGGATAAGATTGAGGCCGTCCGGGAAAACCCGGCATTGAGATATCTGTCGTTTGAAGAAATTACCCAGGCGCACTTGCAGCATGCTCTTTTTTCCGCAGGCATGCTTAGCGATTGGCCGGCCAAGCCTCTGCAGGAGAGAGGAGCGATCAATTCAACCATGGCAAAAGAAATGGTGATAGATATAGCGCTTTTTACCGGGATTGCTGCTTACCCGGATTATGAAGTTCAGGTCCAAGAAGGAACAAAAATTCAATTGGCGGATTGGACGCAGGCGATGAAAGTTGATGATCCGATCAACCATGAACTGATTGGATTCAGAAACTTTTTCAGAGACTATCCCACTCAGGAGTCTCTCGATCGTTTAAGCCAAACCAATCCAGCTTGGAAAAAAAACGTGAGAGAGCATGTGGCGGATATGGATTCTTTACTTGGAGTTTATGAGAAAATCACAAGCCGCGAGTTCAAATCCCGGGTCTCCGTGTTAAACAAACATCGTGGTACGCATGCAGATCCGGTACCTGCGGGCGAAGCCGGAGACTATTTATTAAACTGGGTTTTCGGAGCCGGCACAGAAGCTCATGAGCGATTTAAGCTGTTTCTGGAAACGAACAGCCGGATTCAGGACACCTGGGAACCTCTTAAGGCTTACTTATCTTTAATCTTAAAAGAGCCGGAGATTATGGGAAAAGCCCGGGTCCAGTCCGAAATCACGAAGCGCTCTGAGTTGCGGTATCTTTTAAATCCCTCGCAAGCCCAGAGTGCGGTGACGGCCATGATTCCTTTTGAGGAGTTTGTTGAAAGTGATGACGGAAAATCTTTTTCGCAGGAACAAATCACCGAAGTCTTTGCCCAGGCCGCGAGTCAGGAAGGACGGTTAAAAGTCGTGATCACCGGAGCGCAGGCGGGAAGCCCGGCTTATCAAATGATCCAGGATGTGTCAGCGCAGTTAGCGAGACGGTATCCGAAGCTCAAAGGGAAAATTGAGCTTCGTTCTGAAACCACGGAACAGCTTTTTGAAACGGATCTAAAAAATGAAAAGAACGATCTTCTTTATCTTTTCAAGAACACGCCGCTTCCCAATTTCCCGGCGGGCCGGGAAATTCATCCTTTCCGGTATCAAGAGGAAAATCATCAAATCACCTCGGAGGCAGGAACGCTCGGAGTTGCGATGGACACCTTAAGCGAGCTTGCCTCGAAAGCAAGATTGCTTTCTCCCGAACAACTGCGTAAAGAACTTCCCCGGGGCGTCAAAATGGAAAGGGGTCAAAGATATTTTTGCGTGGATTCCTCCGCGGCCGCGAATTCCTGGCGTACCCTCGACTTCCAGTACGTTCTCGTCATTGCCCGCTCCGCCTAAAAGATGTTTGTCATCCTGAACGAAGTGAAGGATCTCAGGATAGACTCCGCGAAGAATCTTAGAGAGAGATCCTTCGGCAAAAAGCGCCTCAGGATGACATTGGACGGGAATGGGGCATCAGGAAATCCTCTTTCTGCCGAAAATCGGTAGCATGAAAGATCCCCGAATTTTATCTGCAAGTTTCATCGTTTTGTTTTTCTCTTTAGTGCTTGGTATTTTGATTTTTAATTGGCCGTTCCGGCAGCAATTTCCCACCGAATTTGTTCATGTCGGGGTCGCGCAGCAGTTTGCTCAAGGCCGTCAGCCTTACCAGAATTTTTACGACAAAGTGGTTCCTCTCGCCCGGTATACTCCGGGCTTTTATCTGCTTCCCGCGGCACTGGGAAAACTTTTACACGCGGAGCAGTCGCCCGTCTGGTTTCTGAGGATCTTCCGCTATACGTCCTGGGGCCTTGGTTTTCTTGCGATCGGAGGGCTGATTCAACTGAAGCGCAGGGAAACCGGATCCGCTTTTCTGGCGGTTGCGGCAGGCGCGCTATGGCTTTGCTGCGGCGGATTTATTTTTTACAAAGCGCGCGGAGACTGGATGAGCGCGTGGTTTGTTTTTCTCGCCTATCATCAATTGAATCAAGGCACCGAGGCCCGGCGTATTGTTTGGGCTGCTTTTTTTTCTGCCCTGGCCTTCCTGTTTAAGATTAATGTCTTTCCGTTGTTTTTCGCGGCATCGTTCTGGCTTTTACTAGGTCATAAAAAAAAGAAAGCGTTAGGGTTCAGCGCCCTTTACCTGGGTATTGTTTTTACGGTGATGATTTTTTTTAATGCGATAAGCGGCGGCTGGGCTTCGCGAATGATTCTTGAAGTCAATGCCGGAATGCCGCGAAATTTTCTATTTCCTTTTAAATTTCTGTTTATCCAAAACCCTTTGAGCGGATACTTTGTTTGCCTTGCTTTGACTTCGCTGATCTGTTCTTTTAAGAAGATTGATTTCAAATCAAAAGAAGGTCTGCTTGTTTTCTATTTTTTATTCGCATTGATTCAGTATCTGCTAACGGCTCAATCTATCGGAGCGGCGATTCATCATTTGTTGGACACAGGGTTGGCAACCGCTCTTGTGCTTATCACGGCCTGTCATCATGAGTGGTTTCCTTTTCATTTCCGGTGGGGAAAGGGTTTGCTGATTTTTCCTCTTGCGGCAGCGCTTCTTCTTACGAATGCCGGGATTTGGAGAGGTGTCTTTCACGGAAGAATGCCCGAAGAGTCAGGAGATCGGTTTACCAAGCAGTGGGAGTTTTTTTCCGGATTATCAGCCTCAAAGATTCTGACCGATGTTCCTGAGATTGCCTTTCGTGCGAATCAACCTGAAAGCGCGATGGAAGTGGATTATTACGCGGATATGCTTCTACCGAAGAAGGTCCTCAATCTTCAGTCCTGGAAAGAGCAATTTCGCGCGCAGCCGTTCGAGATGATTTTGAGCGAAAGGAAAGGGCCTCTTGAGAAGCTGGGTTTGGAAGCATGGCAGCTCTATTATAAGGAAGAGCGTCTGATTCCCGACCAAACCGGAGGCCCGAATGTCCAGGTTTGGATTAAAAAGAGAGCGGCTATTTGAAATGTCTCTGTTGAGATCCTGAAGAATTCGTCATTGCGAGCCCCGCAGGGCGTGACAATCTCGGGGTTGTGCGCTTGAGATTGCCGCGTCTCCGCTAGGGCGCGGGAACTCGCAATGACGGACTTATCGCGGCTTTCAGCATCAACGTCTTGAAATCAGCAGTCTCAGCTCTTGCTTGGCTTTTCTTGTTTTTTGCCGATACGGTAAGATCAAAATTGCACAAGGATCTCTAGAATGATCGCTTATTGGTTATGCCTCAGGCCGCAGCAGTGGGTTAAAAATCTGGTGGTGTTTGTCCCGCTTGTTTTCGGTCTGAAATTGATGGATGCGTCGCTTGTCCTGAGAGCAGCCGGTGCTTTTTTCGCGTTTTCTTTTCTCGCCAGCGCCACCTACATTTTTAATGATATTTCTGACATGCCCGAGGATCAAAAGCATCCTGCGAAAAAATTACGCCCCATTGCTGCTGGAAAGGTCTCCCTTGCCCATGTTCGTATTTTGGGATGGATGCTTCTGGCTGCGGGGCTTATTTTGGGCGCGGGGATTAAAAAAGAACTCGGAGTTGTGCTTCTTGCCTATTTGGCATTGAATGTGCTTTATACCCGCGTTTTAAAATCAGTCGTCATTGTGGATGTTTTTACCCTGGCTCTTTTTTATGTTCTGCGCATTGTGGCAGGCACCGTGGTGACGGAGGTGCCCTATTCTTTCTGGATGATTTCCGAAATGATTCTGCTTGCGATGTTTTTGGGGTTCAATAAACGGCGCCAGGAAATCCGCTTTGCAGAAAAAAGCCCAGACGAATTTCGCCACGTCCTTTCTAAATATAATCTTTATTTTATTGATCAGATGATTTCAACCATTTCCTCTTCCCTGGTGGTGGTCTACATGTTCTATTGTGTGGATGTCCACACCGTGGCGCGGTTTGGAACCCGGAGACTGATCGCGAGTATCCCCTTTGTCTATTACGGGATTTTTCGTTATTTGTATCTGATGCATAAAGGCAAGATGGGGGAAGATCCCACTCGAGTTTTACTGAAAGATAAAATGATGCAGCTTAATCTGACGGCCTGGATTCTTGTCTGTGTGGTTGCTATTTATTTTACGCGGTGAGGCCGGATGCGTTTATTGATTGACGGAGTACCGGGTTGGCTTGGAAACCGGTTTCTGGAATTACTCGCCTCGCATAAGACGGAAAAAAATTATTCTCTCAGGTGTCTTGCTATGCAGGGAACCGATGTTTCCTGGATGAAAAAGATCCCGGCTCTCCAGGATATCGAGATTTTCTATGGAGATGTTACCCAGCCTTCTACGCTCGATAAAGCCTTTGAAGATGTGGATGTGTTTTTCCATCTTGTCGGTTTGATTCATCCCCGAAAAATCCAGGAACTTTATCAGGTGAATCTGCAGGGCACGCTCAATGTCCTTGAAGCCGCGCAGCGAAAAGGCGTTAAACGATTTATTCATGTCAGCAGCAATTCCGTGGCCGGAATTCGCCGGGATCCCGCGCAGCTGATGAAAGAGTCCGACCCCCCACAGCCGTATATGCATTATGGAAAAAGCAAATGGATGGCAGAGAAGACCGTGCTGGAGCATCAGCAAAAAGGACGTTTTGAAACCGTGATTTTACGTCCCTGCTGGTATTACGGTCCCAATCAGCCTGCGCGGCAAAGCGCCTTTTTCCACATGATTAAGAAAGGGAATCCCATTATTTTTGGGAATGGGAATAATCTACGCAGTATGACGTATCTTGATAATTTATGTGAGGCGATGATCCTTGTGGCCGAATCTTCTCGTGCTGTGGGTCAGACGTACTGGATTGCCGACGAGCAACCCTATTCCACTAAGGAAATTTATGAAACCATTGCGGATTTGCTCGAGGTGAAAAATTACCGTCCCCGTTATGTGCCCGGCCTGACATCAGAGGTGATGAAAGCCGCGGATGCCTTGGTGCAAAGTTTAGGCCTTTATATTAAGGAAGTACACGTGGCCGGAGAGATGAATAAAAACATTGCCTGTTCCATTGAAAAGGCGAAGCGGGAATTGGGGTACAAACCAACGATTGCCCTTCGTGAAGGGATGCGCCGTTCGATCGAGTGGTGCCGTCAGCACGGTGCTTCGATATGAAACGAAGTAAAATCCTTGTCACCGGAGGATCCGGATTTTGCGGAACCGCCATGATTCGTCTGCTTTTATCCCGAGGTTGCCAAGTCCGGAACTTTGATTTGGAGACACCTTCCCGGGATATTCAGAACGCTGAATTTATGCGCGGCAATCTTTGCCATTCGCAGGAAGTTTTACAAGCGGTTCAAGGAATGGACGGCGTGATTCATATGGCGGCCAAAGTTCCGATTAGTAAAGCCGGGAAGCAATTTTGGGCGGTGAACGTTGAAGGGACAAGAAATGTTTTAGAAGCGGCGCACCAAGCGGGAATTACAAAAGTCGTCCATATTTCTTCCAGCGCCGTACAGCTTTCGCACACCAATCCTGTCCCGGAAGATGCACCGTGTCATCCGGTCGAAGGTTATTCTCAAAGTAAACGGGATGCCGAGCTCGTCTGTTTCGATTTTCGAGACAAAGGCATGCGTGTGGATGTGATTCGTCCGCGGGTGGTTGTCGGGTTGGGTCGTCTTGGTATTTTTGATATTCTTTTTGACTGGATTCTGGAAGGGCGAAGAATTTATTTGATGGGCAACGGACAGAACAAGATCCAGTTTTTGCACGTGGAAGATTTGGCCGAATTATGCTTTCGATGTGTGCAGACAGATTTGAGTGACACCTATAATGTGGGCAGCAAAAATTTTGGAACCCTGAATGAAGATCTCGGGTCCTTGTTGGCTTTTGCGGGTACCGGCTCTCGACTGGTGCATCTTCCGGTGTGGCCTGTTCAGGCCGCGCTTGCGCTGCTTGATTTTTTGAAACTCTCGCCCTTAGCGGCTTGGCACTATCTCACGTACCACCGAAGCCTTTATTTTTCAAATGAGAAGGCTCAAAAATTACTTGGATGGATTCCTCAATATGGGAATCAGGAAATTTTAAAAATAGCGTATACGGATTACAAGAGGGCAAGACAGACCGGACAACTGCCTGCTTATGGTTCCAGTCACCGAAAATCCCTGAAGCAGGGACTCTTGGGCTTGTTAAAAAAACTATCTTAAAGGCCTACCACTTCATGCGGTTGTCATTGAGAGTCCCGCGCTTTGGCGGACTTCGCTCCCTACGGTTGCTCGTTAGGAACCAGTCGCAATGATGGCGATTGCGGCTTAGACCCGAACAAGTGTAAAATGCCGCCTTATGCCAATCAAACCTACTCCGATCTGTTTGCAAAGTAAGTTCAAAGCGAAGGCATAAATGGTTTCGTTACCTGAAAGCCTGCTTAGTATTGCGGATATCCAGGAAATGTGGATGGTCCTGCTGCCTGAGGAGAGGGCCGAAGCGTTTGAATTGCTTGGCCGTGACGCTGCCCAGGAATTTTTCCTGTCTCTTTCTTCCATTGAACGCACGGATATTATTTTTCATCTCCCGGAAGGGGAGAGAAAACTCTGGATGCGCCTTCTTCCTCCGGACGACGCCGCGGACAGTATCCAAAAAGCTTCCGAAGAAATGCGCCCCGCACTTTTATCCCTTCTGGACGACAAGACCCAGACCGAAGTCAAAGCCCTTCTCTCTTACCGCCAGGACGTGGCCGGAGGGCTGATGAATCCTCGTTTTGCCCGTGTTCGCCCTGACATTACTGCGGACGAGGCAATCCGGTATCTGCGTCTGCAGGCTCAGGGGCTGGGAGGCCTTTATTATGTTTTGGTTCTGGATGAAGAGCAGCATTTGATGGGAGTCATTTCTTTTCAGGATCTTTTTCAGGCGGCCCCTGAGAAGAAAATCCGGGACATCATGAAAACTGAGGTCGTGACCGTGACCGAGAATGAAGATCAGGAAGTCGTAAGCCGAATCTTCGCGCAATATAAATTTCTCGCGGTTCCGGTGGTGGATAGTGAGAACAGGATTAAAGGGATTATTACGGCCGATGATATCTTGCGCACGGTTCAAGCCGAGGCCAGCGAAGATATTCAGAAAATGGGAGGGATGGAAGCGCTCAACCGCCCGTATATGGAGATCAGTTTTTTTGACATGCTCAAGAAAAGAGCGGGATGGCTGGTCTTTCTTTTTCTCGGAGAAATGATGACGGCCTCAGCCATGTCGCATTTTGAAAAAGAAATTGCGCGTGCGGTGGTCTTGGTGCTTTTTATTCCTTTGATTATTTCAAGCGGGGGAAATTCGGGCTCTCAAGCGACGACGCTTATCATTCGTGCGCTGGCGCTGGGGGAAGTCAAATTAAAAGACTGGTGGAAGATTATCTATCGTGAACTCGGAATGGGTTTGGGGCTGGGCTGTATCCTTGCCGTTATTGGTTTTTTTCGCATCCTGGTTTGGCAGAGCATTTTTCATCTTTACGGAGAACATTATTTAAAAATTGCAACTGCCGTTTCTCTCAGCTTGATTGGTGTGGTGATGTGGGGAAGCACGGCGGGTTCCATGCTTCCTTTTATTTTAAGACGCCTTGGTTTTGATCCGGCTAGCGCCTCCGCACCTTTTGTCGCGACCTTAGTCGACGTTTCCGGTATTGTTATTTATTTCACGGTCTCCGCCATTATTCTTCGAGGCACGCTTCTCTAATGCCTATCGAAGGAAAAAAAGTTTCAGAGTCGCGGACCGAGACCAGCTATCTGATGATGCCCCAGCATGCCAATCCGGCTGGAAAAATCTACGGCGGTACAATTCTTTCGATGGCGGACGCGGTGGCTTATATGTGCGCGGCCCGTCATTCTACGCCCAACTGCGTGACCGTTGCCCTGGATCAGGTGGATTTTCGCGAACCGATCAATATCGGAGAAGCCGTCACCTTTAAAGCGTCCGTGAATTATGTGGGCCATACTTCGATGGAAATCGGCATTCGGATCGAAGCTGAAGATCTCAAAACCGGAAAGAGACGCCACACCAACTCCTGCTATTTCACGATGGTGGCGCTGGATGAAAAAGGTCGGCCGGCTCCTGTGCCTCCTTTAATCACCAAAACCCCGGATGAACGGCGCCGCTTTCAGGAAGGCCGCATCCGTCGCGACCACTCCAAAGAGCTTTCTGCTAAACGCCAAGCTTGGAATGATACAGGGGGAAAATAGATTTCTTCTATCCCATCCAGAGCTTTTTCGATATACTCTCCGTTCTTTTGCAGGGCAGGAGGCTCTGGTGGTATAATGCCCTTTCTTTTACGCGCCCGTAGCTCAATTGGATAGAGCATCACACTACGGATGTGAGGGTTGCAAGTTCAACTCTTGCCGGGCGCAGTTTCATTGATTCCATACCACGATTCAAAACTCTCGAGCCCTTTGAGGGCGCTCACCTGAGCGCTGGGTGGAAGTTTTCGGATCCACGTCAAGGCTCGGAAACGGTCAATCTGCATATCCTGGGCAAAACCGTGTCCCATTCCCAAGTAAAAATCATTCAGCTCTTCCCGAGAGAAATGATGCAGTAAAGAATCAAAGGGCCGTCCGTACTCTTGCCAGTGCGACCAATGGAGTGCAGCCCCGTGTCCAAATCCTCTCACAACAAAACGTTTTTCATTTGCCGGGAACGATTGAATCAACGCCATGGCTTTTTGGGTTGCCCCAGCGTCAGGGGACAGGCGATTAAGTGTCCAAAGCGCTTCAGACCAGTTACGGTCGCCGTATTTTCTATAAAGCGTGTAATAAAGCGTCTGCCCTAAACTTTCCAGCCAAAAAGGCTGAATATCGTGATCCCAGGCATAGATTCTCGAAACATGATCCAGCGGAAAAGCGCCTTCAAAACCATGGGCGACTCCTGCCAAAAAATAAAGACGGCTTTTCGAATCCAGCCCAGACGCGATGGGCTGAACAGACTTTGGATCCAGATGCTCTGGATCGCTTAGCATGTAACCCCAACCTTCCGCAAGATAAGGACGGTAAATTTCCGGAACACTTTCTAAATAACTAAGAGTTTCGGAGGGAAACCCGACAAGGCCGCCTTTAGCCGTATCTGTGATTCCAAGCAAAAGCCGGTGAGCTTTCTTCTCCGGGAATTTTTTTGCCATGGCGAGCATCGCCGGGATTTCACGAGGGTGGCTGAGATATCGTGAGCCCCACACACGGCCAAGGTCAAAGTAAGACATCCCTTGATATTTTGTTGCAAGTCCCCAGGGTTCCTGGAAAAAGTAACTGGATTGTCCGATCAGTCCGAGCAGGCAGAGCGATAATCCAAAGAAAAATCCACGTTTACTTTTTTGGCAAGCCACGGCAAGAAGCGGGCAAAGGAAAAAATAAAGCGGTGTAAAGTAACGGTAAGAATAGAAAATGGCCGCAAAGTTATAAAAGGTTCCGTAATTGCTCAAGCTGTAAATCAAGATAAAAACAAAAGGGAAAAGTTTCAAAGGGATTTCTTTGGAAGGAGCGGCTGATCGATAAAACGGAAATAGGATGCCTGCGATAAGCAAAGCGAACACTCCCGAAATCCAAAGGGAAGGCAGGAAACCGATGCTCTTAAAACAAAATGAAAACGGAATAGTCTGGAGAATTAATCGCAGAAAGCGGAGGGGAATAAAGATTAATTTGGCCGGATAAAGGGACTTCCCTGCCGCCGCTGCCACAAAGGCATCATAGATAAAATCCAGAAAACGAAAATGGTGAGCTGCGTGGTAAGACAAAAAGGGAATGAGGGCAAGGAGCGAAAATAAAATCCCGAGGCTAATCCATGGCAACCGAAACGAGGAGCGGTCCATCCGCGGCCAGCTGACAAAGCAGACAATCGCAGTAATAACGGTGATCGAACAATACCAAAAGGCCCAACCAGTTAAAGCTCCAAGCAGAAGCAGCCATAAGATTTTTTGAGGGATTTTTTTTTCTGAAATGAATTCGTAAAAAATCCAAATCATGGCGGCGCTCCAAACCGGCGTTTCTGAGTGAGAACCAATACTATAAAGAGAGGTTGCTGCCAAAACAGGAGAGGTGAGGGCGTAAAATCCAGCGGCAATGAGAGCGGTCTCTCGGCCAAAAAATCTTTTCATCCAGCCGTATAAAAGAAGCAAACTTCCAAAGGCAAGCAAAAGTCCGGTAAGTTTCAAAGTGAGCAGGCTGGGGCCGAAAAGTTTAAAGAGAGGTGCCGTGAGCCACGCATTCCACAGAGAACCTCCGTCATAACTGTCCGGCAGGTAGTCCATCAAAGGAAGTTTGAGGCCGTGCAGAATTTCCCAGGCAATGGTTCCGCGGTAAATTTCTTCCGGCCAGTAAAGGGATTCGATGTTGGTGAGAAGCAAAAGCAAGCGAAGGCCAAGAAATAGTGCAGCCAGAATAAGAAATGCGAAGCGGTTTTGGCTCCAGGACAAGAAGCCGCGCTTGATTTTGTCAGAAATGGAATCTACAATCGCCATCGATGCATTCTATCACGGCAGTTTCGCGTAACAAAGGTGTGCGCGCGGCAATTTTTCTGGCGGGGGGTTACGCGTTAAGCCGCATCCTGTTTCTGTGTTTTTTGCATCCCTTTTATTCTTTGACTTCTCCCTTGGAAGAACCTTATCGTGGTGCGATGGGCATGGAATTCATGCGCGGTCTTGCCATGCCTCTCTGGAATTATGCGGCGGATACTTATTCCGGGGGATTTATTTTCATCGGCGGTCTGGCCTCCGGGGTGTTTCGTCTTTTCGGTCCCTCGCTTTTTTCTCTCAAACTGGTTTCGATCAGTCTCTTTAGTCTTGGATTGTTTTTCTGGGTTTTATTGCTTGAGGAACAAATGGGACGAAGAACAGCACTTTGGTTTGCTTTCCTATACATACTCTCGCCGCCTGCGTTGACGCGTTATATGCTGGTAACCCTGGGGGATCATACTGAAACCCTGGTGTTTCAAGGGATGGGACTTTATTTTTTTCTCCAGGCGCTCAAAAAACCTTGCCGGGGAAAATGGTTGTGGGGATTTCTTTGCGGGTTTGTGAGCGGCCTCGGGATCTGGATGGCGTACATTCATCTCCTCTTTGTCCTAGGCATAGGACTTTACGCCCTCTTTTTTGAGCGCCGCTTGGGACGCGCGGGATGGTGTGCGATCCTGCTTGGATTGGCGGCAGGAATTTTTCCCTGTCTCGCGTTTAATCTTTCCGGAGGATTTCAAAGCTTTCAGGTTTTAGGCGCTCCGGCGTGGCAGCATTTTCACTGGAAATTTTTTATGGAGTCACTGCTTCAGTGGAAACGTTGGTTTCCGGTGCATGTGCTGATATCGTTTACGATGAACGATGCGATGCCATCATGGATTTCCGCCCCCTGGCCTAATCTTTTTTATGGAGCCGCACTTGGGCTTCCGGTAGGGATTTGGTTTATCATGAGCGGATCCCAAAAAAAATCCGTGAAACCGAATGCGACGATGTTTCAAAATCCCATCACTCGATTGGGAATGATTTATCTTGCGTTGATGGCGCTGGGGCATCACGTGAGCGATTTTAAAGCACTGCGCTATGTCTTACCCGTTAACGCCATTCTTTTTTATGCCTCTGCGCGGGCATTAGCCTTAAGCGAAGATTATTTTCCTGTGGCGGCAAGAGTGATCACACCGGTCTTTGCCGGGATCTGGATTCTTTTGACAGGATTATTCCACGGCCCGCTTTGTTCCAGGGCCTATGCGGGCGAAGCGATGCGGATCCCCGGATATAATTATACCTGGTTATCTCAGTCTCCAGTCTGCCGCGATCCAGGCAAATGCTTTCAGGTCTATGAGACGTTAAAAAAACATCTAGCCCCTCGGCAAGTTCAAGAGCTCAGACTTTCCATTCCTTATTCAATTCTGGATAGGTACGGCTCAGCAGCCGAACTATTTCAAGCGGTTCAGAATCTGACGCCGTCTTTAGATTCCGGGATAGAAAAGTACTTTTATTTTTTTCTAGGCTGCCGGCTTCTCGAGGTGGAAGGGCAGGATCTCTCAAAATCCTTAGCCGCTTTGGAATTGTTCAAACTTTCACCCGCTCGCCGCGTATGGACTTTACTCGGGGTGGCTCAGGGAATCAGCGAAACAAAAATCCCCATGACCGCGTCTTGGTTGAAGCAAGCCAAGTTTTTCCCTTCTCCAATCAACAAAATTTTCTTAAGACATAGCGGAAAACGCTGGTTGCTGGCGTATGTGGATGGGGGAGGCACGATCCAGGATCTGGGGACCCGCCTTTCTGCATTTCTGCCGCAAGTGGAGGCGGATGCAGCTTCCTATTTCATACAAGGCGTGGGGATGGGGCTTGCTTTGGAGTGGAACAATGATCCGCTCCGCGCTTTATGGGGGCTCGAGAATATTGAGAGGCAGCACCTTCCTGATCCTGAGCGGTTGCTTCAAGGAATCGGGATGTCATTTGAAGAGACGCGGTTCTTTGATCTGGGGGTGATGCAGCCTTGGCGGGATCAAAAAGTGATTAAAAAAATGGAATTTGAGGAGAAAAAAATGTTTCACCAAGGAGAGGATCAATTCCGTCAAGAATACGCGTCTCTCGGATTTGAAGAGCCTGACAGAGTGGCTCCGGCATTGCCCGTTACCTAAAAGGGAAGAACAAAAGGGGTGCGGGGTTTCTTAGTTAGGATTATAATGCGCTCATTATGTCCACGACACTTCCATCCGGCAGCAGCATGAAAAATAATCTCCGAAAGACTTCCATTCCCGCAATTGAGGGAGAGCCCTTTTTCCAGCATCTCCGATCCTTAAAAGATGAAGATCGCCATCCGCTTAACTGCCAGTGGGAGATTACCTGCCGCTGTAATTTTAAATGTGTGATGTGCTATACCGACTGTTTTAATACTCCAGGAGACATTGCTCGGGAGCTTTCCACGGAAGAGATATTTCGAATCATGGATGACATGAAAGAAGCGGGAGTTCTGGAGTTGACGCTTACGGGGGGAGAACCGATGTCGCGGCCTGATTTTAAAGCGATTTATCTTCGTGCTGTGCAAAACGGATTTTTGACGACCGTCTTTACCAATGGCTCTTATATTAACGAAGCTTGGATCCAACTTTGGACAGATTTTCCGCCGCACGGTATTGAAATCAGCATTCACGGCGCTACGCGCGAAACGTTTGATCAAGTCACCGCCATGTCAGGCTCCCATGAACGTGTGATGAAGGCCGTTCAGCTTGTGATAAACGCCGGGCTTCCTTTAATGGTCAAAACAACAGGCTTGAGTTTGAATGAACACGAAGTTTTGACGATCAAAGAGCAAATGAAAAAAATCCCGGGGATCCATGCCAAGTTCAATTTTAACATCCGTCCACAAGCCGATGGGAATGAGCACCCCTATCAATATCAAATTTCGGATCAGAGGCTGGAAAAGATTTTCGAATCAGACGAAGCGTTTAAAAAAGCAGACCAGGATCTGGAAGCGGCGCTCGAGGGCTGTTCGAGCACTTGTCATGAAGGGAAAAAACAATTTCACATTGATGCTTACGGACAGATGCAGCTTTGCTCCCGTAACCGTGTGAATAGTTATGATTTGCGCCGGGGGAATTTTCGGGAAGGATTTTATAAAAATCTTCCCGTCTTTTTTTGTCCCCGTAAAAAACCGGACGGCTCTTGCTGTTCTCCCGCTTAAAAACCTTGATCAAGCGCCTCAAAGTCCCGTCGGTAGGTTGGTTCGTGATGCTTTACGCGGCGTGGCGCATCCTTTGCATTTATTTTTTTCATCCGTTTTATCTCTACACCTATCCCATCGAAGAGCCTTACCGTGGAGTCTTGGCGGTCGAATGGATTCGTGGTCTTTCACTCCCAATCTGGGATTATGCCGCGGACACCTATTCCGGCGGCGTTTTTATCATTGGCAGTATCGCGAGCTTTTTTTTCCGCTTGTTGGGTCCCAGCGCCTTTGCGCTTAAGCTGACATCCGTTTTCCTGTTTTCGATCGGTCTCGCATTCTGGCATGCCTGGCTTAAGAAATATGCTGGGGCCAGGACCGCGCTTTATTTCGCGCTTCTCTTTATTTTTTCTTCTCCGGCCCTGACCCGTTATTCGCTTATTACCCTCGGTGACCATGCCGAATCGATTTGCTTTGCAGGGGCCGGGCTTTATTTTCTTTTTCGCGCGATGGAAAGAGAGGGCGGATCTAAAGGTTTCTCGTCTGCGATCTGGGCCGGTCTGATCACGGGCCTCGGCGTTTGGGTGACTTATCTTCACGGCGTAGCTGCGCTTGCGATGATTATTTTTTGGATGATCTCAGGCCGGCGGGCGTTGAAAGACAGAAATTTTCATGCCTTCATCGCCGCGCTTCTTCTCGGATTTTTCCCTTTATGGATTTCGTTTAATCGACATATTGGGTTTCAAGGACTGATGATCCTGCAAGATCCTCTCTGGATGTATTTTCATCCGAAGCTTTTTTTACATCGCATGATTCATCTTCACGGCAATGCGCTGGTCCGGCTGATCGGTTCTTTTACGCTTGGCGACATGAGCTCTTTTCTACCCGGCCGGTGGGTGAGTTTTCTTTATGCAGGACTTTATGCGCTGCCGGTTGGTTTATATGCTCTGGGTCGCCGTTTCGATCCTTCGAGTTCGTGCGTCCAAAGAGGACAATCCCCTTCAGTCTTAAAATACACTTTTCTTTATCTGGGGCTGATGCTTTTCATTACTCAAGCAAGCAACTTCACGTCGCTTCGCTATCTAATTCCTCTCCAGCCGTTTATTTTGATTTTGACCGCCGTAAGTTTAAGCCGGATGGAACGGATTTTTCCGGCCATTCAAAAAGCGGTGACACTTAGCTTTTTCTTCATTTTACTGATTTTCACGGCACTGTTTCATTTCCCGGCAATGTCACTCCGCTACGCAGGGTCGGCCCTAAAAACTCCCGGGTATGATTACACCTGGATTTCTCAAGCTCCAGCATGCGGAGATCCGAGGCATTGTTTAGAAACCTACAAAAAATTGCGCGGCAAAATTTCGCCCCAGGGATTGCATGAACTTCAAACCGGAATAGGTTACACAACAGCCAACTTTTTGACGCTGGATCAGTTGCCGGAACAGATCAAGGAAATCGAACACTACTTTGATCCGGAATTTGAAAAGGCCTTTTTTTATTTTCTAGGACAAAAAATTCTTTTTCTCGAACAAGAGCGCCTTGAGCCCTCGATTGAACGAACGAAAGCGCTGATGCTTTCCCCAAGCAGGACCCATTTTATGATTTGGGGTATGCTGGGCGGCATGGGAGACTTGGACCGTCAGGGTAGGGTGGAAACCTGGGACTCCCAAAAAGTGGAAGTCCCTCTCGAATATCAGTTATTTTACTGGCAAGCCCTGGGAAAAAAATGGATGCGTCTCGAACTTCATGAAGTCTCTGATTTCTCCGGGTTTGAACCTCACCTTCGGCAAACCTTAGACGGGATGCCGCCGCCCTATCGTGATTCTTTTTTAAGAGGATGCGGCATGGCCTATTTACAGGAATGGGACGCGGCTCTACCGTTTAAACCGAACTTCCTGATCCGGGATATGGAGAAACTCCCCGTTTCTTATCAGGAAAAAATGTTTGAGGGGATAGGGATGGCGTTTCAAAAAGGGCGGTTTTTTGATTTAGGCATGAAACAGGACTGGCGCTGGGAAAGAGTTCTGGAGCAGGCATCCGAGAAAAATCGGGAAGCGATCTTTCGCGGTATTCACATGGCTCGGGATTATTTTGAAAAAGAAATGGGTGAGGAGGGGGAAAAAGCACCCTAAATTCTTATGGACATGAGGCTAAGGTCGCCTCTAAGATGTGTGCAGATTTCACCTACAGAAGGGGCCGGGTCGTTAATTAAAACCTGTCCCCTTCTGTGGCAACACAAATAGAAAGATGGTATGGCTCAAGATAGTTCGCTGGAAGTTTTAAATCGTCAGGAATACAAAGATTTTTCCTTGGACCTCCAGACAAAAACTGCGGGTGAAAAGCAGTTCGTTAAAGCCCAGTTTGAGCTTACCTACGGCTGCAATCTTCATTGTGTTCACTGCTATACCGATCCCCTGAATAAGCCAGAGCTTTTGAAAAAGGAAATACCGCTTGAAAAGGCCCTCCAAATTATTGATAAACTCCAGGAAGAAGGCATCCTTTGGCTCTGCTTTACCGGCGGAGAGATTTTTATGCGCCGGGATTTTCTTACGATCTACGATTACGCCTGGAACAAAGGATTTTTGATCACTCTCTTCACGAACGGTACGCTCATCACTGAAAAAATCGTTGAACATCTGGCCGCAAAGCCGCCTTTTTCCATCGAGATAAGTTTTCATGGCGCAACTCCCGACACCTTCGATAAAATCACCAAGGTCAAAGGGTCTTATGAAAAATGTGTAGAAGGAATCAAAATGCTTCTTGCCCGCAGCCTGCCTGTCCGTCTTAAGACGGGTGCAATGACGCTCAATTATGGTGAGCTGGATCAAATCAAAGCCTTTGTGGAAAGTCTTGGGCTCAAGTTCCAAGTTTCGGGCGTGATTTATCCGCGTTTAGATGGCGACGTCTCTTCCCTGGAATACCGCCTCGACCCCAAAGATATTTTAGAAATAGAATTTGACCGCGAATCTACTGGGGCAGAATCCTGTGCTCAGGAACTTACCCCAGCCGTTTTAGGTCAAGTAACACCGGGTGATAATCTTTATCGCTGCAGCTGCGGAAAATTACAAACACATATTGATCCTTATGGAAAGGCCGGGGCCTGCACCTGGTCGCGCAAAGGCCGTTTTGATCTGACGGAAGTCTCTTTGCAGCAAGGCATGTCCGAACTGGCCGAAGAACTTCATTCGGAGAAATATCCCGAGCATTCGGCCTGTCATTCCTGTCAGGCCTTTGCGCATTGTGAAAAGGTTGTGGAAATGGCGCATCTGGAATCGGGGGATACATTTCAACCGGTTCAGCATTTTTGTGATTTGGCGTTTGGAAGGTTAGAGCGGGTCAAGAAACAATTAGTTTAAGCACCTATTCTGATAACAAGTTGCGTCGTCATTGCGAGGAGGCCCGCAGGACGACGCGGCAATCCCGGAGGATAATCCGAGATTGCTTCGCTTTGCTCGCAATGACGAAGATTGATGAGAACCGTCCCTGATAAAATAGGAGAAAGTATGAAAGAGAAAACGGAAAAGAGAAAGTATGAAACACCGAAATTGGTCCGCGTGGTTTTGAATCATGACCAGGCGATTTTAGCGGGCTGCAGCACCAGCACAGTCAGTCTTACCGGCTCTGCCGGAGCTTGGTGCTATAGTACCTGCCGCCGAGCAGCGGCCACGGGCGCGCAATCTGCCTGCCGGTCTTAACCCACCGCTTAGCAAAACTTCCGGAGCCTTGATTTATGGATGTTTTGAAATTGGAAATCGGTGGAAGTGTTGTTTCTATCGAAAAAGATGGAATTTCCTTACTGGATTGGCCGCACGCTTTCTATACCCCGTTCGTCACTCAAAAAGCACCAGATATTGTGCTGCATTTAAAACACATGCCGGAATTACCCCCGCCTCCCCAAAGTCCAAAATTATTTGAAGGCGCTCTTGAAGGATTCCGGGAATGGGAAATGTACCGTGAAAATGGGCATTATCAGATGGAGCTTTTTGACAGCCGGACGCAGGAACACGACAAATCTGTCCGGTTTTCCGAGAGCTTTGATGAAGCCACGGTTTATCTCCGACAGTCTTCCTATCATTTAACGATTATTCTTCGCCCTCTCATGGATATTTTGCTTGTTCATTATTTATCGCTAAAACAGGGAATTTTAATGCATGCCTCCTCGGTGCGTGACGGTGATTGCGCTTATGTGTTTACCGGGCCTTCGGGGAACGGCAAAACGACGATATCTCAAATCTGGGCTGTCCAGGAAGGCGATATCTCGGTCTTAAACGATGAGCGGACGATCATTCGAAAAACTTCGCAAGGCTGGATGGTTTACGGGACGCCCTGGCCCGGAGACGGTTTCCTCGTCGGTTCCGGGGGTGCGCCGCTTGCCGGAATTTTTTTGATCCGTCACGGAGAAAAAAATGAAGCCATTAAAGCGCCAAAACCGATTTTATTTCAGGAGCTTTTCGGTCAAACCTTTGCTAATTTCTGGGATGCTGAAATTCTTTCCCGCATTTCATCTGTCTGTGAAAATCTGATCGAAGAAGTCCCTGTTTACCAGCTTCCGTTTCTCAAAGATGCTTCGGTGACCGAATTCATTCGGTCGGTGGTTCATGCCCGGCATTGAAGAAGTCTCGGTTCACGACTTTAACCGCCGTCTCATGAGAATGGCAGCGCAGGAGAAAACTCCACACACCGCCACGATCGAAGTGACTTACGGCTGCAATCTTCGCTGCGCGCATTGCTTTAATCCTACGCATCAGGCCCTGCCTTCCGAGATGAAACAGGAGATGATTTTTCGCATTCTTGAAGATTTGGCGGCCGCGGGCTGCGTGGTGGCGGGATTTACGGGCGGAGAAATTTTTACGCGCCCGGACGTGTTTGATCTCATGGCGTATGCTAAAGGTCTTGGTCTTCAGGTCAATCTTCTCACCAATGCCACCTTGGTCACGGATGAAATCATCCGAAAGCTGGAGGCTCTTGCCCCGACGCAGGTTTCGGTGTCTGTTTATGGAATGACGCAGGAAACTTATGAATCCGTGACGCGCGTGCCGGGATCCTTCTTCAAATTCAGAGAGGGTGTGGAGCGGCTCAAAAATTCCCGGCTTTCGCTTCATTTTAAAATGCCTGTGATGACTTTGAATGTTCATGAGCTGGACCTGGCTTATGAATGGTTTCGGAAGGAGAAACTTCCCTTTGTCCACTCCGTCGAAATTCATCCGGGCACGGACGGCAGCCTAGAGCCTTTAAAGGTGCGGCTTTCTCCGGAAATAGCTGCCGGGTTGCGGTTGAGATACGAAGAAGAAACCGGATGCGCAGGCAAAGCCCATCCCGAAGAAAATATCCGACAGACTCAGAAAAAAGTTTTTTCCTGTACGTGCGGCGTCAGCACCGTTGCGGTCACTCCTTATGGCGAAATGAATCTTTGTGTGAGCAATCCCTATCCCCGGTATTCTCTTAGGACCGGAAGTGTCCGCGAGGGATGGAAAATACTGGTGGATTTTGTCAACGATGCAGAGCCCACGGAAAAATTCGAATGTCCGTCCTGTGAATTAGCGCCTCACTGTACACAAGGTGCAATGGATGCCTTTCTTGAAACCGGCAATTTTAATCCTTGCCTTCCTTACTTCAAGGATATTGCAGGACGAATGAAGGCCGCCGTATGAAAATTCTAGTCACAGGCGCAGCCGGATATTTGGGAAGCGTTCTTTGCCCGCGGTTTGCGGAGGCCGGATATGAAGTCATTGCAGTCGACCTGGAATCTCCCCCCAGAATTTTTTTGGAACAGCCGGGAATTGAATATCATTCCGGTGATGTGCTGGATGAATCTTTGATGCGGCCGCTGATCCAGCGTGCGGATGTGATTGTTCCGTTAGCGGCTTTGGTTGGGACACCGCTATGTGCGCGGGAACCCGAACAGGCCTGGGCCGTCAACCTGGGCGGTATCCGGCTGATTCAAAAAATGCGAGCCTCTGGGCAAAGCGTTATTTTTCCCATGACGAATAACGGATACACTCCCGCGCCTGGTCAGGCCTACGCAACAGAAGAGACGCCGATGCAGGCGCTGTCGGTTTATACCCAAAGCAAACAACAGGCGGAAAAAGAACTTTTCG
>SICL01000037.1 GCA_009691445.1 Candidatus Taenariivivens baikalensis | reverse complement strand
TTTCCACAATCGGACGCTGAATCAGGTCGGGATGCTTGACCATCAGATCAATGGCCTCGTCGTCGGAGAGTTTTTTCTTGGCGAGGCCCAGATCTTTGTAGATATCTTCTTTCGCGCGGAAAAGCTCAGTCGCGGAAATACCCATCTTCTTGATGAGATCCTTGAGCTTGGATTTAGAGATGGGATCGACGTAATAATTCACGGCGTTAAAATCCACGCCTCTTTCTTTTAATGCCGCGTAGACTTGCCGACACGTCGTGCAGGTAGGCTTTTGATAAACCGTAATCGTTGACATAAGTGTCCAAGAGACAAGAAACAAATCACAAATCTTTAACGATTAAAACGTTTGTTTCTTGTATCTTGTTTCTTGGTGATTATTAGATTTAAAAGCTTCGGGGCCGTTTCTTATTCATGTTAGAGCGCATTTTCCGGCGTTTCTTTTCGCTCGGCTTTTCGTAATGCTTGCGCTGCTTGAGGACTTTGAGAATCCCTTCACGTTCAATCTTTTTTTTGAGACGCTTCAGGGCTTTTTCTAAATTTTCATGCTCGGTAATTTCAACTTTTGGCACTCGAATCCCATCCTTTATCTTAAAAACGAAAGCAATTAACGTTTACGATTCCTAGAGAGGGGCCTATTATACAAAAATCTCCTCTGGGGTCAATTGAGAAAACTGACTGGCGTTCCGGTAAGCAAGTGAACGCCTAACGGCAGACAGGCAGGTGTGTTCGAGTTAACCTCCCGTAAACTCGCTCACCTGTGTTCGTGGCTCACTCACCTGCTCACTTTTTTTTGCGTTTATGCTACAATGCGCCCCTATGATTCATACTCTTGAACTCCCCTTATACGGGGAAGCCCTTCTTCGCCTGTTTTATCCAGCCTATTGCGGAGGGTGCTCCTCGATGCTCGACATTCAGGAAAAGCACCTTTGCCAAAACTGTCACGCCCACCTTTCAGGCCTGAAACTTCCTGCCATAGCACGTCTTCTTGAAAGCTCTGCAGGCCCAATTCATGAAATCTGGAGTCTTTATCCTTATGATGGAATGGCGAAAAAATTGATCGGGGAAATCAAATTTTCAAGCAAGCGCTGGTTGCTTTCTGTTTTCACTGCGGATCTTAAGGAGACGGCGCTAATGCTGACCGCCCTGAAGTCTTATGATCTGGTGATCCCCATTCCCATGGATCGTTCCAAGCGCATTCAAAGAGAATTTCATGCCGTGCATTTGCTGGCTAAAACTGTTTCCAGCACCTGTTCCATTCCCTGTCTTGCCCATGTCTTGATCAAGCACCGCCGAACCTTGGCTCAAAGCGCCCTGACCCGGGAAGAACGATTGGTGAATCCTCAAGGGGCTTTCAAGGTCCGGAAGGATGCGCGTCTTAAAAATGCCCGCGTCCTTTTGATCGATGATGTGCTCACTACCGGAGCGACAACCCAGGAAGCCGCTCGAGCGCTCAAAACAGCGGGTGCCGGACGCGTGGATCTTCTGACTCTCGCAAGAACAGAACTTGGGAATCCATCCCGTTCCTTTGCGGGGCATTCTGAGTCCTTCGTTTGTCATCCTGAACGAAGTGAAGTATCTCAAAACCGGGATGCTTTTCCGCCGCAGGATGAAATAATGCTGCTGGAAAAGCGGGTCCAGAAATGAAAGTCCTTGATCGTTACATGGTTCGCGAGCTCCTAAAGCCGCTCATTCTCTCCTGTGCTGTCCTGATCGCACTTGTGCTGATCGCAGATCTTTTTAACAATCTTGATGACTTTCTGCGTTACAAATTATCCTTGGGCATGATCCTGAAATATTACGGTTCGCTGGTTCCGGCCTCGTTTGTCCAGATTCTTCCGTGGGCTGCGTGGCTCGGCACTCTTTTTCTGCTCGTGACGTTTGGATTCAATAACGAAATTATCGCCATGAAAGCTGCTGGCCTCCAAATCACAATGATCGTCAGGCCAATTATCTTTCTCGGATTTCTTCTGGGAATTCTTTCATTTCTCGTCAGTGACCGCATTATCCCGAAAACTTACCGCATTGCTAACGAACTCAAAGAAGTCCAGGGCGATAAGAAGAAAAATAATGGAACCGGTAAACAATTCAAAAACGTCACCTACCTTTCCCGCAGCGGCCAGCTCTATTACTTCCGCACTTTTTCAGGAACCGACAACAGCGTTCGGGATGCGATTGGACTCTGGTTGGATCCGGAAGAAAAAAATACACGGCGCAAAGTCATCGCTAAAAAAGGCATCTGGGAAAATGAACGCTGGATTTTTGAGGATGTGACGGAATATCACATGGATTCTCGGGGACGAGTGCTTGGCGAACCAAAAATGTTTAGCCGAAAAACCTACGCGGAAATTGATGTCACGCCCAAGGATCTAAAATCGGTCTCAAGCAATACCACTTCATTAAACTACAGGGAACTCAAGGAATCCATTCATAAGCTCAAGGAAAACGGCATTCATGCGAACAATGAGCTCGTAGATCTTCACTACCGGCTGGCTTCGCCCTGGCAGCCGCTGGTAATGATGCTGATCTGTGTTCCACTCCTTGCTAAAACCACCAACCGAAAATTGATTGCCGTCAATGTGCTCATCTGCGTGGGGCTTGTGTTTGCCTTTAATGTGGTCGGTGCAATCGCAATCGCACTCGGAAAAGCAGAGAAGGTTATGCCGTTTGTGGGCGCATGGGCAGGCAATATCATCTTTGGAATCGCAGGTCTTTTCACCCTCGAAAAAGCAAACTACTGAGCCAGTCTGCAGTAAGCAGTAAGCAGAAAAAATCAAACCTGTTTCCTGCTTTCCTGCCTACTGCTTCCTGCCTACTGTTTTATTCGATAACTGTCACTTTCTTCATCGCAATCGTCGTAACTGGCTTGTCGCCCGCGCCTCGTTCCGCGTGAGCAATCTTGTGGACGATATCGATTCCCTCCGTCACCTTGCCAAAAATGGTGTGCTTGTTATCCAACCAAGGCGTTGGCGCATCGGTAATAAAAAACTGACTCCCGTTGGTCCCGGGGCCAGAATTTGCCATCGAGATCATACCGGGTTTGTCATGATGAAGATTGGGAGAAAATTCATCGGAAAATTGATAGCCTGGTCCGCCCATTCCTGTCCCCGTGGGGTCTCCGGTCTGGATCATAAATTCCGGAATCACACGATGGAAGATAATCCCGTCGTAAAATCCCTTTTTAGCCAGCTTTACAAAATTCTGAACTGTGTTAGGAGCTTCCACTGGATACAGTTCTCCCGTAATATCTCCGAGCGTAGTTTCAATCTTGATTTTCACAACCTGACTGTTCGTCGCTTCCTTGGGCATAGCTACTTCTTTCTTTTCTTGGGCCGGAACTCCCGGACTTGTTGCTTGTGAAGAGGATGCTGCATGATTAGCCGCACACCCCATTAAGATAACCGTCGAAATCAAAATCCACTTTCTCATCAAAACCTCTCCTTGTTAGAAATTCCAATAAACAAATTCCAAATTCCAAACGTTAAACTCTGGGTTGGATTTTGGAATTTAGATTTTGGTGCTTGAGATTTTTAAACTAGTTACTATTTTTTTCCTTTTTCCTCAGGTTCGGGAAGAACAAGGGTGTCGTTCAGTTTGGGTAAATGGGGCAAACCTTGCAGACTTCCACCGAAGCCCTGCATCTGCTTTAGGATTTTAGCGCGCTCCTGATCCGACACCGGCGCTGTTTCCATGACGGCTGTCTCCGCACAAAGACGGGTTGACAAAGTGAACTGAAAAAGAAAAATGAATACAAAAAAAATTGAATGCATGCCTGGCTAAATTACAGTCCCCTCGGGAATCGTCGTTTCTTTAGGAATGATCACAATGCCATCACGAATGCAGTAAGTTTCATGATTGGTTTCTTTGATTTTTTTAGCATTGGTGATTCTAACGCGATTCCCAATCCGGACATTTTTATCCAAAATACAGTTTTCAATCCGGCAGTTTTTGCCAATTCCCAGAGGCAAATGGCCCTTGGGCGTCTGAAATTCATAAAAATCATTCCCCATAATAACGCTTTTTAAAACAACAGTTCCCTCTCGAATCACAGAACGAAGTCCTATAATCGAACTCTCAATTCGTTCCGCTTCACACAGAACTCCCTCTGAGATCTGGACCTGATTCAAATTGGAAGATCCAAAATAGGAAGGAGGTAAAAAACGAGGACGCGTAAAAATCCTAGACTCCCAGTCCAGAAAACTAAACTTGGGTTTGACGCGCGTCAATTCAATATTAGCCTCATAAAAACTCCTGATCGTTCCAATATCCCTCCAGTAACCCTCAAACACATGTCCGTACACCTTATTTTTCTGAATCGCCTTAGGAATAATTTCTCTTCCAAAATCAGCCTCGCTCCCGGAAAGAACTTCTTTGAGAACACTGGCCTTGAACACATAAATTCCCATCGAAGCCAGATATTTTTCCTTGAAGACTTCCCCATGGAACGCCCCGCGAATTTTTTTAGGAATGATATAGGGACGGATATTTTCCGAGGGCGACGGCTTTTCAAGAAAAGAAATGATTCGCCCGTCGGTCTGAACTTGCACAATACCATAATGACTGATCTCTTTCTTTTCTACCGGGATCGTGGAGATCGTAACATCCGCATCCTTCTCGATATGATATTGGAGAATCTTTTGGTAATCCATCCGGTAAAGGTGATCGCCGGAGAGAATGAGCACGGTGTCTTCCGGCTGAAGGCGGTAATGATTAAAATGTTTTCGTACCGCATCAGCAGTTCCCTGAAACCAGTCCGTATTGGCCAGCGTTTGTTCCGCAGCCAGCAATTCCACGCTCGTCTCATTGAACGCTTCGTAGGGAAAGGCGCGGTGAATATGGCGGTGAAGTGAGGTTGAATTAAACTGGGTCAACACAAAGATCTTACGCAGATCGGAATTAATACAGTTGGAAATCGGGATATCGACCAAACGGTATTTACCGCCCATCGGAACTGCAGGCTTGGAGCGGTAGCGCGTCAGGGGATAAAGGCGTTTTCCTTGTCCCCCTCCTAAAATCAGGACCGTCGTTTGCGGTGCACTCATAACTTTGCTTTTGGGAGCTTACGGGTTATTGCGAATCCTTGGGCATGTTTCCAAAGAACACGACGGAATGTATCGTTTTCTTCCATATTCAGCTTCATATTTTCTCGAATCTTTTTAATAAAAACTTCTTGGGGAGGATACTTTTCCTGATGGATGAACAGTTCAAGACGAGCCACGTCCTGGGCAATATATTTAGAATTCTGACGAATCTGCTCGCGTAAAATTCGTGTTTCTTCATCGGTGAGATCTGGTACCGAAGCGTTCAGTTCACGGCAAACAGGTTCTGGCAATTCTGTTCGTAAGTGGAACATAGTTTGATGTAATCAGTGATTGCTTGCTCCCCTTCATCCATCGGCACAAAAAAATATTTTCTTAAAAGATCATTTGGAACATCCTCATTGCGAGCGAAGCGAAGCAATCTCTGAGTTATGTCCCGGAATTGCCACATCTCCGCCAAAGCGCGGTACCCGCAATGACAGGCTTATCAGGTGTTCTGATTCTGCGGCTCAGAAGCCTCAAGTTTTTTCAGCACCCGTATTTTTTCCTGCGCATCCTGTTCAAGAGAAAGCGGCAAATCCACCTCTTTCAAGGATGCTTTGGCAGATGTCCAATCTTTGCGGCTAATTGCGTCCATGGCATCACTATATTTCTTTTGAACCTCGTCCAGACGGATCGTTAAAAAACTTTCCGCCACTCGGAGTTTATTTTGAATGTCAACGCGAAGGGCACTCAGGGAAGCCGTCGGCGGAGGAATCACTTCCAGCAGACCGAAGAGCGTGGTACGTATATCCTGATCGACTTGATTGATCGTCTGTGTGTAGGGCGGCGTCTCGCCCGCCACAAGCTTTGGATTTTCCAGTTCATCCAGAGTATGATTCATCCCCTGGATCCGAGAAGCCACTTCCTTCCAGTCTTTTTTCGCAATCACTGGGAAAAGTTCCTGATATTTCACGGACACCTCCTGCTCTTTGGTCCGCACGCGTTCTTCCACAAGAGAATGATTAATCGCTCCAATCTTGGAAAGGGTGTCGCTGATAAAGGGCTTGAGCATCGTGAGCGCCACACCGCGATGTTTTTTAATGTCATTTCCATAAATGGGAAAGATCAGAGCCTCCACCCAAAGATCGCGGGCTTGCCGAAGATTCCCGGCCTCAAATGCCGCCTTGGCCTGTAGATACTTTTTATTAAAAACTTCTTGTAGTTTATTCCGGTAGCTGCGCTCAAGCGGGACACGATAAATCCGTTCCTGATCCGCAAGCATTTGCTTAAATTTTTCTGGTGTGAAGACCTGTGAAGGCAAACTCTCGGACATTCCCGTCGTAACCGAAGCTCGGTTTTCCAGAATCTTTTTTTCTTCTTCGCTGACGGGGCGTTCCGGGGAAAAGGAAAGTCTGCGATCTAAAATAGCCTGTTCTTCCGCGGTCAGAAGCAAAGCTTGCGGAGACAGCGCCGGCTGTCCTGGTATTCCCCCATCCTTGTGAGCATCCGACGCCACAGAATCATCTTTTGGAAAAGAAAATTGGAGGCCTTTTTTTGCAAAGGTTCCGCGAAAATGACTCATAAATAAAACCGTGCAAACCAAAACGGCTAAAGAAATCAACGCAAAAAAAATCCCAACCCAATGGGAAGCCTGAAACTCAAAGCGCTTTGCGCCGTCTTTTCCCTGAAGTTTGGTTTTGATGGCCGTCGTGTCGGACTTGGGAAGATCCTCTTCGCGGATCACCGAGGAGCTCCAAAAACAACGGGGGCATTCGATCCCTTCCTTTTCTTCCGCCTCGAATCGATTGTCACAATGACCGCAGATATATTTGATTATTTTCATGATGGGCCCATTATGTCCTTTTTTAGAAAAATTTCACCTCATTTCTAAGTTACGGTGCCAGGCACCGCAAGCATGTCTCGCTGTTATGCATTGATCTGTATTGCTATATATTAACTTTCTAAGATCGTCCTATTGCTTTTTTGATATGACATGCTAGCTTTTAAATTAGAACTACTAAATAAACCCCATTAGAAACCGTGTAAACGGAGAGACGCTGTTAATGAAGCAAGAAAAGAAAATCCAAGCCCCGTTGAGTATTCTGATTTTAGCCCTGCTTGCTTCTGACCCCTCGATCGCTACCGCCCAGACTAATCGATCCACCACGGCGGAGTTATCACGGAACCCACAAAATGATAAGGAGATTTTAGTCTCGGGAAAAAAGCCGGCACGGGTCACAGCTAATCCTGCGCAGGAAAAATCAGGACCTTCTTCCACGGATTTTTTGATGGGAGAAGATCGGAAACCCCTGAGCCTTAAAGCGCCTGAAGCAGCCCCTTCCGAACAGACTATGGAATTTAAAAAAATCCAAAACCCGGTCCAGTCACTCAGAAACGATATTGCGCGTCACCCAAGGCTCCGGCATAAGAAAACAAAACCTCCCGAAGAACCAACCACCGTCGTGATGATGATTTCCGAAACCTGTAAAAATGAAGCAGGCGCCGGAAATCATTCAGTCTGTTTACGGACTTTCTCAGACAACTCGACGGCGGAAGTAGACACGAATGAACGCACTCACGGGAAAGAACTTCGTCAAATGACCACCATCACTGAGTTTGACGGCGGACATCATCTTAAAAATGTGAAGACCATTTACAAGGGCGTTCAATATTCGGACATAAAAAACAAAAACAAAGAGTTCGAATTTCTTGATATTTCGTACACGACCGGAGGCGGCCCTCTTTATAAGGAAGTCCTCATCTACGATTATCACCGTGAAGCCGGTAAATTAAAGAAAATGACTTGGGGACGTTATGAACAGGAGGACAGTTTTGCGGAACCCGTCTTAATTTCGCACGCTTATCTCACCTACGATCAAAGCGGAACGCCGGACAAAGGTCTTGCGGAAACTGTGGAAGATGGCAACCTCACGGCGCAATTTCTCGATTGGCATGAAAAAAGCGGGCCCGCGAGGGAAGTCAGCCACGATGCGTGGCGAGGCTGGGAAAGCTGGATTTCAAGCCGTCAAATCTCCATTTATCTCACTTAAAATATCTCCTGCAACTGTCATAGCGAGCCCCCCAGGGCACGGCGATCTCGCTAGATTACTTCACTTCGCTCGCAATGACGCGGTTTTGCTAAATGTTCTTAGTCCGAAATCTCTCTAATCCCTGAAGCAGCGGCCCCGCCGCGAGCGTTGTCACAAGCGTCATCAAAACCATCAGCGTGAAAATCTCATTGGATAAAATTCCCATATCATAGCCGAGATTCAGCACCACAAGCTCCATAAGTCCGCGCGTGTTCATGAGAATACCGATTACTGCGGAATCTTTGACACTCATTCGACTGAAACGGGCGGCAAAAAAACTTCCACCGAATTTTCCCGCGACGGCCACCGCAAGAATCAAAAAAAAGACTCGCAGACTTCCCCCGCTCCAGCTCAGGAGTTCTCCGTGCATTCTCAATCCGGTCAAAGCAAAAAAAATCGGCATCAGGAATACACTTATTTTTTCAAGCGGTTCGCTCAAAAAATTCCGGAGACTCAAATCTTTGGGAACAATGACTCCAGCCAGAAATGCTCCAAAAAGACCGTGGATTCCGATTTGCTCCGTGATCCAGGCCGAACCGGACATTAACAGAAGAAAGCTGAGCCGCGATCGATTTTGCGGAAATCTCGCCAAAAACGGTTTAACGATAAAAATCATGGCCGCGGCGAAACCCAAAGTAAGACTCACCGTATTTAATGCCGCGCTCAAGGAAGCGGACTGAGCGATCGCCACAATCACGGCCAGAAGACTCCAGGCTGTAACATCCTCCACGGCCGCGCAAGTAAGCGCCATCGTTCCCAAACGGGTTCCGGCCAGTCCTTTCTCGCGGACAATCCGGGCCAGCACCGGAAAGGCGGTAATGCTCATCGCAATCCCCATAAAAAGAGAAAACTCTGGAAAGGAAATCCCAGCGGGCGCGCAGCTTTTAAATAAATAAAGCGCCAAGACCATCCCCAAAAGGAAGGGAGCCATCATGCTTGAATGACTAATCACCACCGCTGAGTGGATTTCTTTTTTGAGCGCCGGCAAATCCATTTCCATACCCACGATGAACATAAAAAAAAGAATCCCGATCTGGCTTAAAATCTGAAGATAACCGAGCGACGCGGAAGGAAAGACAAAATGAAAAAAATCAGGAAAAATCCATCCCAAAAAAGATGGCCCGATTAGAATGCCCGCGACCATCTCTCCCATCACCGAAGGCTGGCCAAGTTTCTTGAACAAAAATCCAAATCCCAAAGCCGAGGGAATAATGATCAGGAGCCGGAGCAGAATCAGGGCAGGCGAATGATTCAAACCTTCAAAAGCGGAATATGAAGTGGCCGGCTGAATTGCTGCATGAGCAGAATGCGCGGAAAGCGGTCCACCTACTTTCAGGATCAGCGCCACTCCTCCGGCAAACAAACTAACAAGAATGAGGTAAAAGAAAATTTTACGCAGCAAGCAAGTGGCATCTATTTTTTTGAAAATTCACACTTCCGAAACTAACGAAGAACATACACATCCCAAACAATGGGAATACTCAGGGAAAAAATGGGGAGTATTGGATTTGAACCAATGAAGGCGTTAAGCCAACAGATTTACAGTCTGTCCCCTTTGGCCGCTCGGGCAACTCCCCATAAAAACAAAACACGGTATGAAATAGCTGGCGGAGGGATTTTCCGCCGAAGGACGGATCCGCCTCTGGCGGAGAACCCCTTGCCACTCAATATTGATCAAAAAGCGAAGCTGGCGGCCCGATTTGAACGGGCGACATGCTGTTTACAAAACAGCTGCTCTACCAACTGAGCTACGCCAGCACAGAGGGGGCATTGTACCTAAATCATCCGCAAAAATAAAGGCATGATTCTCCGAGTCATTCTGAGATGTAGTACCCGCGGTGAAGCGTAAGTATCGGATGCAGGGTTTCTTTCTTTCCTTCATAGAGAACAGTCACCTCGAGTTTTAACTCCAGGTCTTCATAGGACTCTTTCCAATCCATCACGTCAAAGATGAGATCCCCGTGCAACTGCGGATCGGACCGAAACTCCGTTTTTCTCAGGAGCTCCATTCCTTCCTGAGCTTCATGGGCCTTTTCATTATAAAATTTCGTGGCCAATGCAAGAGCCTTCCCCTGATAAAACACCTCCGCATTCCCCACTGTAAAAAAAACAGGCTGGGCCATTTCATTGCCCACGCTGATTTTAAACGTTAGCAGAGAACCCGAATGCGCCCCGCCCATCAACCGCGCAATTTTTTGATAAGGGTAGCGGATCAAAAGATAGCCGTGAGACCAAGTCACTTTCGTACGTGTTCCGTCAAACGGCGGCTCACCTTGGGTTTCAAGAGGACTTTTTTGCTCAGAATAATAAACATAACGGGCAGGCGCCGCAAAAGAAGAGGCTGTCATAAAAACAAAGACCAAGAGAAAAAAGAAACCGCGTTTTGAAAGCATTTGCGGATTATATCGGAGAGAGGCAAAGAAACAAAGAAGCAAGATGCAAGGAAAAGACAGAGGCCCGCTTCTTCAGATTTCAAAAGGTACCAGGTCAGATTATGTGGCCTGGTACCTTTTGCAGTTTAAGCGGCTTGGGCAATACGGGCTTCGGAGCGGTAGGAAGCAATCACACGCTCGAGGGCTTCAAAGGAAAGACGGAAGCCCTGGCCAGAAAGCGTGAGCGAACTCGGATCAAGACCTAAAACTGTCAAAGGCCCCAGCAAAGAAGCCTTCAGATGACTTACCTTTAACTGTTCCACGGGAGAAAGCTCGCCGGGACGACTTGCTATTTGTTTTAAAAACATCAAATCATCTTTAGAAAAAATTCTTGCGGCTTGGGCGGCCATCAAATAAAGCACCGCATTGACCGCGGCTCTCTGCCCGACACTGCCGGAAACTTTGTCCACACCCAGAGAAAGAATTGAGTCCAACCTATTCAAAGAAGACTGTTCCCCCGACAAAACAAAAGGAATCACTCCATTTGGATCTGCCCAAACCTCAAGATTTCCGGCGGGAAGATAGCGAATTCCAACTTGTTCGAAGGCCTTTTGAAGCCCCGTGTCCGGTTTTCCGGAAAACAAAATCTGGGTTACTCCTGCCGCTTTAGCAGCGTTTGCCTGTTCCTCGGCGGTCACAGATGAATTCGGTTCAATTCCGATCGTCACTCCCTGATCTGAATAGCCACTTTGAGATTTGTGCGCCAAAGCAAGTACCGTCTGAGTGAATGCGAATGTCTTTGCTTCGATATCTCCTTCTAGATCCAGCTCTGATACTTGTGCTTTAACTGATCTTAAAAATGCGTTTTTAAATTGTGACGGATCATCGCCATATCTTTGAGCAAAAACAGCTGTATTGAATTCACCGCCATTTCCCTGCACCCACCCAACAAATGCCTTTCCAGCTTCCTCCGCCATTTGGGTTACTAACCGGACTTCTGACCGGTTAGTCGATGAAGACAAACTAAGAGCCAAGGCGCTTAATTCCAATTCCTGAAAAGTAATCACCTGTTTGTCGAGCAGATGCTCAAAAAATTTCTCCATAATACTTTGTTGCGCCAATGTAAGCTTTACAGGTTTTCCGCTTCCATTAAACGCATTAAGATAATAGGCATCTTTAGCACCTTCGGAATCCGTTCCAATGGGTCCGTGCTGAACATTAATCTTAAATCCAAAAGTCAGTAAATAAGAAACGGCAAACTGGAGACCCAGCCGGTCACTGGTCGTCATATTCATTTTGCTATAAGAAGCCGATTGGGTTCTAGAAAATTTGATTTTTGTTTTTATATATTTCCCGCGAATTTTAAATGAAGCATTGGCAGGATTTTTTCCGAAAATACTCTTAATATCCTTTCTGACGCGGATCAAAGCGAGAATATCTTCACGCACCGTGGTTTCAAATTCGTCTAAACCTCCTGGAGGCATTTTCCCTTCCTCCACATTCCCCACCATATGATCGATCACCAGACCCTGTTGATTCGTTTGGATTTCCGCCTGAGCAATGTTAAAACCATTCCCAGCGAGGGCCGCATTAATCCTTGCCGAAATCCCCATTTCGTCCTTACTTACCCCCACAGTCACCCGCAAATACGGAATACTTCCTCTCGACTCATGCGTCACCTGAACAAGCACCGAGGGTCTTTCCCCCGCTTCAAGAAGCTCCAAGTGTTTCAAAAAAATCATCCGATTCAATAATTCTTCGTATTTTTTAATTATCCCGTGTTTGGAGTGCAAAACTTCCACAGGATAGAGCTCCATAGCCATTTTAAACATTCTTTCAAAATCCTTCTGAAGCCCCTCCCTAATTCTCTCTGAAATTCCTTCAGGAAACCAATAAGCGCGAGTGGCTGGAGATAATTCATAACCACTCACTGAATGATTCGTACCGTCCATAGAATCCATATAATCTTTGAGCGCGTGCTTAACAAGCTTTGCTTCTGGTTGATTTGGATCTAATGCCAATTTAAATTTGCTTTTAAGTTCAGTCATCAATTCCTTATTCGCTTTGTCCTGATTGCTCTTTAGCGCTTTAAGAGCTTTCTTTAACCGCGCTAAATTCTCATCTTTGACTACTTTGGATGCTAAGGGCAGCAGCAATTGATGAATTTTATCCAGATCTCTCAAATAAGTCCCACGATCTTCAATTTGGCGTCTGGCTGACTCATTATAGGATGAGTAACTTGGATCAATACTATACCGGTCCGCGACCGAGAGAGCGCAGAGAAGCGCGAGCGTCTCCGGGGAAAAACCCGCATCGTCAATCAGCGGATGTGCTAAAGCATAAAGCGCATTATCACTGGAAGCTAATGCCCTTACGATATTATTAATTTCCTGATGAAAACGCACGAACCACGAGACCCATTCTTGGACAGAGCGGGGCAAGGAATAATTCTTAAGCTCCCTAGGAACGATGGTTTCAGCACCCACCAGCGGATGCGCCGCTTCGTCACCGTTTTCAGTGAAAACCCCCTTCGCCGAATCATGATATAAAGCCCCAAGATTCAAGGCTAAAATCATTTCATCTTTCTTCTCTGGAGAGGAGGATCCGGCAACCGCGTCAATCGCCCCGTTCAAAAAAGCAAGCGATGACTCTGGGGACGCCGTCAAAATTTCGCCAATCACATCCACGGTCTCAAGGGTATGCGCCGCCAAGGAATATCGATGAGGAGAATGCGTATCAACAGGAAATTGAGTTTCAAGATTCCTCAGGGAAGGAACAAAGCTCCCAAGAATTTCTGCTAGATGCATCTGCCGATAGGCAAATCCGGCATTTTTTTGAGACGAAATTTCTAAAAATATTTTCCGCGCCGCCTCGTCAGGAACCCACCCCTTTGCTCTGCGCCTAATCTCCAGCAAAAGCTCATCACTCACCGGAAGATTGTTTTGGACTGAAAAATAAAAAATTTGGGCAATGTTTTTTGGATGTTTCAAAACATCTTCAAGATTGGCTCCTAGTTTCAACGCAATCACACGCTGTCCGGCATACTTGAACTTCTTATAGCCCTCTTCCCTAATCACTACATCGGAACTCTCTAAGGGTATTTCGCTCAGACTTGGCGCTTCAAGAGCCGGTACCATTTTTCTTAAGGCCGCTTGAACAATTCCGTAAACCGCCCTCGCCCGGCTATAGTACTCAAAATAAAAATTCAACTTCACGAGATCTTGTTTGAAGTTAAAAAACGCCTCAGAATCACCTACGATTTTTTTAATATAGGCGGGCAACAAAAAAGTCTCATCTTTTTGACGCAGGAACCCTACTCGGTGAAGCCAATAAAGGACTGAATCTATTTCAACGGTAGAAAACTGTTTCTTCTCCGTCTCTGATCCATAAAGTTCTTTGAGCTTCATTCCTTCCTGACCCTTTTGCGAAAGCGCAGAAAGAATCTGAGTCACTAGCGCAAGTTTTCTTTTAACTTCAGGCTCTTTTCCCCAAGTCTTGATAAACGCTGTCATATCATACGAGGTAATCATAGGCGTTGTTCCCGGACTCAACATTTGGTGAATATCATGAACTTTTGTGAAAAAATTATGAGCTTCATTTAAAACATGGGCTTCCTCTTGATTGACCATGTTTTTCCTTCGAAGAAATCTTGCGGTTTTTTCAAAGGCCTTTGATGCGAGCGGCGTTTTCCCCTGTTCAAGTTCAGCTGAGACTGGATGACGACGAAAGGCTAGATAAGAGACCTTTTGAAGATCCTCAAGATCCTTCAATCTCCCCAATCCTTCGAGCCGGATATCTTTGTCATCAAAGCCGTAGCGCAAACCACCTTGACTGTGAATCCACCCAGTTCGTTCATTCAGCAATCGGTCAAACTCGCTTATTCTTCTTTCTTTTGCCGAAAGGTATTCTCTCACTTCAGAGCGGGCGCTGGAAAAACTGGAACTAACGGGCCTATAGTTTTTATATTGGATATTGATGCGAAGCGTTCCGGAATCAGGCTCGGAAATTTTTATTTTAATTTTCTCATCTTTCCGGAAAAGGATACCTCGTTTGATTACCTTGCCGGTCTTCAGATTCACCACCGCCAATCGATGAGTGTGATTTTTGATGGGAATGTAGTGAATCACCCAATAAGGAGCCGTCTCTCCGGATAAAGCCGCAGGAATAAAAATACTGCTTTCAATGTGTCCTTTGATTTTGGCTTCTGATTCAAGAATCAACTGCCCAATCCAGCTCGCGAAAGTTCTTTCTTTTGTTTTCTCAGCTTGTTTTCCTTGAGTTTTAAATTGGGCTATCCACAAAAGCTCCGCATCGGAATATTTTTCAAGCCTTTGCTTAAGCTCACGGACCAAATCTGCCATATCGGACTCTAAAATGATTTCCCCATTAGCTTCTTGCCTTGTCGCTGCGAAAGATTTGCTCCGCAGTTCGGAACGAATTTCCGACCGAAGTTCAGAGTGCTCATCTGAGTCTGAGGGCGGTGGCGTGGCAATAAATGTTGCCATTTCGCGCACAGCTTCTTCAGCTCCCGTCCCTGTCGCGGAAAATTTAAGTTCAGCTCCAGGACCAGCGGCAAGCATGATTAAATCCATAATACCCACGCCGGGTTCTTTTAAATTAAGATCTTCTCCGTCATAGTGCACCCAAACTTCTTCTGCTGAAGAATTTAAAGCGATTTTAACAAGGATTGCGGAGGGTCTAGCATGGAGTCCGATGGGGTCAACAATAAAGGCCGAGGAATGATAGCCATCTCCCTCTTGGATCACAACCACCTGGACTGGTTTAATCACAGCCATTTTTTTTACCGCTAAATTCCCCGCTTGGCTTTCTGTGTTTATACGAGTCGTTCTTTCTCGAAGAAAAGTCTGAAAAGATTCACTTTGTTCAATTCTATCTTCAACGGTCTTCTGGACTTTCAGAGCCGACTCATTAAGCTCTTCCGCACTAGGCATATTGTCGCCTTGCACACAACGGAGAACCAGATCCGAAAATTCCCGAGGGATTTCTCCCACATTTCGAGCGAATTCTTTAAGCTCCGGCACCTGATCCGTTGCTGCCACCGGTTTAATCTTTAGCCCCAAATGTTGTCGTAAAACATGCAGCACAAGCTGCATTCGACGGGAATTCCCCCACTCTCCCTCTAACGCCACTTCATCAATATTGTTTTTCTTGGCCGACTCAGCAATTTGCACAATACTTCGAATCAAATAAGGGTTGAGCACCTGGATAGAACTTAGTTTGGGGGTTCTGTGTTCTAAAATTGACTTGGAGAGGTCATTACTTCCAATCCCCAAAAAGCGCATCGCTTCAGGACGTTTGTTTTTTCGACGATCCGCATTCATCTCATTCATCGCTTGAAGCATCTTTTCACGTTCATTTTCTACCGCACGGACATCCTCAAACATATAACCAAGGGGAATAACATCAATGGCCTTTGAGATTTCATCCTTATCCGCCATTCCAATAAAATTCCTAAGTTTCTCATCACGACGGATCTTGCGTAGAAAATCTCTTTTTGCCTCATCAAATAATTTTTCAATTTTTCTAATTTCATCGGCTGATTGAACGTCTGAAAAAAGAATCCTCAGTCCCGAATTGAATTTGTATTTCCTTAAATGAGCCGCAAAAAGCGATTTGAGCTGACGTTTTCCAAAACTCCTGAAATCTTCATGATTAGATTCTGTATTTAAATAAAATCGGGACCCCGACATCGTTCTGATGACCGAATCCACATCCCAGTCTCCATCCGTAAGGAATCGAGGCCGTTTGTCTTTAGCAACGTCAAAAAGCCTCGCCACGAAGGGAGTTCCATTGCGGAAAAAACCATGAGACATGATTTTAGCAACGGCCAAAGTGAGCCGCCAGCGGTCAAGCTCAATGCCTCTTCGCTCCAACTCCGCAACGATAATTTCTTCGATTCTAAAAAGGCCGAGAGCATCGCCCCCATGCGAGACGGCCATGGAAGGGCCCGACGGCTCATCGACAAATCGCTCGAGTTTGGTTTCGTCATACATATATCCAAAGGCTTCACCGTCAACCATCACAGGATCCTTTGCCCTGGAAAGCCGGTATTCATCCAATGCTTTGTAACGCTCCTCTTTGGCTGTACGCTCTCTTAAGGTGTGTTCTGAGGGATTAAAAATCACTTCTCCCGTTTTACCATCCACAATCGCTCTTAGATATTTCATTTCTGACAATTCATCATAGGCAATGTCCCGAACGTACGGAATAGCAATAATGCCCGCTTTTTTAGCAAAAATAAACCAGTGGGGAAGTCGGGTTTCACGTTCCTGCCGGGGTGAGATAATGCCGACGATTTTCCCCCGTCCTCTTGTGTTCCGCTGAAGATTGTTGTAATCCACCTCATGACGGATTTCACGCGCAACAACAACGATATGATTCGTCTCATTCGTCTGGTTATCCCCAAATCGAAAAATATCATAATAATTCATTAAAAAATCAATCTCTTCATTCGGTATTTTCAGTATTTGACCGTGCTTTTTATAGAGATGATAGTAATACTTTGAAATGGCATAATCGAGTCTTCGTCCTTTAGAAACTTCATTCATCATTATTTTCTCGAAATCTTCAAGACCCTTGATACTCCCTGATTCTTTTTGAAGACGTCTTAACGTTTTGACGGTTACCTCACGATGCCGCGATGATTCCTCTGTGATTTTTTGATCGCGCTGCTCCTGGGCATCTTCCGGCTCAAAGACATAATCGTAGGCATCATATCCCTCAAGGAAAGTCTCAAGGTAGGAGATGTTTTCGATGTCGATTTCGATTATTTTTTCAAACCCGGCATCTTTTTGAATAAGTATTTGCTCTTCGTCTCTTAACGTTTGCATCTTAGCCCTAGAATCCACATCTTGCGGGGTTTCTAATAACTCTTCAAGGACACGAAGCATTTCCCTTTGATTCTCTTGACGCATTGTTTCCCTGTTGTGTATTTCTTTTTTAAGGAAATCGATCACGGCTTTCACGGCAGACTTCCCCGATTGCGCTTTTTTCCCTTTATTTCGAATGGCTGCTAAAAGTTTAGGAATAAGCTCGTCAAAACGTTCCCTGCGCATATTGCCCAAATCCTGATCCATGGCGACCATCGTGTTCCCCTTTTCTTCTGCCCCCACATTAAATCCATGCGGGAGATTGAGAAGGAGGTCAAAAATCTTGATCATTAACAGCTCCGCTTCTCGGTCCACGATATGCTCCGTATCATGAGAAAACTGCGTTAATTCCAAGGTGTTAAGGTAAAGAATTCCTTCTCGACCCACTAAGGCAGGGATTAAATATTGATTGAGAATGGTTCTCACTCCCGCAGGCACATCATTCTGATTTTCTAAATGGCCTTTAAGCAGCCATTCTGATTTTGTAAAGGTTTGAGGGATTTTTGCTTTAGCCTCATTCACCCAATGATCTACCGTATCCATATCCGAGGCAGAAATCCCTTTGTCATGCGGAAGCCCTTTTTGGACTTTTCCCCAGATGACTTCTAGAGCCCGAATCTCATTGGTAACCTTCATATCAACACGACCCTGGACAATTTTGTCTTCATCCCTGATAAACAGCTGGTTCATCACACGCTGCTGCGGTTCCCAAAAAACAACATTCCCGCTCGTAACTCCCATATTCGGAGCGTATCCCTTAAAAACCTTATCATCATAGGGTGTTGCCGGTGCTGATGGCGGGACATCTCTCACCTCCGAACGGGCGGAGGGCGGCGTTGGAGGCAAAACCGGCGGTAATAAGGCTGATGCCGGTTCACCCGATGCTGGCTGTTGGGAAGACAGGATTAAAGCGGAAATCTCGATGATATTTAGTAAACGGCTCAAATGAGTTTCTCTCTGAGAATTCCAGACTTCGAGTTTGTCGGCCAAGTATTTGAAGATCTCTTGATATTTTTCTTTCGCGGCATAAAAATTCAAAGCCGTCACGATATCCACTGCGTCCCCATAAAAACTCGGTTCTTGCTTGATTAATTCTTCTAATCCTGGGTGGGCGTGGTTCAAAAGACTATTTACCTTGGACAAACTGCTATGCAACAGTTGAGAGGCTATGGATTTTTTAAATGCGGAAAGATCCTCAGGAAATGGTGCTTCTGGACCATCTTGATTAGATAAAGCAGGTTGTGAACCAGTCTCGTAGAGAACAAAAGGAAGATCTGGGTACTTTGCCTGCTGCTCGTGAATCCATTCAGCTCTTTTATCTCCCTCGCCAGCGGGATCCACCAGAACAAGATCAAAGGTTATTTTCTTCTGCGCCAAATGAAAAGCCGCTTGATTCTTATCATCCATAAACTTGATCCGACATCCGAAATTATACAAAAGCAAAACGATTGCAGTGGTTAGTTTCGGTTCACCAGTCAGAAATAAAATCGAGGGGGCCGCTGAAGAAATCCGAATTCTCGATTTTCGCCTCAATCCGGAATCATCCCCCAACAGAAAATCAAACAAAGAGCTTCTTAATTCGGATCTTGGGTCAAGGCCTCCTGCATTGACGGTCAAGGAGGGTGTCGTAGAGGGTTTAAGGAGATTCAAAATATTTTGGTCGGTCAGTTGATTTTGGGAGTGAAGAAATTTGAGACCTTCAACAAATTTCTCCGCCTGGCGAAGCATAGGGCTAAGAGCATAGGGCATAGAGTTTTCAAACCCTTTGCTCCCCGCCTGCCGCTTCGCTTCGGCGGGCAGGTCTACGCTTTGCTCTATGCTGAGCTCGTCGATGAATCTTGTATATTCATGAGCTTTGGTTAGTTCATTCTTTGCGGCGAGGTCGCGGATGATTTGGTCTCTCCAGAGCTTCGCCAGTTGGAAGTTCGAAGTTGGAAGTTGGACGAGTTGATCTCCGTCTTTCTCTTCTAACTTCGAACTTCTAACATCTAACTTCAGGAGTTGGTCGCGTGTTGCTCTCACAAACGCCTCATAAAGATTCACCTTCCCGTCTTTCACCTCAAAATAATTCTTCCACGAGACATTCCCTTTCATGTGTTCACGGTAATTCGTTTGCTCCGGAATCGTCGTCATCTTCGGCGTAATGATTGCGTACGAGATTCCTTGGGTTTTGAGTTTTTGGGCCAGGCCTTGGGTGTGGAAGCCGCCAGCTACAATAACCGTAGGCAGAAGGCCGTCGGCAGAAAGCAGTAAAGAAAATGCCTTTTCTCTGGATTCGGCATTACGGTAAAACGCTAAATGATCCTGGAAAGCAGAAAAATGAAAGCTGCTTACTGCCTTCTGCATACTGCTTACTGCTTTCACCTCTTCCCAATCTTCCCTCGTCAGCTCAAGCTTCACCAGTTTAGTGAGCAGCTGAAGCTGATGCGTTTGACGGTCAAGCTCGCGCTGTCCGGCATTTTCAAACAGTGATTCCTTGATGGTCTTGATATAGGCTTCAAGTTCCCGGAATAATTCTGTCCCTTCAATCTGTTTCAGGGTTTCTTCGTGCTTCACCATCCCCAATAGACGATCCGACACAGATAGGGAGAATTTCTGCTTCATATATAAAGCAAACGATTGCGGGGGAATCTGGGATGTCTGAAATTCCTGAAACTTGGCCTGGAACTCAGGATCGGTCTTCCCTTTCAACTGCTTCCTCACTTCCACGGCAAGCTTTCTGACTTCAATAACAATGGCCGGACGGCTTTTCCCCTCTTCCTGCATTTCTTCCAAAAGAACCTGGAGCTGGGTTCCTTTTTCCGGCTTTCGAATTTTGGACAGAAGAAAAAGAACATCTTTCAGGTTCGCGTGATTTTCATGGAATGCTTCAAGGACTTCATCTATGACAAGCAATGACTTGGGGTAGGCACTTTTCTTCTCTTCCCTCAGTGCTTCCTGCATACTGCTTACTGCCTTCTGAAGTTCTTCTTCCTTCCCCATCGCTTCTTGATAAAATCCCAAACCAGCTTCGTAGAGCGGCCAGTCTTCCATACCTTCAAACACGAGTCCACGGTCCACGGTCGACAGTCCACGGCTTAAACCCTCCTGCTCCTTCTGTGGACTGTGGACTATCGACTGTCGACTAAAAATCGCTGCCCCAGTCCCGCCCGTTAATTCCCCGTGATCGTAATACTCCTCAAACACTTCCCTGAGTCTTTTTTGATTCGGAAAGCTCTGGAAGATTTGAGAATCCAGTTTCGAACTTGCCCCTTCCAGCTTCACACTCCGTACCCCGTACTCTGTGCTCAGGTACTCAATCAATTTCTCAATATTTCTCTGAGCCTCAGGGATTTCGTGTGCGTCTTGGATGAGGAAAATAGCCGGGGAAGTTCCTGGATGAAATTCCTGAAAATTCCCTAAATCTTTCGGGATACTTAAACGAGAAGGCTGTGGTAGTCTTCGATTGTCTAGACTTGGATGGTTTTGTGTAGAAGGTGCGGCAAAAACACTAGTTGCCGAAAA
>SICL01000036.1 GCA_009691445.1 Candidatus Taenariivivens baikalensis | reverse complement strand
GTATTTCCGTCCGCAATGGATTACGGTTGAGGGAACAGCACAAAGCGGAGAAGTGGCACAAATTTTATTCAAAAATTTCATTTCACGCATGAGGGGTTATCCCCGGGATTATCTGGAACAGGCCGTCAAAGATTATTTCGAGGTAAACCCGATTTATGAAGCAGAGGTTACAGTTGTTTCCTGGAATCATAGAAGACGGCAGATCGTGAATTTTTTTAACAGATTTAAAATTTATTCTTTCCTTCGCATCGAGTTTCATCAGGAGCCGCTTAACACCGGTGCTGGAAAAGCCGTTCGTTCTGAAGTACGGATGAAATGGGTGTTTCCGACTTTTTCAAGATTGCATAAAATATTTCGGAGAGAAGGCGTTTCAGTTGTTCCGCTTGTGCAGCCGACTCTTTTTGATTCAGGACCCTTTTCAGATGCAGGATCTCATAGACATTCTGACCCGGTAGAAAGATCCTTGAGGAATTTTCGTGATCAATTTATTGAACTCCTTTCCCCGCAGAACCGGTGGATATGGCTTGAAGAGATCAGTTACTATCCCGGCAGCGAATCCCGGCCTGGTATTCTTGTAAAAGTTCAAAGAATTAGAGACGCTTTTCAAAGAACAGGTCTGCGAATTCCATTCTTCCTTAACAATATTAATGCCAGCGATCAAGAGGGTGCATTCCATTCTCCTTTGATTGATGCCGTTACCGACGCTATTAAGGATGCTCTTCTGAGTTTTGAGGAAGGAGATGATCAGGATCAATTGCTGGAAAAGAAAGAGCGAGCCGCGATAGTTATCAGTGATATTGAGCGTGTATTGAATCCTAAGTCTAACGCTCACTGGAAATTTTTGGAATCCGGGCTGGAGGTTCCAAAGCCTGTACAAGAAATTTGGCTGCGGCTTCGTTTAGAAAATCTTCAGGAAATCAAAAAAGATTTGGATGCAAGGATCTCTGCTCTTCGCTCCGAAGTGCGGACTAAAGAGGTGCGCATAAGGACTGCTGAAGGCCAGCAGGGCCTTTCGGTGAGAATTAATGGAGATAATACCGTAGTTCGAAATGTTATTAAATTGGGAACTTTTCTGAGAAAGCATCAAATCCCCGCTGTCGATAATGGAATCGATGCCATCGCTATCAATGGAACTGATAGGATACTCTTTACTGATCCTGGAGCCATTGAATCAGCGATTCGAAATTGGATGACTGAAATGCGAAAACCAAGGGTAGAAGAGGTTACGGAGGTTCCAGGGAAAGTGGTAAGAAGACTTCAGGATGAAATCAAGAATCTTAGTATAAAGGTTGATCTGGAATTTTTTTCCAGACTTAAAAGTGCCATTCAAAGCAATATATCAAAGATAAAATTTGAACGATTGGGAAAATTCGAGAATATCAAGTCACGGGCTAATGCGAAGTCTGAAAAATTCCTTCCGGTTTTTCAGGAAGCAATGTCTAAAGTTGTCGTGAATGAAGATGACCGGCTCAACGGACGAGGGCCTCTTGGACTCTTATATCTATTGATGAAGGAGGAAGGCCTTGTGAATGACGATGGCTCGTTCAAGCGTTCGGAAGTGCGGTTGAATACTGTAGTAGAGCGGGCTGTGAAAACATTTGTGGATTATTCGCAGGGACGGCAGCCGGGAACTGGAAATGAAACAGCGCATTGGGCATGGATGGGAGCACGGGAAAATCTGGATGGTTTTTCCTCCGGATTTCTTGAAGCGGTCGGAGAAATGGCTGCGGCAGATTATGAAGCAAAGGCATTTGCATTGACTCGAGCGGTACTAACATTGAAACCGGGAACTCCTGATCAGGGAGTGACGATTGGGATTGAACCCAATCCATCCGTAACGGCCGAGGAACAGGCGGACGCTGCCAGTGCGGTGGGCACAAGACAGATTTTATTTTCCGGCAAACCGGACACGAAGCTTCAGAGAGCCCTTGAGGGGGTTGGGATTAAGTATCTTCCTGCAGGCAAACTTGATGCTTGGGCCGGTAATGGAGTCATTCCGTTTATATTGTCCAGGGATCACTCGACGTTGAGTGTTCATGAGGCAGTCCTTGCTCTGGGAGTGGACAAGATTTCCGGCAGTGTCGGACAAAGAGGAGCGGCCAATGCGATTCTTTATTTTATTGCAGCTCAGGCAAAAAATCTTGTTCGTGAAGATCTTATCTTTTTGAAACACGTGGGAAATCGTCGGGGGCAGCTTAGCCGTTCAGAGCTTCGAAGAATGGATGATCTGAAGGCCGCTTTGCTGGGTCCGTTGACGGTGCTGGGGCTTGATCTAAATTCGCTCACGCTTTCCGGTCAGGGTTTCAGTCTTTCCTCAGCCGCCCTGGATCGCATGATTGCTTCCTTCCGCGCGGAAGTCCGCGTTGCCCAAGCCGCTTAACGATTGCGGATTGGGGATTGCGGAATGCGGAATTTAAAATCCGCAATCTACATTCCGAAATCCGAAATGGCTTGACGCATTTGCGCAGGAGAAATCATAAGATTAATCCGGGCGCGCAGCTGGGCGCTTCCGGGAAGTTCCTTGAAGTACCAGGCCGCGATTTTCCGGAATCTTAAAATAGCAACGTATTCGCCCTCGGCTTGAATCTCAAGCTCTAGATGTTTGAGCGCGGTTTGTTTAATTTCATCAAGCGTTGGTTTTTCTTCCGGAGCTTCGCCGTTCAGGGATCTTTCGATCGATTTATAAAGCCACGGATTTCCAAGCGCGCCGCGTCCGATCATTACGCCATCACAGCCGCTCACATTTATCAAACGCTTCGCATCTTCACCGCTTGTAACGTCACCATTTCCAATGACTGGAATTTTTAAAGCCTTTTTGACTTTGCCGATTGCTTCCCAGTCTGCGGTTCCCGAATATCCCTGCGAACGTGTGCGGCCGTGAACTGTGACGGCCGAGCAGCCGGCATCTTCAGCCACTTTGGCAAGACGAACCGCCTCATTGCCGGAAGGATCACTGTAGCCTTTTCGCATTTTGACTGTGACCGGAACACGCTTGGTGTTGTTGACGACAGCTTCAAAGATTTTTTTGGATTTCTCGGGTTCAATCAGAAGTGCGGAACCTCCGCCCGGAGAAGTGATTTTGGGAACCGGACAACCACAGTTAATATCAATCCAATCAAAACCCATTTCTTCGATCATGGCCGCGGCCTCTCCCATCGTATCGGGATTGCAGCCCACGAGCTGGGCACCCAGAGGCTTATCTTTTTCGGTGCTTTGCATCAGTTGGAGGGTTTTATGGTTTTTTCGGACGAGAGCGTCAGCAGAGACCATTTCAAGGAAAGCGAACTCCATCCCTTTTTCGCGGGCAATCAGGCGAAAGGCGAGATCCGTACAGCCGGCCATTGGGGACTGAATAATTCGAGACTTGAGTGTGAAGTTCTTGAGCTTGAGCATGATGTTGTGTAGTATACCAGATCTTCAACCCGCAGAAACTAGTTACCCGTGACCAAGTAACCTGATGAACGATTTTTCCTGGTTCTTGGTTAACGGTTCATTTAAGGAATTATGAGCGTCCTTCTTTACGTCGAAAATATTTGTAAAAGTTACGGGGCCGTGAATATTCTTCACGATGCCACGGTTTCCATTTCAAGCGGCCAGAAGATTGGCGTGATTGGAAGAAATGGAGCGGGAAAATCCACGCTCTGTCGAATCATCACGGGCCAGGAGGAAATGGACAGTGGAAAGATCCACCGGAATTCCGAACTGCGCTTAAGCTATCTTGAACAGCACGACACCTTTGGCCCGGATGAAACCGTGACCCAGTTTCTGATGCGCACTACGAATAAAGAAGAATGGGAATGCGGTGAAATCGCGGGAAGTTTTCAGCTTAAAAATGAAATTTTAGATACCAAAGTTTCTGCGCTTCCCGGAGGATTTCGCACGCGCGTCAAACTTGCAGCGATGCTGCTTCAAGATCCCAATTTCCTGCTTCTTGACGAGCCGACCAACTTTCTGGATTTAAGCACCCTCATTTTGCTTGAAAATTTTCTCCAGGATTTTGACGGCGGTTTTTTGATCGTGTCCCACGACCGCGAATTTCTCAAACGCACCTGTGATCACACCCTGGAAGTGGAACACGCCGAGGTGAATCTGTATCCGGGTGACATTGAAGAGTATTTTGAATTCAAGGAAGAGCAGCTTGATCAAAAAATCGCTTACAATAAAACCGTTGAAAAGAAAAAGGCCCAGCTCCAGTTATTCGTGGACCGGTTCAAAGCCAAAGCTTCAATGGCAACCCGCGCCAAATCCAAAATGAAACAAATTGCGAAGCTTACGGGGATTGAGGTGAAGCATCCCTTGAGCACCGTCAAAATTAAAATCCCGCCCGTGGAATCCAAAACAGGAATCGCGCTTCAATGTCAGGATCTTTCCATCGGTTATCAGGATCGTGTGATTGCAAGCGGTATTACAATGGATATTGATCGGGGATCAAAAATCGCAATCCTTGGCGACAACGGACAAGGAAAGACGACATTCCTTCGCACGCTGGCGGAGGATTTAACGTCGAAGGCGGGAACGTATCGATGGGGAACCGGACTCAAGATTGCCTATTATGCCCAGCACGTATTCAGCACGCTGCATCCCAGGGATGATATTTATTCGCATCTTCAGCGAATGGCTGTCGACGGCGTGACTGGTCAGGATGTGCTGGATATGGCAGGCGCTTTTCTTTTCAAGGGCGAGGAAGTGAAGAAGAAAATTCCCGTTTTGAGCGGGGGTGAGCGTGCGAGGCTGATCCTTGCGGGGCTTCTTTTAACCCGAAGTCAGGTTTTGCTTTTTGATGAACCCACTAACCATTTAGATTTTGAAACCGTGGAGGCGCTGGCGCAGGCGCTTAAGACTTTTGCGGGAACTATTTTCTTTATCAGCCACGACCGCACTTTTGTGAACTTGATCGCATCCGGCATTCTGGAAGTCAAGCAGGGACGCATCAAGAAATATCCTGGTACTTATGAAGATTATGTCTACCATCTTGAGGCGCAGGCGCGCGCGGGGATGGATGAGTATCATCATCTGCATGCCCAGCATACTGCGGAGCATGCTCATGATAAGAAATCGGAGCAATCCAGTGCTTTTGAAAAAGAAGAAGCAGATAAAAAGGCGGAACTTGAGCGGCGCGCCAAGATCCAGGATGAGATCAAAAAGATGAAGACGAAGGCCGACAAGTTAGAAAGCCGCATTAAACATTTGACCCACGAAAAAGAACTCCTCATGGAAGAGATTAATAATAATCCGTTCAATTTTTCCAAGGATAGGAATGAGAAGTTGCGCGTGACGACGGTTGCGCTTCAAAACTCCGAAGAAGAATGGCTGAGCCTGCTTGATAAACTGGATAAACTGAACAAGACATCATAAAAAAGAGCTAGGTCCACCCGTCCGAGGCTCCTTTTTAGCTCACTTATTGCTGAGCCCCTGGGCTTGCTCTTTCTTTTCCTGCGCCGTGCTAACCTCGTAGCTTCCCATCTTGAGTCCCTTGGGTGAGACCAGAAGGTTATCATCTTTGGATGTTGTGCTGGGAGTGGCGGGGGAGCTTTCAACGCTGCTTTCCGCGCTTCTGATTTCTGCTTCCAGTCCGACGATTGTTTGTGCGTGTTTTGGAAGTTCAGGAGCTGGTGCCGCAAGCTCTGCGGGAGATTTTGAGGGCGGTTCCGGGATCGCAAGTTGTGTGACGATAGCTTCCTCCTGTTCGGACCTTTGAGTTAGACGCGCAATCTCCACCTTGAGTTCCATCAGCAGCTGGTCGATTTTTGGGCGATAATTGATATCAGAATTGGCCGGGGATACGGGAGGAGCCGGCTTAGCCGGTGCCGCCACAGCCGCGGTGATTGTCCGTTTTTTTATTTTAGGTGGTAATGCGGCCTTTTGAGTTTTAGCTGTGGGAGAGCTCGAAGGTTTAGGCGTATCTTGAGACCAGGAAATAGTTGAAAATAAAAGCAATCCGACGAGAAGAAATGGAATGATTCGCATACGCTAACTTTTCGACGTTTCCCAGGAATAGTTGAGAAAGTCAGGGATGGTTCTCAGACACTTGCGTTGCCCTGTCAAATAATGATTGAAAATATTCAATACCACTTGGCGGTGGTTCGTCTATGAGAACCGTCCCTGACTTTTTCAACATTGGTATATAATGCGCCCTGTGAATAAACAGCCTGGCTCTTCCACCCATTCCAAAAGCTTATCCGAAGCCTCAACGTCTATTTCGCCGGAGAATTTTCAGATATTTCTTCAAGTGATTGCGGCCCTCGGTGATGATCCCGGATACCTTGCGCGAGTCAGCCCGGAAGACAGGATTCGTCTTATGAAAGCGGCTGGCCTTCTCTCGCATCCCACGATTGAGGAAAATCGGAGGATTGCCCGCACGGCCCGGAAACTCCGGATTGAAAAGCATCAGCGTCATGACCGAGAGATGCGCAAAAGCACGGGCATCCGAGAGGCCCGCGAAGATCGTGTGTTTACCGCACCCAAACAAATCGAGGAATCAATTCCCCGGCCGGTCGGGGAATTCAAAAAACCCAGGAATTGCTACATCTGCAAGGCCGCGTACACGCAGGTCCATTTTTTTTATGATTCAATATGTCCGGAGTGCGCGGATCTGAATTACCGAAAACGTTTTCAGTCTGCGTCTCTGGAAGGGAGAACAGCACTTGTCACGGGCGGCCGCGTGAAGATTGGTTTTCAAACAGCACTTAAATTACTTCGGGCCGGAGCGCGCACGCTGGTGAGCACCCGTTTCCCCCAGGATGCGGCCCTTCGCTTCAGCCGTGAAGAAGATTTTGATTTATGGAAGCACCGCCTGCAGATTTTTGGTCTGGATTTACGTCATTCCCCGAGCGTTGAGATCTTCGCTCGTTATCTTTGTAATACCGAAGAACGCTTGGATATTTTAGTCAATAATGCGGCGCAAACCGTGCGCAAGCCCCCTGGATTTTATCGTCATTTGATGGAGTGGGAATTAAAGCGGGTGAAAGATCTTCCGGAGCCGCTGCGTTCGGTTCTTATTGCGCATGAGGCTTGTAAACGTTCGCTCGACGGGGCACTTCTGCCGCTTGAGGATGAATCCTCGGACCACTCGTTGCTCAAGATCTGGCCCGGGAAAAGTCCAGCAATCGGGATTCGCGCTTCGGCCAAACTGTCGATGATTCCTTATCATGTTTCCGAAGAGAGTGGGTCAAACGATGAAATTTTCCCTGAGGGAAAACTGGATGCGGATCTTCAGCAAGTGGATCTGCGCTCCGTCAATAGCTGGCGTCTATTGCTTGCGGAAGTTTCCACCTCGGAAATGCTGGAGGTCCATCTGGTGAATGCCGTGGCGCCTTTTATTCTCGCGGCCAAACTCAAACCCTTGATGCTTCGCCATTCCACTGGGGCCCAGCACATTGTGAATGCCTCCGCGATGGAAGGTAAATTTTCCCGCTACACTAAGACCGATAAACATCCGCACACGAATATGGCTAAGGCCGCGCTCAATATGTTGACGCTGACCTCGGCGGCTGATTATCAGAAAAGCGGGATTCATATGAATGCCGTGGATACGGGCTGGATTACCGATGAAGATTCTGCCGAGATCAGTCAGGCCAAAAAATCCGAACACGACTTTGAACCGCCTCTTGATATTGTCGACGGGGCCGCGCGGCTTTTGGATCCTGTTTTTTTCGGCATCCTCACGGGCGATCACGTTTGGGGGAAATTTCTCAAAGACTATCAGCCCACGGCGTGGTAAGCCGTAAGCGTGAAGTGAACCTCCACTCAACGACATCATTAATTCTTGATTGAAAGCTCGGTCGGGGAAGGGTACAATGTGCCCGTCTTTCAAGCCTATTTAAACAAACCCAAGGAGAGATCTTGAGAATTAATTATAGCGGCAACAAAAAAAGAAGAGAAGACGCCCAGAAAAAAAAGCAGGAAGCGAAGAGAAATAAGCGTTTTAATAAGTCGAAGAATAATGCGCAGGCTGCCGGCACGGGAATTGGTACTGCCGAGGCACAGCCTCAAGTTTGATCCAGTCTTCATGACCACCGGCCAAACATCCAAAGACCCGCTTCACGGCATTACGCTTGAAATGATTTTGAACCGCCTTGTGGCCCATCACGGATGGGAGGCTTTGGGGAATTACATTGATATTCGGTGCTTTAATTTTGATCCGACTATCTCATCAAGTTTGGCCTTTCTCCGCAGGACCCCTTGGGCTAGGAAAAAAGTGGAAAGATTGTTTTCCAAGATCTCTGATAAGTAAAACGCACGCCTATTCATGACCCAGGACAAGTATAAATTAAATCAGGAAATTGCGCGGCGTCGTACGTTTGCGATTATCTCGCATCCGGACGCGGGCAAAACAACCCTCACCGAAAAGCTCCTCCTTTACGGGGGTGCACTCCGGCTCGCAGGTTCCGTCACTGCGCGTAAAAAACAGCGCGAGACTGCCTCGGACTGGATGGAACTTGAGAAAAAGCGCGGCATCTCCATCTCATCCACGGTTCTCCAGTTTGATTACGGCCCCTATCGTTTGAACCTGCTTGACACTCCGGGCCACAAAGATTTCTCCGAAGACACCTACCGTGTGCTGACAGCGGTAGACGGCGTCATTATGGTGATTGACGCAGGCAAGGGAATTGAAGCGCAGACACGAAAGCTCTTTGAAATTTGCCGCAAGCGAGGTGTGCCGCTTTTTACATTTATGAACAAGCTTGATCGTCCTGCCAGAGCCCCGCTTGATTTGATTGATGAACTGGAAAGCGTGCTTCAGCTTCATGCTTATCCCGTCAACTGGCCGCTTGGGATGGGGGCTGAATTTAAAGGGATTTATGACCGCAGAGCCAGTCAAGTTCATTTATTTGAACGCTTGGCCGGAGGAGGTGCTTACCGAGCGCCGGTTTCAATTCTTAACGGCCTTCATGACCCCAAGGTCGCGGAAATGCTTGAGCCGCGCATTCTGCGCACGGCCTTTGAAGAAATCGAGCTTCTTGATGAAGCGCACGGGGGCTTTGAGCCGGAGAACGTGCTGGCTGGAATTTCAACGCCCGTTTATTTTGGCAGCGCCTCAAATAATTTCGGAGTCCAACTTTTGCTGGATGGATTTCTCGCGCACTCTTCGCCGCCGCGCGGCCGGATTGCGGAAAATGGAATGGTGGAGCCTTCCCATGATAAATTTTCAGCCTATATTTTTAAGATTCAAACGAATATGGATGTTCTGCACCGGGACCAGATTGCTTTCCTCCGGGTTTGTTCCGGCCATTTTCAGCGCGATATGCCGGTGGTTTTATCAAGCACAGGAAAAAAATGCAAACTCTCCAATTCGCATAAAGTGTTTGGTCAGGACCGGGAGATTGTGGATGAGGCCTATGCGGGAGATATTATTGGTGTGGTGGGAAAGGACGAATTCAGGATCGGGGATACGCTCACAGAGGATCCGTCCATTAGTTACCGGGAAATATTAACCTTTGCGCCGGAATGTTTCGGCTGGCTGCAGAATCCCACGCCCGCCAAACACAAACCTTTCCGCAAGGGGCTTGATCATTTGCTTGCCGAAAACATTGTGCAGGTTTTTCATCAACAGTATTCCAGCAAGGGCCCGCTTTTCGGGGCGGTGGGTCCGCTTCAGTTTGAAGTGCTTCAGTACCGACTCAAAGCTGAGTACGGAGCGGATACCGTGCTTGAGCGCGGGCCTTGGCAGTTATTGCGCTGGCTTGACAAGGAAACGGATCTCGAAGCCCTTGAGAAACTTCTTCCCCACGGCGGCATTCAGGTGCGCGATGCGAATGGAAATATAGCCCTTCTTTTCCCGAGCGGATGGTCGCTCAATTATTTTATCGAACAAAATCCCGAGCTTCATTTGCTTGAAGTTCCGCCCCAGCTTTTCATCCCCAAATCCTGATAGCCATTTCCGAAACAGGTTCGAGCTTGCCCTCGACCAAGGGACAAGGAAAGTTCTCTTGCGGAAACGTTCGCTACGTTTGGATCGACACCGGATTGTACTTTGCTTCCGCCAGACAGCGTCGGCGGATCCGTCCGTGCTTTTTGGCGGACACTCCCTTCGCCTGCGATTTTGCATTCTCCGCCAAACAGCGTTGGACGGATCCGTCCTTTGGCGGACATGCAAAATCTTGTCTCAGAGGTTTCTCCAGAGAACTTTCCTTGTCCCTTTCCCTGGCTCTCGCGCGGAAGACAAGCCTCAACCTGTTTCGAAAGTGTGATAAAATAAACTTAATCTTATGACTGAAGCGTGTGAATTTCCAAAAAATAATTCGACGAGTGAAGAAATAAAAAAGATTCTTCGCTCTTATAAAACGGTGGCGGTGGTGGGACTGTCTGATAAACCGGAGCGCCCGAGTTATCGAGTGGCCGCTTATTTAAAGGAAGCGGGCTTTCGGATTATTCCCGTGAATCCAAATCTTTCCAGTGTCTTGGGTGAGAAAGCCTATCCCGATCTTAAATCCATTCCCGGACCTGTGGAAATCGTGGATATTTTCAGGAATTCTGCTGATGTTCCCGCCATTGTGGACGAAGCCATTGCGAAAAAAGCCCGGGTAATTTGGATGCAGGAAGGCATTGTGAATAACGTGGCCGCGGATTTGGCACGCCACGCGGGTCTTCAAGTGGTGATGAATAAATGTATGCTGAAGGAGCATCGGAATGATTTTTGATACTTTAAAAAACAGCGGGCGATATCCGGAGATTCCGCATTTGAATGAAATCGCAGCCTTTGTTCAGGAACGGGATTGTACACAGCTTTCAGACGGAGAACTTGAAATTCTGGGGCGTGACTTGTTCGTAAGAATCGCGGAGTATTTTCCTGAACCCGCCGACACCAAAAAATTTGAAGCGCATCAGATTTATGCGGATTTTCAGCTGGTGGTAAAAGGACAGGAGATCATTCAGTATTCTTCCGAATCTGACCCCATTCCGGCAACGGCTTATGACAAGCATGCCGACATTCAGTTTTTTGAAGATCCGAAAAATATTTCGTCGCTGGTGGTCGATTCCGGGGAATATGTCATCTTCTTTCCCGGCGAGCTTCACCGGCCGGGCTGTCCCGTGGATGCTTCCCAAAGCAAGGTCAAGAAATTGGTTTTTAAAATTAAAATGGCAGCTGAATTTTCCGAAAGGTGAACGATGAGACTTCTTCATACAATGCTTCGGGTCGGGAATCTTGACCGGTCCATTGATTTTTATACCAACATTCTCGGCATGAAACTGCTGCGCAAGAAAGAATATCCTGAAGGCGAGTTTACCAACGCCTTTATCGGTTACGGAGATGAGAGCAATCACACGGTGCTCGAACTTACCTATAATTGGGACACGGATCATTATGATCTTGGCGAGGGATTTGGTCATATTGCCATCGAAGTCGACGATGTTTACAAGGCCTGCGAAGAAATCCCAAGCAAGGGCGGGAAGCTTACGTATCTGGATCAGCTGCAAAAACAAACGTCAACGATCGACCCTGCGCTCAATCAGAGGATTCTTACTTTCCTGACCCAAAATGGAGTGCCGCTAATCGCCACGAACGGTAAAGGCGTTGTGGTCGGTTCAGATCCTACCCAGCTCCTGAAAAATGCAGAAGAGAGGTTCAGAAAAGTCCCCTTCGGTATTTCAGTTCCTCAAAAAGGAGAGATTTCGAGAACCGATTTTGACTCGAATTTAATAAAGCAATATCAGGGCAACTCGATAGCTATTGAGAGGGCTAACGAAGCCATTTGGAAATCAAAAGAGACTCTTGGGGAACGTCCTCTGCGCCAGGTCGTTTTTGAAACGAAGATTGCATCTCCAAAGAGTACGAGCTCACATGTTTCGATTTCTACAAAGCAGCAACAAATACTTTTGTACGAGGGGGCGAACAGGGCGAATCAATATATTCAAATGGAAGCGAATTCTGGGGCAACGCTTGTGACCGTGGGTAAGTCCAAACTTTTTGGCAATGAGAATTTGTATAGCATTGGACAAACTAAAAATTCTTTAACGGGTCAAGGAATTCAAGTCCGTACAGGATTCGGAGGTCAATATTCAGAGATATTCAAATCCGAGGATCCAAAGTTGAATGGTCGAGAAGCGAAGATTAGTTTTGCCGGATTTACAGAATTGTCAGAGGGGACGCTTTCCTTGGTGATCCAATCTCAGGTAATGGTTGAAAGCCAGCTTTTTAATATAGAAACGAAAATCTCTCCGTCGCTCTCCATTCCAAAATTGATAGGATCCAAAACCTTGGATGATTTGAACCGTGAGCTGCTGGAAAAGACAATTAAAACCCTGGATGATATCAGTAAGGGAAAACCAGTGATGGCTGATGCAGTGATTTCTTCTCAGCTCATCTCAGATCTCGTGAGTAGTTCGCTCGAAGGAGTGCCGGGGGATGTTGCGAAAAGCATTCAGGAGTCACTGGATCAATTTCTGTCTGATATCATCAACTCGGGAAAACTGCAGGATGTCTCACTGCAGAAAAAGGTGGGGGGATGAAGACCACCCGGTTTTTGACAATTTTATGGCTGGCTATCTTTTACGGAGCGGGAGCCGGTGCGGCTCAGCCGGGCGCCAAGATTTCCGGTAAAGTCGCGTTTGAATCAGACCGTTTTGGGAAGCGCTTCGGTATTTGTGTCCTTGAAAATGGGCTGATTCGTAACGTGTACCCTCAAGGCGGGGCCAATCCCAGGTGGTCTCCAGATGGAAAAAGGTTAGCTATTGCTGAGCACCGAAGTGAATTCACGGGAATCATTGTTGTGAATGCGAGTGAGCAGTTGCTCCCTTATCCTTTGGAGCTGGGCCCTTTGATGGCGAGTTGGCTGCCGGATTCCGAGAGTTTAATTTTCGCATCGAATGGCAAGGCACTGCAGAAGAGCGAGACCGGCAACTTGTATCATTTGAATTTGAATACCAAAGAGGTTATTCCGTTAACAGATTTTGATGACGGTAAGGAAATGAAACGTGTGATCCTTTCCCGGGATGGAAAAAAAGTGATTTTGAAGCGGGCTTTAAGTGGGACGACGGATCAAGCGATCAACTCGATTGAGTATTTAATAGGGCGTTTGGATGGTCACCGTATAACGGGAATCGAACCCTTGCCCGTTTATCCCTCGGATCCTTCTTGGTTCCCGAATGGAAAAAAGATTATATACACTTCCGGGTATTTTAAAGGAGAAAAGAATCTGAAAGGCTATCTTTTAAGTTACGATTTTGAAACGGGTGAGGAGGCGCTTGTTTATGAAAACAAAGAAGAGTTTCACGCCCCTGTAATCTCACCCGACGGAAATCACATTTTGGTTTCAGGCTGGAGTGGGATTTATATGATGAATCTTGATGGGACGGAGATTCGTGAAGTTGTCCGGCCTCTTGATCTCGATGGTTTTTCTTCTCACGACACAAGCCCTGACTGGGCCCCCTAGAAATTTATTTCTTCTTATTTTCCCCGGACTATAATAGCCCTCTCATCGAACTGCTTTCGCCCAAAGGCAGCGATTAAATGGAACGTATCCGTGAATAAAAAAGCTCTCTTGTTTTTTCTTTCTCTTTGTATTTTCGGAATCACTTTTGCTCAAAGCGAAACATCGGGAGGAAAAATGGAAGTCGTTGAAATCAAGAATCACACGCCGGTCAAAATCGTCCGCGACCTTGTCAAAAAAACTGATACGGAATGGGAGAAATCGCTTTCCCCGGAAGAGTTTGATGTCACGAGCAAGAAGGGAACCGAAGCGGCCTTTACCGGACGTTACTGGAATCTTCATGACAAAGGGATTTACGAATGTGTGGGCTGCGGCAATCATCTTTTCAGTTCCGAGTCCAAGTTTGAATCCGGAACCGGGTGGCCGAGTTTTTGGCAGCCGGTGGCTCCTCAAAATATAAAGACCGAAGATGATTTCAGCTATTTCACACACCGCACCGAAGCGCTGTGTCCCCTTGCGGCGCCCATCTCGGTCATGTGTTTGAGGACGGTCCCAAACCCACCGGACTGCGTTATTGCATGAACTCCGCCGCGCTGCGCTTCGTCAAAGAGGGTTCATCTTCCGCCAAATAAAAGTGTTATCGAGGGCCGATTTTTAAAAATGTTGTTTTATGTGGCGATAAAAGCAGGTACAATTCTCTCCAGTTTTTATTTTTGTCCCTTTCAGCAGGGATAGACAATTTTTAAAAAGGAGCAAGACCCATGAAATTTAACGGGCGTTTACTGGTCATTGGCTGCGGTTCAGTTTCTCAGTGCGCTATTCCGCTTATCCTCAAACATTTGGATATACCTGCCAGCAAAATTACGATTATGGATTTTGCCGATAACCGCGCGCGCGTTCAGGACGCCATTAAACAAGGCGTGAACTATGTTTTTGACCGGGTCACGGAGGAAAATTACAAAGAATTACTGGCCCAATATACGGGTCCCGGAGATATGATTATTGATCTGGCCTGGAATATTGAGGCCTGTGCGATTCTTCAGTGGTGCCGCGAGAACCGGATTCTTTATGCCAATACGTCTATCGAAGAATGGAATCCTTACCGGGACGAGCGGCGTAATGATCCCACCAAATATACGCTGTATATGAGGCATATGGAAATTCGCAAGATGCTGGAACGCTGGGGAGACAATAACGGGACCAGTGCGATTGTTGATCACGGCGCTAACCCCGGACTGGTTTCTCATTTTACCAAGTATGCCCTCATCCAAATCGCGGAGAAAATTCTGAAAGAAAAGCCAACCGATCCCCGGAGAGCAGGACTTGAAGCGGCGATCAAGAGTAAACAATTCGCCAAGCTGGCGCAGCTTTCCGGCGTTAAAGTGATTCATATTAGTGAACGGGACACCCAGATCACGGACAAGCCCAAAAAGGTGAATGAGTTTGTGAACACCTGGAGCATTGAAGGATTTTTCGAAGAAGGTGTGGCTCCTGCGGAATTGGGTTGGGGAACGCATGAGCGCATTGTTCCTGCCGGCGCTTATTTCCATAAAGAAGGGCCTCAAAATCAAATTTGCCTTGATACCATCGGAATGAAAACATGGGTTCGTTCCTGGGTTCCTTGCGGTGAAATTACGGGAATGGTGATTCGTCACGGAGAAGCCTTCAGTATTTCCGACCGTCTGACGGTTTGGGAGAACGGCAAGGCCGTTTATCGGCCGACCGTTCATTATGCCTATTGTCCCTCGGACGTGGCCGTCAATTCCTTGCATGAACTTGAAATGCGCCAGTTCCGTTTGCAGGAAAATCAACGCATCATGAACGATGAGATTATTTCCGGAGCCGATGAGCTGGGAGTTTTGCTTATGGGACATGATTTCACTTCCTGGTGGTGCGGAAGTCTTCTGGATATTGATACGGCACGCAGTCTGGTTCCTCATCAGCAGGCCACAACACTCCAAGTCGCCATTTCGGTGGTTGCGGCGGCCATGTGGATGATTGAAAATCCAAAAAGCGGGGTTCGCTTGCCGGACGATATTGATCACGATTTCGTTTTAAAAATCGCGCTTCCTTATATCAAGCCGTTTGTGTCTCAGAGCGTGGATTGGACGCCTCTCAAAAATTTAAATACAAAATTCACAAAATTCGACATCCAAAAACCCCAGGAAGAGGATATGTGGCAGTTCACGACCTTCCTGGTTGACCACAAGGAGAGAGGACGTGCCCATAGCACCGACAGTGCCCCCTCTAAACGAGAAGCCGTTACCATCTGAAAAAACGGCCCATCGGCGAGCCCGCGATTCAAACGGAGTTGAAGCGTTAATCCGTGAGATGATGAAAAAGCATCGCACGCCGCTCATGATTCTCCGCAAAAGCCAGCTGATCAAACAATACCGCAGGTTTCGCCGGTCCCTCCCGCAAGTCATGCCCTTTTATGCGATCAAAGCCAATCCGCACCCCAAAGTCATCAAGACTTTTATTCAGCAGAAGACGGGGTTTGATGTCGCGAGCGCCGAAGAGATGCGCCTGGTGCTGAGTCTCGGAGCGAAACCCGACAAAATTATTTTCGCAAATACGATCAAATCAGCAGAGGATATTATTGCCGCAAGAAAATGCGGGGTTCGGATGATGACCTGTGACAATGAATCGGAACTTTACAAAATTTCCGAGCACTACCCGGGCGCGCATGTTCTTTTAAGAATCAAAGTAGAGAATCATCTGAGCGTGGTGAATCTTTCCCTGAAGTTCGGGATGGACTCGGACATGGCTCTTCCGATGATCCGCAAGGCCAAGGCCCTGAAACTTCACCCTGTCGGGATCAGTTTTCATGTCGGATCCCAATCCAAAAATGTGGAAAATTATCTGCAGGCCCTGGAAATCACCTCGCAAATTTTTATCGAGGCGCAGGCCGCCGGCATTCCGTTAAGCATTGTGGATATCGGCGGCGGTTTTCCGATTCAGCATTTCGACTCCGAAATCGGAATCAATTTCGAAAGAATGGCGGTGCAGATCCAGAAACAAATCAAATTGCTTTTTGATAAGAAAGTCAAATTCATCGCGGAGCCCGGGCGCTTTTTTGTGGGGCCTGCGGGGATTTTAGTGACCCAGATTGTCGGCCGCACCTTCCGGAATAACAAAAATTACTATTATCTGAATGACGGAGTCTACCAGGATTTTTCCGGGATGATTTTTGACCATTGCAAATATGAATTCAAGACGCTGCGGCGCGGGCAGAAATTCTCAAGCGCGCTGGCCGGTCCCACCTGCGATTCTTTCGACACGCTTAGTCTGGACGCTGAAATTCCCGAACTGTATGTTAACGATGTGGTCTATGTCAAAAACATCGGCGCGTATTCGTCCGCCAGCGCGGTTTCGAATTTCAACGGTTTTCATCCCGCGAAAATTATTTTCACTGCATAGTTCACGATTGGTTCTCTCCAAACGGGGCTCTCACATCTTGGCGGGCTAATATTACTTGATTTTGCGAGCGGCTTTGCCGTATCGTATCTGCCTGCCGGACCTGATTATTTTTTACTTTTTTGTGGCGGTCGTAGTTCAGTTGGTTAGAACACCAGATTGTGGATCTGGGGGTCGCGGGTTCAAATCCCGTCGACCGCCCTTATTTTTTTTGGAACACCAGATTGTGGATCTGGGGGTCGCGGTTGGGTTCTCCGCCAGAGGCGGATCCGCCTCCGGCGGAAAATCCCGTCGACCGCCCGTAATTTAAGATTTAGATTACTCGGCCGATAAAGCATTGCCGAGGGAAAATGATTTCATGAAATATTTTATTGCCGTTACGTTGAGTATTTTGCAGCTTTCTAATTTGCTGATTTTTTCTGAAACGTCTTATGCGGCGCTCGCCATTCCGATTACGGCCTCTTCTGCCATCCTCATGGATAATGCATCCGGACAGGTGCTTTATGCCAAGACTCCCTTTCTCAAACGAGCTCCGGCCAGCACCACTAAGATTTTAACGGCGCTTGTCGCGATGGAGCGTTTGAGTCTGGATCAGGTGGTCACGATTCCTCCGTTTGTGACTTCGATTGAACCTTCCAAGGCTAATCTGATTCCGGGCGAGCGTTATTATGTGAAGGATTTGCTCCGCGCAACTTTGATTAGTTCTGCCAACGACGCGGCCGAGACTTTGGGCTATTACGCGGGCGGAGGTTCGCGCAGTCGCTTTGCGGATCTGATGAATGAAAAGATCCAGAGCCTGGGCGGGAAACGTTCTCACTTTATCCGCTCCAGCGGGCTTCCAGCCCCCAATCAGTACTCGACGGCTTACGATATGACGCTTGTGATGCGGGAAGCACGGCGCTACCCGTTTATTGAAGAAACCATGAAAATAAAAACGACGAATATCGCAAGCCTTGCCGGGCGCCAGATCTACCTCAAAAATCACAATAAAATGCTTTGGGGTTCCAAAGAAGGACAAAGACAAGTTCTGGGGAAAACAGGGTGGACTCGCAATGCCAAACATTGCTTCGTGGGAGTTATTAATGCGTATAACCGCAGCGTCTTTGTCGCGCTTCTCGGAAGCCGTAAGCTTTGGAAGGATCTTGCGCGCCTAGTGGACTCTCAGTTTGGAACTTCCTTGAGTGGGACTGCGCCGCCGACTTTGAAGCTGTGGTCTAAAAAAGAGCGTGTGATCAGGATCCAAGAGGCCTTAAAGAAGGTAAAACTTTATGACGGTCCGTCCGATGGAAAATACAACTCTAAAACACGGGCTGGCATCAAACAATTTCAAAAGGCTCACAAGCTTCCTCTAACGGGTCGAGTCGGCCCGCGCACTCTGCGTTTGCTCAAGTCCTATTTTTAATCTTCCAATCCTTGATGCCTCGTTACTTTCCAGTGTGCCTGAAACTTATCCATTGTCATTGCGGGCCCAACGAAATAATCACCCAAGTTGTGACCACGGATTGTCGCGTCTCCGCCAAGGCGCGGGACTCGTAATGACTGCATCAAGTGTAGACGCCTTTCTTTCTATGGACGCTCGCGCGTTCCTTTGCTAGAATTCTCATTCATCTCAGGGCTGGCTAATCCATCAAACACTCGTAAAAGTTAAAGAATGAAAAAAAACTTAGTTTTCGGATTCCTATTTATTTTCGTTTTGGCATTAGGCCCGTTTTTTCTTTGGGCGGAGACTGCGCCTGCAGCCATTTCAAAATCTGCGCCCGTTTCAACTCCAAAATCTGCGGCGGATTCTAAACCGGTTAGTGAATCCAGGCCCGTCGCTGTTGCTCCCACGGGCAAGCTGGTGGCCGACTTTGAGGGAGAAGAAGGACTTCGAAATAAACTGGGCGGGGAGAGCGGCTCGTGGAATCTGAATCAGGATGATGAAAATAATTCTTTCACGGATTCCGAGGTGGTGGAAATTCTTGACTCGGATGGAAAACCTACCAAGGCCCTGAAACTTAATTACAGCGTGGACTCCGAGGTGCCTTCTCAAAATGGTTTTTGGACTAAGCTGATGAATCTGGACGCCTCAAATTTTGATCATCTGGAGTTTGAGGTTAAGGGAGATCCCGAAAAAGGATTTACCAATATCTTTCGGCTTGAGCTTAAGAAATTCAAAAATGAAAAACGCGACGAGAAAATCAAGGGCTCGACCGAAATTCACGTGACGGAGAAATGGAGAACGGTGAGCATTCCTCTGAACAAGATCACAGGGATCCTAGATTTCTCAAATCCTGAAGTCTGGAAGGATCCCAGCACCGGACGCAAAAATCTGGATGAGTTTGTGGTTATTTTCCAGGACCGTCACGTTTCCCAGAAGAAGGGCGTGATTTATCTGGATAATATCCGTTTTGTGAAGTCCGGCAATCCCGGCCCAACGGCGGTGGATTCTCCACCGCGGAAAAAAGAAAAGACCGCGACCAAAATTGAAGGGCTTGAGTTTGCTCGTTTTTTGATCAAGCGTCTCGGCGGATTTCCCAAACAAGTGGTGGTGAAAAAAGAATTCCCCAAAGACGACCAGGAATTCCTTAAGGAAGTGGCGCGCGATACCTGGCGATTTTTTGACGAGATCACGGATCAGGAGAACGGACTTCCTCTCGATACCATTCAATTGGGTAAAAACCAGCCGCTCGAAGAAGGCGCTTGGGTGGGTGATTACACGAACGTTACGAATATTGGTGTTTATCTTCTTTGCGTTGTTTCCGCTTATGATTTTGGATTTATTACCCAAGATGATGCGGTGCGGCGTTTGAAGGTGACGCTGACCACCCTTGAGCATTTGGAGTATCACAAAAGCGGATTTCCTTATAATTATTATGATACGACTACCTTGGAGCGCACGAGTTACTTTGTCTCGTTGGTGGATAGTGGCTGGCTGGTCGCCGGATTATTTGTGGTTAAAAATGCTTTCCCCGAAGCCTTAAAAGATCAAGCCGAGCGTTTGATCCAGCGGGGAAATTTTTCTTTTTTCTATGATCCCGTAGAGCGTCAGATGTTTCATGGCTTTTATGACCACCTGAAAGTTTATTCAGATTATCATTACGGAACGTTTTATACGGAGCCCCGTCTTGCCAGTTATCTGGCCATTGCGCGCGGTGATGTTCCTTTGGATCATTGGTTTCAGGGACTTCCACGGACGTTTCCGGACGGCTACACCTGGCAGGAACAAATGCCCCAAGGCCGCTCAGAAAAATACGCGTTGGGACAAAAATACGAAGGCGGTTATTATCAGTGGCAAGATCTTAAACATGTTCCCAGCTGGGGCGGTTCCGCGTTTGAGGCCTTGATGTCCACGATTTTTCTGAATGAGAAAAAACTTGCCCCGGATGGTTTGGGTTTGAATGATCTGCGTCATGCCCAGGGGCAAATGCGTTACGCGCTAGACGAACTGAAGATGCCGGTTTGGGGTATGAGCCCAAGTTCCGTGCCGGAAGGCGGATATTCCGAATTCGGCGCCAAACCGTTTGGATCCAAAGGGTATAAGTCAGGCGTGGTCACGCCGCATGCAAGCGCGCTATCCCTTGAGTTCTTGCCCAAGGAAGCTACGGATAATTTAAGGAAGCTGATCGAGCTTTATCCGATATATGGAGAGTACGGGTTTTACGATTCAGTTCGCGTGGTTGCTCCGGGAACTCCTAAGGAATCAGATCCGGACAAGGACGGAAAGAAAATAACGTATCAGGATGGGCTTGTGGCTTACAAATATCTGGCTCTGGATCAGGGGATGATTCTTGCCGCGATTAATAATTATTTAAATGACGGCGCGCTTCGAAAACGCTTTCATGCGGATCCCGTTATTCAGCAGGGAGAAAAACTTCTGAGTTCTGAAAAGTTGTTTGAAGATTCCAAGACTGCGGTGACGCTAGAATCCAACTCAGAGGGTTAAGGGGGACACACGACTACCCGAGATTGCTTCGCTTCGCTCGCAATGACGTCATTGCGAGCGAAGCGAAGGACGACGAAGCAATCTCTCTAACCACGCGAATTTATTATCGAACAACGCACCAGATCGTTTCTTCTATGAAAATCGTTTCCTCTTTCCCGGGTGTTTACCGATCCCATTTTTTAGGCGAAAAAATTCTTATCGCATCCTCAGGACGCCAGTATTCGAAAGACAAGAGAGATCAATTTCTTGGAGCTCTTTCGCTTGATCCCTCTCGAACTTTTTTTGTGACCCAAGTGCACGGAAACGAAATCGTAGAAGTTGATGAGAAAACTAGTGATACGAGCTCCCTGCAAGCGGACGGACTCATCACTTCAGTTCCTGGATTTGGGATTGGTATCCGCACGGCCGACTGTCTGCCTGTCTTTTTTGCGAGTAGTGATCAAACAGTGATTGGATTGGCTCACGCGGGCTGGAGAGGCTTGCACCAGGGAATCCTTGAGAAGATGGTGAAACTCTTTCGCGGTTCCTATTTTATAGAGGCCGCCACGATCCGGATTTTGATCGGTCCTGCGATCCGCTCTTGCTGCTACGAAGTCGGGGAGGAGTTCTGCGGGTATTTTCCAGAAACCTGCGCATCGTCAACGGGATCCAAACCTAAAATGGATCTTGTCCGGGAA
>SICL01000035.1 GCA_009691445.1 Candidatus Taenariivivens baikalensis | reverse complement strand
GTGCCCGAGACACTTGTTTCTTCCCAGCAAGCTCAGCGTCTCGAACAGTTGAAACGGATCTGCCTTTCTTATCGGGATTTTGAAATTCTTGCGGCGGATGCTCGGAAGAAGAATGCCATTTTTCTTTCGACACCTTTTGATCTTAAGAGCGCAGAATTTTTGAATGCACTTGTGCCCGCGTTCAAAATTGCTTCGGGGGATAATAATTTTTTCCCGTTGATTGATTATTTGGCGAGTACCGGCAAGCCGTTAATCGTTTCAACCGGCATGGCCTTGACTGAGGAGATGATGGCCCTCAAAGAGTTTATTCTTCATGCCTGGGAAACCCGGAAGATTCAAAGCCCCGGACTTGCATTTCTTCATTGCGTATCGAGTTATCCAACTCAGCCGGTTGAAGCGAATGTTCGGGCGGTTGAGGCAATTAAAAATCTGGGTGTTGTGCCCGGCTATTCGGATCACACGCTTGGAATTCTTGCTCCGCTTGCGGCCGTTTCCTTAGGCGCTAAAATTATTGAGAAGCATTTTACGCTTGATAAAAACCAGTCTTCTTTCCGAGACCATCAACTTTCTCTGAATCCTGATGAGTTTTTGGAAATGGTTCTAAAAATCCGTGAAATCGAAGTGCTGCTTGGAGACGGAACGAAAAAAATCGGACCTTCCGAATTGGCCGTAAAGCGGGAGGCGAGGCGTTCTATTGTTGCGAGCCGTGATTTGGAAAAGGGCGCGATGATTGCTTCTTCCGATTTGGAGTGGCTTCGTCCCGGACATGGACTTGAGCCGGGGAAAGAACATTTGCTCGTAGGACAAAAAATCCGAAGGGAAATTCGTAAAGGCGAGTCCCTGAATTTGGAAGATCTGGTTTCTCATAGCGGGGTTGTCTAAAATGTGCGGCATTGCGGGATTTATCGGAAAAAGCGAAATTGAATTTTCCAAGATTCAAAGAACGCTTGAATTGATGAAACGCCGGGGTCCTGATCATCAGGATTTTGCTAAAATCACGGTTCAGGATACCGTCATCTATCTACTGCATTCCCGCCTGGGCATTATTGATTTGGATTCCCGCTCCAACCAACCGTTCACGCTTCACGATTGCACGCTGGTTTATAACGGGGAAATTTACAACTACCTTGAGCTCAAGCAGGAACTCGAAAAACAAGGAGAGAAATTCACCACGAACTCGGATACCGAGGTCCTGCTCCGTTATTATCTGAAGTACGGTGAGGATTGTGTCCGTTATTTTGAGGGCATGTGGAGTTTCGCGCTTTATGATCGTCGTAAAGGTCAGCTCTTTTTATGCCGCGATCGTTTTGGAGAAAAGCCGCTTTATCTGCTGAATGAAAAAGAGGGGATCTACTTTGGATCGGAAATTAAATTTATCGCGGCTCTCATCAGAACGCCGCTTGAGATCAATTTTAATCATCTCTACCGCTACCTCATTAATGGGTACAAGGCGCTTTACAAATCCACGGAGACTTTTTATCAGAAGGTACGGGAACTTCCATCCGCACATTTTTTGAAAGTGAGTATGAAAGGGACTGAAGAACTCACCCGGTATTGGAAATTCCCTTCCTATGTTCCGGTCGAGCGTTCTTATGATGAAATCGTCCATTCTGTTCGTGAGGTGTTAATCGATTCCGTCAAAATTCGTCTTCGTGCCGATGTGCCGATTGCTTTTTGTATGAGCGGAGGGATTGATTCTAATGCGCTTATTAGTATTGCTAAAAAACAGTTGGGATACGATGTTCATGGTTTTACAATCGCAAATACGGATTCCCGATATGAAGAAACCGATATGATTGAATATGCAGTGAAGGAGTTGGGGATCCGGCATACAACCATCCCTTTATCTAATGAAAAGTTCCTGGAGCAACTCAAAACACAAATCCAATATCATGATGGCCCCGTTTATACCATTACTTACTATGCCCAGTGGTATCTTATGAAGAATATTGCGGAACAGGGCTATCGCATTTCAATCAGTGGCACTGCAGCGGATGAGCTTTTCAGCGGGTATTATGATCATCACTTAGCTTACCTTTATTCTGTCCATTCCAATGGCCCCTTATTTCAAGAATCAAAAACTAATTGGGAGACTCATGTTCAACCCTTTGTTCGCAATCCTTTTCTCAAAAAACATGATTTGTTTCTTCTGGATCCACGGATGCGGGATTATGTTTATTTGAATTCGGATGAATTTTCAAGATCCCTGAGCCATCCTTGGAAGGAGGACTTCTACGAGTTTGCTTATGCTGAGGATATGTTGCGGAACCGTATGCTGAACGAGCTTTTTCACGAAAGCATCCCTCCGATTCTTCATGAAGATGACTTGAACACGATGTATTATTCAATGGAAAACAGATCCCCCTTTTTGGATCGGCGCTTATTTGAACTCACGATGCAGATTCCCACACGTTTTTTGATCAGGGGTGGATATGCAAAAGCTGTTTTGCGAGATGCGATGCGAGGGATTGTGCCTGAAAAAATATTAACTAACCATCGAAAGGTGGGATTCAATGCGCCTATCCAATCCTTGCTGGATGTGAAGGATCCGAAGGTACTCGATCATCTTTTGGGAGATAGCCGGGTGTATGATTATTTGCGCAAGGATAAAATCGAAGCCTTTCTCCGGAAAGATAGTTTGTCCAATAGTGAGAGTAAATTTATTTTTTATTTCTTAAATTTTAAAATCTTTCTTGAAGAGGCGGCTTTATGCACTACTGCAAACAATGCATAATCCCTTCCACCCGCCCGAATATCCAGTTTGATCATGACGGTGTGTGCAATGCCTGCCGTGCGAATGAATTCAAAAGGAAGATAAACTGGAAAGAACGGGAAAGACTATTTCGCACACTTGTGAACAAACATCAAAAAAAGAGGCCCGGGTATGATTGTTTGATTCCCGTGAGCGGGGGGAAAGACAGCTTTTGGCAGGTCGTGAAGTGCTTGGAATATGACATGAAGCCCTTGACCGTGACTTGGAAAGCACCTTCCCAGACGGCGTTAGGGGGACATAATCTTCGGAAGTTGGTGGAACTCGGCGTGGACCACATTGATTTTCAGATCAATCCTAAAGTGGAAAAAAAGTTTTTGCTGGAAACATTTAAAACATGCGGTTCTTCAGCCGTTCCCATGCATATGGCCATTTTTCATATCCCTTTGCAAATGGCCCTTCAATTCGGAATTTCACTTATCCTGTGGGGTGAAAATTCAGCATTGGAATACGGAGGAAAACAAAAAGAATGGGACGGTTCTACCCTGGACTCTGTGTGGTTTAAAAAGTACGGAGTCACACAAGGAACGTCTGCCACAGATTGGGTGAGCTCTAGATTGACGAAAAAGGAATTGACTCCCTACTTCGGCGCAGGGCCCGATGCCTTCAAGAGTAAAAAGCTCACTGCGGCCTTTTTGGGTTATTATTTCCCCTGGGATCCTCTGCAAAGCGCAAAAATAGCCAGACAGCATGGATTTCAGTCAAGAGCGCAGGGACCCAAAACCGGATGGTATGATTTTGCAGATATTGATGACGACTTTATTTCAATTCATCACTTTATGAAATGGTACAAATTCGGATTTACTCGCACGTTTGATAATTTATCGATTGAGATACGAAATGGCCGAATGAGCCGAGAATGTGCAATAGAAATTTTAAAACAGCGAGGAGACGAAACGCCTTATGAGGATATCCAGAAGTTCTGCCTATTTACCGGTATTTCCCGGAAGAAGTTTTTTGAATTAGCGGAACGTTTTAGAAATCCCAGGGTCTGGAAGAAGTCGGGGGGGGAGTGGATGATCCCTGGTTTTTTAATCAAAAATTGGAGCTGGTAAATGAAGTCTGAATTCCATGATCAGCCGCGAGTATTCGAAGTGGGTCTGAAACATAAAATTAAAATGCTGGATTGTGGTCAATTGCAATTAGCAAGTGATGAACAGATTACATTTATCACCGAAGGGGGGAGCGAGTATGATGTGGCGCGAAAATCTTGGGGTTTTTATGCAACGCCATCTTTAAATAACCGTCTTCCCAAATATGGCTTTCGGCCCGTTTTAGTAAAAAGCCCGCAGGCCAGTTTTTTTATTTTTTTGGTTGAGAAAAATAAAGAAGCCGACTTTGAAATTTATCTTAAGAGCGAAAATCATCAAATCATTTGTTGGTTGGATAGCGATGAGAATCTTAAAATTTTAGTCGAGACCTTTTGTGAATAAAACACCTATCTCCGTTCGTTGCCCGTGTGGCCAAAGCGGCTATGAGAGTGTCTTTATTTACACGGCTCCACCAAAAGGCGAAACGATTTTTTTGTTTTCGTCTCAAGGTTATGATCGTAAAATTCTTCGTTGCCAGCATTGCGGGCACTTTATCTCGGTGCAAGATATGAATAGGGATGAGCTTTATAGTGAGAATTATATCAATGCAAAATACGCCGAGCAAGGTCTTGAAGAGTCATTTCGCAGGATCATTTCCCTGCCTCCGAATCAGTCAGATAATACGTTGAGGGTGCAGAGAGTTTTGGATTTTTCAAGAGGTTATTTCTTAGCGTCTCCATTAGAAAAGCCCCTCACCGTTCTCGATATTGGGTCTGGTTTAGGAATTTTTCTTTATCGTATGAAAAGTGCGGGATGGGATTGTACGGCTCTTGATCCTGATATCCGTGCCGTTGAACATGCTAAAAAAATAATTGGAATTCAAGCGATTCACGCAGACTTTTTGACGATTAACGATGGCCTCGGGCAATATGACTTGTTGGCTTTTAATAAAGTACTAGAGCACGTGGCAGATCCCATAGCGATGCTAAAAAAAGCGGTTAATCATGTTCACTCCACGGGATGGGTTTATGTGGAAGTCCCTGATGGTGAACAAGCGGTATGGGACGGGCCAGAACGAGAAGAGTTTTTTATTGAGCATCACCATATTTATAGCTTTACCTCACTTGCGATGACATGTAGGTTAAGTGGATTTACAGTTAAGTCCATCGAGCGTGTACGAGAACCAAGTAACAAATATACCTTGCGAGCTTTTTTAACACCGATGAGGAGTTGCCGTTAGATTTCTATGAATCAAAATTTGAAAAGCGTAAAACAAACCTGGGAAGATTCATTCAAAGAACAGATTGCTCAAGGTGCATACAACACGGCCCCTGTGGAAGCGATTGTCAGAAACGTTGCTTATTATCTGCGGAACTTTGATTTATCCCGTGTCCATGCTATGCACTTCCTGGAAATGGGTTCTGGTGCCGGTCCCAATCTTGTTTGGTTAGCCGAAAAAGGAATTCGCGTTAGTGGAGTAGATATATCTTCTCAAGCGCTTCAACTCTGCCGTGCAAATCTTCAGCATCATGGTTTTTCTTCTCAAATCGGGGAACTCGTAGAAGCTTCCGTGGAGAACACGATCTTTCAAAGCCAGTATTTTGACGGCATCGTTGAAAGTTGTGTTTTTCAGCATCTTGATAAACAAACAAGAGAAAAATCGTTTCAAGAAGTCCGTCGTCTACTAAAACCAGGGGGGGTATTCGTGGGTTATATGTTGAGTACGGAGCATACGGTTTTTCAGAAGAACCAGAAGGCCCAAGACCCGCAAGATTCCGGCACGTTGCAGTTAGAAGCAGGGGGATCAAAGGTCTATTTGACCAACATCGGATTAGCTCATTTTTTCGAGAGAGAGGAACTTCTTGCCTTGTTGAAGGGTTTTTCTGTGATTGATCTCTGTCGTGCCTCTTATGAGCTGCCAAAGCTTGAGGCGCAAAAGAGGGGATACGAAAACTATTTGCAAGGTATGTGGATTGTCTATGCAATTAGATAGTAGTTCTCCGGAGAGGCAGAAGCCGAATTTGGAAAACGCGTTCGGAAATTTAAGGGCATCAGAGTCATTAGAATCACAATGCCGCCTTTGTTGTGCAAATCATCGGCCTTATTTAGCGGATAGGTTTTTAGTCCAATGTGATGATTGTCAGTTGGTTTTTGAGCATCCGCGGCCATCCGATCAGAAAATCAGGACATTTTATTCTCAGAGTAGCCTTTGGACCTGTTCGAAGGATGCGGAGGGGAAACCGCGTAGTTATATTCAGGAGATCTCAGAAAAAAAGATTTTTTTTAAAGATTTGGCTCAACGGATTAAAAAACACAAAACAGCGGGATATTTATTAGATATCGGATGTGGGCCAGGATTACTAGAACTTGAATTAGACCGTTCAAAATGGAAAGTGACTGGTATTGAGAATGCCAGCTTCATTGCGGATTATGGACGACAACATTTAGGAACCTCGATTGTTAATGTGGATTTTGAGAAATCGAATCTTCCAGAAGCTCATTTTGATGTCATTGTTATGAAGTATGTTCTTGATCATATGGAAAAACCCTTTGAAGTGCTTAAAAAAGCAAGAAAGCTTATCAAGCCGGATGGGATTTTAGTCTTGGCAGATCTCATCAATGTGGATAGTTTTTGTGCGCGTTTTTTCAAAAAAGGGCATAGGCTCTTTCACCCTATGCATTTTACTTATTTTTCCCCCAAGACCATTTCCTATCATTTGAACCGGGCCAATTTTAAGGTCAATCGCATAGAGTTTCCTTATTGGAATACATGTTATTTTACGGCTTTAAATATCATGAAACTTATTTATAGGATAGGGGAGCGTTTTTGGAATGATTTTTTTTCTGACGGAAATAAACCCATCTACTCTGTTCCGTTTTATGGAAGCATGATGGATGTTTGGGCTTCTCCCACGGAAGCTGAGTCTAAGATTTAAATTGATGAAGTAAGAGGAAATTGATAGGCGATATCATGACTGTCCCATTATCCAGAAAAGATTATTTCCGTCGTTACCTTTGTCCCTTTTGGCTTCGTCCGGAAAGCGCTTTGTGGTACAGCTATGAGGCCTTTGCGGTGAGAGCTTTCCTTGGGGATTTCAAACAACCGAGTCTTGAAATCGGCTGTACGGATGGTACGTCTTCTTTTGTGATGCTTGGTGGAGAATTTTTGAATTCCTTTGACGTTTATTCCGATGTTTCATGGAAGCCAGATTCCATTCATTGGAACTCCATGAAAGAAGATTATTACGATATTGTTCATCCCAAGAATAATGCGCTCATCGTTCAATCATCTCCAAGCCAGAAATGGACATTGGGAGTGTGTGGGAAAAAATCTCACCTTGAAAAGGCGAGACGTTTGGAAATATATGAGCAAGTTAAACTTTACCCAACGGGGAAACCGCTTACGCTGCTTCCGGGGAACCCTTTTGAGACTATTTGGGCGCCCAACCTTTATTGGAATGAAGATTTGGAAGGGTTTTTGCAAGAAATCAAGGTTCTCCTTGCTCCAAAAGGTCGTCTTTTGACCGTTGTTCCTGACAGGTCTGCTCTTGAGCACATGCTTTTTCGTTCTGCGGATCTAAAAAATGAGACTTGGTGGAAGGACTTGGATCGCGGACGATTTGAAAATACATCACGACATGCCAGGAAGCTAAACGAATGGGAGCATTTTTTTGAACAAGCAGGCTTTGAGATCACAAGAAAGGATCATTTTTTACCCGTGAATGTTCTTCGTATCCATGATATCGGACTGCGTCCTTTGTTTCCTGTGTTGATGAATATTTATGACACGCTCAAAACAAAACTTCCTGAGGACTGGCTTAAGATTAAAAACCAATGGATTGATACATTTCTTTATTTTCTTTCTCCCTTTTGTGATTCTGATCAGTTGTCCTCGGAAAACGCGGTGTGGCATCTGTTCGAGTTGCAATCCAAGGTGAAAAAAAATGGGTAGAATCACGGGTCTTATTTCGCGGTATGGACAGGCAAAAAGTGAGCATCTCTTACAGCCCATGCTCAAGGCGATCTCACTCCATTCCCACTGGAAAAATAAAAAAAAGAGTATGGGGGAAGCTTTCTTTGCAACTGCGGATTGGAGCAGCCCCGTCATTTTTTCTTCGCAGGAGAAAATGATCCTTTTTGATGGTTCTATATACAATAAACAAGAATTGTCAATGAGGCAGGCCTGTCATTCGGCAGAATTATTTTTCCATCTTTTCAATCAGGTTGGTTTCATTTCTGCGGTACAAAAAATCAATGGTGATTTTTCAATCGCCCTTTTTGATGCTAAGCAAAATGAGTTATGGTTGGCGCGCGATCGTTTAGGGGTAAAACCGCTCTATTTTACAAAAGCAGCACCTTATTTTGCTTTCGCTTCACAGCCCCGTTCTCTCTTGATTTTGCCGGAGACGTCCGAAGAGGTTAATCTTCAATTTGCAGCTCTTTTTGCGGCTTCACATTACCGTTATTTTGATAACCAAGCAGAATATTCCCCTTATCGGGATATTCAGCAATTGCCAGCCGCCCATATTCTTCATTATAAAGATGGGACACCTTCGGTGAAACGATACTGGAGTCTTCAAGAGCAGTCTGATTTTGAAGGTTCGGAAACAGTTTTGGCTTCTGAATATCGGGAACTTCTGAAAGAAGCTGTTATGTGCCGTTATGGAGAGTCATTCAAGCCCGCATTTACCCTTTCAGGGGGGCTGGACTCCTCTTCCGTCTTAGCCTTTGCCGCCCATTGTAGCCAACAAAAACAAATCGCAATTTCAACGATTTATGATGATAAAACATATGATGAGAGCGACGAAATCCATTCGATGCTGGAAGCCACTGTGAAAGAATGGATCCCTGTGAAGGTTGACCTCACGGATCCTTTTGTCTTGATTGAAAGAATGATTAACATTCATGATGAACCTGTTGCGACAGCAACATGGGCCTCTCATTTTTTGCTTTGTGAAGAAACTCATCGGAGAGGGATCGGGAGTCTCTTTGGTGGGCTTGGAGGGGATGAGTTAAACGCAGGTGAATATGAGCACTTTTTGTTTTTTTTCGCTGACTTGAAGAGACGCGGGAATTCGGGAAAACTAAAAGAAGAAATCCAAAAATGGGCACTTTACCACAATCATCCAATTTACGAAAAAAACGAACAAGTTGCTCTTAGCGCAATTCATCGTCTAACGGACTTATTACAACCAGGGAAATGTTTAGCTGACCGAAATCGGCTGGAACGATATTCTAAAGCGCTCAATGCTGATTTTTTTAGGCTGATAGATTTCCAGCCGATTATGGACCATCTTTTTACGAGTTATTTAAAAAATCGGACGTATCAGGATCTTTTCCGTGAAACGATGCCCTGTTGTCTACGCGCTGAAGATCGAAATACTTCTTTTTTTGAACTTGATCACCATCTTCCTTTTTTGGATTATCGTCTTGTCGAGTTTATGTTTCGTATCCCTGGCGAGGACAAAATTCGTCATGGAGTCACTAAACACTTACTTCGTGAAGCCATGAAAGGAATCCTTCCTGAGCCGACCCGGACTCGTATCAAAAAGGTGGGGTGGAATGCGCCGGCCCACTTGTGGTTTTCTGGTCCCAATCGCGAATTCCTTCTTGATCTCGTGCATTCTCAAAACTTTCGTGCCCGAGGGATCTATAATACGAAGGAAGTGCTTCGTATTATTGATGAGCACGAAGAGATTGTCCAATCTCAGAAAAAACAGGAAAACCATATGATGTTTCTATGGCAAATGGTTAACCTCGAACTATGGTTCTCATCGATTAATAAAACTTCCACGTTGTGTGTTTCTTAGGCCGGAGTAGAAATGATAGGGATTCGAAAAGCATTAAGGGAATATAGAGAACAAAAGATTCTTTCGGGTGGAGAGGCCATAACAAAGGTATTTAAAAACAGAAATTTACCCGTAACCTGGGTTTCAAAGGACCAATGGCAGAAGCGCAAGAAAAGCGATACTCTTTTTATTTTCGGATCGGGGCCATCGATCAACCAACTAACGCCTTACCAATGGGAGATCATCAAAAGGCACGATTCAATGGGACTTAATTTTTCCTTTTTGACACATTATCCAACCACCTATTTTTATTTGGGATATGAACCAAGCTCTAAGCAAAGCATACGGGATACCTTTTCATTAAAAACAAGAAAACTTTTTGAGAATTCATTATGGTTTCTCCCAACGAAAGTACTGTTGCGTCTGGTTCATCCTTTGACCATTCCAGAATTTTTTCCTTTAAATCCAAAAGTTGCCGTATTTAATTTTCCTAATGCGATCCAGTTAGAGTCAGACAGACCCTTTCGAGTGGAAGATTTTGAGAAGTCTTTAATCTACCGTGGAGTCATGTGTGTTGGATTGCATTTGGCCAGTCTTTTGGGCTACCGTCATATTGTATTGCTCGGGGTGGATTTACAGACGCATAAGCATTTTTTTGATGATCATGAAGTGATGCGGCGAGAACGTCAAGCTTACAATCACAAAATGGCTCCCAATAAGGTTTTTGAATCGATGATTCCTAAAACAAATAAATATCGGACCATGGAAGAATATTATTATGCTTTGAATGAATTATATTTTCAGCCTCGCAGGGTACAGTTGTACGTGGGAAATCAAGGCAATATGTTATGTCCTAGAATCCCTTTCTACGGTGAGTTTTAAAAAAAGAATTTTAGGGGATATGTGATTTATGGTTGTAGCTTTCGATAAATATCAAAAATTTGGAGCTTATCACTGGGATGCCCTTGAATCGGGGAGCTGGTCAAAGGTTCTTTGCCGGTCATTACCCTTATTGGCTCGTTATCAAGCGTGTTTGGAACAAATAAAGCCTGGCAGTGGAAAAGTGATTGAGATCGGATGTGGTGATGGGGCCTTAGCGTACCGGATTGCCGAAAAAGGAGTTGTTTCTGTTCTTGGCTGTGACACCGACCCCACAGCGATTGAAATTGCTCGTTTAAAAATCCAGTCTTTACCCTTAGAGTACAAGGTTCGTTTTGAATGCGCAACCTTTGAAAGTTTAGGGCCATTTGATGCGGGTTTTGATATTATTGTCCTGGCAGACGTTATTGAACATCTAGAAGACCCCATCGGGTTGCTACGAACGATTAAAATATCCGGAAATCCCGGTGGACGGTTAATTCTAACTACTCCAAGAGCTCGTAAAGGACGATTGTGGGACACCCATCATATTCAGGAATTCACAGAAGAGTCATTGCTCCAATTATTGCGTCAGATTTTCCCTTTAAAAAAGATTCATATCCAGCTTTTTATGCCTATGGTCCTTTATCAAATGTATATGAAATTTGGGTTTATGAAAGGGCTCTTCAATGTTCTTGCTTGTTTGAATTGCAACCCGTTAAAATTCTTCCTGCCGCAGGTTAGGCACGCAATGCTTTTAGCTGTCTGCGAATTTTAACTGGGGGGAATAATGGCCATATTTTTTGAACTCTATCAACTTTTGCGTTATAAACGGTTTGCCTTATTGACCACAGCTTTTTTGATCGGAGTACAATCTGTTTGGACTGTGGTTGTTGTCGGCGCCATCGGGATTTTTTTCTCTAATTTTTTTTCCACCTCCAATGGAGGTGTCCACCCAGCTTTCTTTGATACGTGGATAAAATTCTTCGATCACATTTCCCGAGGGGATAAGGTGATCATGAGTGGGATGCTTGCCTCTTTGAGCTTTGTTTTGGACAAAGCGATTCTTTTTCTTACAAATTTTTGGATTTTGAAACTCGGCATGACGCTCGTGCATGAATTGAGGGCAAAGGTTTTCGCTTCGTTATTGACGACTCATATGTCGTATTTTGATCGAACCAAAAAGGGATACCTCATTCAAATGGTTGCTGTTGAAATCCAATCGTGCCAGGGGCTTATATTGAACAGTTTCTATTTTGTGGTCACGTGGACTTGTATCCTTGTTTCCGTGGTACTGCTTTTTCTGATATCGTGGCAGATGAGCATGGTGGCGATGGCATTAGGTATATTAGCATCATTGATTGTTGTGCGTATGGCGCGATGGTCAAGAAGCGCTGCGGAGCAGAACGCTGCTATTAATAGAAAACTCATGTCATGTACCGAAGAGACATTGTCTGGGATCCGCCAGATTAAGCTTTTGGGATATGGAGAAAAGCTGAACTCTCTATTTTTAGATATTTCTTCCAATCTCAATTCAACGATTCGAAATATTTCTTTATTCAATGATGCTCGGAATCTTGTGGCCTCGATATTGGGTGTTCTTATTTTGATCAGCGTCTTTTATGTGGGTTCTCAGCGATTGTTGATTGCGGGGGTTGTTTTCCCGCCTTTTTTTTATTTGTTTTATCGGTTGATCGGATATTCTCAAAACTGTGTAAGAGTGGTCAGTGAAATTACTCAAGATGCTCCTAAAGCGATGAAGGTGATTGAGTATTTAAAAAAACATGAGGTCATCGGTGAAACGAACGGAACGGTGATTCGAAAGAAGCTGATGGAGAGAGAAATTCGATTTGAAGACGTCCATTTTGGATATACGCCACTTAAACGGGTCATCAGGAAACTTAACTTTTCTATTTCAAAGGGGCAAGTAGCCGCTTTTGTGGGTCACTCGGGTGCTGGCAAATCGACCGTTGCTAACTTGTTAGTGCGTCTTTATGATATTACCGAGGGCCGTATTCTTATGGACGGTGTTAACATAAAAGATCTCGACCTCTCTTTTTTGAGGTCAAAAATTGGTGTGATACTCCAGGAACCCATTCTTTTTAACTTATCGATTCGTGAAAATCTCAGGATGGCTAAACCGGATGCGTCTGATCAAGAAATTATTGAGGCATCACGAAAAGCCTTTGCTCATGATTTCATTGAGAAGCTTCCGCACGGCTATGACCATCTTGTTGGCGATCGAGGGATAAAGCTTTCTTACGGACAGCGCCAAAGAATTAATATCGCACAAATTTTTCTTAAGGATCCAGAGATATTAATTTTGGATGAAGCCACCAGTGCCCTTGATTCTGAAGCTGAGAAATATATCCTGGAATCTTTAGCGGTTCTTTCCGAGAAAAAGACCGTTATCGCTATTGCGCATCGGTTATCCACCATTCGTCGTGCGGATAAAATATTTGTTTTAAAAGAAGGTGAGATTATCGAACAGGGTGGATGGGATCAGCTTTTGAGCAAAGCCGAAGAATTTTCCCATATGGTTGCCATGCAGTCTTTTAATTGAGTAGGTGTTTATGCCAAGTGACTTTATCGTTTTCGGTCAGCCGCAGTTATCCGATGAGGAAATTTCCGAAGTGGTTTTGACCTTAAAATCAAATTGGATTGGGACAGGACCGCGGGTTAAAAAATTTGAACAACTTTTTGCGGAATATAAAACCACAAAGTATGCCATTGCGCTTAATTCATGTACGGCGGGTCTGCATTTGTCCTTGCTAGCTGCAGGGATCGGACCTGGGGATGAAGTGATCACAACCGATATGACTTTCTGTGCGACGCTCAATGCCGTGATTCATTCAGGCGCAACGCCGGTGCTGGTGGATTGTTTCGCAGATACCTTTAATATCAACCCTCAGGAACTCGAAACCAAAATCACATCCAAGACTAAAGCCGTCATCGTTGTTCATTTTGCCGGCCGCATGTGTGACATGGACAGCATTCAGAGTCTCTGCAAAAAACATGGACTAATTTTGATTGAAGACTGCGCGCATGCTATTGAGTCGGAGTATCACGGAAAAATGTCTGGAACTTTCGGAGTCTTTGGAGCGTTCAGTTTTTATGTAACGAAAAATATGACGACGGGCGAAGGCGGTATGATTACGACGGACAATCAGGAGATGGCGGACAAAATTAAAATTTTAGCGCTCCATGGTATGAGTAAAGATGCATGGAACCGTTTTTCGGATGAAGGGTATAAACATTACCAGGTGGTGGCTCCCGGATTTAAATACAACATGATGGATATCCAGGCGGCAATGGGGATTCATCAGTTAAAAAAACTGGAAAGGCATTGGATTCGGCGCAGGGAAATATGGGAATTTTATAACCGGCAGCTTCAGGATTTACCGCTGACCCTGCCTCTTGATGCGGAGAAAAAAACCAAACATGCTTATCACCTTTATACACCGCTTCTTCAACTGGAACATGTTCGCTTAACCCGGGATCAACTTCTGCAGGCACTGTGCGAGAAAAAAATAGGTGCGGGGGTTCATTATATGGCGCTTCACCGTCATCTTTATTATCAGAAAGCGCTGGGTATTTCTGCTCAGCAATTTCCTCACGCGGAATTTATCTCGGACCGGACTTTTTCCATTCCTCTCAGTCCATATCTTTCGGATGATCAAATTGATTATGTTGCAGCCTCTTTGAAGAAAATATTGCTGCGGAGTTTGCGTCCATCCAAAGCGGTTTGTTGAATCGGGAGAGAATAATTTGCTTAAAAATTTGTTTCAGTTAAAGAATAGCGTTGCTTTCGTGACCGGAGCCGGAGGACAGCTTGGCCGTCAGATTGTCCGCGTGCTGGCCCAACAGGGGGCCCGGGTTGTTTTGGTTGATCAGGAATCGGACGCTGCAGAAAAAAATGCGCGGATTTTGGGCCTGACCCCAAAGCGGGCTTTGATTCTGGAGTGTGATATCCGCCGTCAATCCGGGATTAGGGATTGTATGGAAAAAGCGGCAGAAAATTTCGGGATGATTGATATCCTTGTCAATAATGCGGGCGTTTCTGTGTTTGAGCCTTTTCTTGACCGGCCTGAATCGTCGATTGACTGGGTGATGGATGTGAATCTCAAGGGGACTCTTTTTTGCATTCAGGAGTTTGTCCGGCAGTGGAATTTACGCAAGGCACCGCGCAAAACCGGAAGTATTATCAATATCGCTTCGCATTATGGCCTGATCAGCCCCGATCCCAGAATTTATACGGATTGTGAACGGAAAAATTCAGAAATTTACGGAGCCACCAAGGCAGGAGTCATTCAGATGACCCGGTATTTTGCGGTTCATTTAGCGGGCCGGAAAATCCGGGTGAATGCCATTTCACCGGGCGGAGTTCTGAATCCTGAAAAACCGCAGGGAAAAGATTTTAGAAAACGTTATGCCGAGCGGTGTCCTCTGGGCCGGATGGCGAATGCGGAAGAGATACAAGGCCCCGTTGCTTTTCTGGCTTCGGAAGCTTCCAGCTATGTCACCGGACATAATCTGATTGTCGACGGAGGAATGTCTTGCTGGTAACTACATCGGGAGAGATTTGTGGAAATCAATTCGTTTAGTCATTTGGGAATTGGCCAGGGTTTCAAAACATTTGTGATCGCCGAAATCGGCATTAATCATAATGGTGAGATTGAAACTGCGCGGCAATTAATCGAAAAGGCTCATCAATCCGGCGCAAACGCTGTGAAATTTCAAACTTACATTACGGAGAAGCGCGTTCCTAAAGACAGTCCAATCTACGGCATTCTCAAACAGTGTGAGTTCGGAGAAAAAGATTTTACGCAGTTGCAGCGAATTGCCGGGAATTTGGGGGTGACCTTTTTCTCAACGCCTTTTGATGCTGAAAGCGTAGCGTTATTGGAGAAACTGGACGCCGGTTTATATAAGATTGCGTCATTTGATATTACGCACGACGAACTTCTGGAGTGCGTGGCGGCTACTCAGAAACCCGTCATTATCTCAAGAGGCATGGCCAATGCCGAGGAAGTGGACGCAGCCATTCGCATTATAGAAAAACACGGTTCCCCCTACGCGCTTTTGCATTGTATCTCCGCGTATCCGACTCCTCCGGAACAGGCTAATTTGAATGTGATCAAAACTTTGCGGGAACGGTATGAATGCCCTGTGGGATATTCGGATCATACGCTGGGTTTTCGTGTTCCGGTTTTAGCGGTTGCTGCCGGAGCCATGATTATCGAAAAACATTTTACGCTCAGCAAGACCATGGCTGGGCCGGATCATTCTCTGTCGGCGGATCCTCGGGATATGATGGAAATGGTTCAATCGATCCGGGAAGTTGAAAAAATTCTGGGCGATTATGAACTTAAAACCTATCCGGCGGAATCAGGAACGCTTATCTATCGACGCGGGAAAAAATGAAAAAAAAGATTTTATTCCGATGTGATGGCGGGGCAATTCCCGAAATCGGCACTGGACATGTGGTCCGCTGTTTAGCGCTGGCCAAAGGATTAATTCAGGAACCCGGCACTCAGGTTGCTTTTGCCACCCGCTCTGATGCTCAAATCGCAGAGATGATCCGTCAAGCCGCTTACCCTTGTTATGAAATCAAGGAAGACGAACCTGCGGGTATGGTTCAAGCCCTTCAGGAATTTAAACCGGATATTGTTGTTCTTGATTTGCTGAAGACTGCACCGGGATTGATGGAGCTGATTAAAAAAAATGGCGCTATTTTGATTGCTTTGGATGAATACGGAAATACCCGGGATATCGCAGATTTTTTGATTAATCCGATTATTCCGAATGCGGATGCCCTTTATCAGGGATTTGATTATATGGTATTTCCGCACACCTTGATTTCAAAACAGCCTATCTCTGATTCCAAAACCCGTGTCTTTGCTTCGTTCGGAGGCTATGATCATGAAGACTTGAGCCGCAAGGTGCTTGAGAAGCTGATGCCTTTGCCGGATTCCATTCATCTGGATGTGGTGGTGGGCAGGCTTTATCCCCGGATTCAGGAATTGAGAAAAGCTTTTGAAAAAAAAGGATCCGTAGAAATCCATCAAAATCCGGCCAATTATCAGGAGCTGATTTCAAAATCAAAGATCGCGATTGTTTCCGGCGGGCTTACTCTTTTTGAAGCGGCGGCGGCAGGGATTCCGTGCATTGTTGTCCCTCAGTATGAACATCAACAGAAAAACGGGAAACGGATCGAGGAATTGGGAGCGGGAATTTGTTTGAAGGATTCGCGAGAAGCGCTTGTGGAACTTCCGCAGATCTTAAATCATCTCATTCAAACACCGGATCTTTACCGCCGTATTGAAAAAAGAGGGAGACAGCTTTTTGACGGCTTGGGAAATAAACGCGTCAGTGATCTCATCGGAGTGATTCGTTATCTGGATTGGGACAGCCAATTTTTCAGAGTCAAGATTGCTTACCTGGCGCCCAAGCGTATCCGGGAAAGCATTTTGAAATTCGCCTTTTTGAAATGTGAAGAAGAAAGTGTGGAGTGCCTTTATTATCTTTGTGATTGTCATGATTCGGAGAGTGTGCGGCTGGCTGAACGGAACGGATTTCATTTTACGGATATCCGTTTGACTTTTGAACGGGATATTGCGGATTGGAAGCCCTTGAATACCCGCGGGCCTTCAGAAATCGTGATTCGTGAATGCTTGCCCGAGGATTTGAAGATGATTCAGAAAATAGCGGAAGATAATTATCAACATAGCCGCTATTATTTTGACCATCATTTTTCGAAAGAGATTTGTCAGAAATTTTATTCCGATTGGGTGAGTAAATCTTCCCGGGGAGAATTTGATGATCTTGTTTTCGTGGTATCATCGGACCGGAAGATCATCGGATTTATCTGCTGCAAACGGGTTTCAAATAACCTGGGAAGAATCGGACTCATCGGCGTGGACCGTCAAAGACAGGCTCAAGGAGTCGGGATTGGACTCGTCGAGAAAGCGTGCGAGTGGTTTCATAACCAGGGGATTCTGAGGGTCGAAGTGGTGACCCAGGGACGGAATTTGCCAGCGCAGAAATTTTATCAGAAATGCGGATTTCAAATTGCCCGGTCCGAAATTTGGTACCATAAATGGTTTCAAAAAAATTACCGAGCGGAGTTTTGATGCGGATTGTTACCATCATCCAAGCACGTGTTCAGTCGGAACGTTTGCCTGGAAAAGTCCTTAAAGAAATTGACGGAGAGCCGATTCTTGCGATTCTGGTGAACCGGCTGCGAAAAGCCAAGCATGCCGGAACCCTTGTGGTGGCGACAACCGGATCTCCCCAGGATGATGCAATCGTCAAAGTTTGCCGCGGCTTGGATGTGCCTTGTTTTCGTGGGTCGGGACGGGATGTTTTGTCCCGATTTTATTTCGCGGCGAAACATTTTCAGGCGGATACAGTCATTCGCGTCACGGCAGATTCTCCTTTTCTGGATCCCGATGTTCTTGATCTGATTGCCGGTTTCTACAAGGAGCATCAGGATCAATATGATTTTGTGGCCAACACCGCTCCGCCTCCAGGCACCTTTCCGGATGGAATGGATGTGGAAGTGTTTTCCATGACGGCTTTGAAAAAAGCCTGGCAGGAGGCTCAGCGGTTTTCTGAACGTGAACACGTGACCTTTTATTTTTGGAAGAACCCGCATATTTTCAGAATTTATCAGGTGAAAGCTCGGGAAGATTTGTCCGGCATCCGGCTGGCCGTGGATTATGAGGACGATTTTAAATTTATTAAAAAAATGCACAGAACTTTTAAGCAGCAAAACCGTTTCGGTACTCTGGAAGAAATTATTGATTATGTCCGGAAAGCTCCCGGGACTGATCTTGAAAATCAGAAACATTCCTTCGGCGAAGGATGGAAGCTGGCTTTGCAGAAAGATCAGGAGCTTCTGGCCGTGACCCAGGATAAAGCTTCTGCACTCCGGCTTGAAAAAGGAGATGCGCTCTGGAATCTGGTGATTCAGGTAATTCCGGGAGGTGCCCAAACTTTTTCCAAACAGCCGGGGCAATTTGTGAAATCCGTTGCTCCCAAAATGTTGATGCGGGGAATCGGATCCCGCGTCTGGGATTTGGATGGAAACGAATTTATTGATTTTACGCTGGCTTTGGGCCCGGCGATTCTCGGCCACGCTCATCCGGAAGTGAACCGTGCTGCCTATGAGTGCGCACGGGATTATTTCACCGTTTCTCCGCTTGCCCATCCTTTGGAATTCGAGCTTTCCCAGAAAATCCAATCGTTAATTCCCTGTGCGGAAATGGTCCGGTTTGGGAAGAATGGTTCAGATGCGACGGCCGGTGCCGTCCGGCTTGCCCGTGCTTATACAGGGCGCGACATCATTGCCTGCGCGGGTTATCACGGATGGCAGGATTGGTATATTGGATCGACATCCCGCAATTTGGGAGTGCCCCAGGCTGTCCGCGATCTTACCGTGAAATTCGAATATAACCGGATTGAGAGCCTGGAAAAAATTCTGCGTGAGCATAAAAATAATGTGGCAGCCGTGATTTTAGAACCCGTGTGTTTTGATTTGCCTAAAAATCAGTTTTTGCATCAAGTCCGGAAACTTTGCGATGAAAACGACGTGGTGCTGATTTTTGACGAAATCATTACCGGATTCCGTTTAGACCCGAAAGGAGCGCAGGGTTTTTTTGGAGTGACTCCTGATCTGGCGGCCTTCGGCAAAGCGATTGCCAATGGTTACCCGCTTTCGGTCTTATGCGGCAAAGCGGATCTGATGCGGAAGCTGGAAGATGTCTTTTTTTCTTTTACTTTTGGGGGAGAATTGCCTTCGATCGCGGCGGCGCTCAAAACGCTTGAGATTTTAGAAAGAGATCAAATCATCCCTATCATTCATCGTCATGGCCGGTCTTTCATCGACGGATATAATTCGCTGGCCCGGGAATTGGATCTTCCTTTTACGCGGTGTGAAGGGCTCGATTTTTGGCCGCATTATTATTTCAACGAGGCGCATGGATTTTCTGGTGCGGAGTGGCTGACACTGATGCAGCAGGAACTGATCAAACGTGGGATTTTGACTCGGTCCGGTGTATTTATTTCGGGATTGCATAGCTCGTATGATATACAGGAAATGCTTTACGCGGTCCGGAAAGCCCTGGAAGTGATTAAATATGCAGCCGTTTCGGGAAATTTACCGGAACTTATTGAAGGGGAAATTATTCAGCCCGTGATCAGGTCCAGTTAATATGAATACTGTCATTGATCCCCGTAAAGTTTCCTTGCGAAAAGTCACGTCCGCGACGCTGAGCCCGCACGCTCACGAATGGCTAAATGATCCTGAAGTGAAGCGGTTTCTTTTTAATGTCAGGCATCATCATTACCACTATGAAGACTGCAAACAATTTATCGAGCAAGCCTACGCAGTGGGTCGTCCTCACTGGGGCGTTTTTGTGGAAGACGTTCACGTGGGTAATATTTCTTCTCATAAGTGGCTTTATGCAGACCGGTGGCTTGATCTTACTTTTTTGATCGGAGATAGAACTTATTGGGGGAAAGGCCTGGGAACTTTGTCCGCTGCGGCCGCGATCCGGTATTTTTTCCGGAAAGGATTTCACCGGATTCAATGCGGAGTTTTTTCGAAGAATCAAGCGGCCTGTAGTATGCTTGAAAAACTTGGCTTTAAAAAAGAAGGCGTGAGCCGCGAAACTGCGCTCTTTGAAAATCGTTATCTGGATATTGTGCATTACGGATTACTGGAAACAGAATGGAAACCTTCCCCGGGCTGTGACGTGGTATTTGTAGAAGATCTAATTCATTCCGAAGAGTTAAAGCAACCCGCTCTCAATAAACAAACCCCGATGATTTACTAATGACGATGCGTCCCAATACTTTTTTTGCCAATAAAATCAAAAAGTCGGTGGATGAGCTCATGCTCCGGCGTCTGGATTCTGCATTGGAAATCACTTTGAAACAGGGAACAATATCTTCGCTTGAGAGAAATGAGTATTCGGAAATCAGAGACCTTTTAAAAGAGCATCAGACCTCTCTGGATTACGGACGTGACCGGGCTTCCGAAAAGAAAGGGTTCTCAGACGGAGAAATTATCCGCGCTGCTTCGATGGAAGATTTGAAAATAGGCGATTATCTTTTATATCGTTACCGGTTTAATCATTATCCCCGCAAGCTGATCGTTCCTGATTTCCCGATCGTTCTCAGTATTGAACCGACCAGTATCTGCAACATCCGATGTACGATGTGTTTTCAGGCGGATCCGGCTTTGTCTAAAGATAAAAGTCATAGGGGACTTATGGAAATGTCTCTTTATCAAAAGCTGGTTGATGAGGCCGCTCGGAATAAGCTGGCGTCCCTGGTTCTGGCCAGCCGCGGGGAGCCGACGCTTCATCCGGAATTTCCGGCCATGATCCGTTACGCAAAACAGAAGGGGATTCTGGAGGTCAAGATTAATACGAATGCTACAAAATTAACGGATGAATTATCCCGTGCGATTCTCGAAGCCGAGCCCGATATTCTGGTTTTCTCCGTGGATTCCGCCAAGAAAGATGTTTTTGAAGCCATCCGCCAAGGAGCCAACTTTGAACAGGTGGTTAAAAATATAGAACGTTTTCATGAAATACGCGCCAAAGAATTTCCTCAAAGCAAAACGATCACACGAATTTCAATGCTGGATATTGATCAAGACCCGTCCTATTCTGAAAAATTCTGGATGGAGCGGGTGGATGAGTTTTCCATCGGCGGCGTCTCGGATGTTTTGGATATTTATAGCGGCTCCTTAAGCGAATCATCTCAGCCCTGCATGATTTTGTGGGAGCGCCTCTTTATCGCATGGGACGGAACAATCAATCCTTGCGACAATGATTATCTTTTCAAGCTTTCTTTGGGGAAGGTGGAAGATAAAAACACGATTAAAGCGATTTGGCATTCTCAGGCTATGGAACATTACCGTCAGCAGCATAAAGATAAGCTGAAAAATGTTCTTTTCCCGTGTAATCGGTGCCAAGGAAGATGATTTTATGGTCTCTAAAACAACAACTCGTATTCCGCGATTGGCTTGGATAGGTGTTCGTGGTTATGGAGCGCGTTTTTGGAAATCTATCCAAAAATCGCCATGGCTTTGCGTTCAAGCCTGTTTTCATCCAGAGCTCCTTGTGGCAAAAGAAGCTGCCGACCGCATGCGTTGTACCTACTACACCAGTTTGAAGGAAACGCTTGATGATTCAGAAGTAGATGCTGTTATTCTAATAATTCCCAATCAGTTTCATTTTGAGTATGCGAAGGCAGCGCTT
>SICL01000007.1 GCA_009691445.1 Candidatus Taenariivivens baikalensis | reverse complement strand
TTGATCTACCTTCCGGAGCAGACGCTTCTAAAGTTCAGGCGAATGTCACGGCGGATGGAAAAGTCCTGGCTTACGCAGTTTCTCAAATTAATATTGCCTCAGACGGAACCATTTCTTACCACGGCAACGTCAATGATCCCAAAGATTTTATTTACATCATTGATTTAACCGCCAACGATTTGGACGGCGTGGTTAAAATAGGTGAGATTGTGACCGGTGGCGCCGTCACGATAGTCAGTGGTGGTAAAGTTGAGCTTACGCTGTTTACTCCCGGGGATGGATCAGGCGTGAAGCTGGCACCCGGGTTTACCGGGCTTCCTGATAACGGCGCGATTACTGTGACAACTGGTTCTACTTTTACGGGAACTGCAACCATCGGTGCAAGTACCACGATTTCAAACTCAACAACTCCAGTGAATGGAAACGTTCAGCTCATCACAGGTTCGGTGGTGACACAAACGTCAATTCAGATTCTCACGGGAACTAATACCACGTTGACGGAAGACCTTGTCGTTAATGCTAATGGACACTTAAGAATTGAAGTTGTTGATGCTCTTGGAGCTGTCTGTCCTACCTGCCCGGCTATTTTGGAAACGGCATCATTTATTAATCTTGGAACGGTAGACATTTCTGGTTTTCTTTCCATTGTTTCAAATACGATTAACAATAACGGGGCCATTAATGTGACGGGTGATCTTCTACTTGCCAACACGGGTATCGATAAGGCAGCATTTCTTGCGGGCGTGGCCAAGCTGGCCCGTAATTCCAATGCAGCCCCCGGCGGAATTCTAAATACCGGACAGATTAATAACTTAACTCAGGGAATTATCGCTCTTCTTGGTTCCGAGGGCGGCGTGCATAACTCTGGCGCCATTACTTCGGATGGCGGTGCGGTTGCACTTGTCGCGGGCAATCAAATCAGCATGCCTCTTACTATGAACGGCCTTCTTTCTATTAATATCGGCAAAGGAGCTGAAATCAGTGCGCCGGTCGTGGGTGCGAACGGAAATTTAGTTAATACAAAGGCTTTGGTTGAAAATAGCGGAACCCTTCAAGCGAACGGCGGGCTGGTTGTCATGAGTGCCAAAGCGACTGAACAAGCCTATGACACGGTCGTCGATCACTCCGGAATCATCAATGCCAATTCTGTTTCCGTGAAAAACGGGGAATTTATTTTAAATGGGGGTGATCAGGGAATTGTTTCGGTCACGGGTCATATCAATGCCAAGGGTGATAGCGCAGGTGAAAAGGGCGGTAACATCAAAGTGCTTGGTAACAAGGTTGGTTTTTTTGGCGACGCAACCATTGATGTCTCGGGCGTTGCGGGCGGTGGTGAAGTACTTGTTGGTGGTGACTTTCAGGGAAAGAATCCTGATGTCCAAAATGCGTCCAGTACATTTGTGGGTTCAAATGCAGCCATTCACGCAGATGCAATCACGATTGGAGACGGGGGTAAGGTCATTGTTTGGGCGGATGATGTGACTCGTTACGGCGGTAATATTACCGCGCGTGGTGGATCTGAGAGTGGAAACGGTGGTTTCGCTGAAGTTTCAGGGAAAGGGAATTTACAATTTCAAGGCAGAGCTGATTTAGGAGCTCCGGTTGGAAATAGCGGCGTTCTGCTTTTAGATCCCCCTACAATTGTTATAGATGCTAAGGCTGATGCGAATACAACCAATGGAAATTTTCAGCTGATTCCTGCAGCTCAGACCGATATTTTTTTCAAGACACCTCAGGGTACCGTGAATACCGGCGGCGTAATCACTGTGATTGGCAATTCGTTGACGACGGGTGTTACAGGGACAGTTAACGGAGGTACGATTAATAAGGGTGAGACTCTTGAGACGCCCATTAAGGCTGTTGAAAACACACCCCTTGTTTTAAAGCCCTTACCCACGACAAATCCAGATACTCAGCTTCCGCCTTCGAACAATAATCCCGGCGCGGTGATATCTGTGATAAGTACAGTCACGTCAACGACAAGTACCACGAATTCAAACACGGCCAATCCGGCGAATCCTCTTCCGTAGCGCATGAATTCAATTCAGAGGAAAAACCAGTTCTGGCGGATCTGATCTACAAAAGGTACCAGGTTGGATAGTGTAACCTGGTGCTTTTCCCTTGAATTCCCTTCCGTACGTTTCTAGACAAATCCCTAAGAGATGGCTATACTCTCGTCCACTTTCATCTCCGAAAAAAGACAATGGAATCAACCGTTTTTGCATTCCTGAGTTTAAAGATTTTGTGATATCCTTTTGTCTGTGTAAGCAACTGTGCCATTATGATCGTTACATACTTCGAAGACACGGATACTTTATATTTGCAGTTTAACCAAAACGAGGTTGCAGAAACACGCGATCTTGATAAGAGGACGGTAGTTGAATACGATCACAAAGGACACATGGTTGCGATTACTCTTGAACACGCTAAAGAGAGCACGGAAGTCTCGGATTTTTCCTTTCAGAATATTCTTTCCAAATCTGCGTAGCTCAAAGACAGCCCCATTGATTTTAAAATGACCGAACAAAAATCTTATAAAGACACCTTAAATCTTCCCACGACGGAATTTCCGATGAAGGCGAATCTGGCTCAGCGTGAGCCGGAAATGCTCAAGGCCTGGCAGGAAAAGAATGTCTACGCCGGGATCCGCAAGAAATCCACAGGCCGGACCAAATACATTCTTCACGACGGCCCTCCTTACGCGAATGGGCACATCCATATCGGACACGCGCTCAATAAAATCCTTAAAGACATCATCGTCCGTTACAAAACGCTGAAGGGCTTTGACGCGCTTTACGTGCCGGGCTGGGATTGCCACGGGCTTCCGATCGAACACGCCTGTCTGAAAGAAATGGGGAAGCGTAAGGAGGATGTGGAGCGCGTGAGTTTCCGCCAGACCGCGCGGAAGTACGCCGAAAAATTTGTGGAAATGCAGCGTGAAGAATTCAAACGCCTCGGGATTTTTGGCGAGTGGGACAAACCGTATCTGACGATGAATTATTCTTATCAGACCGCAATCGCCGAATCCTTTCTCACGATTTATGACAAGGGATTTATCGAACAGCACCTCAAGCCCGTGCCCTGGTGCTTTGACTGCGAAACCGCGCTTGCGGACGCGGAACTGGAATACGAAGATAAAACCGATAGTACTGTTTACGTAAAATTCGAGAGCAAGGATTATTCATTTTTGGTTTGGACGACAACGCCTTGGACGCTTCCTGCGAATGTGGGTTTAGCGCTTCATCCTGATCTGGAATATGTGATCGTTGAAACGGAAAAAGGGAAATTTGTCTTTGCCCGTGGTCTGCTTAAAACCCTCCAGGAGAAACTGGCATTTCAGTCCGTCAAAGAAATTGGAAGCAAGAAAGGAAAAGATTTCGCCGGCACCCAAGCTAAGCACCCTTTTATTGATCGCACCTCCACGGTGATTCTTGCAGATTACGTTTCCGCGACTGACGGAACGGGAATCGTTCACATTGCCCCGGGTCACGGAGAAGACGACTATCAATACGGGTATTTGCAGAATCATTTGCCGGTGCTTTCGCCAGTGGACAGCCGGGCGAAATTTACAAATGAATTTCCCGAAGGCGCGGGGCTGAAAGTTTTAAAAGAGGGGAATGAAAAAGTTATCGAGATCCTGAAAGAAAAGGGGGCTCTCCTCCACGAAGAAAAGTATTCACATTCTTATCCTCACTGCTGGCGCTGTAAGAAACCGATTATCTTTCGCGCCACGCCTCAGTGGTTTATGAAGATTGATCACGAGGACCTTCGTAAGAAAATGTCCAAGGCCATTCAAAGCGAAATCAAGTTTACACCGGACGGGGGAAAGAACCGGATTGGTTCGATGGTTGAGACACGCCCGGACTGGTGCATTTCCCGCCAGCGTTATTGGGGCGTTCCGATCCCGATGCTTCGGTGCGCATCTTGCCAGACCCATTTTCCGGCAGAAAAAGAAAAGGTTCGGAGCATCTTTGAAAGAGAGGGAGCAGATGCGTGGTTCTCCCATCCTGCCCTGGATTTTGCTGCGGCTTGTCCGAAATGCGGTAAGAAAGATTTTAAAAAGGAAGAAGATATCCTCGACGTTTGGTTTGATTCGGGCGTGAGTCATCAGGCTGTGCTCAAAAAATCCAGTGATCTGCAATTTCCCGCGGATTTATATCTCGAAGGATCGGATCAGCATCGCGGATGGTTTCAAAGTTCCCTCACGGCTTCGATGGCGATTGAAGGAACCGCGCCGTTTAAGGGAGCTCTGACGCACGGGTTTGTGATGGACGGCGAAGGCCGGAAAATGTCGAAGTCGTTTGGTAATGTCGTAGCACCGCAGGAAGTGATGAAGGAGTTTGGCGCGGATATTCTCCGTCTCTGGGTTTCTTCCTGTGATTATCAATTTGATGTCCGTATTTCAAAAAATATTCTGCAGCAGCTGGCCGACGCTTACCGGAAAATCCGCAACACGTTCCGTTATCTTTTGGCTAATCTTTACGATTTTGATCCCGAGAAGCATCAAGTGCCCCACGGAAAAATTTATCCTCTGGATCAGTGGGCGATCCAAAGAACAAAAGCCCTCGCGCATTTGATCGACTCGGAGTATCAGCATTTTAATTTCCATCAGATCTATCAGCATATTTATGAATTTTGTAATGCGGATTTAAGCGCCTATTATTTTGATGCGCTGAAGGACACGCTGTACACCGCAAAAAAAGAGGCGCCCATCCGCCGCTCGGCCCAGACTGCGCTTTTTTATATTTTAAATCAGCTGGTCAAAATGCTGGCTCCGATCCTGCCATTTACGATGGACGAGGTTTGGAAATCTTATCCGATTGAATCAGGGATCGCTTCGGTCCACGAAAGCCTTTGGAATGTGCCTGAGCTTGGGATGGAACCGTCGCTTTGCCGGGACTGGAACCAGATCCGAAAATTCAGAGATGCCATCACGCCGTGTCTGGAGGCCAAGCGAGCGGCTGGGCTCATCGGCTCAAGCTTGGAAGCTAAGATCTATCTAAGGACTAGCCATCCTGAACTGGCCCGTATCCTGAAGGAGAATTGGGCCGAGATTCCGCGTGTATTAATTGTCTCGCAGGTCGAAGTGTCGGAAACGGATCGCCCCGGTGTGGAAGAAATCGATTACGTCTTTGGTGTTGAAGATACGCGGGCCAAAATTTTTATTTCTGTTGAGAAGGCGGATGGTCTAAAATGTGTGCGTTGCTGGAATTACTCCACAGTCGTTGGCTCTGATAGTGAGCATCCCGGTCTTTGCGGGAAATGTCTGGAAGCGGTCAAATAAAAATGGTTACTCGAAGTGGTTTCATAAGTCCTTTTCGGTCATTGCGAGTCCCGCGCCCTGGCGGAGACGCGGCAATCCCTGGGCGTAACCCGAGATTGCTTTGATCGCAATGACAAATAAAAGAGTTATAACTTTGGTTTTATGAGTCTTTATTTAAAAAAGCGAAAACGATTTCTCAAAAAAATCCTGGTGGGACTGACGCTCTTCCTGCTTGGCACCGTGATCATCTCGATCCTCTCTCTTTTTTTCGGCCATCCACTTTATGCTAGCGGCAGGTTTGACCGGCCTTCTTTTGTTCTAATCCTGATGAGTTTAATGGCCATCCTGATTTATAAACCCATCGATGCCTTCTACGCCCATTTTTTCAGGCATTTCCTTTTCAAAAAGAAAAGCTACGCGCATATGGTGCTGATGAATCTGACCGGAGAGCTTGCCACGGTTTTAGATCTTCACGAGCTTGGTAATATGATCGTGAACACTTTTGGCGAAGTGCTGCATCTGAAAACCGTGGTGCTTCTGGCGCATTGTCCTCCCCAGCAGACCTTTGATGTTGTTTCCGGTTATGGCTGGAATGTTTCTGAGACCAAACGGGTCTGGCTTCCGTATGATTCAGCGCTCATCGAAATCATCCGCTCCACGGGGCCGCACGTGCTGGTTCGTGACCGAGTGGTCCGTTCGCTTGCCTGGCTGGATGCGAACCGAATTTCTCATGATTTTACCCAGCTCCACGCAAGCTGGGTGATTCCTCTTTTTGTAAAATCCGAACTTGTCGGGGCTCTTGGATTTGCCGCTCCCAGCCCGGAAAGTATATTTGACGAAGCCGATTTTCAATTTTTTCGAGAATTTTCGGAAGCGGTTGCGCCCAGTGTCCGCAATGCGCGTCAATTTTATGAACTGGAGCAGGCCAATAAAACACTTCAGGACTCTCAGTCTGCGTTGGTTCAAACCACCAAAATGGCCGCGATCGAACAGCTCGCCACCGGGATTGCCCACGAGATTCACAATCCTTTGACCATCATTTCCGGCAAGGCCCAGGTCCTGCTTCTTAAAAAGGAAAAGACAGGGATGAGCGATCAGGTGGAGGATGTTTTAAAAACAATCGTACAGCAAACCAAACGCGCTGCCGATATCACTAGGAAGCTTTTAATGTTTTCTCAAGGGGCGGGGGCATCCCGGGAACCCTTGAATCTGGTTCAGGTCTTAAGTGATACCCTTGCCCTGGTTTCGTATCAGACTTCCCTGGAGGGAATTCGTATCACGAGTTCTTCTCGAGGGCCGGTGCCGGTGTTCGTGGGCAATCTTCACGAGATGAGGGAAGTTTTTTTAAGCTTAACCTTGAATGCTGTTCAGTCGCTGGGATCGAAGGGCGGCAAAGTCCATTGCGAAATCAATTATCTGGATCACGAAAGTCTGATCGAAATTCTTGTGCTGGATAGCGGCCCTGGAATTTCCAGGGAAAATATTCACCGGCTTTTTAATCCGTTTTTTACGACGCGCCAGGACGGCGTAGGGCTTGGTCTTTTTGTCACGAAACAGATTATTCATCGCTACGGCGGCTCCATCCGGGCTGAAAGCCGTGTGGGTGAGGGAACTCTTTTTATGATTCAGCTTCCTTGTACGGAGGCGGCCGTGACCAAAGAGGAAACGTTTTCTCTTTCACCATCCCGTGAGATGGCCCAAGGACAGGTTCCATCAACTTTGTGATCGTGAAGAGTGTCCATTGAGAATTTTTAAAATTAATTGATAAAGATAACGTACGTATCTGGGACCTGTCCCTGATTTTGAGACGGCGGAGGTTTTGATGAACAAGCAATTACTGATCGTTGATGATGAGGTGGAGATTTGCGAGTTTCTGCGCACCTTTTTTGAGGAGCGGGATTATCTGGTCGCGATTGCTCATTCGGGGGATGAAGCCATTCAGACGGTCGAAAAAATACAACCGGATGTCGTGCTTCTTGATGTTCAGATGCCGGGTGAGCTGGATGGCCTGGAAACCTTAAAATGGATCAAACACAAATACCCGCAAATCAAAGTGATTATGGTGACAGCGCTTGAAACACACGACAAGATTGAAAAGGCGCTTCGTTACGGCGCAGATAATTACATCACAAAACCTTTAAGTCTCGAATATCTTGAAAAAGATGTCCAGGATAAAATTGAACACCTTGCTAAACGTTAGCGGCCGCCGCCATCCGATTTTAAAAGTGATCGCAGCTCCCAGTGCGTTGATTCGGTCGAAATCCCTCAACTATCAAAAGGTCCTGAGCGATGTGGCCCGGACGATGGTTCGTCTGCGGAAACCTGAGCGGCTTGTTAAACTCGTCACGCGGCTGATTGACCGCGAGGTTTCCGTCACACACACTTCGCTTCTTGTTTTTGAAGAATCTAAACAGCGTTTTATTTTCATTGATTCCAAGGGCGATAAAAAGATTCCGCTGGGTCTGATTAAAGTCGACGCCAATCATCCGCTCATTTTTTGGTTCCAAAACCGGATGCGCCGTAAATATTTCAAACACGATCACATCTACCTTCCTGATTTAAAGAGACAGATGACCGCGCTTGCCCACAAGCCGAATACAGAAACAGTGATCCAGCTCATGAATCAGGTGATGAAGGCGATGCAGATGATGAAAGCGGATCTTGTGATCCCCAGTTATTTTAAAGGAAATCTTCTGGGGCTGCTTCTCCTCGGAGAAAAAGTAAGCCGCCGCTGTTTTACGGCCGAGGAGATCGGGTTTGTCCAGGTGCTGGCTCAGGATTGTTCGATGGCGATCAAGACCGCTGAGTTTCATCAATGCCTGCTCCGTCAGAACGCTGAACTTGAAAAACAGATCCGTGAGACCAAGAGGCTGCGTCAAAAAGAGCACGATACTTATTATGAAGTCCTGCGTACGCTGGGTCAGCAAATTTACGCCAAGGACCCTTACACCTACGGACATATTCACCAGGTTGAGCGGCTGGGAATGATGACGGCGGAATCGATGGGCTACGATCTCACCGGCCGGAAGAAAGATATTTTATCCGCTTCGTTGATTCTTCACGATGTGGGAAAGATCGCGATTCCTGACAAGATTTTGAATAAGCCGGCCAAGCTTGATCCGGACGAATGGGAAATTATGAAAACCCATGCCCAAAGAGGCGCGAAGATGCTTGAGCATCTAACCGATTTCAAGGAAGTGGCTGAGATTATCCGCTGCCACCACGAAAAATTTGACGGCTCCGGTTATCCCCGCGGTATCAAAGGGCAGGCCATTCCCGTGGAGTCTCGAATTATCGCGGTGGTGGATGCCTTTCACGCGATTGTCTCGACCCGCTGTTACAGCAAGGGGAGGCCGGTGGAAGTGGCGATGGAGGAACTCCGCCGCTGCGGAGGAGCTCATTTTGATTCTGAAGTGGTGGAGGCTTTTATCCGTGCCCTCAAAGAAAATATGATCAAACGCGGCGTCGGCTTTTTTCTCGAAGAAGAATCTCTCTCTCGTTCCTCTCATTAGTCTTCTTTGTCCATGACCTTCAATATTCTGCGCAGAGACTGCGAATCTCATTGTGTTGCACTTTGAAGAACCTGGGTTTTCCAAACTATTTATTTAAAGAAATGATAGGAATGTAGCTAATATTTTTCAAGTTCTGTACCTATCTCCAAATCTCTATTGAAAGCGTTTTCCGGAAAGCCTATTCTATCCCCTTAATTTCCCAAACAAGGAGACCCGCTTATGAAGGTTTATACTGCTGCTTCCATTTTCACAAAAGTATTGTCCTGCATTCTTTCATTTATTTTAATCACGCCGAGCTTGCTAGCTGAGATGCCATCGGCTGTCCCCATTCGTGATTTCCAGCCCGAGAAAAGTATTTCTGAAGTTGCCGGCACTATTCCGCAAGGCCGCAACGATCTCCCGCTTCCGCCTTTCCCCGGCACTAATCCGCTGTCCCAGCCAACAGCTGCAGACGTCGAGAAAAATATAGCAAAACAGGCTCAAACTGTTAGTGCCAATGCAGCGAATTCCGGAACTACACAGGCTGTGAAATTCCTAATTAAGCGCAATCCTGCTGGGTCTGGCATTGCCCTTGAAATCAAGGCAAATGAAGCAGGTACTTACTCTATCCAAAGCACTACGAATTTGGGAAGCTCTGACTGGAAAGAGGAGCGCTCCTTTTCAACCAAGGGCCCGGAACTTCTCACATGGACACCGGATGATTTTGCTTCAAAACCCGCACGTTTTTTTCGCGTCAGTTTCAAACTAGCAGATCTTGTTCCTCCCTCTCCGGGTATCAAAGTGTCTTCAAATTCGACTTATGTATACCGTGTTGTCGGAAATGAGATACGGATTACGGCATCCGCAACGGGTAAATCATTGACCACCATTACATTGCCAACCGGCACAACTTTTAACGGTGTTCTTGATATCTCATCGGACGCGAACGTTATTGTTTATGGAACGAAATCTTCGTCAGGTTCAAAAGCGAATATAATTAATTTTCGAAATCTCACAAAAATTCACCAGATTGATGGCGAGCTGAAACTGGTTCGATTCGAGAAGGGTAGTTCCGATGCGGTGATTGTACAAGTTTCAGAAAAATTGATTTGGGTCCTGACCGATGAGATGCAGAACTTTATCACTTATCCGGTAAATCGATTTAACGGGAATTATACGATTGAGCCCTTTGGTGCCGCGGCTGGAAATAAGGATGCCGGAACCCGGATTGTTGAACTGAATGAAGATCACGTTAAGTGGGAATTTGATTCTAAGAATACAGACGGATTATCAGGTCTGCGCATTGAATTCAAGGATCAGCCGCGAGACATACAAGGAATCATTTTTGGACTTCATACGGATATCAGCTGTCAAAACAGCTGCTTTCTTATCGAGTATAAAGATGACGAGGGAGATACAATTACTTGGGGGATGAATCTCTTGGGGGGGACGGTATGGCCGACATCTATCCCAGTGACGGATGAAGTTCGAAGACGGTTCCCGAAAGTGAATTTTTCACAGATCCGCTCGGTCACATTTGCAATGAATGATCTTAAAGATCATCCTAAAGGTTTTGTTGAGCTTTTGATGGGTTTCGATAATAAGCAGCCGATTCAAACTCAGCCACCGGTGGTGCCTGAAACTCCTTCGATGCCGCCCAAGTCTGAGGCCTCAAGCAATGCGGCGCCTTTTAACCTCAAAGAAATTCTTGCGATTGAGCAACCCAGCTTGCTTGGACTTTTAGGTTCCGGGAACTCGCTAGCCGACGCCGGAATCGGAAGAGTCTTGGCGGGTGCGGATCTGACTACAATCAATGGAAATACAGAATCTGGTGCGGCTTACATCCTGGATACAGATCCTAAGAGCGGAACATTCGGGAAAGTTTTGGTTGAGTTAAAAAATCCTGACATTGGGCAATATGACCGCTTCGGCCTCGCCGTTGCGGTGAAGCAGGATGATTATTATTTGGTCAGCGCGCCCCTTTCGGATGAAGCAGGTTTTAATGCAGGGAGTGTGTATCTTTACGAGGCTAATCCAAAAAGCTCGACCTATGGCAAGTTAATACACACGTTGACTGCGCCAGCGACATCGCCCGGCTGGTTTGGTGAATCCATTGAAATAGTCGGAGGAAACATTGCCATTACTGCAGGGGACGTAGCCGGTGAGCAGAATGTGGTTTATCTTTACAATGGACAAAAGGGAAATCCGAATTTCGGCCAACTCATCCATGTGTTTAAAAATCCTGCACCGGGGTCTGAGGATAGTTGGGGAGATAATTTTGGAAATACACTCAAAGCTTTTGGAGATTTTCTTTTGATTGGGGCAAACGGACAGGATGCGACAGAAGATAATGAAGGAGTTGTTTATCTGTTTGATGCTAATCCTGCTAGTCCAAAATTTGGTAACCTCATTCATAGCTTCAAGGATCCTTCGCCGCAGCGCTTTAACCGTTTTGGTTACTCCATTGAAGTGGTCGGCAACGATATCCTCGTGGGTGGTCAGTTCACTAAGGACGGCGATGTTTATCTGTTTGAAGGCGATCCCAGCAGGCCAAGCTTTGGCGAACTGATCCACACGTTTCATATCCCGTTAGGCTCGCCGGGTCAAGGATTTGGCAAAAGCCTGGCGGTGTTTAACAATCATCAGATTGCGATTGGAAACCCAGAAACAGGAAGGGGCGCAGTCTATCTTTACGATGCGAATCAAAGTCGAAATACCTTCGGAAAATTTCTCGGTATTCTTGAGAATCCAGGAACTACTTCAGGGAGTTCGTTCGGGTGGCAGCTCGTATCAGCCGGGGATCAGCTTCATGTGTTAGCTCCTGAAAACCTTTTCTTTAGATCGCCCAGTAAAGCTGTTTTTCATATTTTTGTGTCCGATTTCAGTTCAGGTCCTGCGCTTTTAGCACAAGATTTACGGGTGATAGAACGGGAACTTGACGTTTTGCAAAGCAGAACAGAGGATCAGAAATGAGTCAGCCGTGGAAATTTATATTACGAACTAAGACTTGCACCGTCCCCCACCTATCGGTATAATGCCCCCCGATTTGAGACATTATGAAAAAGAAAAAATTGGTAGTCCCTCAGAAACCTGAAAGTAAACCTCAGCCGCTGGCCATCAATGCGCCTGTGCGCAAAGAGCTTGAGCCTTACCGAACGGCGCTTTTAGAAATCCGCCGCAAGATTGCCGGGGGACTTGAGCATTTGGAAGAGGGCTCTTTCAAGAAGTCCCAGCGCGATTCTGCAGGAGATCTTTCCGGATATTCTCTTCATATGGCTGATGTCGCTACGGATAATTTTGACATGGAATTCAATATTGGTCTGGCTTCTAATGAGCAGCAGTATTTGAATATGATTGATGTTGCGCTCCATAAAATCAAAGAAGGTACCTTCGGGACTTGTGAAAATTGTTCAAAACCCATTCCTCAAAAGCGGCTGATGGCCATTCCTCACGCCCGTCTTTGCATTCCATGCCAAGAAGAAGAAGAGAAGAATTCAAAACGTCTCTAATCCTGTTTTACCTCCTCGTCGGGCTGGTTTTTTTAGCCGATCAATTTACCAAGAGCCTTGCGGTCGCGTATCTTGAGTCGCAACCGTCTATTGCGATTCTTCCGGGATTCTTTCATTTCACTCTTGTTTACAATAAAGGGATTGCCTTTGGTCTTTTTCACAATCACGAATCCTTGCTTCTCATTGCGATTACAGCCAGTCTTTTTGTCCTTTTCCTTTTCAGTCGCCACGTGATGGATCTTTCGCTTTTGACCCGATGGGCCTTTGGCCTGATCCTCGGAGGAGCGCTCGGTAACTGGATTGACCGTGTCCACCACGGCTATGTGATTGATTTTCTGGATTTCAGGGTCTGGCCTGTTTTTAATGTTGCCGATACCGCGATTTCAATAGGCGTCGGTCTTTACCTGCTCAGCTTGCTCAAGAAGGAAAAAAGAATTTGAAAGAAAATCCGTTTGTCGCTTTTTGGTCATTGCGAGGAGCAAAGCGACGAAGCAATCTAGGCATTGAGATTTCTTCGCCTCTGGCTCGCAATGGCAAGTTAAAAAACAACGTGGAATTATTATGAAATCTATTCTCCTGTCTTTGGGTCCTTTCCATTTATATTCTTACGGCCTGATGATGGTGCTGGGTGTGATGCTTTCCCTGTTTTGGATGAAAAAGCAGATTGAGCGCGATAAGTTTTGTAATAAGAATACGCTTTACGATATGGTGTTTTTTTGCGTGATCTCAGGCCTTGTCGGCGCACGGCTTTATTATGTGATTCAAAACGGTGCGTGGTACAGAGTTCATCCCTGGAATGCCTTTGCCGTGTGGGAAGGCGGGCTCGTCTTTTATGGCGGGCTTATCAGCTCAACCTTGGGGCTGCTCTTTTTTTTCCGGGCAAAAAAAATCCCACCGCTTGCAGGGTTTGATTTTATGATTCCTTACGTGGCATTGACCCAAACCTTTGGTCGTATCGGTTGCTTCCTGAACGGATGTTGTTTTGGAGCCTATTGCTCATTTCCCTGGGCGGTGAGTTTTCCCGGAGGCCCTGAGCATGTTCACCCTGCGCAGATTTATGAATCGCTCTACACCTTTTTGCTTTTTATTTTCTTATCTGCTTTTTATCCACGCCGGAATTTTCCCGGGCAAATCTTTGGCTTGTACCTGATCCTGTATGGTTTGGGGCGACTGGCGATTGAGTTTTTCAGGGATGGAAATCCGATGTGGTTTTTTTTAACCTGGAATCAGTGGATCAGTCTCGGTGTGATTGCCGGAGGAGCCATGCTAATCGTAAAAGAGAGGGGAGAGGGAAGAGGAAAGAGTGAAGAGTGAAGAGTGAAGATTTTTCTTCCATCTTCTTTCTTCTCTCTTCCTTCTTTTTAAATTATGGATCTTGAAATTATTTCGGTTAACGAGGATGCGCACGGAATGCGTATTGACATTTTTCTTTCTAAGGAACTTGTTGAGCGCTTCTCACGCTCGAAAATTCAGAAGGGGATCGGAAACGGTTCCATCCGCATCAAGGGACGTGAGCAGATTTCCGCTCATTCCCGGCTCAAAGAGGGAGATGAAATTGAAGTGGAGGTGGCCCAAGAAGCAGCTCAAGGAGTTCGGGCTGAGGATATTCCTGTTCCCATTCTTTATGAAGATGAAGAAATGGTGATCGTGGATAAGCCCGCTGGAATGGTGGTTCATCCGGCTTATGGGAATCCGGATCATACGTTGGTCAATGCACTCCTTTTTCATTTTAAAAAGTTATCGGCAGCGGAAACCACGCGGCCAGGGCTTGTGCACCGGCTAGATAAAGACACCTCCGGCGTGATGGTCGTTGCCAAAAATGACCACGCACACGCCGTGCTTGCCCGGCAATTTAAGGAACATACGGTGGAAAAAGTCTATCATGCCTTTGTCCGCGGCGTGGTTCAGCATGAAGAGGGTGTCTGCGAAGAGCCTGTGGGCCGGGCATTCCTTAACCGTAAGAAAGTGGTGATTAAACCCGCTGGCGGAAAAGAGGCGACAACTTTTTTCCATGTTAAAAAGCGCTTTCGAAATTCAACCTGGGTGGAAGTCTCTCCCAAAACCGGAAGAACTCATCAGATCCGGGTTCATATGGCGCATATGGACCATCCCGTAATAGGAGATATCCTTTATGGTGCTTCTTCTCCTTGGATCAACCGCCAGGCTTTGCATGCATTGTCACTCACGGTGAATCATCCTTCGACGGGGGAGCGTTTCCGCTTTGAAGCACCAATGCACGAAGATATGCAGATCCTTATGCAGCATCTGGAAACCAGCGATGGAGAGCCGTAAGAGTTTTCTAAGTCCCTCCTAAGGGTTTCTTGAATCTCAAAGCGGGTTAGCTTATACTGGCCGCTCGAATTCTTGGGATAAGTTAGAGTAGCGTTTCTTGTCTCGTGGAGGGATATTTTGATAGCCCAAAGAACAGCAGCGCAAGATCAGTCCAGATCCAAGATCGTGTTGTTCCTTCAAATGATCAAATTTGAACACTCGATTTTCGCCCTTCCTTTTGCCTATACCGGTCTGCTTCTTGCTGAAAAAGGATTTCCTAGCCTGCGTTTATTTTTCTTGATTACCATCGCAATGGTGAGTTTTCGTACGATGGCGATGGGGCTGAACCGCTTGATTGATCATTCGATTGATGCTCGAAATCCCCGGACCAAAAACCGCGCACTTCCTGCGGGTAAACTCAGGCGTTCTTATGTTATTACCTGGACTGTAGCTTCCTTTGTTCTTTTTGAATTAGTGACCTACAAGATCAATCCTCTTTGCTTCAAACTTTCGCCCATTCCTTTTTTTCTGGCACTTCTTTATCCTTTTACTAAACGATTTACCTGGATGTCTCACTGGATTTTGGGGATGGTGCTTGGAATCGCGCCTTATGGCGCTTGGTTAGCCAGCCGGGCAGTTTTTTCCTGGGTCCCGGGTTTCATTTCACTCGGCGTGATTTTTTGGGTGGCAGGCTTTGACATTATTTATGCGCTTCAGGATGAAAAATTTGACCGCTGCAGTAAACTCCAATCCTTTCCCGCGAAGTTTGGCCCCAAGGCCAGCCTGATCACGACGCGCGCGCTTCATTTTCTGACGATCTGGATGTGGATGTTTGCCGGATGGTCGGGGAATCTGGGCGTCGTTTATTTTTTGGGGATTGCCTGCGCGGCTATTTTTCTTATCCGGGAGCATTTTTTAATCGAATTGCACGGCCTTGAAAAAATGGATGAAGCTTTTTTCTGGATGAATGCCGTGATCAGCTGTTCTATGTTGGCCGCCGTTCTTTTGGAGATTGGGATCAGGAGCATCACCGCATGATGCCTTTAATTGTGGGGATCACCGGAGCAAGCGGCGTTCTTTATGCCGTGCGTATGGTACAGATGCTCACGGAATCTGGAATCTCCATTGCGCTTGTGATTTCCGAAGCCGCCCGCCTTGTCTTTAAGGAAGAATTGGGAATTTCTTTGAAAAGTTATACGCGGGAAGAAGATCTCATCCCCGTGTTTGGAGAAAAGTCGCGAGGGCTTTTGACGGCTTACTCCGCAAAAGATTTTTCCGCTCCCATCGCCAGCGGATCCTACCCTACGCGCGGGATGGTGATCATTCCCTGCAGTATGGGGACTTTGGGTGCGCTTGCGGCGGGGATGAGCCAAAATCTGATTCATCGCGCGGCAGATTGCGTGATTAAAGAAGGTCGGAGGCTCGTCCTGGTTCCCCGCGAAACACCGCTCAGTGCCATTCATCTGGAGAATATGCTGAAGCTTGCGCGGCTTGGAGTTCGTGTTGTTCCTGCGATGCCGGGATTCTATTCCGGGATCCAGAGCGTCCAAGACCTGGTTGATTTTATGGTGGGAAAAGTTTTGGATCAGCTTGATATTTCTCACACGCTTTATCCTCGCTGGACTGGGCCGATTCACAAAACAGAAGGAACACTCGCGCATGGTGAATAAATCAGGACCCAAGATACCAGGAGAGGAAAAAAATCTGCCGGGTTCTGGACCTGTTTCTTTTGCCACGCAGGATGCTTTAAGAATCCGCATTGGGCGTATCCGCTACTCGAATGTTACTCCCTTTTTTCACAATCTTCGTCCTTCGGATCCTTCGCAACCCTGTTTTTGCGAATCGTCCAAACGATCGGTCTTTCTTGATTTTAGCGAAGATGCGCCGGCGGCTTTGAACGAAGCGCTTTACCATGGCGAGATTGATATAGCTCCGATTTCGTCACTGGCTTATCTGAATCATCAGGATCAGTTCCTTCTTCTCCCGGATATGGCGATCGGTTCGCTGGATTTTTCTGGCAGTGTCATTTTATTTTCACGTGACCGCATTGAAGGTCTGGATCAGGAAACGATTGCCCTTTCTTCCGAGAGTTTGAGTTCATCAGCCCTGCTTAAAATTCTTCTGCGCTTTAAATATAAATTCAAAAACTCCTTTCTGACCATGGATTCGGACCCGGAAGCGATGCTGGAACGTTGTAAAGCGGCCTTGGTGATTGGTGATGACGCGCTTTTTTATCAGCCCAAGGAATTTGTCTATCGCTATGATCTGAGCGATCTCTGGTGGAATTGGACGGGAAAACCTTTTTGTTTCTCGGTCTGGGCCGTGAGCAAAGATTTTGCTAAGCGGTATCCGGAGGAGGTTCGCTGGCTGTGTTCTCGAATTCAGGCGACGCGTGACAGCAATCTTGAAAATTTGGAGCAGCTTCTTAAGGACGCAGAAGGGCTTCATTTTATGGATGAAAAATTTGGGAAACTTTTCGGATATCTTTTTAATCTTATTTTTTCTTTGGATAAACCGATGCAGGAAGGCCTTGAGCTTTTCTTCCGTCTCGCGCACCGCTACGGCCTGTCTCCGCGCCTGAAAAGGCTGGAATTTTTCAAGATGGAATGATAGACTTCTTCGAGCGAAATTTCAGAATTTAAACATCCACGCAAGGACCGTCTCAGTGCCCGATATCTACGATAAAGTTCTTCAAAAACGTTTGGATGGAGAGCGCCTCTCTCAGGAAGACGGGGTCCTACTTTATTCCTGCGATCTTCTGCGTCTCGGGATGGCTGCCCATGAACTAGTCCGGCGTGCGAATCCGCACGGGGTCGTGACGTTCATTGTTGACCGCAATATCAGTTACACCAATGTCTGTGTGGTGGACTGTGACTTTTGTGCTTTTTACCGCAGTCCCGGACACAAGGAAGGCTATACGCTTTCTTATCAAACGATTTTTCAGAAAATCCAGGAGCTCGTGGATCTTGGCGGGACCCAGGCCCTGATCCAGGGCGGTGTGAATACCGATCTTCCGCTGGATTATTATCTGAATTTGATTCGTGCCATCCGTGAAAAATTTCCCCAAGTGCATGTGCATTCTTTTTCTGTTGTGGAATTTGAAATGATTTCCCGAAAGAACCGTCTTTCTTTACCTGAAACCTTCCGGATTTTTAAAGAAGCGGGACTCAATTCGCTTCCTGGCGGCGGCGCAGAGATTCTGGTCGAACGTGTCCGCAAGATTATCAGTCCCAAGAAAGCGACCTCCAAACGCTGGATTGAAGTGATGCGCACAGCCCATCAGGCAGGGCTCAAATCAACCGCCACGATGGTGGTGGGGCATGTGGAGACGATCGAGGAGCGCATTAAACATCTTTTGACTGTTCGCGATCTTCAGGATGAAACTCACGGGTTCCGCGCTTTTATTCCCTGGACGATGTCACCCAAAAATACACCGCGCATGCAGCATCTTCGTCCCGCGGGCGGCGAAGATTATCTGAAGACAGTTGCGGTCTCTCGTTTGATGTTGGATAACTTTGAGCACATCCAAAGCGGTTGGTTGACCGAAGGACTAAAGCTGGGCCAGATTGCTCTTGCCTTCGGCGCCGATGATATGGGTGGGACATTGCTTGAGGATAAAGTGCTTGAACCGACTGGTATACAGGTTCACACGCGCCGTGAAGATCTCATCCGTCTGATCCGTGAGGCCGGATACACGCCGGCTCAGCGCGATACTAATTATGAGATTCTTCATGTCCACAGCTAATACGCTTTCTGAGAAAAAGGAAACGATCCGGTCTTTTTTTGATTCGATTGCCTCCCGTTATGACCGGATTAATCAGGTGCTCAGCTGGAATCTGGATGATCGGTGGCGTAAGCGGGCAGTGAAACTTGTTTTCTCAGGTCAAGAGCGTTCGATCCTTGATTTGGGAATTGGTACGGGAAAATTTATCCAGCTTTTTTCCATCCGGAAATCATGGGATCGCCTGGTGGGTCTTGATTTTTCCCTGAACATGCTTTTTGAGGCGCGCAAAGAACTTTCTTCTAAGGTACTGCTTGTGAGTGCCGACTTTCATGATATTCCGCTTCAAGCTCAGAGCTTTGATCTGGTCATTTCAAGTTATACGCTTCGAAGCGTTCAGGATCTTCCTGGTTTCGCCCGCGAGATTCACCGCTTGCTCAATCCTGGAGGGAAAGCGGCTTTGCTTTGTCTGACCCGTCCCGTCCATCCAATCTGGAGAATCCTGGCCTATCCCTATTTAAAATTTTTCCTCCCGCTTATGGGTGGTGCGCTTTCGGGGCATCAGGATGCGTATCATTTTCTTTCCGAATCAATCCTGACTTTTCAGGAGCCTGAAAAAACGGTCGCTTTGTTGAAACAAGAAGGTTTTCGGGATGCGAAAATTTACCGGTTCACGTTTGGACTTGCCACGTTGATTGTCGCTTATAAATGAAGACCGTATAACTAAACTGGGGACAGGTTGCAGCCACTTGTCCCCAGTTTCTGGAATTATGAATTACGAAACACGTCTTAAAGAACTCAAGATCGAACTTCCTGAAGCGCCCAAGTCCGTAGGTTCATACACGCCGGTTGTGATTCAGGGAACGACGGCCTACTTGAGCGGGCAAGTTTCCAAATATGGAACGGCGCGGTTTATTCAGGGACGTATCGGAAAGGATCTGACGCTGGAGCAAGGGCAGGAAGCAGCCCGGCTTGCGGCGCTTAATGTGATCAGTCTGATCCGCAGTGCAATTGGTTTTGATAAGTTGGACCGGATCCTGAGAGTCGTGGGGTATGTGAATGCGGATCCTTCGTTTTATGAAATCCCTCAAGTCGTGAACGGCGCTTCGGATCTACTGGTGTTACTTTTTCAGGATCAGGGAATCCACGCTCGCTCATCCGTAGGGGTTGCCAGTCTTCCTATGAACGCGGCGGTTGAAATCGAAGTGACTTTACAGCTTAAGGCTTGATTCTTTTTATGAAATCTTTTTTAAAATTCATTTTGATCTTCGGATTGATCCTTTTACTCAGCGCTCTCCTGGCTCCTTGGTTATTTAGTTTTCTTCCTTTTAAATTTGAACGTATTTTTAACCGTCTCGTGATGATTTTCTCCCTGACTTCCATTGTCTTGTTTGTGCGCATTCGCCGTGAGGACTGGGATCAGTACGGTTTGCGCTGTTATCCCTGGAGTTTTAGCGAGTTTCTAAAAGGGTTTGTGGCCGGCGTGCTGATCCTTGTCGCTTTAACGGTTTATCGCGTCGGAGCCGGTTTTTCCCAGGTTTCCTTTTCAGGAATGACGGCGTGGGGAATTGCGGTGAAATTGATCCAGTTTACGTTTTCCGGTCTTTTAATTGCGTTGATCGAAGAGTTCTTCTTTCGCGGCTTTACGGATCAGAGCTTGAGGATCCGTTTTCGTTTTCCCGTTTTGCTAGCCACTGGGGTGACCAGCCTTTTTTATGCCTCGTTGCATTTTGTCACCCAGAAAAAAATATGGATTGATCAAACGCCTGATTTTTTTGACAGCCTGAAATTAATGGCGTCTCCTTTTTTGTCCCTGACGCAGCCCGGAATCTGGCCGGCCTTCACGGGACTTTTTTTGTTTGGGATAGTCCTGCACCATTTGCGGTTGAGTACGCAGTCCCTGTATGCGGGGATGGGACTTCATGCCGGCTGTGTCTTCTTTGTTAAGTCGGACGGCATTTTCGTCGATGGAATACAGGCACCTTCACTGTGGATGGGGTCCAAGGTTTTTTACGATGGGATGGCAGGGTGGTTTTCTATTTTACTTTTAGGGGTGATTCTTCATCTCTGGATTTCTCCAAAAACATTTAAAAAAAACGTGCAAGGTAATGTCCTATGAATTTTTTATCGGTAAAAAAAACAAAAAAAGTTCTCTTCCTCCTCCTTTGCGCCGCCATCAGTTTCTCCCGATCCCTTGCCGCTGAGGTTTCTCCCGAACCCCCCGTGGTGTTGTTCCAGTTTTCCGGTGAGATCAAGAATGCGAAGGTCTTCTTAACACAAACATCCGATCGCAGCCGTGAACCCGCTCAATGGACGGGGAAGTACTTTGATTTTGGAAATTTAGGAGAGGCGCACCGGATCGGAACCCACCCGGGAATATTTGAACAAAAGCAAGTGACGGCTATCTATCTACAACCCTTTAAAGAAAGCCGGAAAACACTTCAATTTTCCCAGGTTCCTCCGGGAGGGACGCTTGCCTTTTATTACGGAATTCAGGATTCTGACATTGAACTGAAAGAATCAAAGGAATCGAATTATTTTTATGTGCGTATTTGGGCTGGAAAGAAATTACTTCAGAGGGTGCGCGTGGCTCGTGAGCTCGGATGGAAACGAATTGATATTCCCTTGGGCGTTGTGTCCTTACTGACAAATCCAATCATGCTTTCCTTTGATGTTGTCAGTGATGCAGAACCGTGCCCCGCTCTTTTTTTTGACGCTGCGATTATCAAGTAAGGAAGCTTGCCATGATTTTTTTATCCTTGGGTACTCAGTGCCGGAAAAAAATCAGCATCCTCTGGCTCGTCCTTCTGTCTTTTTCTTACGCCGGAGTTCTTGGTGCGGCTGAACCTGCCGGCGCAAAGTCAGAATTAAAAGATAAGCTTGAGGTTTCTCCGTCTATCATTCCTTTGCCTTATCAGACGATAAAAAATGCTGGTTTGAACCGGGGAATTCATCAGTCCTTTTGTGCGGGGGTGGGGATGGTTTCGGACGTGGGGCAATGCCGTTCCCTGGGTTGTTATCAGGAAAAGAAAGTGAATAACCGGCAGACGAATCAACTTCCCTCAAAAGTGACCTGTTATCTCTGCGTTCGTCTGATGACGGAAGAAAACTGCTGCCCGGGTATGTCGGTCTTTGCGGATAAATTTCAGGGAGAGAGTTGTGAGGCCAAGACAGGACTCAGCTGTTCTGACACCCGGACCTGTAAGCATCAGTGTCCGGCCGATTCCCAAGTTGTGCCGGGTACATTGCTCAACCGCAGTGTCGAATGTTGCAAGTGCTCGACGCTTGTTTCCGGGAAATGTGATGACAAGGGGGCGGAAAGAAGCTTGACTTGCGCGGAAGGGGATATATCCGACATTCGTTATAGTGCGGCGGATGCTTCTGACTGTTCGAACCTGGTGATTCGGGGCGGCGGGCAGTGTATTCCCAAATGTGTTGGAGACGGCGTTGAGTGCGGGGCCGCCCATTAATTGGAGGAGCGTATTCCACCCTTGAGTACAATGTCGCAGAAAAATTCTTCGCCGGTTATTTTTGAATTTCTTTTTTATGCGTTTCTTCTTCTTTTATTTTTCTCCCTAGGTTCGGATCAAGACCTCCATTTAAGGGTTCAGTATGGAGCGGGATTTGGACTCCTGGGTTTATGTCTCATCTCGCCCGGTGTGATTTCCTGGAAAATGGTTTCCGGTAAGTGGACTTTGGCGGCTCTCAGTATTTTTCTTGCGTACGAATATATTCGTGCTGCGTTCATGAAGCTGGGCGGCGGATCCGAGCAGAGTCTTTACGGCCCGCAGACTGGTTATTATCTTCAGGCGCTTTGGCGATGGACTTATTCGTTCGGATGCTTTTTTCTCGCCTATCAGCTTTTTTGCCGCCGTTCACAGGCAGGACGCTTGCACAACTTCTTATCCCTCGCAGGATTTTTTCTGGCGATTGTGGCGATCCCGCCGTTGATGCGCCATCCTGGCGTTCCTCCGGTTTACCATTGGGGATCCGGTAACTTCGCACAATCAGGATTTTTTCCCCCTATTTTTTATGCGCACCCGTGGGCGGGGAAATACCTGGTCGAGCAGTTTGCCCACGTTAATTACGTGGGAGATGTGATGGCCATTGGTTTTTTTTCTGCTTTGGGTTTGCTCGTTTATCACTTTGAGCTTTTTAGGGACGCTTGGCACACAGAAAAAAGCCGCGGTTCTTCCCGGATTCCTTTAAAGGTTCTGCAGCCTTTTTTTTTGTTTTTGACCGTCTGCCTCGTCATTACCACTTCCATTCTTCTTCTTTTTTCCCGAGGAACAATCTTGTGTTTTAGTCTTCTTTTTTTTGGATTTCTTTTAGGGATCCTTCTTTGGTTCCGGTCCCGAGCCTATCTTCAGTTGGTTTTGGCCGTGGTTTTAATTACAGGAGGTTTCAATCTTTGGTCCGGCAATTTAAAAGGGGTTTGGAAGGAACTCCAGACGCTTTCTGGAGAAAATGCGGATGCCCAGCATCGAACTAGTTTTTCAACGAATAAGGAGGGTGCAAGACGCGCTCTCGGGATGCATCGGGATTATCCTCTTTGGGGAGTCGGAACCGGAGCCTATAAGGATTTTGCCCAGCATTATGCCGTTGAAAAAGCGCCTGACGGGCAGTTTGATTTTGCAAGTTACGAATCCATGAATCACTACCTTCAGTTGTTGGCGGAAGAAGGAATTGGGGCTTATCTCTATTTTCTCTTTCTTGCCGTCTATCTTTTAGAGGCAGCAATCCGCCTTTTTAAAGTGAAGAGTCGGTTTCAATATATCCTTTCTTTATCTTTGCTTTCCGCCGTGGTGATGATTTTTTCGCATGGAGCTTTCAACCATCTTTTAGAGCGTGTTTCAATGTCGGTCCTCACCTATATCATCATGGGTGCCAGCCTTGGTCTTTTACGGGATGATTTTGACAAGGTTTTATTCTCAAAAACAAAATGATTTTTTTAAACCGATGAAGATTTCTTCTTTTTTATCTCTCGCCCTGGTTTCTGTCATGCTTTCTTCGATGTCCTGCATGGATCATTTAAAAACAAAAATCATGGGGGATACGGTCATTACGGAAGGGAATTTTTTGCCCAAGGGGCCTTTTGCCGACCGGTATCATCAAGCCGTTCCTTTTTATCTTTTGGGATTTAAATCTCAAAAGCCCGGAGAAAAATTTCCGCTTTTAATGTTGCTGCACGGCAGCGGTGATTCGGCGGAGCATGCCCTGGAAACATGGCAGGACCAGGCTCAAAAGGCGCGCGTGATGATCCTGGCTCCTTCGCGTACCCATCCGTATAAAAATCAGGTTGAGGATCTTGAAGCCTTGAATTTCCTGGCGGATAAAATCACGGCGGATTATCCGGTGGATACGGCCCAGCGGACCCTGGCAGGCGCTTCTTCAGGGGCCTTGATGGCGCGCCAGCTTGCGGTGCTTCATCCCTCCGGCTGGAAAAATTTGGTTTTAATTTCTTCTCCTCCTTCGGAAGATTGGATTGAGAAGATTGATCCCGCTTCTTTTCCGGCGGTGCTCTATGCGCACGGAAGACAGGATCCACAATTCAGCTATGAACGGATCCGGGTGAACGGTGAGCGGTTAAAGGAACGCGGTGTGACGGTGGCAGTGATTGACGATCCCCAGGCCGTGCATGAGACGCGGGATGAATGGATTGCGCCGATCTTGAGGTGGATCAAGACGCGCCGTCTTCGCGCTTAGACTTATTCCTGGATCAGATAAGAGCTTTCAATGGTCTGCTTCGCCAGAGTTTTGGCCTTCACGGCTTTTTCCATGCAGTCATAATAATCCGCGAAATCATTTTTGGTATTTGTGACGCCCGCTACGGCAATCGAAGTTAGGGGGAATTTTACGATTTTTTCTTCGCCGGTTTCTGCGAACTGCCGCCGGTCAATTTTTTCCACATAACCTCTTTCAAGGTCGCTTTTGGGGTAGAGAGCCGGGACTATTTCCTGGTCAAAAGCCGTGCAGATAAATTCGCCTACCTCTTTCCCATGAGAAGGATGTGTGATGATGACATAATCATCGCCCCCTTGATGACCGACGAAGGTATCTTTAGATCCCTTTTCTTTGGCGGCTCGTTTAAGGACTTCGGCAGTCATTTTGATGGCCTTATCCCCCTCGGCAAGACCGTAATGGTCGTTAAATACTTTGAAACGGTTCAAGTCAACGTGAAAAAACACGAATTTCTGGCGTTCATGAATTCGCCTTTGCAATTCTTCGAAGATGCCCATATTTCCTGGCAATCCGGTCAGAGGATTGGAGTCTTTGGCCTGGGTTCGCATTGCCCGCAGCCGATCGCTCATATGATTAAAAATTTCAGCCAGGGATTCAAATTCATTTCCGGTATCGATCTGGATATGACTGCCCAAATGTCCCTGTGTGATCTCTTCAGCGGCTTCCCGGAGGATTCTGAGAGGTCTAATGATGAGATTGGACAAGGTTTTTCCGATCAGAAGCCCCGCACCGACGATGAGCAGAATAATTCCGATCAAGATATTTCGGGAATCCTTCAGAGCGCCATGGATATTATTGAGTGAAAAAAGAACTCGGGCGATAAGGATCCCGCCGCGTTCTTTGTTTTCAAGAGGAAGGTAAAAGACAAGCCATTCATGGCGGCGGTCTGCTTTTCCGTAGAAACGTTTCCCTTGTGTTCTCAACTGAAGGCTTTGAACACTGTCCAGGGTGTCATCCTTGGACCAGGGAAAAGCTTGCGCGTCCCATAAAAAAAATTTATTTTTGAAATCCATGATGTTGACATTGAGAAGATCACGGATCGAAAGGGACGCAAGCTTGGTTTTCAGGGCGTCTTCGTTAAAGGCGCCCGTGGTTTGGAGCTGATGATTGAGTGTCTGTGCAATTTGTTCCACGACCCATTGAGTTTCTACACCTCGACGCTGATTTAAAGAATCGATTTGAATTTTAAGAAACAAGCAGATAAAAAGCGTGCTTAAGATGGCCAGGGGAATGCTGATGCGCAGTACAATCTGAGTTAAAAGCGAAGTCTTTTGATTTTTCATTGATGTTAAGCCGGAAGGGTGTTGATGAGATGAATGAGCAAAAAAACTCACGATAATTTAAGTATGTCGGGCGTTTGACGGACGTTTTGTTTCGAGTTGATGTATTCGTCTTTTTACTCTGAAACTTGACGGCTATTGTAGCTTGCAATTACATCGATCACTCGCTATCATTTAATAGCATAACTAATTATCATCGCTTAAGTTCTATCAAAATGGAGTTTTTTCTTTGAAACCAATCGTCAAAGGATTCTTGATCCTTGCCAGCCTGATTGGCTTGTTTCTTTTCGGTGCCTTTTTTTATACTCAATTTCTCGTCGATGATTCCCTGCGGAATCTGGAAATAACCCTGGCTGCGAATCACGATGACTCCGCAACTCAGTCAGGGGTCGACCGTTATGCCTATCGTAATATTCTTCAAGGCCTTGTTCTCGAAGAGGCGGCTAAAGAGCAGGTGAACTTTAAAACCCTCGCCTTTCTAGAGCTTGCTTTAAGATCTTTTGATAAGACTTCGGCGCGGGGGAACTATGGCCATGAGCACCTCTACCTGGAGCAGGTCCGGGCCGCCAAGTTATTGGAGCGCTCTTTTTTTTCAAGGATTATGGTCCAGATTTATGAAAAGATTCAAGCCTGGATTTCTTCTTTACTGATCCGTTTGCGCGGGGGTGGGCATAAACAGTCCTTAGAAAGTCACGATCTTGATGAGGCTTATGAATATTCCGGCCTGCCGCTTTTGGACGAAGCCCGCGCAAGAGAAAAACGCGGTGAATATTCCGAGGCAGAAACGCTTTACCGGACCTATCTTAAATTCAATCTGAGTGATCGCGACAAAGGATGGATTCAAACATCCCTGGCGTATGTCCTGATGCGTGAGAAAAAAAATCAACAGGCTGAAGAACTGCTTTGGGAAGTTTGGCGGGGATATTCAGGGCTCAAAGAAGCTGATGTCGCGCAAAGTTTGCTGCGCCAGCTTGATCGTTTAAGGGCAGGGCAATCTCAGGTGTTGAAACTCGCAGATCTGAATCAAAAAGGATTGTCCCTTGACGAAGGATCCCGCTTTCGGTTGGGCCTGGGCTATCTGGCTTCTTATGACAATGAACTTGCCAGGACGGTATTTTTAAGCCTTCAGCATGCGGCAAATAGAGATATTCGCCAGCGCGCTATTTTTTATCTCGGACTGCTCCTGAAAATGGCAGGGAACCTGGATGAGAGCCAGCCCCTGATTCGCGACCTCCTGAAAGAACAGGATATCAATCGCGATTTAATCTTGGCCTTAAACGTTCAACTTGCCGATATTTACTACCAGCGTGGGGAGGCTGATAAATCCTTATCCGCGTATGACAATCTTTTAGTTCAAAGTTACGGGGATTCTACACTTCCGGATAATTTAAGAAATGCCTGGATGGCGCTGGCAGAACTTGAGAAGGCCAGTATTTATATTTTTTATCTCCACGATATCAAAAAAGGAAATGAGAGTTTGGAACGAGCAGAAGCAATGGTTCCTGGTGTCCGCGAATTTGCGGAAGTTATGGAGTCTCTTTATCATCAACCACCGACGCATCTCAGAGATTTGGCTTTTAGGGCCATTCAACAGGGCCAAATCCGGGCGGCTTATGATCTTCTCACGAAAAGTTTAAAAAATAATCCGGAGGACGCCTGGGCGCTTAGTGCGTTCGGAACAGTTTCCCTGCTTTTGGGAAAAATCGAACAAGGTTTGCAATCAGCCAAGCGGGGTTATCATCAGGGGCCCGATGAATATACCTGTTCCGTGCTTGCTTACATCTATGAAATTTTGGGTCAACCGGAAGAGGCGGAAAAACTATATGGGGAGGCCCTCGTGTTTAACGGCGATTATTTACCGGCCCATTTTAATTTAGGAAATGTTTATATCTCACAGAAGAAATATGAAGAGGCTCTGAAGAAATTCACGAATCTTTCTCAGGCTCTGCGTGATGCCAATAAAATCATCAGAGCCAAGACGTTCAATAATAGGGGGTATTCCTTCTATGCCTTGGCACGTGTCAAAGAATCGGTGGAGTCGTTTCAGCGCGCATTGACCTTGATTCCTGAATTTGAAATTGCGCGAAGGAACTTAGCGGCAGCCAGCGTTTAATTGCAGTCTGATAGGTTCAGGGGACCGGCATGAATTGTCATGAGCGCCCGTTCCTTGAACCTGCAAATGATGAGGATGAAGATAAAAGTGATTTTTTTGACACGCGTGAAACGTTGTTTGAGGATGCCTCTCTGGGCATTTATCCTGTTAGCCATCCTTCCGAAAGAAGGATTTTCCGTGGTGGGGAAGGCTGAGCGCTACGACGAATTTGAGCAGGAAAAACTAAATCAATTTCATCATCAGCTAATTTTGGAAGAAGCCTCGTCTCAGGAAAAGAAAAATCGGGATAAACAAATGGAAAAGATTTTAAGCGAACAGCAGAAGCTGAAAAATGACAGCAAGGATCAGGAGGCGGCCCGGGCGATTACTGAGGGCCTTGAGCAAATGAAAATCGAGCTTCTTTCCTTACCGCAGCGTGATCGTTTTCAGTTTGAAGCTAAGGGAAGCTATAAGTATAACAGTAATACGAGTCGTAAACAGTTGAACCGGGAGAAAGACGATTCCCTTTTTGATACCCGAAGTGGTATGAATATTGATTTGTCAGGAAAGAAAACAGATTTGCGGTTTTCGCTTGATGGAGGCAAACAGTGGCATGCAACCAATCCGAAGACAGATATGCATGAAGTTCATGAATCCCTCAATTATCGGAGAAAATATTTCAAAAAAATAGCCCATTCTCTTCAGACGAAAATGGGCCGTGTGGATCAAAAGACACCTGAAGTTAATAAGGATAAACTCCGGTGGGATTTTGGTGCTAACAGTGCTTATCACTTTCCCATTTCCAGTAAGCTTTCCACGAATACCTCCTTTGGTTTTGATAAACGTCTGTTTCCCCAGGAAGCCTTTGATCAGGATTCCTCCTGGCAAGCCACGTCGTCGCCGAGTTTGTTTTGGAACTTCACTCCCAAGAGTCGTGTTTCCTTGGGCTATCAGGCAGGGACCAATGTGATTCGTTCCAAGGCTGGAAATACAAATGATCATTCCGTTCATTTGGGTTACTTTGGTCAAGTCACTAAAAAATCATCAACCAGTCTTGACCTTTCTGCGGGCAAGCAGGTTCCCAAGTCTCTGGAAGCAGGAACCACTAAGACATTTAATGCAGGGCTCGGTTATATTTGGCAGTGGACAGGAAAAACTCAACTTACTTTCCAATTGATCCGATCATTACAAAACACAACGGTGGAACTCGTTTCGGGAGGTGTGAGTAAAGGGGAGAATGAAACGAGCAAACAGGACATTTATTTTACCAATGACAGTTTTTCTGTTTCTCTTAATAGCCGATTATCCCGCAAACTAACGGCTCGTAGCACGGCAAGCATTACTCATTTTAAGAACAAAACGCATCAATCTGGAAGTCTCGCCAATGATAATGATTTGAAAGATAATGAAACGATGCAGGTAACGGTTCCGTTTCAGGCAGATCTTACTTATGAAATTACCCGGCATGCTACGATTAATTTAGGGTATACTTTTGGTTATCGAATGGCGGATGAGAAGCCGGATGCTTACCGGGTGCATGAACTGGATACGAGTTTAAGGTTGACGATTTAAAAATATGAAGATGCCCATGACTCAAAAAGGAGAATTTTCCGTGTTTTTTGGCGAAAAATTCTTGAAAATATGTTTAATCGTGGCGTTGATGACCGCCGGCTTGAGCCATTTTCCTTCAGCCTTTGGCGCTGAAAAAAAATCTGTGACTGCCGAGAGCGAAGAATCGACTTCTTCTTTTCAAAGACACGCCGAAGACAAATCGTCCTCCCCTTCGAATCCCGTGAAAGTTGTGCCGGCGCCCCCTGCAGCGCCTTCTCCAGGGCAGACTCTAAAAGCATCCGGGACCAAAGCTTTGGAAGCGAAACAGGAGTCCGGTGAAGCGACTGATGCAGAGGCCGACGATGCCCCTGTCGTGCTCAAACCGGGTCACCGGATTTTGGTTCGTATTTATCCTGAGGATGAATTTATCAAGGGCGGAGAAATGGAAGTTAACTCGGAAGGAAATATTACGCTTTCTCTGGTTGGAAAGGTGAATGTGGGAGGCAAAAAAATTGATGAAGCTGAAAAGGAAATTGCACGGATGCTGGATATTGATTATCTGGTAAATCCCGAAGTCTCCATTGAGCTGAAACGGGAAAAAGACAGTGAACCTGTCAATCACAAAAGTTTTCTCATCCTTGGGCAGGTTCGAAAACCAGGCACGTACCCTATTCCTTTAGAAGCCAAGAAATTCACACTGCTTCAGGCGATTTCCATTGGCGGTGGATTTACCGAAATTGCCAATACCAAGCGCGTCAAAGTTGTCCGCAAGACTGCGCAAGACCGCCAGACCCTTCAAATTAATGTTGAAGATGTTTTTAATGGGAGTTCCCCGGATATGGAAATTCAGAGCGGAGATGTGATTCACGTTCCCGAAAGTATTTTTTAATGTTTGCCAGAGGACGGATTCGTCCAACGCTGGTTGGCGGAAAGGAGGATGGATATGCAAGAACCTAGAATGCAGCAGACGCCGTTGATGCCTCAGCCGAATAGTGCGCCTTATTATCCCGGTGGCTATGGGGAAGAAGTAGAAAAACCCATTGATTATAAATATTACTTCTTTCTCATCACGAAGAATTTTTATGTCATCTTTACTTTTCTGATTATTGCTCTTACCTTCGCCTTTATTTATACCTCCAAGATGCCGGTGCGATATCAGGCGGTGGCTCAAGTGATTGTTGAGCGCCCTCCGACGAATGCTCAGGATGCGTTTAGCAAATCGGACGGCAGAAATGAGTCGCTCAGCGCTGCTTTTGGAGCGGACTATTATGCGACGCAAATGGCGATTATTAAGGGCTCTTCGGTTTTAAAACAAGTGGTCCAGGAATTGAGACTGGAAACTTACTTTGAAAAGAAGGATGTTGATGCCGCGGTTCATAATCTCCGAGGGATGGTGAATGTGATCCGGATTGAAGAAAGTCGCATTTTAAGTATTGAGGCGTCGGCTGCAGATGCTGAGTTAGCAGCGAATATTGCCAACGCAGTGAGCAGAGCCTATATCCGCAAAAATTTCGAAGATATGTTGTATTATTCCCGAGAAATTTTGAATTGGCTTCCCCAGGGCGGCGATCCTAAGGAAACCGTGACGATCAAAGATCCTATGGGCGGCATGAAGCAAATGACGCGGGAAGAGTTGATTGACAGTCTTCCCTCGGTCCGCACGGATGATACGATTCGTAAACTTTTAGAAAAAAAATCCAGCGAATCGGCCGATCTCAAGCTGCTTTTGGGACAGTATCGTGAGAAGCATCCTAAGATCATCAAAGAGCGTGCCAGTATTAAATTCCTGGAAGACAGCATTAAAGGCGAGAAACAGCGCATTGTGGATGGTTTGAAAGCGCGGGCAGAAGGCCGGTTGAATGTCAATGTTGCCCGGATCCTGGAAGAGGCAGAGATCCCGAAATCACCTCTGCCCAATTCCCGTAATAAGACGATTCTTGTAGCGGCCATTATTGAGATTTTAGCCAGTTGTTTTCTCATTTTCCTGATTGATTACTTTGATGATTCGATTCATTCGATGGAGGATTTGGAACGCAAGGGACTTAGCCTTCCTTTCCTCGGCCCGCTTCCCATGATTAAGGATCGGGCCTTGTTAGACGGCAAAAAAGGGATTATGGCCTTTCATGATGCGAAATCAGAAATTGCCGAAAGTTTTCGCTATTTGCGTGTTTCCATTAATTTTTCTGCTTCACCCGAATCTTTGAAGACCTTGGTGTTGACGAGTTGTCTTCCTCACGAAGGTAAGTCGTTTACCGCGGACAATATTGCTGTTTCTCTGGCGTTAGATGGGAACCGAACCTTGCTTATTGATGCCGATATGCGCCGCCCTACCTTGCATAAAATTTTTAAACTGGATAACACTTCGGGGCTTTCGAATTTTCTAACAAGCAAACTTGATTTTGACTCCATCCTCAAACAATCAAGCATTGAAGATCTTACGCTGGTGACAAGCGGACCTACTTCTCCTAATCCAGCGGCGATTCTGGGATCAGAGCGCATGAAGGAATTCCTTAAACTGGCTGCGGAACGTTTTGACCGGGTGATTGTGGATTGCCCGCCCCTGACGGGTATCGGAGATGGGTTTGTGCTCGGTAGTTTGATCGGGCATATTATTTTAGTGATTGCGGCAGGAAGGACTCCGCTTGATTTGATCCGCCATACCCAGGCTCAGCTGACAAAGTCGGGAGTTCAGATTATCGGGGTGACTCTGAATATGGTGGATATGGATAAAGAGCGTTATCACGGTTATTCCAAGTATTACTACAACACTTATACCCGCTACTATAGTCAGACTTAAAGCCAAGCTGTGTCATTGCGGGGGAGCATAGCGACCGCGGCAATCTAAAGCGCAGACATTGCTTCGTTTTGCTCGCAATGACAGATCAAGTTTCATTTGACTTCAAGGTAGAAAAAAGCATAATTCATCCCACCTATGATCCGTTTCAGATAGAACATTAATGAGCGTTTGCTATCACCGTGGTCCTATTCAAATCATGAAAACAAAATATTTTGATTACAATGCAACGACCCCGGTTGCCCCTGAAGTTTGGGAGGCAATGAGGCCCTTTTATCAAGAGCATTTTGGTAATCCCTCCAGCACACATCAGTTGGGAAATATTCCTAAAAATGCGATCAAAAAAGCTCGCCGTCAGGTGTCATCTTTGGTAGACGCCCGTGATGAAAGTGAGATCATTTTTACCAGCGGAGGAACTGAAAGCAATAATACAGCAATTCGCTCAGCTCTTGCCTCTCATCCCAACCGGCGCGAGGTGGTCACAAGCGTTGTGGAACATTCCAGTGTGCTCAAGGTGTGCAAGCAGCTTGAAAAAGAGGGATATCAAGTCCATTACGTGGGGGTGGACCATTTAGGAAATTTGAATTACTCCGAATTCTTAAAAGCGGTGAGTGATCGTACCGCTGTGGTTTCTTTGATGATGGCGAACAACGAGACTGGCATCCTCTTTCCTTTCCGCGAGATAGGGGAGATGCTGATGAGTCGTCAGATTCCTTTCCACATTGATGGAGTTCAGGCCGCGGGAAAGTATGTCTTTTCAGTTCGGGATTTCCATGCGGATTATCTTTCGCTTTCTGCGCATAAGATTTATGGTCCCAAAGGTGTCGGTGCGCTTTATGTGCGCTCCGGAGTTCTGTATCAATCTTTGATTTTTGGAGGATCCCAGGAACGTGCGCGGCGTGCTGGAACAGAAAATGTCCCAGGAATTGTTGGTATGGGCTCTGCCGCTCAGTGTGTGAGCCGACAGCTTCAAGAGAATATTTCCAGAATCGCTTCTCTTCGGGACGAATTTGAACAGGAAATCCGCCAAAGAATTTCCGGAATCTTTTTTAATGGGCAAGGGGCTGAGCGGCTTTGCAATACGAGCAATCTGGGCTTTGAAGGGATTGAATCGGAATCGCTTTTAATGGTGCTTGATCAAAAAGGGATTTGTCTTTCGAGTGGTTCCGCCTGCATGAGCGGGGCAAATGATCCTTCGCATGTTTTAAAGGCGATGGGGCTTTCAGATACCCAGGCCAAGGCTTCCCTTCGTTTTAGTTTTGGTCATGAAACATCGCGTGAAGACATCCAGGCATTGATCGAAGTTCTTGTGAAAACAGTTCAAGAACTTCGAGTCTTCTATCGTAAGGACGAGTCAAAAAAAGAGGTGTTCGCTTGAAAGAAAAAATTCTTGAACTTCTTAAACAAGTCCAGGATCCTGACCTTAAACGGGACATCGTTTCTCTGGGGATGGTCCGTGAGATTAAAGTAGAATCCCAAGCCGTCACGATTTATTTAGCGGTAACGTCGAGCTCTCAGCGTATGCATCAGCAGCTCACTGAGCTTATTTTGGAGAAGCTGCGGCCATCGGTCCAGCCTTTGCAGGTTCATGTGGAAATTTCCAAAGCCGAACGGCAAAGCGCGGCCTTTATGCCTAAAACGCCGCTTCCCGGAGTTCAGCACGTGATTGCAGTTTCAAGCGGCAAGGGCGGCGTGGGGAAAACAACCGTATCCGTGAATCTTTCTTGCGCGCTTTTGAAGCTAGGCTATCGCGTGGGTCTCATGGATGGGGATATCTATGGGCCGAATGTTCCCATGATGTTGGGTGTTCCTTCGAGTGTCCGTCCCGAAGTTTCCGAAGATGAAAAATTAATTCCAATCCAGGCGCATGGACTTAAAATGATTTCGATGGGAGTCCTGGTGCCGGCGGATCAACCGATGGTTTGGCGCGGGCCCATGCTGCACGGCGCGGTGACCCAGTTTCTACAAAAAGTTGAGTGGGGGAATCTTGATTTTTTGGTCGTGGATCTTCCTCCTGGAACCGGCGATGTTCAGCTCTCATTGGTTCAGACGGTGCCTTTAACGGGTGCGGTAATGGTGACAACCCCGCAGGAAGTCGCGCTTTTAGATGTACGTAAAGGCATTGCGATGTTTCAAAAAACACAGGTGCCTATTCTCGGGGTTATCGAAAATATGACCGGAGAAATGTTTGGTTCCGGAGGCGGAAAAAAATTAGCGGAACAGTATCAGGTTCCGCTTTTGGGAGAGATCCCTCTTGAAGTGCTTATCCGCAAGGCTGGAGATGCGGGAAGTCCCGTCGTTATTTCTTCTCCGGATTCTCCCGTAGCCAAGGCATTTTTAAAAGCGGCGGAATCTTTAGTGTCGTCACTTTCTGCGGTTCAGCCATGAAAAAATCCACGAAGCTGATTCGTTCTCCTTCCAGTGATCTTGCTAAAATCGAAAAGCATGTCCACGAACTTATCGCGCTTCTTGGAGAGAATCCTTCCCGCGAAGGGCTTGTCCGCACGCCGGCCCGTGTCGCAGCGTCTTTGAAATTTTTGACTCACGGCTATCGCCAGGACATTCAGAGCATTCTCAAGAATGCGGTTTTTAATGAACCCTACGACGAAATGGTGGTCGTTAAAGACATTCAGATCTTTTCCCTTTGCGAACATCACATGCTTCCTTTTTACGGTAGAGCGCATGTGGCCTATATTCCCAACGGAAAAATTGTCGGTCTGAGCAAGATTCCAAGAATTGTCGAAGTTTTTGCACGCCGTCTTCAGGTGCAGGAACGTTTAACTTCTGAAATCGCCAATTGTCTTATGACGGCGCTCAAACCCAGGGGAGTCGGAGTGGTGATTGAGGCACTTCATCTTTGTATGGCCATGCGCGGAGTTCAACAGAAGACAGCGTTTACGACCACGAGTGCGATGCTTGGAAGTTTCAGAAATATGGATCGTGTCCGTGCAGAATTTCTAAGCTTGATCGGCGGGAGAAACGGCTGAGATTTTGAGTTTTTGTTCCAACTGAGCGACCTGCTTTTTCAGCTTTCGAATATCATCCAGCATTTCGGCGGCGCGAAGCTGTGCGGCAATTTGTTTTCTTGCTTCCTGGTAGGGCCTTGCGGGCTGGCCAAATACGATTTGTTTAGCGGGAACTTTTTTTCCTGTAGGAAAACCGGACCCGGCTCCAACTACCGTCCAATCTCCGATCTCGACATGATCTCCCAGTCCTGCTTTACCGCCCATCGTGACATGGCTTCCGATCTTGCAGCTTCCAGAAATGCCGGTTTGGGCGGAAATGACCGTGTGTTCTTTGATGGTCACATTGTGGCCTATTTGAACAGAGTTATCGATCTTACATCCTTTTCCAATCACGGTCGAACCGACGGTAGCGCGGTCAATCGTGACGCAAGCGCCGAGCTCAACATCATCTTCCACAATCACATTTCCCACTTGAGGCACTTTTTCCTGCGCATTTTCTGTAGGCACATACCCAAACCCATCGGAGCCGATGACGGAGCCGCTGTGAATAATCACGCGGGAGCCAATGACAGAGTGATCATATATCATCACGCCTGGGTGGAGGAGGGAATGGCTTCCGATTTTGGAATGATCGTCCACAAAGGTATGAGAACGGATGACCGTGTAGTCTCCGATTTCAACGTGATTGCCGATGATGGCAAAAGGTTCAATCGTTACGCTTTTCCCGAGTTTTGCGGTGGGAGAAATGGAGGCTTGCGATGAAATCGTTCCTACAAAATGACGAGGCGGATGAAACTCAGAAAGAAGTTTGGCCCAGGCGAGTTTAGGATGCTTGACCTGGATCAAAGTTTTAGAGGAGCTTAAGATTTTCTCCGGAACAATTAAGCAGGCAATGGAAGAACTCTCCAGTCCGGGAAGAAATTTTTCTTCCTGAATAAAAGTAATTTGACCTGCGCCTGGATTCTCAAAATTGGTGATTCCTGAGATCATCAGCTCAGGATCTCCCACAACCTTGCCTTGAACTTTCTGGGCAAGCTCTGAAACCTTGTAAGGCATTACCCGTTTCCTTTTTGGGAAGTTTGAACGACCTTAGAAACCGTATCATTGGTTTTTGTGGAAACCCCGGCCGGAGCCGTCGTGACCTTGGGGGAGGACGATGATTCTTCTGGAACAGGTTTAGCCGCAGGCGGTTTAGGCGTGTAGTCCTTCAGGTTGGCCCTTGTTTCAAGGTCCCCATTCCATTTCAAAAATCGCTCATATTTTTTCTGATTTTTGAGATTCTCACCATACTGCTTTTTAAGTTCCGCAGTGAATTTCTTTTCATCCGCGAGTTCTTTTCCTTTGATCCTCGCCAGCGATTGAGCATTAAAGCGCTGGAAAGGCGGAGTGATGAAACCGACAGGCTGTTTTAAAAGACCGGAAGCGGTATCTTTAGGAATCTGCCATAAATTGATCACAGCATCGAGCGCGATCTTGCCCGTGGTTTGGACTTTATAGGCATGGGCATTGATCTGGGCATCCCAAGCTGACGGGTTTGCTTTGACTTTGTCATAAAAGGCTTTAGCTTCGTCGGGTTTGGAGATCTCCACAAGATCAAGATTCAAGGAGTTATGTTCGTGCTCGAAACGTTCCTGAATATCTGCCTTGGACGGTTCTGCCACAACCGCCTCATTAAACTGTCTGACGAGTTTCTGGATACTGAGCAGTTCCCGGAGCTGTTTTTCAAATTCATTGGGTCTGAATCCAAAAGAACTCAGAAGCCAGCGCTCATAAAACTGCGGAGATGGATTTTCGATTTTTTGATCTTTGAGAAGCCGCATGATTTCCTCGCGGACTTCGTCATCAGTGATCTTGACCTTCTGATTTCTTGCTTCATAAGCGTAGATCAGGCTCTGCCAGGTTTGCAGATTAAGAACGCTTGAATCTTCAGGAGGCTTTTTCCCGGCAAAGGAAAAAATCTGGTTAGACCGGTAAAAGGTATTGAATTCCTGGTAGGTAATTTCTTTGCCAAAGATTTCTCCGGCAATGCGCCCTTGTTTTTGAAACTGGGTGCTTACGGCATATCCTCCCCACAGCATGAAGGTAATAATCACGAGCCAGATAATTGTTTTTGTGTTTTTCCGCATCAGCTTAAGCATAATTTTGAATTCCCTCCAAGGAAGAACCTCACTTTATCATAGAAATCTTTTGATGAAAAGCAGTCAAAAATCAAAAACGGATTTCAGAGAGCCAATCGCCGTGCTTCGAGCAGGTAATGAACACCTTGATGTAATTGATGACGCCATTTAGTTTCACCAGAAAAGTAGCTTTTTTATCCCAGGCATGGAACTCACGATAGCCAATGATAAGCGCGTCTTTGTCGAGAATGTAGATTTTCTGGATAGCTCCTAATGTTTCATCCTGCATGGGATGAGGGATTTCAATTGTAACAATCCGTATCTGCTCCAGGCCGGAGTAGCGTATATGAGATTTAATCTTGGGAGCATGAAGGGTTGCTTCTTTCTTCCAGCCTCCGGGATGGGTTTGAGTATAGATTATAACCGATGGAGGTAGTTTGATTTCCTGGCCATTTTCGTCGGATATTTGATAATCGTTGGCAGGGCATGGGGGCGAAGCAATCGCGAAAATTGCAAGAATAAGAAAAAAAGGAAGTGGTTTCATCAGCTAAACGTTGGATTATACAAGGCTTATGAAATTTGAGCAAATGCCGAATAATGAACACAGATATGGCGACTAAAAAAATAAAAATCAGTATTTTCCTTTTGTGGGGGGTGGTGTCGGCCCTCTCCATGGCCTACGCGAAATATGAATACAAGATTGATGAACCGATGTATCCCTACGGGCAGTATGAATCAGATACTTCCGCAAAGCTGGTGCGTGGAATTACCAATGCCTTTTATGCATGGATTGAATTACTTCAAACCCCTATTCGTATGAGTGAGGGGCCGCGCAATCATGTGGTCACAGGGGTTTTACTGGGAGTTCCTTACGGGATTTTTCGGTTTGCAGGGAGGACGATTGTTGGCGTTTATGAAATAGTGACCTGCTTTGTGCCTCAACCGCCTATTTTTTCGCCCATCCAGGGGGATGTTTTATGAAGTCTTTTCTTCAATTCTGTTTCCGAGGGTTTTATCCCCTTTTTTTTTTCGGCTGTTTAACCGCGCCAACTGCCTTCGGGATGGAATCCTCCTCGGATCAGAGTTTTATCATCCCAGAATCCCAATCGGGATTTAAGGCCGAGGCTTATGAGGTGAAGGCGGGGGTGAAGCTCGAGCGGGGGCTCCAGAATTTATTTTTGGCGCGGCTTGAAATTCCTCAGGGAGTGAAAGAGGAATACGCTGATCGTAAAAAGGACGATCGTCCGGCGGGGATTGGAGCGTTTATGATGGGGACGATTAAAGGTTCTTTTAATGCAATCAAACGGACGGTCGTGGGTGGTTATGAGATTGCTACTTTCCCTTTTCCTCAAGAGCCCATTTTATTGGAATTTGACGAGTGGCTTTACTAGTGCAAAGAATGGCGTTGTTTTACAGGGTTCCGGTATTCGTGGCGCTGGCATTTGTTTCTTTAGGGGCCTGGGATCCGGTTTCGGCCGGTGCTTATCCCGCAGAACATGTTCTCAAAGCAGTTTTATTTGATTCGACTGAGCCGAAGAATTCCGTGGGGATGATTGCCCATCAGTTTCTCGAGATCGGCGATGACTATGAAAATCACGAAGTGTTGGGATTCGAACCGGGAAGAATCCTTTTGAAGAATCGCGCGACTTTCGAGGTCATCAGGATTCCCGCAGAAGATTTTATGAGATCAAAGGACTGCGTGGAGATCCGGCATCGCTTTGTGGTCAAACAGCTTCATGCGATCTATGATGCCCAAGCGGCTTATATCGCCAAATACGGAGATCGTTATGCCCCGGATCTGGAAACATTGATCAAGGAAGAACTGCTCCCGGGTGGTTTCAGCGAGGGCATCAAACAGGATTATTTTTTTAGTGTTCTTGAGATAAAAGCAGAATTTAACAAAGAGCCGCAATTCTTCGTGAGAGCTTCCCCGGTGAGCTCCATTCAGCCGGATTCTTTTTTTTCCGTGGACGAGCTTGGCGAGATTCATTTTTCCGACACGAAGGTTCTGCTTCCCGTAGGACCCGTGTGGGATTATTTTGATCATGGGGCACCCCGAAGTGAAGACCTTGGCGTGAATTAACAGCAGAACTTTTTTAATATAAGGTTGAGGGGATATGAAAAAAAAATACTTCTTTTTGACTTTACCCCTGGTTGCTGCGGCATTTTTTCTTTCTCTGAATGCCTATGCGGAGTATGAACAAGAGATTCAGAGTCAGGTCGATAAGATGATGGGCCGTGCCAAGTCCAATTTCTCAGAAGTTTATTTTCATGATATGGGCATCATTGCCCGCAAAGCTGATTTGGCGGAATTAAACGAAATGACGGCTAAAATTGTCCGGACTTATCTGTTCGAAAAGATGAGTCAGTATATCCAGCAGAAAATCAAAGACATTAACGAAACTTACCTGTCAGATCCCGCACAAGCAACTTCACAATTCCTTGAACTTGTTAAGTTTCAAAAATATTTTCAGCCGACCGAAGCTTTTTTGCAAACGGCGGAAGGACGCGCGATTGAGGCTGAGCTTGAACAGGCGCGCAAGCACGCACTGGAAGACCTTAAGAGAGGGGATTCCAAAGAGAGTCTTATGACGGCGCTTGAGGCGGTTCGGAAAACCGGATTTTTTATGACTAACAGTGGAAATGAATATAGCTCCATGCGGGAGCTGACCCAGGAATTGGAATGCAGTTTCGGTTGGAAATCTAAAATTAATTATCATTATTCTCACAAATTTGAAACGGATTATGACGCCGGAACGATTGATGAAGAAGCTCATCTGAATCTGGAAAGTTCAGGCAAGGAATTGAGTGAAGCTAAGTGGAGCGGAGAATGGATCTATCATATGAAAGGCCGCGACGGGACCGTAGAAGCTGTGAGTCACGCGACGTTGACGCATCGAAAGGGTCAGGATATTGCAGAGCTTGTGATTACCTCCGCGAAAGTGAGTTCGATTGGACGTATGAACATGCCCATGCCGGTGTCCGGAGACATGCGGACTTTTGAAGTTAAAGGGGAGCCTTTTCATCCCTGGGTAGCTCTTACCGGAATGATTACGGTTGAACTTGTGGGATGCCGTGAAAATAAGGTGAAGCCGTGATGAAAATGAATCGAAAGGCTTCGGTGAACCACGTAGACGTGTGTCATTGTGAGGGAGCAAAGCGAGCGCGGCAATCTCAAACCGGGATCGCCGCGTCGACCTTTGGCCTCCTCGCGATGACGTGGGTGAGCGGAGGTTTACAATGAATCGAATCAGTCTCGGGGGCATTCTCCTGGCCCTGATTTTTGAAATCCCGGCCTTGAGCGCAGCGCCTATTCTTGTCCCGATTTCTTCTCAAAGTGCGGAAAAAATTCATTCTGGATCCGGCGTGATTGATGTCAGCGACCGTCAGTATATGAGCAAATTGCGCGAGCTTTTTAATTTTTCCCGCAAGCAAATTGATATCAGTCTGACTCAAATCGTTATCCGCGACGAAAAAAAGGATGCGGTGAATATTTTACTGGAGGATCTTGTCAGTGCGGTCAAACGAGGAGTCAGGGTCAGGATGTTTTTGAATACCTTTACTGACGAAGCCTCAGATCAATCCCTTTTTTTACGAGAAGACAAGCTGGCCTATCTGGAAAAAGAAGGCATGCAAATTCATTTTGTGAATCCCAAATACCGGTTATCCGATCAATTGGCTGTGGTGGACGAAGCGATGGTCCTGGAAGGAGGCCCGGCGTGGTCACATGAAAATTTGACGGAGGGGCTGGGTTCCGCATCCCTGAGTTATTCCCTATCGCTGGCGCAGAAGAAGAGAACACGTATGGAATTTTTTCCGCTCTGGGATCTTAAGGTGGAAAAAGAATCCCGGACTGTGGGTGAACTCGCAGTGCCGGTTTTTCTTTTACAGGATGTGAAGTATTTTCCAGGGATGGTCAGCAGTGATGACGGGGATGCCATCAAGATTTATCTTTTTCTTCTGGAAAAGTTTTATGAAGCGCATCAAAACACGCTTAAGGTTTCTCTGGAGGAACTGAGCCACCGTATTCCATCCGACCGAACCATTGATCGCATGGCTCTGGATCATCAGGTGGATGAAGTGCTTCGGCGGCTTTCAAATCAATATAAACTTCTGACGATCCAAGGGGAAGATCCGTCCCATCCTGAACTGACGCTTAAATTGCCGGTGGTGCTGACTCCTAATGTTCAGGTGTCACTTACTCTCTTTCATGAAAATTACGTCAAAGACTTTTCAGCGCGTGCCATCTATGCTTATTTCGTCATTCGCTACCGTCTTCAGATGAGTGGGGAATCACCGGTCTGGGTGGGTTCTGAGCGCAATGTGGAAAAGGATTTCCCGATACCCCGGGAACAATTCCGCCTGGCAGTGGATGAATTGAGACGCCAGAATCTGGTTGAGATTTTTCCTTTTAATTTGCGGCAGGGAAGCGGTTATGTCGGGGCGGATATTCTGGAATACCGCTACCTAATCAACGAGATCCCCACACTTTCAGAGCGTCTTGATACTTGGAGCCGTTTTCGTGATCAATTTGGTGATACGGATTTCGAACGTGCGAGGGCAATGGCTGAAACCCTGGGAGAGCCGGAAGATCCCAAGGTGGTAGCAGCCTATCTGAAACTGCTGGGCCAGTATAGTTATACGGATGTGCAGGCTTTAACCCAGCACTTGAATACACTTCCCGTGAACAGCACCCCCAATCAACTGAGTTATCTTCAGCAATTGCTTCGCAATGAAACTCAGGGGACTCAAGGTCTTGCAACGACTTAGAAGCGGTTTCATCATAAACCTCCACTCACGCACGCCATTGCGAGCCGCAGCGAAGTCCGCCAGAAAGCACGGCGGATCCGTCCGAAGATTTTGTGGCGGACAATCTCGGGTTGTTCGCCCAGAGATTGCCGCGTCTCCGCCCAAGTGCGGGACTCGCAATGACAAAACCCCCGTCTTATTACAGGATGTCTTTCCGTTGGTCATTGCGAGCAAAGCGAAGCAATCTCGGGTTGTGCCCTGGGATTGCCGCGTCGTCCTGCGGGACTCCTCACAATGACCGATAAAGAATTTACAGCTACTTATGAAATTGCGTTTAGACTTCTGTTATTTTCGCTTTTCTTTTTCCCCTATACAGTCTTTGCCTCCGAACTTCCGCACCGGGAAATCGAAGTTAAGGTTGCTTCTTCGCCGACATTCCAGAGCGCTGTCGAGTGGGAAAAAGATATCCGCGACCGCATTATCTTTGTGAATCAGATTTTTGAACCGCATTTCAACGTTCACTTCAAAGTGGTCCAATACATTAATTGGGAACCTCAGGACGAAACCCGTGAGACCGATCTTTTGATGGAAGAGTTGCGTAGCTTTATTCCGCTTGGTAAGGATCAGATTGTGATTGGGTTTCATAAAATGAGCCAGCCCTTTCGGGATGATAAAGTGGCGGACGTGGATACGGTAGGCTCCGCCCAATATTTTCGCGGGTTTGTCGTGATCCGGGATCCTTTTGCAGCCTTGGGAAGTACGCGCGAACAGGTGGTGCTGGCTCATGAGATCACCCATCTTTTTGGTGGCATCCATATCACGGATCCGGATGCCATCATGCACTCGTCGGTTCCGGCTCAGCCAGTTCTGATGCTGGATGAAGCCAATGAGCAGATTGTGACGGCCACTCAAGGTGTGGATTTTCAAAAAGGGATGGAATCTTTATCTGGAGAAAGCGTGGATAAGGTTGTTGATATTTACGAAAAAAAAATCCGCCAAAATCCTCACAGTGATTTTTATTATCAACTGGGAAAATTTTATCAAGCCCGCAAACAGGAAGCAAAAGCGATTTCTATTTGGGAAGAAGCGCTGCAGTACCGCTATGAAAATCCGCATATTCATTTCGAGCTTGGAAATATTTATTACCAAGCCGGACGTTATGCGCTTGCCGTGCGTGAACTTGGCAGTGCCATTGCTCATTTTGTGCTTCCGAGCCAAAAGAAAATGCTGGCGGATACCCTGAATTATCTTGGAGTGGCGTATTATCAGCAGGGAAATACAGATCTTGCGATTTTTAACTGGTTGAAGGGGCTCAGTGCTGATTCGGATAACCGTATTCTTCAAGGGAATTTGGCGCTCGCTTATCTCGAAAGAAATGACTTGGATCGCGGCGTGACTGAGCTGGAAAAGCTGGTGGCAAAAGATCCGGAAGATATGACGACCTTAAGCAATCTCGGGGTCGCTTATCTTAAAAGTAAACAGTATCCTAAGGCCGTGGAATGTCTTGAAAAGGCCTTACGAAAAAAAATGAATCCCGTGCCCGCGACCTCTTCTGGGAATGGCGATGGATCGACGATGATGAATGAAATCTCGGAGTCAGCTATCCGCCTGAATTTGGGCGCGGCCTTTATTAATTTGAACCGTTATGAAGATGCCGAGAGGGAGCTTGAGAAATCCAGAGAGCTGGATCCCAAGGTTCCGGAGCTGCATCCTAATCTCGCTCAGGTCTATTTACGTCTTGGAAAGCATGAGGCGGCGATTAAAGAAATCCGGGAGGGTTTACGATACAGGAAAGATGATCCGTACCTTTATGCCTTTCTTGCTCAGGCTTATGCGGGGCTGGGAAAGAATGATGAAGCGGTCCAGGCGGCTAAAGAGGGGATTCGCTATGCGCCGCGCGATGATTTGGCCGTAACGCTGCATCGGAACATCGGGATTACGTATCTCAATCAAAAAAGATATGCCGAGGCCCTGGATGAATTTAATTCGTCCTTGAATCTTCAATGGAAAGATGCGGACACGCACGCCTTTATCGGTTTGCTGTATATGCAGACGGGTAAGATGGAGCAGGCGATGAGGTCCTTGAAAACTGCTTTGGATATTGATGCAAAGCATGAAAATGCAAAAAAGTTTTTAGCGATGATCAAGGCAAATAGCTCGCCCCATTCTTGAGGTTATGATGAAAAAAGAATCTCGCCGTAAATCCGTGCCGTCTTTGGAAATCGAAACTCAGTTCTGGAAAGGAAAACGAGTTCTCCTCGTGTCTCCCCATCCGGACGATGAAGTGTTCGGATGCGCGGGGACTTTGGCCAAGGCCCAGGATCTTGGCGCTCAAGTGTATGTCATCTTTTTTTCCGTGAGCGATCTGAAGTTTTATGAAAAACGGGGAGTCGTCAAAGGGGATGAGCGTTTACAGGAAATCGAGAAAGTAGCCGCCCTTCTTAAATGGAAAGATCACGATGTGATTTATGTGGATCACAAAAAACATATGAAGCTGGATGCTGTTCCGCAGTTTGAGTTAATCGCACAGCTTGAAAGTAAAAGCCGCCTTTCTTTGGACCGGATCAAACCTGATATTGTGATGATTCCTGCGCCTTCCTACAATCAGGATCACCGTGCCGTTTTTGACGCCTGCTTTACGGCGCTGCGCATTCATGCGGGAGGGCTGAAGCACAGTCCCGATGTGGTGCTTGTCTATGACAGCCCGACGCTTACCTGGAATACTCCGGACCGCGGATTTCATCCTAATTTTTACGTAGATATTTCTGTTTATCTTGATCTTAAGCTCAAAGCGGTACAGGCTTATGCTTCGCAAAAACGGGATTCACGGGATCCTTGCAGTCTCGAAAGTGTGGAGGATTTAGCCTGTGCCAGGGGACGCGAAGTCGGACGCAAAGCGTGTGAAGCCTATATGCTTTACCGGCAAGTGGTTTAAAATATGAAAATAGGCGGGTTCATTGTGTCATTGTGTCATTGCGATTGCCGCGTCTCCGCCAAGGCTCGGGACTCGCAATGACAAACCAAACGGTGTCATGGCGAGGAGTCCCTCAGGACGACGCGGCAATCTCAACCGACAAAACAGTGATACTTGGTCGAATAAAACTATGATCCTCACCGGACATCAGCCTAACTATCTCCCCTACTTGGGTTTTTTTCACAAGGTTTATCATTCGGATCTCTTCGTCATCGTTGACAATGTCCAGTATGTGAAGCGAGGACCGTTTGGTTGGGTGAGTCGTAACCGCATCAAGACCGCAACCGGTCCCCAATGGCTTTCAGTGCCTGTTTTGGTTAAAGGCAAGTTTGAGCAAAAAATTATGGAGACTTTGATTAATCCTGAGCTTCCCTGGGGCCGTAAGCATTGGAAGAGTCTTCTTGTGAATTACGGAAAGACGCCCTATTTTTATAAATACGCGGATTTTTTTGAAGAGATGTACATGAAACGTTCTTGGGAAAATTTTTGTGATTTGAGCTGCCATTTTATTCTTTATCTGCTGAAGTCTTTTGGGATTGACCGACCTGTCAAAAAGGCTTCGGAAATCGGCGCCTCAGGCAAAGGGGACGAACTCATTCTGGATATGTGTGAGAAGACAGGCGCGGATCAATATCTTCATGGAAAACACGGGAAAGATTACGCGGATGAAACGAAATTTTCCGCGCGGAAGATCCGCTCTCTTTACCAGGAATTTGATCATCCCGTTTATCACCAGCAGTTCGGAGAGTTTGTTCCAAACCTGTCTGCTATCGATTTGCTTTTCAATTACGGGGGAGAAAGTCTCGATATCCTTCTCGGCAGGAAGAAGGTGAATTTATGACTTCCTCAGTGGACCCTTTTCATTGGAAGGAGCTTTATGTTAAGATTTTTTTTATTGCGGTGGTGATTACTTCGGTGCTAACGCCGTTCATCCGGTGGCTTGCCATTAAGGCCGGGGCCGTGGATTTCCCTTCCAACATCAAGATTCACAGCAAGCCCACTCCCCGTCTCGGCGGAGTGGGGATTTTTTTTGGATTTTTATTCAGTCTTATCCTCACGGGATCTCTGACACATCAGCAAAAGGGCCTTATTTTGGGGGCAACCTGCGCTCTGATTGTTGGAATTCTGGATGATCTGCGTTCGGTGCCGGCCGCCTTAAAACTGTTAGTCCTTTTTAGTATTACCATTTTCCTGGCGCATAAAGGGGTGCTTCTAAATCTGGTTCCCGGATTTTTCTGGATCAACTTTGTTTTGACGCTGTTCTGGATTGTAGGTGTTACCAGCGCTTTTAATGCGATCGATCATATGGACGGGCTTGCCACGGGCCTGACATTTTTCGCGTCACTCGCTTATGCGTATGTCGCAGTTCAAAATGGACAATGGAGCTGGGGCGCTCTTTCCGTGGCCCTGATGGGAAGCTGTATCGGGTTTCTTTTTTACAATTTTCCCCCAGCCTCTATTTTTATGGGAGACGCGGGGAGTTTCTTTTTGGGATATAGTTTGGCCGCGATCAGTGTGATGGGGGCCTGGTCGACGAATCCTTTCAAAGCCATTGCGGTGCCGGTTTTTATCTTGGGGCTTCCGGTTTTTGATCTTATGTACGTGGTGGTCCGTCGGAAGTTTCACAAAATGACCAAAGGCATCCGCCAGATTGTTACTTTCAGCGCCAAGGATCATTTTTCCCACCGGCTTTTGGCCCTCGGGATGTCACAAAGGCAAGCGCTCTTTTTCACTTATTTTGTGATGCTGGCGTTGGGGATGGGGGCCGTGGCGATGCGTTATGTGCTAAAAATTGAGGCGATCATGTTATGTGTTCAATTTGTTACGATTGCTTTTTTAATTGTCATTTTGATGGAGTTTGCGATTCGTAATAAACAGCAAAAAAATCCGGATGATTTCAATTAATCAACTTATTCTCGTCATTGCGAGTGAAGCGAAGCAATCTAGAGAGATCGCCACGGCCTGCGGGGTTCGCGATGACGGTTTTGTTGGATGAAGGGATTGACAATCGTTCTTAGAGGCTGATAATACTTAAACATTATGTATCTTGAATACTGGGGTCTCAAAGAAAAACCGTTTCAGAATACGTGTGATCCGCGTTTTTTGTGCTATTCGGAGCAGCACGAAGAGGCGTTGACGCGTCTTAAATACGTGGTTGAGTCTCACTTGGGATGCGCCGTCCTCACCGGTATTTTCGGTTCCGGGAAAACTCTTATCGCTCAAGCCCTCCTTGATGTCTTGAAGAGTGATAAATACACAACGGCCTTTATTTTCAATCCCCAGCTAAGCAGTGTGGAGCTTCTCAAGGAAATCGTTTATCAATTGGGAGTCCATGACCATCTTTCAGATCAAAAAACTGATCTTCTGCATCGCCTTACTGAAATTCTTAATGATAACTATGCCGAAGGCCGTCACGTGGTTGTGATTGTGGATGAAGCGCATTTGATTGAGGACCGGGCTATTTTTGAGGAACTAAGATTGCTGCTTAATTTTCAAAAAAGGGATAAATTTCTTCTGACGTTGATTCTGGCGGGACAGCCGGAACTCCGGGAAAAAATTTCCAACCTTAAACCCTTTGATCAAAGGGTTGCCGTGCGGTTTCATTTGAAAGGGCTAAAGCTGGATGAGACTCAAAAATATATTCTCCACCGGGTGAAAGTGGCGGGAGTAAGCCGTGCTATTTTTTCCGAAGATTCCTTCAAGACGATTCACGAATCTACGGGAGGACTTCCCCGGCGTATTAATCAGGTTTGTGACTTGGCGCTTTTAACGGGATTTGGGATGAAGGCTTCGGTGATTACGACCCAAATTATCAATGAGGTGCTTATGGATCCTCAAACGGTTTAAAAGGATCGGAATGAGATTTTCTGATTTTTTAGCAGCTCCCAAAGTCGATGTAAGCCCCCCGGTTCCCAAGATTATTCCCGAAGAAAAGATCATTGGAAAACAAGAAGACAAGCCCAAACTCCGTTCATCGCAAGACGAGTCTTTTTCCCTTGTGGTGGAAGCGACATTGATTGAGAAGCGAATCCGTCAGGAATTGGAGGCGCAGTTTCAGCGGGAAATGGATAAGACCCGACAGGAACTCGAATCCCGTTTTCATCAGGGGCTTGAATCAGAGAAAAAGAAATCAGCTGATCAGGAAAAAAGTTTACAGCTTATGAAACAGGCAGCTGATCAGGAACAGGAAAAACTTCGTCAGGAGAGATCCAGGGAGCTTTCCGAATACAAAAAACAAATGGAGTCAGTTTTATCAGCGGCCTTTGAAGCGGAAAGAGCCAAGATAAAAGAAACGCTTGAGATTGAAGGCCTGAAAGATAAACAGACCTTGCAAGGATTCCAGAAACTTTTGGATCTCCGGGAAAAAGAGTTGAACGACGCAAGAAACTCCCTGCGGGCGTTAAGCCAACCTTCGGATCAGCTCGTGACGCCTCCGCCTCCGATTAAGAAGGATGAATCCAGGGAAGAAGTCGCCGTGCTTTTAAGGGACGTTTCTTCTCCAGCGCCTCCCGCGCGGAATGAGTTGCCCTCAAAGATCCCTCCTCCATCCTTCTCGGGATTAAAACCCATTGAAAAAATAGATGAAACAATCCCTGAAGTTGCACTTCAGGCAGATCCCCAGGCTGAGGCATTGGCAATAAGTCTTCGGGATCAATTGGTAGCTATCGGAGAGCCTCTTTTTGCACAGTCCGCTCAAGGAAGGATTCCGGACCTGGATCCGCTGAAAGAAATTTTAAATTCGTTTCTGGATTTAATTCAGAAGCGGGATCTTGAATCTATGCGCCTTGCCCTGGAACCTTATCCGGTAGATAACCATTTTACTTATCATGCGGTCAATACGGCGGTTCTGGCACTGATTCTTGCCCTTGAATTTTCCTTTTCCCGAGAAGAAATGATGGACCTTGGGCTGGCAGCCTTTCTGCATGATATGGGGCTTGTGAAAGTGCGTGAAGACTTGAATTATCCTAAAAAGCTTACGCCTCAACTGGAAAAGGAGATTCTCGATCATCCTTTAAAGGGAGCCGAGATGCTGAAAGATATTTTGAGCACAACGGCTCTGGAGGCTATTATGCATCACCATGAGATCGGTAACGGGAAAGGATATCCCAAGGGACTCATGGATCAGGATATTCACATCTTTGCCAAAATCATTCACGTGATCGACAGTTTCGAGGCCTTGATTCATGAGCGGCCCTATCGAAAAAAACCACTGGAAGTCAATGACGCCATGAAACAGCTGATTGACACAGGGCGTGGCATTTATGATCGTCTTGTGCTTAAGTCCTTGATGGTTCGCGTGGGACTTTACCCTGTGATGAGTTATGTGGAGTTGAGCAATAAACAAGTTGGCCGGGTTGTGAGGCAAAACCGTCAATATCCCTTAAGTCCCGTGATCCAGATCGAATACGATGAAAACGGGAAAAAACTGAGGCGGACTTCTTTGGTGGATTTAAGCCAATCTCAATTTATCCATGTTTCAGGACCTGTTAAAAAAGAAACTCAGGCGGAAGGATCTTACACGGCAAGCCGTTTTGCTTCGACGCAACCTGCCAGTACTGCCGAATCAGAAAAAAAGAAAGTAAGCTCTGAATTTATGCAGCATGTTATTTCTATTTTATTGATCCTGACCGTTATTCTGATTTTAGTCTACGTCGTGATCAAAATCTAACCAGCTTCCCTATTTTCCTTCCCCCCAAAAATGTTGTAAGTGCTTTTTTTTCAGTAACTTGTCTCAAGTTCTCCTGACAGACTGCCGATTTTTACAAAGACGTAAAAGCTGTGTTTTGAGACGATTTTTAAGGAGAATTCGGATGAGTTACTACCGGGTGCTTGGCTTGGACGATGAGCCTTTTTCAACGAGTCCGGACCCCCTCTATTTTTATGAGTCGAGAAATCACAAAGCGGTTCTCGCTAATCTGATGATCGATCTAAGACTCAAGAGAGGTTTGAGTGTGGTTTTGGGGGAGGTAGGTACCGGCAAGACAACCCTGGGGCGAAAATTGATTCAGATGCTTCGTGACCGGGAAGGATTTATTTTTCATTTAATTCTGGATCCTTCTTATCCTAATGAACAGGTATTTCTTCAAGATCTAATCCGGACTTTCGGTATTGATTTGAGTGTTCCTCAGTCCACTCTTTGGGATTACAAAGAAGCCTTGGAACGCTACCTGTTTCAAAAAGGAGTCCAGGAAAAACAGACCGTGGTGCTCATTATCGATGAGGCCCAGAAAATGAACCGGTCCTGCCTTGAAATTTTAAGGATGCTGCTCAATTACGAAACAAATGCCTATAAGCTGATTCAGGTCGTTTTACTTTCCCAGGTGGAACTCATGCCCACGTTGGTAGAGATGCATAATCTTCTCGACCGCGTAAGTTTGAAGTGCGTTCTGGAGCCTCTGGATCAGGAAGAGACCCGGGAAATGATTGATTTTCGTTTGCGACAGGCCGGTTTTAAGTCACGCTATCGTCTTTTCCTGGAAGAGGCTGTGCGTGAAATTCACCGGGCCGCCCGTGGTTATCCCCGGAAAACTGCGATGTTATGCCACCGGGCTCTCAAGAGCCTGGTAATGAAAAATCAGCAAGTGATTACCTCAAACAACATTGAAGAGCTTGTGAACCAGGATGTGCGTGCCGGATGGTACAGCCAAAACCCACTCCAGAAGAGCAATTACTTAAATTGATTGAGAATCCGGGTTTGGATTCCAAGAACCCTCAGAAGGGTAAGGGAACTCCGAAAACGGGGAAACGAAAATTTTCTCTTCCGGGAATTCCTTGGGGAAAACTTTTTTCCGTTTCCAGGAATCAAGCACCCAAGCGCAGTTCAGTCGCGGTTGAAGATGCCAATCCTTTTGCTTACATTAAGGGCGTCAATGCTTTTTTGATTGCGGGTGTTTTGGTGTGCGGGATTTATCTTGCGTTGGATCTTTCCATTTTAAAAGGGGATCCCAAAAAATTCCTGTCCCAAGTCAGCTTGAATGATTCGGCTTTTTCTTCGCGGGAAGGAGATAAGGGCGAAAAAGCCCAGCATGATGTGAAGTACTATCATGACATGATGGCGAGGAGAAATCCTTTTATGCTGATGACAGGGAAGCTGGCGGAGAAAGAAGAAGCCAAGCCGGAAGTCCTTTCTGTTTCTCAGCCTAAAAGTGACAAGATGGCCAAGATCATGCAGAGCATCAAATTGGTGGGAATCTCTTGGACAAACACGAGCCCGCTTGCCATGATCGAACAAACTGAGAGCGGGAAAACTTATTTTTTAAAGCGGGGCCAGGAAATTAATGGCCTGAAAGTTCAGAACATTGAAAAAGAAAAGGTGACGGTTACTTATGAAGGTGAAGAAGCATCGCTTTTTTAATTCTGACAGGCGGTCTGTCAGGGCCATCATGATTTTCGGAATTGTCATGATGATCATGGCACCAATTTCCATGGCTCAGCATCCCGGGTCCTCAGCCCAGGAAGGGGTTTCGACTGCGCCTCCGCGGATTATGATCGATACCAAGGCGGAAGGACTTAAGGAACGAGTGACGCTTGATCTGAGAAATATTGAAATCTCGGAAGCGCTAAAATTCCTGGCAATGAAGGGAAGTCTTAATCTTGTTATCGGAAAAAACGTGGCAGGCCGCGTGTCGCTTTATTTGACCGATGTTTCCGTGGCGGATGTTCTGGAAATCATCCTTCTGAGTAACAATCTTGCCATTGCCAAGCAGGGCGAAATTTATAACGTGATGAGCGAAACTGAATTTCAGGCACTATACGGAAAACGGTTTTCAGATTTGCGCATCGCCAAAGTGTTTAAGCTTCGTTATGCGGTTCCGAATCAGATTTTTACGGTCTTAAGCGCCATCAAAAGTGATATTGGGAAAGTGGTCGTGGATGAAGATTCAGCCACACTTATCTTGATGGATCTCCCGGAAAAAATCCAGGAAATGGAAAAGGTTATTTATGAGATGGAGAAAGGTCAGAATCTCCGGATTTTTCAGCTTAGGTACGCAGAGGCGGAAAAAGTGGAAGTCAGTTTGAAAGAAAGGTTGGATGCTTTAAAGCTGGGAACGGTCAAGGCGGATGAACGCAGTAATTCTTTGGTGGTTTCCGCGCTTCCCAAACGCATGGATGAAATCGAGAGGATTGTCCGTGCCCTCGATGAAAAGACGCGGGAAGTGTTGATCGAAGCGAAAATTGTTAAAGTCACTTTGAGCGATGATTTTGATATGGGGATCAACTGGCAAAGACTTTTCAGAGATACGGACAATGCCTTTCGAGTCGCGAAATACCGGCCCATTTTGACTGGGACCTTCAAACCGACGCTGACAAATTATGGACGCTTACAAATCGGAAATGTCTCAACGGATGAGACCAGTGCCACGATTGATTATCTGAGCACGGTCGGCCAGACCAAGGTGCTGGCGAGTCCGCGTTTGGCTGTTATTAATAAACAATCTGCCCGTATTATGATCGGGACACGCGAGGCCTTTGTGACAACGACGACCACCACCGGACAAACAACGTCTACGACCGCGGAGAATGTGACATTTGTGGATGTGGGGATTTCTCTGGAGGTGACGCCCATCATTAATGACGATGGTTACGTGACCATGAAAATAAAACCGGAAATCTCCAGCGTCGCACGAACCCTGATCACGCCGACTCAAAATGCGATTCCCATTGTCGACACGACCTTATCTGAAACAACAGTCATGGTGAAAGATGGCACGACAATTATTATTGGAGGATTACGAAAAAATGAGAAAGTCAAAACCGTCAAGAAAACGCCTATTCTTGGAGACATTCCTCTTGTGGGAGCCTTATTCCGAAATACAAGCGAGCAGCTTGAAAAAATCGAGCTGGTTATTTTTTTGACGCCCAATGTCGTCTCGGGTGATATGACATTTACCGATCGACAGATTGCCGATAAGACTCTAAAACCCTTTAAAACGTATTAAAAAATTAACTAACTTTCGTTATTACGTGGGACAGGCTGAGGAAAAAATGAAAAAAATTGGAATGGCATGGATGATCTTTCTGGCCGCATGGATGCCGCTTGGTTTTGCTGGAACTGAGGCCGATCCTGCGGTGACCGTGAAGGAGCTGACTCAGAAAAATGCAAAACTTTCCCGAGAATTGGAGGACCTAAAATCCGATCGCAATAACATTTTGAAGCAAGCACGTTTTTTTCAAAAAGAGAAAGCGGATTTGCTGGCTAAAATTGAGCAACTTAAGAATTTGACGAGTGGCGCAGGGGTAGAACTGGAATCTTTCAAAAAAGAGAATGCTATCTTGAGCGGAGAGTTGGCGAAAATCAAAGCTGCTCGCTCTAAGGATCGGGAACTTTCCGCGGAAGAGAAAACAAATCTGGAACGGAAGCTGAAGGAAGAAAAAGACCGGAGTGATTCACTGGCTAAAATCATGACGGAATACACGCCTGAAAAAATCAATCAGGTCTTGGAGGATCGGAACCGCCTGCAGGAAGAAAATAAAAAAATGGCACAAAAGGTATTCGAGTATGAAAAACAATTTGAGGAAATGAAACGGCAGATGACGCCGCTTGAAATGGACAGAGAAGAGCTCCACAAGATTGTGGCGGAAAATAAAGAATTGCGGCAGAAAACCTCTTACATCCAGACCCTGGAAATACGTCAGAAGAATTTGATCAAAGAAAATAAGGAATACCGCGAACAGATTGAGATTTTGAAAGCCAAATTCAAAGATGCGGTTCCGGGTCTTGCCAGGGCGAGTCGTATTTCTCAAAAAATGATGAGAGAAAATGCTCAAATGCATTACAATCTTGCCACGGTTTTTCTTCAAAATAAACGGTATAAAGAAGCGATCACTGAGTATGAAAAAGCACTGGAGCTGATGCCGAATGATCCAGACACCCATTACAATCTTGGCATTCTCTACGACGATTTTCTCAAGGACCGCGAAAAATCGCTTTATCATTATCAGAGATATATCGCCGTGAATCCAAAGGCTCCGGATGCCAAGAAAGTTGAAGGATATGTTTTGGCGCTTGAATTAGAACAAAAAGTCCGATAACGCTTGATGAACGGATGAGCATCAAAAAAATGTTTTTTTTGAAACCCAAAGAACCTCATAAAACCCGCGGTATCCGAGGGTTTTATTTATTGGGCGTATGGACCGTCATCTTTTTTCTTTCCTTGGCCTTTTCTTCCACGCTCTATGCACAGATCCGGAAATGGGGTTTTGAGAATCAGGAAGATTACCGTTTTGATCCCCAGAAGATTCAGGTTTCTGAAAAACAGGCTTCCTTAAAAAAGAAAATACTTTATAAGGATAAAGGCCGTATTCCCTTCGATCTCGGAACTTATGATGAAAATACTTGGGCGACAAACGAAGCCCTTGAGTTGATTCCGCAGAGCTCTGAAGCTAGCCCCGAAAATTTTCTTCCGGCTCCCGTGGACGAAGATACCGCAGGTCTTATGGCGCTTTGGCATCTGGATGAACCCAGCGGAACCAACATTCTGGATGCTGTGGGGAAAAATGTTGCTAAGACCAATGACACTGAGATGGTCAGCGGCCAAACAGGATTCAACTATGCCCGTCTTTTTGATGGGGTCAAAAGCCATGTTTTTATTCCTGATTATGACACGTTTAATTTCAAGGGGCCTTTTTCTGTGGAGTCCTGGATTCGTCCTGTTTCTCCGGTGAAAGGCAAGGTTCAGGCTCTCGTCTCGCGTTGGCAGACGATCGGATCTCAGAAATCTTTTGCCCTCCAAATCTCTTCGGAAGGAAAACTGGATTTTCAGGTCTCCCGTGATGGTTCAATCTCGACTCGCGTAACGGGAGAGACGGTGCTGAGTCCGGGACACTGGTACCACGCGGTGGGAGTTTATACGGGAAATGAGCTGCGTGTCTATTTGAACGGTGCTTTGGACACACAGCCGGTGACTTTTACGGGTCCCGTATTTCAAACCAATATCCCTCTCTATCTGGGCGCTCTGATTGATAATAAAATGAAGAATTTTTTTGACGGAGTGCTTGATGAGGTTGCGTTTTATTCCAAGGCTTTGAGCGAAACACAGGCGATGAATCATTTTGGGAATCCGCAAGCATTGGTCGGATCCTGGCATCTGGATGAACGCGCCGGTATTCTTTCCGATAGTTCAGGATATGGCCATAGCGGAATTGCCCATGAACATCCCGAGTATGGCGTTGAGGGAAAAAAATCATCGGGGATGCGCTTCGCCGGCAGTAAACAATTTCTTGAGATTACTCCTTCCCATCATTTCAGTCCTGAGGGACAGCTGACTCTGGAGATGTGGGTCAAACCGGAAAAACTTCCAGGTAAGGGGGAAGTGATGCCTCTCGTATCCAATTTTGGCGGTCAGGCGGATTACTCGGTTTCTCTGGTGGGCCCCCTTGGGAAAATGCACGCAGCCAGCTCCTTGCTTTCTCCGCCTGATTTTACGGGACAGCATGCCCTGATGCCCAATGAATGGCATCATGTTGCGGTGACGTGGGGTCAGGGAAGGCTTTCTATTTATGTCGATGGTGTTCTGGATTCTTCGGCGTCTTACAGCGGTGAATTACGGATAAGCGAAAAATCCGATCTGGTGATTGGCACCGACAGCGCGAGAAGTTCCTGGTTTCAAGGCGTGCTGGATGATGTCGCCATTTACCGACGCGTAAAAAATAAATATGAAATTGCGGCGGATGCGAATCTCTTTCCGCCGAGCGGGATTTATGTTTCTAAAGTCAAAGATGCCGGTAGCCAGTCTCCGTGGCAGACGCTTTCCTGGCAGCCCCTGCAGTCATATGGAAAACAAATCCAGAAAGAAGAGAAGGGAATGCTTCATCTTTATCATTTAGATGAACCCAGCGGCTCTCTTTTTCAGGATGAAATGAATGAAACTCCTGCGAATGCAATGGGAACTTACGCGGTGCCTGGCGTTTTCTCACAGGCACGCTGGTTTTCAAAAAAGGGGTATGACAAGATCATTTCCCAGAAAACCTTTCCGTCCCTTTCAACCTTTACGATTTCCCTCTGGTTTCAGTTCAAAAGTTCAGAACCTCAAGGGGTGGACCGCATCTTCAGTGTGGGAGATGAGAACCCTTCTCTTTACCGCTCCGCGCCGGACGGACGGCTTCACGTCGTCAGCACTGGAGCCCGGAAGATTGTCAGCGACGTCGCGATTCTTGACAGTCGGTGGCATCATGCGGCTTTGACTTCCGATGGACATAGTCTTTTTCTTTATCTGGACGGAGACCTGTCCGGATCTTCGCCGTTTGTCCGCGCCACGGCCGCGGAACCGCTTATCATCGGCAATTTAAAATCTTCCGATACTTTTGAAGGTGCCGTGGATGAATTTGCATTTTTTAATTACGGCTTAGATAAGAAGACGATTACGGATGAGTACCTCAGCGCGAAACTGGATACGAAATTCTTGGTTCGCACCTCAGAATCCGAGAGCTTTACAAACAGTGAATGGCGCGGTCCTCAAGGACCCGCAGCTTCAGAAATCAGACCCTCTGAAAGTACGGTAGCCTTGTGGCATTTTAACGAAAAAAATCTGCAGGGAAGTTCGAATGAAGTGGCCGATGATTCGCGGTATGCCAACCACGGCGTTGCCTACGGTCATGGAATCGCATCTTCGGAAGGCGTTATTTCCCGCGGGATATATTTGAATGGTGCCAGTGATTTTATCGAAGTCGCGGATTCCGAGAGCCTTCATCTTCACGATGCCTTCACCCTTTCCGCCTGGATTCGTCCCGAGGAAGTGGAAAAAGAAAGCTCCCGAATTATTGATAAACATTACGCAGGAGGCGCTCCGATTTTTTCATCCTTTTCTCTGGAACTGCTTTCCGGCAACCGTCTTGGAGTGCGTCTTGGGCACGAAGGCGGGTATCATTTGGAGAGCAGTGACCAGGATGGCCAAATAGGGGTGGGGCGATGGAATTATGTGGCGGCAACCTGGAATGGAAAGGAAATTCGACTCTATATTAATGGAAGCCTTGTGAAGAAAGCTTCCTTCCACTCGCCGATTTTTTATGATAAGGGAGCGCTTTACCTGGGACGTTACGGCAGTGGAGCCGCAGGTTTTTTTCACGGGGGAATCGATGAAGCGCTGATTGCCGCCGAAGCGCTTTCGGACCATGAAGTCGCGAACCTGTTTTTTAAAACTAATCCGGAAAATGCGTACCGCGGAATTTCTCCGCAAAAGTTGGAAGTTGCTCCGGGCCGTTATTTTCAGTATCTCGCTCTTCTAAAAACAGAGGATGCTGCCGTCGGTCCTACCATCAAGTCCGTTTCCGTGCAAGGCAATGACTATTCCGTCGACAAGCCGGCAATCATTAACAATAAGAGCGTTTCGTTTGCGGCGATTTCTGACTTTCGCGAGCGGCTTGGAACCCACCATAAAGGGATGATCACGTATCAGATCTCTCGGGACGGTTCCAATTGGTATTATCACAATGGACGTCACTGGGTTGTGGCCGCTTCCATTGCGGAATCCAATACGGCCGCGCAAGTGGCCCAGCGCATTTATCTGTTTCCCTCAGAAGTCGGCATCGGGAGTTTTTATTTCAAAGCCTTTCTCCATTCCCCTTCAGGAGTTGAGCCGGTCGAACTGGAATCGCTGGAGCTTGAATATCTTCCCAATAAACTTACGGTCACGAGTCCAAACGGTGGTGAAGGATGGCTGGTCGGAAGTCCGCAAACACTTCAATGGAATTCTGCCGGAGAAGTTGCCGCAGTTAATCTCGAGTATTCCCGGGATGATTTCAAAAAAGATTTTCATTCCATCGTTAAAGATTTTAAAAATGCGGGTTCCTATAAGTGGACGGTGCCGGATACGATTGATCCGATGATTAAAATCCGGGTGATGGATGCTCTGGATCCGCGCATTTATGATACCTCGGATATTACTTTTCGGATTATGGGCGCGTTTGAGGTTTCGACTCCCAATTACAGGGAACGCTGGGAGGTGGGTTCGAAACAGGACATTATCTGGAAGGCTTTGGGAAGTATGTTCGAAGTCAAACTGGATTACTCTACGGACGAGTTCAAAAATCAGATTTATCCGATTGTGGATTCAATGAAGAATGAAGGAACTTACCACTGGACGATTCCGGATCATATCTCAAAAACTGCGAAGGTCCGTATCTCCGATGTTCGTGATTTCAAAACGATGGATATTTCTAACGATGCATTCACGATCCATGGGCGGCTTCAAGTGGTTTATCCCGAAGCCCATGCTCGTTTTCAAGTGGGCAGCAATCAGGGCATTCGTTGGAAGACACTTGGAAGCATTCCAGCCATCAAGCTTCAATATGCGGTAAAAAATGAAGAGGGAGAACAGGAATGGAAAAAGATTGAAAATGTTTACCCGAATCACGGAGATTATGTTTGGCCAGTTCCGGATCAGATTGATCAGGCGGTAACGATCCGTGTGTCGGATCCAAACGATGATAAGGTTTTTTCCGATAGTTCCAAGTTTATCATTATGGCCGCGATGGAGATTTTGAATCCCAAAGGCGGAGAATACTGGACGGTAGGAAGTCGCCGCAAGATTGCCTGGAAAACGACAGGAACCGTTTCTTCGGTGAATCTCGAATATACATCGATCGATCGGGCATTCCAAAAAGATCTTCAGGACGGCAAGCTCGCTTTAGATGACAAGGCATTCAAATGGAACCTAATCGAGAAAGGTTTGACTAACATTGGAAGCTATGCGTGGGTTGTTCCGGATTCCTTGACAGAAAATGCAGTGATCCGGGTGACGGATGCAGGGGATCCTCAGGCTGGAGCTCTTTGCCGAAATCCATTTCGCATTATTCCTGGATTTGTTCTTCAAACGCCGAATGGCAGTGAAGCTTGGGCCATTGCGAGTGAGCATGACATCGAATGGGAAACCAAGGGATCAATGCAAGAGGTGAGGCTGGAATATTCCAAGGATGCATTCGTCAAAGATGCGCATACCCTCATTGATCGAGCCTCCAACATTGGGCGTTTTTCCTGGAAACTTCCGGATGATGCGAGTCCGAAAGTGTGGGTCCGGGTTTCCGATCCTGATACGCCTCAGGCTAGCGACATCTCCGATGTCCCTTTTCGGCTCTATGGAACGTTTGAGTTCAGCAGTCCCTTAGGTGGTGAAAAATATGAAGTGGGAACTCTTGCGAGTATTCAGTGGGAAACGAAGGGGAATATTCCTCAGGTCAAACTGGAATATTCACATGACAATTTCAATAAGGATGCGAGGGTTATTGCGCCCTCCATTCTGAATCATGGCCAATACACCTGGACCGTTCCGGATGATATTGGCTCAGGATATTATTTTCGAATTTCAGATCCCCGAGATCCCCAGGCAGCCGTTATCTCCGACGGAGTTTTTTCCGTGGTCGGGAAATTTTATTTGCTCACCCCCGTGGGAGGAGAAAATCTCGTGGTGGGAACCGTTCAGAATATTACCTGGAAAGGCGCGGGCTCCGTGGCTTTTATTCGCATTGATTATTCAGAAGATGATTTCACAAAGAGTTTTGTCACGCTCGCCGAAGCCACGGCGAATAACGGAATTTTTAAATGGGAAATTCCCAACAAGATTGGCCAGGGCTTTAAGCTTCGTATCTGGGATCCCTCCCATCCGGAATCGATGTATGTGATGGCTCATTCTTCGAGAATTATCGGAGGGTTTATGCTGGATTCCCCCAATGGCGGGGAATCGCTGTATGTGGGAGAGCCTTTTGATGTTTCCTGGAAAACCTCTGGCAATGTCGATCGTGTGAAGCTCGATTTTTCGGACGATAATTTCACGAAGCGCATTTGGGAAATTTCAGATACGGTTGAAAATCTTGAAAAATATCTGTGGAAAATTCCGGATATGCCCGCGGGCCTTTATAAACTTCGGATTTCTGATCCCAGGGATTCTTACTCATTTGATATTTCCAATTCTGATTTCCGCATTCGGTCCCGCGTTACGCTCATGAGTCCTAAGGGCGGAGAAGGCTGGGCCGTGGGCGAGAAGCACGCCATTCAATGGAAGACAAGCGGCATGATTTCCAAAGTGAAAATTGAATATTCTACGGATGATTTCAAGTCTTCTTCCACGATTGCAGAAGCGGTCCCCAATACCGGCGTTTATGAATGGACTGTTCCTAATTATGTCGCGCAGAGTATTAAATTCCGCATTTCAGATGTCAGTGATCCGGGGGCACGAGTGGTTTCCACTTCGACAATGAAGACCCAAGCCATTTTGAGTCTGACAACTCCCCGGGGCGGGGAAGTCTGGCATGTGGGGCAGACCTATCCGATTCTCTGGAAATCGAGTGGAGAAGTGAAGGGTGTCAAAATTGAATATTCCCGTGACGGATTTATTTCGGAAGCTAAAACAATCATCCCATCGACACCCAATCAGGGGATCTACAATTGGACGGTCCCGGATGAAATTTCCAGACATACCAAAATTCGCGTGATGGATTTAACGGACTCCCAAACGCAGGTTATGAGCAAAACCCCCTTCCAGATTGCTGGGTCCTTTCAAATGATGGGACCCAATGGACAGGAGATTTGGCATGCGCTGGAGAAAAGGGAAATCAGCTGGGTGAGTGTAGGAACGATGCCGGAAGTCGATTTGAGTTTCTGCGCGGTTCAAAATGATGCCAAAGAGGAGTGCTCTAATAATCACGATGACAATAGGTTTGTGATCGACAAGGGCGTGGTTAATTCCGGACGCTATGTGTGGGATATTCCTCGTTTGGTCGGTGAAAAATTTAAAGTCAAAGTCTGTGATTCCCAAAACCCTGAAATATGCGATGAATCGGATCACCCCTTTGCACTCAACTCGCCCTTTGAAATCGTTTATCCTCGTGGAGCAGAGATTTGGCCTGTGGGAAGTGATCAGGAAATTCGTTGGCATACCTACGGGAATGTTGCGCGGGTGCTGATTCAGTATGCGACACCGGCATCCGTTGATTCGATAACGAACGGAAAAAAGATCACCTGGAAAACTCTGGCCGAGGGATTGGACAATCAGGAATATTTTCTTTTTAAGATTCCGGATGATATCTCCAAGAACGTCATTTTTAAACTCGCGGATTGGGATGATGAGGAACTTTATTCTGCGACTTCTCATCCCGTGATGTTTGCGGGAACATTCACTCTCCTCATTCCCAATGGAGGTGAAAAATGGGCTGCTGGGGCCACGCAAAAAATCGTCTGGGATACCCTGGGCTCGGTTCCGAATGCGCGGCTCGAATTTTCTACGGATAATTTCGATCATGATGTGAATGTGATTGAAAGTTCCTACACCAATACAGGAAATTATCCTTGGACGCTCCCTCCCGCTCTTGGGAAAGCGGTTACGGTTCGTATTTCTGACGCATCAAATCCCAAAGCCTTTGATCTCTCGGATAAACCTTTCAAGATCATGCCCGGATTTGTGATGATCTCTCCGGACGGTAACGAAGTCTGGAAAGTGGGAAGCAAACAGAAAATTTCCTGGAAGACGATCGGCGGGACCGAGAAGATCCGGCTCCAGTACGCGACGGGTCTGGAATGGAAAAATATTGTGGACCGCATTGCCAACGGCGGTTCCTTTGAATGGATGGTCCCGAATGATGTTAGCAAAGCCGCCAAGGTTCGGGTGATCAATGATAGTGATTTAGACGCTTGGGATGCTTCAAACGCACCGTTTGAAATCCGCCCGGACATTATTGTGACGTCTCCGAACGGAGAAGAGAATTTCTTTGTCGGTCAGCCTGCGGAAATTCGATGGGTCAGTATTGGATCTGTGGGGGCCCTTAAAATGGAGTACTCCAAAGATGGCTTTGTTAAAGATGTTCACCCGATTGCCCAGGACGTTTCGGATAAATCTCCCTTTGTCTGGACTCCGGGGGATGATATTACGCAGTCTGCGGTGATCCGGGTCATCAGTCAGAAAAATGATAAAGTCCGAGATGGGTCCGATCATGCCTTCAGCATTCTTCCAAAGATTCAGGTGCTTAAACCCAAGGCCGGGGATATGTGGAAAGTGGGGAGTGAGCATGCCGTAGAGTGGGATTGGCGGGGAACGTTGGATAAGGTGAATGTCGAATATTCCACCAACGATTTTATGACCACGTCCGTGATTGCGCGTGATCTTCCGAATACGGGAAAGGTGTCGTGGACCATCCCGGATCAAGTCAACGAAAAAATCAGGATACGTGTCATGGACGCCGCCCATTCCGCGTCTCTGGGCATTTCCCCAAGTTTTTTAAAAGTTGTTCCGGGTTACGGCATCATTCATCCGAATGGCGGGGAGCCTTGGAAAGTAGGGCAGCGTGAAACGATTCAATGGAAAACTTTCGGAACAAGTCCTCGCGTCATTCTGCAGTATGGAATTTTTACGGATAAAGGGCCGGTTGAATGGAAGGATGTCACTCGCCCGATTCAAAACAAGGGTGAGTTTTCTTGGGAAATTCCCGCGGATGTTTCCTCCCAGGTGAAAATGCGTGTCCTCGATACCCAGGATTCGCAGGCTGTCCAGATCAGCGAAAAGCCGTTCAAAATCTTAGCGCAATTTCCCACCCTATCGCCTAAACCCAGCCAGAATCTCTTTGTGGCCGATAAATTCGAACTCAAGTGGAAGACCTTGGGGAATGTTCCGAGCGTCAAACTTGAATTTTCTGCAGCGGACGAAAATAGCCGTGAGACGAATCAATTCGAATTGATCGAAAGTGATTGGGCAAACCGGGGTAATTATTTCTGGACGGTTCCGGACACGATCAATGAAGCCATTCGACTTAAAATCTCCGATGCTCGGGAGCCAGACAGCTTTACTCTCTCCGAACCCTTCCGAATTCGCGGCCGATTAACGGGAAAAATTTCAGAAGGTCAAATCAATTGGCCCGTGGGTACCGCGCAAACGATTTTCTGGAAATCGGTGGGAAGTATCGAACAGGTTGATTTAAGCTACCAGCTTCCAGAACAAAATGACTGGAAGGTTATCATTCGCGGTATTCCTAATACAGGAAGCTACGGCTGGAAAATTCCTGATGATGTCGCCCAAAAGGTGAAACTTCGTGTCGCGGATTCGAATAATTCTGAAGTTTTTGATGAACTCAAAGACAAAATTACGATTGCTGCCCGCTTAGAATTTAAGGAGCCTAAGGCTGGAGAGATTTTGGAAGTGGGAGCGACCCAAGAAATCTCCTGGAATACTTTCGGGAAAATTCAGCGTGCGTGGCTGGAATACTCGGCGAATGGAGGCGGATGGATCCCGGTGGCAGGCCCCGTGCCAGACTCGGGAAGTTTTGAATGGACGGTCCCGGATGCCATTTCATCCACGGCTCGGCTGCGGATTCGTGACGGGGACAATGATGCTGCGTTTGCGATTTCGTCCAATTTTCAGATCCGCGGAGGTCTTAGTCTTACAAGCCCCAATGGGGGTGAGGTCTGGGGCGTGGGGAATTCCCAGGTCATTGAATGGAAGACCACAGGAACTATTCCTAAGATCAAACTCGAATTCTTATCTTCAACCCTATTGGGGACAGGTCAGCAGGTAAGAACTGTCCCCAATAGGGTTGAACGTCAAATCTTTTTGATCAAAGACGGCGTGGTGAATCAAAATCGCTTTGAGTGTGTGATTCCAAACCGGATTGCGAATGATGTCTCAGTGCGTGTTACGGATGTTCGTGATCCTCAAGTTTATTCTGAATCCAAAAAGCCCTTTTCCGTGATTGGGACGTTTCGCCTGATCAGTCCTCAAGGCAGCGAAGTGTGGATTGTGGGTTCCTCTCAATCGATAAACTGGATGACACAGGGAAGCGTTCCCAAAATTCGTTTGGAATATTCCCGTGATGATTTTTATCGGGATATTAATGCGATTGTGACAGAAGCCGCGAACACGGGCATGCTGACATGGAAAATTCCCAATATGATTTCTGATCAAGTGACACTGCGTATTTTGAATGCGGAAGATTCCCGGGCCCAGATGACGCTAACCAAGCCTTTCAAGATTGCAGGGGCGCTCGCCATGAAACTTCCGGGATCGAATGAGACTTGGACGGTGGGCGAACTGAAAGAGTTAATCTGGACGACGACGGGAACCATTCCTCAAATACGGATTGAATTTTCAAGGGATAATTTTCAAAAAGATGTTCAGGTGATTGAAAATGTGTGGGTCAATAAAAACCGTTACGAGTGGAAAGTCCCGGACGTCATCTCAAGCAGTGCTCGATTTCGTGTTGCCAATGCTAACGATGCTAAGATTTATGCGCTGACGAATCCCTTGAAAATTCAAGGCCGCATTCATCTCAGCTCACCTCAGCTGGGGGAGGCTTTGACGGTGAGAGGACATTGTCCGATTCGGTGGGAAACCACAGGGACCATTCCGAAAGTTCGCCTTGAATATTCCCGCGACAATTTTCGCAGTGATGTCCAAATGATCGCTCCCAAGGCGCCCAATTCAGGGCTGTGGGATTGGCAGATTCCGGATGATGTCGGAGCCGGAGTTAAGGTGCGTGCGACGGACTTGGAGAATGCCCAAGTCTATGGGGAAAGCGAGAAACCCTTCAAAATTCTGGCGCAATTTTCATTGGCGTCTCCGAAGCCGGGTCAAAATCTTTTTGTTTCGGACAAATTCGAGATGAAGTGGCAAACTCTGGGGCATGTTCCGAGCGTGAAACTCGAATTTTCTTCAACGGATCAAACCGGCCCTGAGTTGGGTAAGTATGAATTGATTGAAAGCTACTGGGCGAATCATGATAATTATTTTTGGACCGTGCCGGACAAGATTAGTGAAACAATACGTTTCAAGATTTCAGATGCGCAGGAACCGGACAGTGTTTTCATTTCCGAGCCGTTCCACATTCGCGGCCGTTTGAATGGAAGAATTTCTGAAGGCCAAATCAATTGGCCTGTGGGGACTTCACAAACCATCTTCTGGAAATCCGTGGGAAGTATTGCGCAAGTGAGTTTGAGCTACCGGCTTCCAGAGCAAAAGGGATGGAAGCCAATCGCTCGGGGCATCCCCAATACTGGAAGTTATGGATGGCAGATTCCCGATGATGTGGCCAAAGAGATAAAAATCCGGATTTCAGATTCCAATAATTCTGAAGTGCTTAGCGAGCTAAAAGAAAAGATTACAATTGCTGCCCGTTTTGAATTCAAGGAACCCAAAGCCGGAGAGATTTCGGAAGTTGGATCGATCAAAGAAATTGCCTGGAATACCCTTGGGAAAATTCAACGGACGTGGCTGGAATATTCCGTGGGCGGGGAGAACTGGGCGGCGATTGCAGGTCCCGTACAAGATTTAGGGGGCTTCAAATGGACGGTTCCAGATAGCATTTCATCCACAGCGCGGCTGCGCATCCGTGATGGAGATAATAACGCGGCGTTTGCGGTGTCACCCAATTTTCAGATTCGCGGCCGGCTCGATCTTGTAACGCCCAGCGGTGCAGAGGTCTGGGGTGTGGGACAATCTCAAGTCATTGAGTGGAAAACCACGGGAACCATTCCCCAAATCAAGCTTGAATTTTTATCGTCAACCCTATTAGGGACAGGTCAGCAAGTAAGACCAGTTCCCAATAGGGTTGAACGGCAAAGCTTTTTGATTAAAGAAGACGCGGCGAATCAAAATCGTTTTGAATGGTTTGTGCCGAATCAGATTGCGGATGACATTAAGGTGCGTATCTCGGACGCGCGGGATCCACAAGTTTTTTCTGAGTCCAAACAGCCATTTTCCATTATAGGGACTTTTGGCCTTATCAGCCCCAAAGGCGATGAAGTGTGGGGCGTGGGATCCACGCAACCGATTGCCTGGATCTCACGGGGAGATATTCCCAAAGTCCATGTGGAATATTCCCGCGATGATTTTTATCGTGATATCAATGTCATCGTGACTCAAACTCCCAATGCCGGCATGTTGATGTGGAAAATTCCCGATGTTATTGCTGATCACGTGACGATTCGAATCTCTGATGCCGAAGATCCCCGGGCGGTGACGACCTCTCTCAAATCTTTCAAAATTACGGGTGCTTTGGCCGTGACACTTCCAACTCAAAATGAAACCTGGACCGTGGGAGAACCCAGAGAGCTCACTTGGACAACCACCGGAACGATTCCCCAAGTGCGTATCGAGTTTTCGCGGGATGATTTTCAAAAAGATATTCAAGTGATTGAAAATAGGCTGGCGAACAAAAATCGCTATGAATGGAAAGTGCCCGATGTGATCTCGACCAGCCTCAAATTCCGCATCCTAAATGCCAAAGATGCCCAAGTTGCGGCGATGTCAAATCCTGTGAAGATTCAAGGGCGCATTCAGCTCACCACCCTGCAGTCGCATGAAATCTTAACGGTGCTGGGCCATCGTGAGCTGAAATGGGAAACCATGGGAACGGTTCCGAAAGTCCGTATCGAGTATTCTCGCGACAATTTTCACAGTGATATCCACATCATTGCTTCTAATGTACTCAATACCGGACTTTGGGACTGGCAGATCCCGGATGATATCGGTGCCGGAGTGAAGGTGCGCGTGATGGACGAATTTAATTTTAGTGTCGCGGATGCGACGCCGCAGTCTCTCGATATCCAGGGTGCCTTGACCTTGATGGAAGAGGTCGATCAGCCGCGCTTTGTGGTTGGATCGAAGAGGAATGTGATGTGGAATACTACGGGAACTATCCCGGTCGTGCGTTTGGAATATTTCAAAGAAGACGGTGTGGCTCATCCGGTTCTCATTGCGGATGCGCTGAAAAATAAAGGTAATTTTTTCTGGAATGTTCCGGACGATATTTCCGACCGCATTCGTTTACGAGTCAGTGACATTCGTACGGAAACTATTTTTGGAGTATCGCAAACGCCTATCCCTATTGTTGGAGCACTCAGCCTCTTGGAACCCAAAGCGGGAGTGGCCGCGCAAGTGGCCGCCCGGCAAGCCGTGCGCTGGAGTACGGTGGGAACGATCCCGCAAATTCGCTTGGAATATTCCGTTTCGGATCCCGCCCAGGATAAGGAAGGGAACACCCTTTGGAACCTCGTGACGGGTTCCGTGGATAATCAGGGTATTTTTCAGTGGATGGTTCCTAATGACATTTCGAATACCGTCCGCATCCGAGTTTCCGATGCGCGTGATCCGCTCGTCAACAGCATCTCCGGTACCCCCTTTGCCATTCAGGGCGGCATTCAACTTTTTGAGCCGCACGGACGCGAGCGATGGATTGTGGATACCAAACATGAGATTGTTTGGAATTCAGTGGGAACACTGCCGCAGGTAAAGATTGAGTATTCTCGGGATCAATTTCAAAAAGACATTCACCTGATTCAGGATCAAGTGGCTAATACGGGGCATTTAATGTGGACTGTGCCCGACGATATTTCTGACAAGGTGAAAATCCGCGTTTCCTCTGCAACGGATCCGCGGGTTGCCTCAATCCATAAAGACCCCATTTCCATTATGGGAGATTTTGTTTTCTTGGAACCGGAAGGAAATCCTATTTGGAATGTGGGCAGTGAACAAAAGATCGAATGGCAAACAATCGGCACGGTTCCTCAGGTCAAACTGGAATACATGGTTTCAACGAAAGAAGCCATGACGAGCCAGGAATTTCATACGATTCAAACGGGTATCCCGAATCAAGGAAGTTTCTTGTGGACGATTCCTGATAAAACAAACAGCAAGATTCTGATCCGCGTTTCGGATGCCCGTGATGCTACAGTGGCGACTCTTTCCCAAAAGCAAATCAAGATTATTGGAAGCTTTAAATTTCATATGCCTGAGAGCGCTGAGAACTGGCTTGTCGGTGAAACGAGGAAATTACAATGGGATACTCTCGGCACGATTTCACGGATCGATCTGGAGGTTTCCGCGGATAATTTTCAGGAAAAATCAATCGCCATCGAAAAAGCGGGGCCGAATGATAATGCCTATGCCTGGAAGGTTCCGGATTTAATTGCCAAACAGGTGGTGGTGAAAATCATTAATTCAGAGGATCCGTCCGTCTTTGCGGTCAGTGATCCGTTTGAGATTCGAGGGGGCCTCCGCGTACTTCAACCTGCGGGAAACCAGACCTTCCAGGTGGGTGAGAAACAGACTGTGGAGTGGAAGACCGTCGGCTCTATTCCTGCCGTGGATCTTGAATTTTCCACGGATCAGTTCGTTTCAGATCGCCGAAAAATCGGGACAATTTCCAGCCAAAGCGGACATTATGACTGGATCATCCCCGATGCAATTTCAGATCATCTCTGGATGAGGGTTTCGGATGCCAAAGATTCGGCCGTTCAGTCTATGACTATAAAACCTTTCAAGATTAGCGGGCATTTTGAACTGCTTAATCCCAAAGGCGGAGAGATTTTCTTTGTCGAAGGGCACGCAACTTTAAATTGGAAAACTATCGGAACTATTCCGAGTGTCCATCTCGAGTTTTCTCGCGACGGCTTCCGCCAGGATCGCCAGACTATTATCCGTGATTTAAAAAATGAAGGGCTTTATGAGTGGCTGGTTCCGGATGCGATGAGCGACCAAATCTGGGTACGTGTGGTGAATGCGGCAGATGCCTCTGTCGTTGCGGGTCATGAAGCTCCGGTCAAGATTCAAGGAAAGCTCGCATTGTTGAAGCCGGCTGGAGAAGAAATCTGGAAAGTGGGAAGCGAACAGTCCCTTCAATGGAAAAGCGTGGGAAGCATTGCCGAAGTTCGGCTGGAATATTCCAATATGGACTCGTCATTGCCCACCACACAACGCTGGACGGATCCGTCCTCTGGCGGACGAGGGAGTGAAGCGATCGGAGCAATCTATCCTGAGATTGCTTCGCTTTTGGCTCGCAATGAAAAACGCCGATCCGAGTGGCTTGTGATCCAGGACCATTTGCCGAACCACGGCATTTATCTTTGGCGTCTTCCGGACAATCTCCCGTCGTCTATTCGAGTCAGGGTTGTGGATGTTTCTAATTCCGTGGTTTTCTCGGAGAGCGCTTCTCCTGTTAAAATTGAAGGAACTCTCCGTATGATTTTTCCTGACAAGAAGGAAAAATGGCAGGTGGGGAGCAAGAAAGAGATTGTTTGGGAATCCCGCGGGTCGATTCATCAGGTTAAAATCGAATACTCTACGGATTCTTTTCGTCACGATAGCCACGTCATTAATTCTCCCGATGCTAATTCCGGTCGGTACCTATGGGAAATTCCTGATCTCGTGACCCAAGAACTGACGGTTCGTATTTCCGATGCCCAGAATCCGGATGTGCAAACCCTTTCACCCTTTCCCATTGCAGTTGTAGGGCGACTCAGGCTTGAAACTCCGCAGGGCGGAGAGCGCTGGGAAGCGGGGAGTCATCAGGAAATCAGTTGGGCTACTCTGGGGACAATCGCTCAAGTGAACCTCGAATATTCTAAAGATCAGTTTATTCGTCATCGCCAACCCATTAGCCAGTTGCTTCCTAATACCGGACATTATCTCTGGAAAGTTCCGGATGATATCAGTTCGAGTATCTGGGTCCGGGTTGCGGATTCTATGAATCTCTCGGTGGAGATGACCAGTGAGCAGGCACTGACAATCGCAGGAAGTTTTTTTCTTAAACGCCCTAGTGCCGGACAGATCTGGACGGTTGGGAATACCGAGACCCTTGAGTGGGATACCAATGGCGGTATTTTACGGGTACGTTTGGAATATTCTACGGATGACTTTGTTTCTTCCACACCGATGAGCGCTGTCACTCCGAACGTGGGCCGTTATGAATGGAAGATTCCAGATGTGGTTTCCAATCAGCTAAAGGTTCGTGTGCTGGATGCTCAGGATGATCATGTTTATGCGACGAGCGCATCTCCTGTGAAAATTCAGGGGGCTTTAAATTTCATCAGTCCTGTAGCTCAGGATTTCTGGGTGTCCGGGGCTGAAAAAGCCATCAGCTGGTCGACACACGGTATGATTCCCTATGTAACTCTGGAATATTCTGATGATAATTTCTCTCATGCGACGCCGGTGATTATCGGGCTGGCTAATTCCGGAAACTATAATTGGACCGTCCCCGATCTTGCTACAAATGAAATGCAGCTTCGCATCATGAACGCACAGGATCAAAGTGTCTTGTCCCTTTCCCCGGTTTTTCATATCGGTGGAACCCTGCAGCTTCTGAGTCCGGCGGGCGGAGAAATCTGGAAGGTCGGAGAAACACAGGAAATTAAATGGAAGACTTCGGGATCTATTCCTAAAGTCAAAATCGATCTTTCCAGCGATCAGTTTCACCGGGACATTCAGACACTGACCGCGGCGTGGGATAATGCGGGAGCGTACTCCTGGACAGTTCCTGACATGATTCGTTCACAGGCCCAGATTCGTATTTCGGACACGCTCAATGCTGGAATTTTCGACACGTCTAAAGCGCCTTTCAAGATTTCCGGAACCTTAACGCTTGTCCGTCCTCAGGGTGGAGAATCCTGGAAAGTGGGAAGCCGCCCCGTGATTACCTGGAAAACAACAGGAACGATCGCGGTTGTCCAGTTGGAATATTCCGTTGATGATTTCAAGACCACACTGCCGATGGTGATGGAAACTCCAAACACCGGCAGTTACGAATGGCAAGTTCCCGATCTTGCAGGCAATGAGATTAAAGTCCGTGTTTCTAGTATTCATGATGCCTCTGTTTTTACAGATATGAATTACGCGACGCAAATTGAAGGCGGCTTGAAGCTGGAGCATCCCTCGGGGGGTGAGGTTTTTGCCGTGGGAAGTCAGCAGATGGTTTTATGGCGAACAATCGGGACGATTCCCAATGTGAACCTGGAATATTCCGAAGACGATTTTGCAACGGTCAAAGCGATGGCGATGGGAACCCCCAACCGAGGGAGTTATTTGTGGAGCGTTCCCAGCCTCAATACCCGGAATTTGAAAATCCGTATTACGGACAGTGTCCACCCCAACATTTTTGATGTCATGGCGCAAGCCTTGGAAGTGCTCGGCGATATTCAAATCGTGAATCCTGTGGGCGGAGAAATCTTTCTGGTGGGATCCGAACTGCCGATCCGCTGGACGTCAGTTGGCAAGATCGACCAGGTGCGTATTGAATGTTCCACGGATAATTATAAGAATTTGATTCCAGTGGTGAATGCAGTGCCCAACACGGGAGAATTTCTTTGGAAGGTTCCGGATGCGGTTTCAAGAAAGGCAAGAATTCGCATTGTGGATGTCAATCATCCCACCGTGAAGGCTTCCGTGATGCAGCCCTTCGAAATCCGTGGTGTACTTAGTCTTGTCAGTCCGGTCGGCGGAGAGGTTTGGTCCGTGAATGAAAACTATCCGATTTCCTGGCAAACCTTGGGGACGATTCCTCAGGTGCGGCTGGAATATTCACGGGATAATTTCGAGCATGATCTTCAGGTCATCGCGCCCAATCTTTCCAACAAAGGAGTTTATCATTGGGATGTTCCGGCCACGGTTGGCGGAGATATCCATGTACGTGTGGTGGATAACGCAAATCCCGATACCTTTGATGTGACACAAGCGCCGGTGCGGATCGTTGGCAAAATCGATTTGATTTATCCTGTCTTGAGCGAGACGTTTCAGGTCGGCGAGCGTGTGGATTTTCAGTGGCGCAGTTCTCCGAATATTGGTACGGTAAAAATCGAATACTCCACTAACAATTTTGAGACTACGGAAATTATTTCTTCTGCCGCCCCCAATCGTGGGAAGTTTTCCTGGAATGTTCCGGATAAGATTGGGGACAGTCTGAAGATCCGGGTTTCCGATTCGCAAAATGCCACCGTGTTTTCAGTTTCTAAAGATCAATTCCGGATTCGTGGGGCTCTCAAGCTGATGTACCCGGCGGGTGGAGAAGTTTGGTCCGTGGGAAGTACACAGCACCTTGCTTGGTCCACGGGCGGGACGGTTCCAGAAGTGCGGCTGGAATATTCGGGTGATGATTTTGTCACGGCCAGGCCCATTGTTTCCACGACTCCCAATACCGGCGCTTTTGATTGGAAGATTCCTGAAATGACGGATCGGAATATTCGGGTACGAGTGACTTATCTGGGAGATAAAGCGGTTCAATCCGCATCGCTTGGTAGTGTCCGGATTCTTGGACAGATTAGGATTATTTCTCCGAGTGGTGGAGAACGCTGGATTGCTAATGAGGAACGCACCATTCGCTGGCAGACTTTGGGGAGCGTTCCGCGAGTGACTCTGGAGTACTCGAAAGATGATTTTCTCAAAGACATTCACTTGATTGATTCGGATATCCCCAATATCGGAAGTCAGTTCTGGACGGTTCCAAATGACCGTTCTTCTCAGGTGAGGATTCGCATTCGCAGTCATCAGGATCCTGAAGTTGATGCCGTTTCATCGGCACCTTTTCAAATCGATCACTACCACATCCGCTGGGTGATTAAAGACACGCAAACCCAGGATCATTTGGCGGGGCTGGTCTTGACGGACAGTGCCGGTCAAACTCAGACAGGTTTAACTTCTCCGGTGACTATTGAGCGTCCTTACGGCATTTATACAACGGTTTGGTCCAAGCCCGGTTATAAGGAATTCAAGAGTACGTGGGTGGCGGATAATGACCGGTCGTTTGCCGTGATGCTTGAAAGGTCGATGGAAGCATTTGAGCAGCCACGTGTGAATTTTCAGTATGATGCCGAAAAAGATTTGATGAAAATTACGAGCTGGTTTGAACGCGATGGGAAAATTATTCCGGCGGTGATTTATTCCGAGGTCCGGATTTATGAAGGCGCGCGTCTTCTTTACACGCTTAATTCCTCTAATCCGGATACGAAGGGATATTTCCATATGGTGTGGGATACAAACGGGGTGGAAGGAAATGCGCGTTATTTGGCGTCCGCCTCAGTGACGCTGGCTAATAGCAAAATGGTTTCAAGCCCAATTAGTTTCCAATTGGATATTCCTGTTAAACGCGACAAGATTCTCTCCAACCGGGTTTTCCGCCACACGGTACTGCAAGCGCCGCAAGAATCACAATCTAGCAATGCCATTCTGAGCGAAGCGAAGAATCTCAGCACGAACCACGAACAGATCCTTTCCGCCAAACAGCCTGGGATGGATTCTTCCTTTGGCGGAAACTCCGCTCAGGATGACAAGCAAAGTGCTCAAGGTGATACAAAGAAAGATCAGTCCGTTCCTAAGAAAAATAAATCCGAAGATAAGAGCCAAGGCTACAGTGTACCGAAACTGATGGCGCCGGATCGTGCGATACTCCGGGAGACGATCTCAATTCAATATCTAGGTGCGGCGGCAAGCCGCCCCATCATTGATGTTTATGACAGCGCTCATCTATTAATAGTTCATGGAAAATCGATGCATTCCGAATCAGAACCAGGACGATTCTCGTATATGCTTCCCATCTCAGGGCTTGGATTTATTCCCGGTAAATCAATCACGGTTAGTGTGATTGAGCGCAAGACAGGGCGCTTTGCCACCCAAAAGATTATGATTGAATCAACATCGACCGCACTTGGCCTGTCACATCAGGTGGGAGAAACTACGGTGCTGGAGATTTTGCATCGTTTGGATAAGGTGCTGACGGAAATTAAAGAGATTGATAAGAACCCTTCGCAGGTTTCTCAAATGATGCATGATTTTGAGCAGACGCTTCTTGATCTGGGATCCACCTTAAATCAGGAAACTTTGAACAAGAATTTACTCAATAAACTAAACAAAATTGCGGTGGAACTCAACCAGATTCTCAGTGAAAAAGGTTTTGATGGATCCTTCCTGATCCAGAATCTGCTCGAAGAACACAGCGATCTTGGTTTGGTTCATGACAAGGTGAGACAATTTAATGCAGCGATTGAAATGTTAGGACGTCTTTATCATTACAACAGTGTGGAGTAATTCTCTGCGGTCATTGCCAGGGAGAGCGTAGCGACCGCGGCAATCTAGAGCACAGAAATTGCTTCGCTTCGCTCGCAATGATGAATGATGGGGTTGTCTTTGAGAATCGTCCCTGGCTTTTTTAAAAAATCCCCAAAAATTTCTTTTTTGAAACATCCTCTTTAGCAGAATTCGGATCAGCCTTGGCGACTTCTTCCAGCGAAGACGCTTCTAATTTGTGGATGCTTTTGATGAGACCTACTTTGGTGGATTTGGCCACGAAACGCATCGTATTTTCTGTCAGGAGTTTTGGATTCAGCATAAACTCCGCGCTGGCCTTGGTGATCTTGTCATTGTAGGTCATGAGACCCAAAAATTCCCCTTCCAGAGTTTCCATGCGGACATATTCAATGAAGTTTTGTCCCGAAAAATCCATCGGATGATCATAAGAAACCTTGATATTGTATTCTTCACCGGCGGCGGTAATGATGACTCTGGGCCGAAATTCTGGATTGGTTTCTGGTTCTTGAGCAATGGGAGAAGGCATTGGAGACTTTTGTTCTTCAGCTTGAGCCGGAACGCTTGGCACAGGCAGCAGATCGTCTTGAAGCGCGGAAGGAAGTGTCATGGAGGTGTCAGTCGTTGTGACCGTGTTTGAGGCTGTTGATTCTTCAGCAAAGGCAGGTAGCGGGAGTATTCCAATAAACAGAAAAAAAGCCGCTGTATTTAATAAGGTCACGAGTAAGGATATTGGTTTCATTTTTCCCTCCGGTTGAGGGGAATGCTAGCATGAAACCTTGCCCGAGAAAAGTCTTAAATCAGAAACCAGCTCAAGAATTAGGACATGTGGACGAAGATAGAGCTAATCGCAATCCGGTTTTATTTAACGTCGAGAAAAAAACGATGAAAAAAATTGTTGTCGTATTAATCCTCTTTATCTTGGCTGTTGGGGCAGTGGCCGGAGTTGCTTATTCAAAGCGTGAAGCCCTGGCCAAGCGATGCTTGCAAGGCGCGCTGGAAGACATTACGGGCGTTCCCGTTCGATTGGAGAATATTCACGTCGGAGTCCGTTCTAAAAAAATCACCGTGGGGCGTATCCAACTTGGCAATCCAAAAGGGTTTTCGCCCGGCCCGATGGCTGAAATCAACGCGGTTGAAATCTATTTCGAACACTATCCGTACTTATCTTCCCGAACCTGGGATTTTTCACTCATCAAGGGAGTGCTTGCCGAGGTCCATTTAGAAAAAAGCAGGATCGGTGAGTACAATTTAAGTTTTCTGAAAGCAATTTCTCCAGCGACACTGGAAGGAGGATCTCCTGCCCGTCAAAGCGGATTTTTTGTCAACCGCTACGAACTTAATCTTGGCCGGATGACCTTGAAGGAATTGAGCGCGGGACCTGGTGGGCCTGGAATGATCGAAGCCGATTTGAAGGGAAGACCCGAAGTTCTTGATCATCTCAAAGATCCTTATACTCTTGTTCAATTTCCCGTGATTAAGATTGTAGAAACGTTCAACAAGGGCAGTTTGGGTTTGCCGAGAGGCAAAATTGCGCAAAAGATTCAGGTAATGACGCAAACGAAGTAATTGTTTTTAAAAAGGAGCCAGGTTGGTGCAACCTGTCCCTTTTTTTAGGGGATAAAAACCAGGAGGAATTATGAATCGGTCATTTTTATCATTTATGCTCGTTCTTTTTTGCTGTTTAACCTTGCCGGCCCAGCTTCATGCTGAAGAAGAAAAGGCCGAAGTCGAAAGTGCTCAAGTTGCAGATCCCGCCTCTCCGGAAGACGCCGCAGAAGCGGTGAAGGCTTGGGAGTATCCACCCGTAGTTAACATTTCAAAATGGGGAAACGAACTAAAGATTGTCGTGGAACCCAATATGTTGATGGATCGGGATAAAATTCCGGATATTGAGTCCGTCAAGCTTGAGACCGAGGAAGGAAAATTTCTTGGACTTAAAACCTACGGCCCCGGAGAAGACAAACGCCGCGCTGAATTTATGATAGATCCCGCGGCCCTAAAAATGGATAACGTCAAAATTACGATGAACAGCCGTTCGGAGGGGGATTGGTCGAAGGTCGTTCCTCTCAAAGAAACTCCGGAAACGGATAAGGAAGTGAGCGCTTATACCCAAGCCACCGCGACAGAAACTTCGACGGAAGCCGAGGTGGCTGAGAAAACTCAAGAACCCAATGCGGAAGCCACTGCCCCAGAAAATAGTGGAGCTGGGTTACAAAATAGTGGAACCGAAAATAGTGGAACCGGATTACTGGGTGGCCCCTCGAGTTCAGAAGTGGCTACAGAAACAGCGGTTGCTGAAAAGGCCCCAGCGCCCGAACCCGTTGTCTCTACTCCTCCGCCAGCCCCAGCTCCTGAGAAGGCAGCGCCCAAGAAAAAGGGATGGCACTGGTAATATACCGGACTCTATCCGAATAATGGATGCGCCGCATATTCACGTCGGCGATGCTTGTTGCCCCGTGCGAATGTGGGCCGCTATCACGTTGCATTGAAATCACCTATGATTAGACTAGCCAGCCTTCGTCTTGGCGGAATTCCCCGAGTTGCCGTTAGCTTAAAAGATCGTATCCCGCCTCACGCCATTGATGACGCCAAACGGTTTGGTGTCGATATCATCGAACTGCGCATCGATCAATATGCTTCCTTTGAAAAAAAATATGTCTTACAGGAAGTAAAAAAAAATAAAGGCTTTCCTAAAATTGCGACCATCCGTTCGCGCAGGGAGGGAGGGCGTTGGAACCAATCCGAAGAAACTCGTTTGGTTTTGTTTCAAGCAGTGATGCCCTATGTGGATGCGGTTGATATCGAATTGAGCTCGAAAGAAATTATGTCTCAGGTGATTCAGGAAGCGCGTAAAAAAAATAAATTGGTCATTGTTTCCCATCATGATTTTGATAGAACGCCTGAGGATAAAAAATTAAAACAGATTTTGAATCAGGCGAAAAAACTCGGAGCAGATATCGTCAAGATCGCCGCGCTTGTTCTTAAGCGTGAAGATACGCGCAGATTGGCTTCCTTTACAATTATGAACGCGCATAAAAATCTGATTTCTATCGGAATGGGGACTTACGGTGCAAGCACCCGAGTGCTTTTTCCGGGGTTAGGATCCTTGATCACTTATGCCTCGATTGGGGAACCGACCGCCCCTGGTCAGCTCGACTACAGGACGACCGTTGAGTTTCTCAGAAAATTGTATCCAGATTATCATCAAGCCCAAATAGCCTCACGCTGTACTCAGCCTTTGGCTCACAAAACCAGACCGTAAGCATTTTTTCCTTTTGATCGTAAAATGCCTAGAGCAGCTTATCTAAAGAGGGTAACGTTGTTGCCAGCGGCAGAACTTCGATACCATCGAAATTCATTTTCCGCTCTCCCCCATCAATCAAATAAGCTTTAGCGGAAGGA
>SICL01000006.1 GCA_009691445.1 Candidatus Taenariivivens baikalensis | reverse complement strand
ATGCGCCTTCAACCGTTCTTGAACGATAACGGGCAGCCCCTCCCTCACTTGCCCACCGTCGCGGACCTCCGAACGCGGCGGATTTTTTAGAGCTTCGGATTCCCCGGCATTGATCTTTGGATAGTCTTCAACCTGTCCCTTCGATGGCGCCTGTCCCGTTGAGCTAGTCGCCTTCTTTGACAAACCTGCTTCTGGAGGCTGGGCCTCATAATTATTCGCGGCTTCCATATGCTCACGCCAGAATTCGAGCGGAGAGGACGGATAACTTTTATCAAAATTACTGTTTCCTTTATAGAAAACACCCATCCGGTTTAAGGCAATCGAAAATCGATTTATCCGGAGATGCTCGCTCCGTAGTTCACCGGGTCCTTGCGGATTCTTACTGAAAATAAGATCAACATCGTCACCCCAAGATTTTCTTACCATATGAATTTCATAAGTCCGGACGGGTGATTGAATCTTCAGATTTGCAAAACTGGCGCCCTGTTCCTTATCTGCTTCCAAGGCTTGGGCCAGGAGTTCTTCCATCCGATTAATCATCAACCGCAAAATCTGATCGGGGGTACTGTTTTGTTCACGGGCAATCATTTCAAGCTCTTCGCGATCTTTCTTTAAATAAGGCTCCGCCTCTTGCCATGTAATGGTATCTTGATCTTTCAGAGGCTCGAAATTATAAACAGAACGTCCGCTTTCATCTCCCTTAAAACGATTGGTGAATTTAACTCTCTTTTCAACAAACAAAGCCTGGTTAAGCATTTCATCAATGAGTTTCAAATCGATCTCTTGTCCATCTTCAGGCCGAATCAATTGCAGTGACTGCACAATTTGCTCGGGAGAAGCTCCTTGCACTGCCATCCCTATAATTTTTTTCCTGATCACGGGGGAAAACCCTGAGAACAAGGCTTTCAAGCGATCCTGGAAATATTCAGCCAACACCTCTCTTTCCACCGCACCTTCCTTTATCCGCGTCTCGGCCCTTCGACGCGGCTCCAAGGATGCCTTACTCAGGCCAATGGCGAGCGAAGACGAACCATCGGAGCTAGCTGTCAGCTGGGGGCTGATGGCTGAAGGCTGCATTTCAAATTTTAATGGGGACAGTCCCGTTGAGCTGGGATTTAGATCGTCAAAAGGCTGCGTCAAATCATAATCACTTCTCAAGACTTCAACTTTGCCTCCAGTTAGATCTCTCAGTTCGGACCGGGTATCGGCGCCTGGCACTTTCTCCACGATGTCTAATATCTTCTTAAGTAAAATTTGTTCAGCTTCGTTCCCCTCGCGGTCGACGACTTTGTATCGATCTGCATCGTCGATGCTGGTCCACAATGACTTCATCCTGCCGAGAGCCCCTCCGTATAACAGGCTGTTAAGGGATAAAATTTTGATCCGCTCCTCAATCTTAGAAGGGGGGTATTGTTTTTTGAAAGCAAGCCACAAAAGATAGGTGGTGGCTAAAATCAAAGGATAATGAAATTGAATTTCCTTGCGAAAATAATCGATACCGACAAAATTTGTTTCTTCGGATTTAAAAAGCAGTTCTCTAATAAGATCCAAAAGAGTGCGCGTAGCTTCTTTTTCATTTTCAATCCCCTCTTGTGCCATCCGAAAGGCCTCATGAATTTCTCTATCCAAAAAATTCGGGGAATCCAGAAAAGAATCGATACTATAGTCAAGATGATTGTAAAGTCGCAGGCTGAAAGTACGACGGAGATAATCCCAATACTCACAGCCCAACCATCCACCGCCACTGATACCAAGCCAGAGCAAAATCGAATGCGGTATAAAATGAATACAGGCGGCACCCACAGCGATTGCCCCAAGCGATCCAAAAAAAACGAAGAAAAAAGCATCATTTCCATCGAACTCCTCTGAAAGATAAGTCTTCAGCTTCGCGTTGAAATACCGCTTCATTAAAAAGGCTACAAAGCTGCCATGATTTAATATCTGAAAAATCTCTAAACTTCTTTGATTAACTGGAGACTCTTCACCTTGACTTCTTAGTTCTGCACGTCGAATTTGAAGCCGATGCTGCGTAAGAAATGCCCAATATTGCTCTTGGGTGAGAAGAGCGGGACTTGCCAAAAATTGGCGCGAATTTTGAAGTAGGTCCGTTAAGAACTCCTCAGCCGTTTGGACGGTAACGTTCTGATCGTGTGCTTGGTTTACCTCAGTAGGAAGGATCGCTCGATTAACCATTCGGATCAAAGCTTCCATCCGACGGCTATCGGGAAGATCCTTCGCCGTAATAATCAATTCTTCCGCCAAACGAAACCAAATCCTAATACCCACCATCGGCGTTATGAAAAAAACCTTGTTTGGCACCTGGTTTAAAAAAGACCTGAGCATATTAAAACGATCTTTGCCCAAATAATTTTCCAAAGCCTGAAAATCTCCCTTTAAAGCAAATGTCATCATCGGGTGGTCTGCTGAAAGCCGGTCAGGATGTTGATCCCCTGATCGCGCCAAAATAGACTGAACCAATTTACGTTCATTCTCATAGCTCACGTGAAGCGAAAAAACCATTTCCTTGATCGCGTCTTCGAGAGAAACGCCTTCGGACCCAGCACTCGCTTCGATAATTTCCTTAAGGCGCCTAGCCTCTGCCGTACTGCCCACAGTCATGGATCTTAAAATTTGCAATTCTCGGTAAACCTGGAAGCCCTCGATCAGCACACGAGCGAATTCTTCTTTGCCGTAGAGTTTATCCACCTCGGGATCCGCCTCAGCATGCGCTGACTCGTGAGCCATCACCTTGAGTATGGCTGATGGGACATCATCTTTGACAACGATTACGGGCTGAAGCTGACCTTCAGCGTCTTTTATTTTAAATTGGAAGCCGTTAATTGCCTGGATCTTTTCTTGATCTGTAAAATCTTTCATCACCCAGAGAAAGTTCGGGGTGGGCGGCAAAATAAAAATTTGATTTTCTGAAATGTGAGATTGTCTCGCTACAGCCCTGCACAGCAAAGATCCAATGGCCTTCGTTTTACCAGCGCGGCTCTGTCTTGTTTGATCCTGCATAAGGTTGAGAAATCCATCCAGATCGTTCCTTAAAGGAAAAATCTCTTGAACAAAAAAACGAAATTCATCCGATGGATTAAAATTCGGTATCCTAGCACCAAATACATTGTGATTGATCAGCATCTCAATCAGGTTGCCGCCTGCCTTTCTGAGATAAAAGGGCAGCGAATCCTCATCCGTTTCATTTGAAGTTGATAGCGATAAGAATCTTAGAACTTCTGGAGTTATCAAACCTTGCGAAACAAGCTTGCTAAACAAAGCTACCAAGTCCTGGATCTCTTTGACCAAAAATGGATGTTCTCTTTGAGATCCAGGATTGCGTAGCGATTCATAATAATTTCTCAAAATGCGATTCCCGGTTGGTGAAGCGTCTAAGAACATCTTCTGATCCGTAGATAGTCCGCTCAAGATTTCCTCCACTGAGGGCAGCACTTCGGAAGCACGAGGTGAATTTGACCTTCTAAAAAAAACTAAAATTCGAGACAGTCTCTCAAAAAAAACGTTCCGCCCCTTTTCACCAAGATTTTCTCGAAGTTCAGAACGGGAATGACTGTCTGAAGTCTTATCATTTCTACTTTTCTGATCAGATAAATGACGGCGATACAGATATTCCAATAAGTAAAGCGCTTGTTGCATCAACACGGGCCGCTCGGTACTTCCCAAACCCGAAGGCCGAAGAGCGAAGGGATCATGAGGAATTTGCCGCTTAATCTGCGTCCAATAAGCTTCGATAAGCAAATCAATTTTACGCGCTTGATTTTTCCAATTAGCCCCCCCGCCTTGCACCGTTGTTTTAGCTGTGATGAATCCACGCCTCGAAATACCCACCTGCACTTCGGTCTCCAAACCGCCAGCTTTGGTTTCAGACATTCGTATTTCAGAACGGAATTCTTGGGTGTCTGGAGAAGCCTTTTCCGTAGATTTCATCAATCCCGTTTCCGGGTTGTAGATCCGAGTGAAATCCTGAAAGATTTTTTTTACAGCCTGCAAGGTAGGCGCATTGCTATTACTTGTTTCGATATCAATCGCCTTATCCGGAACTACATTTTGCAACAAGACCAATTCTCTTTGAAGTGTTTGCGCGTAATCTTGAATGACCTTGGTGTCTTCAACCAATTTCGGTTCACTCACTTTATAGCCAGCCGCCAATTGCGTTCTCAGAGACTGGTTCAGTCTTCTCACATCTTCCCAATATTCTTGACCTCGAGTCCTATTAGGCGAATATTTTTTTTGATGAACTTCTAACATTTTTCCCCATCCTGTATCGATCGGCATGAAATGAACATGATAAAGTCCCTGATGATCCCCGCTGGTCACCAGCTCAAAACCTTGGGAAGAATCCGCATCGAAGCAAAAATAGAATCGGCCATTGGAAGCGATCCAAAAATCTCCAATCAGAGGGCTCGGCTTACCTTCTGCCGTCCATAGCGAAGGGAACAGCATGATGGCAAGGTAATAATCCTTTTGATAATCCGGATAATTGTTCAGAATCGCCTTAATTCTTTCCGCCATCTTCGGGCTCAAAAGAAAATCTTGATTCTGATATAAGGCCAAGGATCGGCTTAGAGAAGAATCCATCTCGATTTCAAACAAATCTGCCGAAAACTCCTGCAAATATGCAAGGTACCCCGAACGGATATCCAAAAGCCTTAACGCTGTTTCAATCTGAAGCAATACCTTGAGATCCGCTGGACTCCAAGGCCCTGGAAGTTTTGAAATTCCCAATTGATACAATTGACTTCGAACCGCCTCTGAAATGGCCCAGGGATCCTCCCCAGATTTATAAGCTTCGTCATAGATTGAACGCAATTCCTCAGGCCGAAGCCGGGCAAGCAGTTCATGCCACAGCCCCAGCCCCGCCACCGGAATTGTTCGCACGTGCCCGATTTGACCCCGCAGCTCCGAGCGTGGGAAAACTGTTCCGTTTAAACTATAAATAGGTTTCCGCACTGACTGGACGCCGGCCGGTTGGGAGGGGTTCGTTCTCACCTCAGAGCGAGAAGATGAGTTAGGCGTGAAGGGTGAAGAGTGAAGCTTGGAAGACAAACCCGGTTCTTCGCCAAACAACGTTGGACGAATCCGTCCTTCGGCTGACAACTTTTCATTCTTAACTTTTAACTCTTCACTTGCATTCCTTCTCACTTCGGAGCGAGCGCCAGGCAGCTCTTTTGCTGATTCTTCGCGGAAAAGGACGCCATAATACCCGGCCGATAAATTCTCTAAATAGCCGGCAAGGTGAATCACATAGCTCGTCGGCTCTATCCCAATCTCAGGAAAGGCTAAATAGGTATTCGTTTGCTTTTTACCATTCGCGGGATCCGTGAGTGCATAGGACTGATCCCGAACCACCACCAGAGGATAGTCTCTAGCCTGATGGTTCTGAATGGGTTTTAATTTCAGTTCTCCCTTAGAGGAAAGCTCAAGGAAACGTTCACGTATTTCTCTGATCGGAATCTCGTGATCTCTTTCCTGAGTATTCAACCCAACAAAATTATTATGGAACCCCTTTGCAGCAGCTATTATTTGGACGTATTCATTTTTTGCGGCAATGCCTTGATAGGTATCAACGACTGTCTTAATTTTCTCCAAAAACAATTCGCGCTCTGATTTTAAGGGAACCAGAGCATCCCCCTGGCCTGAAACCGTGAGAGGCTCCGTATCAGAGGGTGCGCTCTGAGATAAGATCTTTCTGGCTAATGGATCATCATCCTGATCTTGTCTTTTCAGAGAGATCATTTTTAGAACAGCCTTTAAAATAGATCCTTTTATTTGTCCCAAGTCTCTGGCTTTTTTCTTGCCATCGACTTCAACTTTGCCTATTTCCTTTTTCGCCTTTCTCAAAAACGCCAGCGTAATGACAGTTCCAAGGATCACTGCACCCAGTAAGACCGCCTTTCCAAAAATCCGCCACATCATGTCTCCGACAGTATCTTCACTGATCTTCACATCAATCACCGCAGTCAAATCCAAATCTTCCCAGTGTCCTGTCGATGGATTGTAAAAGCTGGAGTTGGCATGCAGTTCATTTTTCCCAATCTTTTGGTCCTGGTTTTTATCGTAGCCGCCGCCTTGCATCCGGGCCGCAAGATTTTTAGCGCGCAGTGCCTCGACAGAAAAAATAGAGGCACCCGTACACTGAATACCGACCTTTCCTTCTCCCTCTTTTAGCCCCTGACGGTAAACCCATCGGGAGAACGTATTCCCCTTACCCTCGACCGCATCCATAAACGAGGTATGAGGCAGCATCCAGTAAAGACTCCACCAAAGACTATTGGAGTAATAAAATTTTTCTTTAGCGGCTTTTTCAATGATTTCAATCTTCTGTTGAAGCGTTTCTTCAGTCTCTGAAAGCTCTTCGCTGCTTCCCAGAAGCTTCAAAACTTGTCCCTTGGTGGCAGGATCTAACAACCTATAGGAAGCCAGAGTTTCCGGATGCGGAGCATCGTTCGACTGCCCATAAGAAACCGAGTGAATACTGTTTCCAAATACCGGGGCATTAATTTCCGACACTTCGGACGGTTCAGCTAAAACCGGATGCTTATTCTCCGGGTGCTGGGCATCAGGATAATGAGGTACCGCAATAATCGGCTGAAAGGTATGATTCGTTTGAATCATAGTATTTGTTCCCGAATTTTGGATGCCTTTTACAGCAGGCTTGAAATCACTATGCGGTGCATAATTATTACCTCCGTTGCGGTCAAAACCCCGGTAATAACCAAATGAATAAAACATCGGTGCATTGGGAGCATTGACAGGCTCAGAAAAACTAATGAGAGGTTCCCCCGGACCCTGATTTCCTCTTCCAAAATTGAACGAAACACTTGAAGAAATTCCGCTTTGATTAATTCCCATCATACTTTTAGTTAAAAAAGTTTTTACCCCGTTTAACCCATAAAAGGAAGCCGCCAGAATAAGACTGAGAGTGATGGTTCCGGTGAAAATCCGTTTGATCAATTTCTCCCTCGCGATTTTGAAATCAAATTTCCCGAAGATTGACGCTTTTGGTTTCACGGGGGATTGAAGATACCTCATCGGGACAATAAACCCAGCGACGTGGGGCTTATTTTTCACATCAATCGGAACAAGGCTTTGTACTGAGTCCGCCGGGTTCACGACGACAATGACTTGCGTGGGAAAGGGTGCCTCTTTAAGCATCCTTTTTACCAGAGATTTTGCATTCCTGTAAGCCATCAACCGCTCAACCATTTCGAGAAAATAAAAGACATAAAATCCCCGGTAGACCAGATTAACAAGCCAGGGAATTTCTTTAGTAATCTGGGTTTGTCTCGATTGAAAGAATTCTTTTTGGGAGATGGGAATATCGGTCGGGGACTTCTTACCCATTTCCGCTTGAAGAATCCGGGCGGCTTGATAATTCGACTCCTGGTGAAGATTGAGTTCGGAATAATCCCGGGTCAGAAAGAGAAAACCATCCGGCATAATGACAACCCGGATCAAACCATATTCAGGATACTTGCTCATCAATCCTCTTGCCGCAAGTTCACGATCAAAGCCGCCGACATGGTCAGCATATTGTCTTAAAATTCCCTGGGCGATCTTATAAAGGAAGACTTTTTCTAACTCTTCGGGAGAAGCTTCCTGGTATTCGCGGGCCATTTCAACAAATCTCTGCAAGGCGCTTTCATAATTGAAAAACTTTTCAGACGCTGCCTTTTGTTTCATTTCATATATCAAAGAGTTCAATTTGTACTTCACATTCGATGAAAACACACCAAAGCGTGACGAGTAGTTATCAAGGAAAGAAACTCCAAATCTCGGATCTTTATGTTTCCCTTCCCAGCGTTTAAATACTTGCCCCGCTAAGATCTCGAGCTCCAAAACACCGAGGAAAACAGCACCGACGACCCCAGGCAACGCAAGAACTCCGAAAGCTAACTGCGTAGATAGGGAAAGCGCCATCCACACGAGGCTCATATAGGTCTCGGACTCACTCATATTTCTTGCTGAGAGCAGATACCAGAGCGTATTAATGAGCAAATGAGATAATGCAAATGCAGGCACAAAAAACCTCATTTTCTCGCTCCATTTCTCCTTCTCTTCATGACGCTCGTTGGCTTCATCCATCTGATCCATAAGTGGTGAACGAAGCTCGGAGCTCTCTTCTTTTTTATTCAAAGGTTTCACGACGGGAAAGGTATTCATCAAAGCTTGTAACTGCAAAGTAAGGATCAAAAACTTCTCCGAGATTAAATACTGATCACGATCGTCAGGAAGCCGCCGCCATCCACTCGGAAATGCCAGATGGAATTTTCCCGTATCTTGCGCGTAAGTCAGCGAGGCAAGATGCAGAGGCATCGATCTTCCGCGTATTCTTTTCCCCGTCACATCACTCGGAGTCATCGAGTCTATCTGATACTCATTTCTTTTTGCGAACTCCCCCATGATTAAATTCAATATACGATTTTTGGGTTGAGGAATAAAACCCATCCTGTCCCAAGCTATGGTTTGCTTGCGAATTTGCCGGTAAAGAGGATTAAACAAAAAGGATCCTAGATGGACGAGGCATCGTTTCAAAAATCTCAACGGATGAAGAAGCAGATATGAATATTCGTCTTCGGGTTCATCGTCGAATCCTAATTCCGAGGTCTGAATCGTCTTAAGTTTTAATCGGAGTTTATCGAACATCTGGAATGCTGTGCTATGGGCTTTTTCATCTTTCATTAAAGGAATAAAAAAGTATTTGACCGCTCTTGAAGCCGCTTCAACTTTATCCGGATCATCAGAGGTTAAATAAGTCAAAGCCCTATCAAACAGCTTCTCATCAAAAGGCGTTCTGAGAAGGATCGAAGGATCCCTTATAAAATCTGGAATTCCATCCTGAGAGCTGGAAACTGTTTCTTTCGCCCTCACCTCAGAGCGGGAGGAAGACTTAGGAGTGAAGGGTGAAGAGTGAAGCTTGGAAGACAAACCCGGTTCTTCGCCAAACAACGTTGGACGAATCTGTCCTTCGGCGGACAACTTTTCATTCTTAACTTTTAACTCTTCACTTGCATTTCCCCTCACCTCCGAACGCGGCTGATTTTTTCCCGCTTCAGGGTAACTCTCCTCTAAAAACTTAACCCTTTGCACATAAAGCGTCGTGACATCAAAAGGTTGCATGGGCAAGTCCCCGGCTTCTTTTGCAATTTGACGGATTCTGGCTTGCCATGCCCCCATGAGCCACGACTTCAAAGGTTTTCCCTTATTGATTGAACGGATCATGCGTTCTGCCATTGCCGAGGGTTTAGATTGATGGAAGGATTCATAATCTTCAAAGGATGACTGATAACGCGGATCAAAAATCTGGCTAAGAGCACCCGTCGTAACGTCCAAAGTTCTGACAAATCGGCTCATCGAAGACCGAATTTCTTTTTGCACATCCTGATCCTTACGAAGTGATTCATCCAGGTTCAATTGATACAAAAACTCTGCTAAATGGGACGAGGTTTGGACCAGTTCCTTTGGCATTAAAAGAAACTGCGTCAGATGAATATTCACATCGTGAAAATGGTGGGGACCCGACCGGGTATAAATCGTTTCGCCGCGGCGCCAATGTTCCAAATAAGCTTCTATCGGCGCTTCGCCTTCGGGATGATCCCAGAATTTTACGAAAATAACGGGCTTGTCTCTATTCATCCGGTGAATTCGCTCATTCAATGCCCGAAGATCCGGATATTCAACAATCGTTGCACTTGAATCTCCTCCAACGATGCGCCCAATTCCAAGCGTTTTGGCAAAGGCCGGTAAATGGTCGGACAATAGACCTAAATGAGACTGACGAGTACCTTCATTGACATCGGCTCTAACGGTGTTGCTGAGTGAAAAATAATCAGGACGAACGAATTCCTCAGTGAGGATATGGCCTCCATCCTGACCATCCGGCCGGCTCTTTTGAACCTGCCATCCAATACCCTTCGGAAGATTCTCCAAGGGGCTTTGAATACCCGCTGACCCGCTCACCGCCTCACCTATTTTCCTCACTTCCGAGCGCGGCGAAGTTTTTGAAGTTTCGGATTTTCCGGCTGCCGGTGAACCTGCTTGCCCGCCTTCTGGTTGATGAGTCCCTTCGGAACCCGTTACCTTTATCTTCAAGGATTCATCCTCAACCAGCATACCGCCTGTACGCCCGGCTTGTTCCCTCAAAATTTTTTGGGCCGCTGTTGAGGTAAGCATCAGGGCTTTTGGAATTTCCCAAAACGCTTCGTGCATTGGAGTGGTCTCCACGGCTCCCAAGGAAAGCATGATCGTCTTACCCTCCGGGGTACCTGCATGGCTGAATACCCGTCCTTCATAACCACGCCATACGGATTCTTCAATAATCCGGGTTTTTAACACCGATCCGAGACCTTTGAATTTTCTGTCCTTGAAGGTGCCCCTGTTCCACGGCGCGATTTCGATGTAGGCAAAGTAAAGCCCGAATACAGGGTATTCTTCATAGGTCTGCCATCCCTCCAGGTGCCGTTTACCATCCTGATCTTCCGAAAAAATTGCGAACCCTTTTCTTTTGCCTTTCGCAGCCTCATGCCAGACATCTTCGTAATTCAAAGGAAGTTCATTGCTCCGGCCATCGGCATCCGTCTTCATGATCCTGTACCGGTCATCCTTCCATTCATCAATCAGCATCTCGTCATCCGGCTCAATAGGCCGCATCAAAATTCTGGAGGGCTGATTTTCTGGACTTCCGGTGAAGGCGACGCTTTGAGCAATAGGAAGAGAAGGCGGGTCAACGTCGGCGGGCTCCTTGGAAGAGGGTTCGTAAGAGCGGGCCAGAAGCGCGGTTAAATTGGCGAGCCAGATCCACTCGTTTGGTTCCGGCTTAGGTATCCCTATCCGTCGATCCACATCTTGAAGTATCAAGGCAAGATACGGGTTAAATTCAGTATCGGAATAACCATTTGAAAGATAGATCTTCCGGATGGCGGCCAGGATTTTATCCAACCCTTTGCTTCCGTACCTCGCATTAATCTCCGTGAGATCCCGGGGTCTGTCCCCGGCAGGGATCGTCCCCTGACTGGGTTCAGCATTCTGCGAGCGCGCTTCGGAGCGGGAAGATGAGTTAGGAGTGAAGGTTGAAGAGTGAAGCTTGGACACTGACCGCGCGCCGTCCGGTTCGGAGGGGTTCGTTCTTACTTCGGAACGTTTTTCTTCAAAACCTAAAATCCACCCAGCAACCCATTGATTCGAAAGTGCTCCGGCGAGAGCGGGCGCGGCGGTGGAAAAAGAGTTGAGAAGCTGTGTGACGTTCGGGATATCCATTTCACCGCGGGATTTTAGATTTTTCAGGCCGTCGATGAAGCGGTGAATGTTTGAGAGCCACTGCTGACGAAGCAGTGAGCTAAGAGCATAGGGCATAGAGTTTTCAGACCCTTTGCTCCCCGCCTGCCGCTTCGCTTCGGCGGGCAGGTCTGCGCTATGCTCTTTGCTAAGTTCATCAATGAATCTTGTGTAATCGTGGGCTTTGGTGAGTTCATTCTTCGCAGCGAGGTCACGGATGATTTGGTCTCTCCACAGCTTCGCGAGTTGGAAGTTCAAAGTTTGAAGTTCGAAGGGAGATGCTTTTTGATTTCGTTCTTCCAACTTCCCACTTCTAGCTTCTAACTTCAGCAGTCGGTCGCGGCTGCTTCTCACAAACGCCTCATAAAGATTTACTTTCCCATCCTTCACCTCAAAATAATTCTTCCACGACACATTCCCCTTCATGTGCTCCAAATAAAGAGAATGCTCCGGCATAGTTTTAATTTCCGGCATCACCAGCACATAGGAAATGCCGTTGGCCTTGAGTTTTTGCGTCAGTCCTTCGGCGTGAAATCCTCCGGCAATCACTAAAGAGCTTTTGACTTGATGGGATTTCATTAGCGCGAGCGTATTTTTAAAAAGGCTGGTGTCGCGCTGTTCGGCGATTTCATAAAAGTTAAAATGCGTTGAAAAGTTCAAAAGTTTAAAGGTCAAAAAGTTTTCGTCTCCCAACTTTTTAACTTTTTCACTTTTTAACCTTTTAACCTCCTCCCAATCCTCCTGGCTCAGCTCCAGACTCGCAAAGCGAGTGAGCAGCTCCATCTCATGATTTTCCTGATCCAGAATCCTCTCCTTTTCATTTCGGAAAAGCTTGGCTTTGACCGATTGCCCGTAACGTTCAAAATCCTTGAAGAGACGGGTGCCTTCTAAATCTCTCAGTCTCTGGGCTTCTTCCGCTTCTCGGTGAAGATGGAGAGATAACTTGATGGGCAAGTGGTTCTTCTCGATGGTCTCTCTGAGATAAAGTCCATAGTCGTCGGTGGATAATTGAGAGGTTTGGTAGAGCTGCTTCTTCGCTTGAAATTCGAGGTTGGAAGTTTTTGAATTTTCTTTTTCCCCTTCTAACTTTAATGTTTTGAGAGCTTTTTCCACTTCCCTGGCAATTCTCTTCACCTCAAACTCGATCTTTCCTGCCTCCTGCTTACTGCCTTCTGTCTTCTTCAGAATGAGCCCCAACTCCCCTTCCGGCTTCTTGTACTTTGCCAGAACTTTAACAGTCTCAACCAAATCCCCCTGATTCTTGTGAAACTGATTAAGGACTGTGTCAATTTCCAGAAGTTCCTTGCTGTAGAATTTCTCCTTTTCTTTCTTGAGCGCTTCACGTTTCCCGTCCAACACTTCACTCAGTTTTTTTTGCTCCTTAAGGGCTTTTAAAAATTCGGAAACACCGCGCTCGTAAAGAGGCCAGTCTTCGAGACCTTCAAAGGCGAGTCCACGGTCCATAGTCCACGGTCCACGGTTTAAACCCTCGTGCTCTTTCTGTGGACTGTCGACTGTGGACTGTCGACTAAAGATCGCAGCCGCGGTTCCCCCTGTCAATTCCCCGCGCTCGTAATATTCCTCAAACACTTCCCGAAGTTTCTTCCGGTCCGGGAAACTGTGGAAAATCTGAGGATCCAATTGGGCGGCGGTTCCTTCGACTCCGACCAAGGAGACGTCATACTCCTTTTGGAAAAAGCCAATGATGTTTTGAATGTTTCTCTGCGCATCGGGAATGGAGTGCGCGTCCTGGACAAGCACCGCGACTTTATCGGAGCTTCCGCGGTAGCTTTCCTGAATTTTTCCAAAATCTTTGGGAAGCTGAATCGCGCTTAGGTCTTCGAGGATATTTCGGAGTGAGGGAGCAGGCAAGGAAGCGGAAGGTTCCATCCCCTGTGCCTGCGGCGATGGATAGCTTGTGATCAAAAAAATGACGGCCGTGAATGCTGCTGTCAGACGATTCACTTTTGAATAGGTTTTAAGCCTGTTCAAACTTCCTCCAACTCAGGTTACGTGCGTACTTATTTATTGGCTAGGCACAGCTGTCCTATTAAAAGTTACCCTCAGCTTTATACTATTTCAACTAACATAGAACTTTGTATTGTTTTGACTATCAATTTATAGCATTAGATAGCTAAACCTAGGCAGAAATCAGGAGCAGGTAAAACGATTTAGGAAGTAAGTAGTGGAAGAGACTTAAGAAGAAGCGATCAAGCCTTCCCGCGTCCAGGCAGAAAACCAATCCGTCAGAGGAAGATCGGCTTCCTCTTCATCAAAAAATTCAAACATTTCACCCAGGGATTTACCCTGCTTCAGAAGAATCAAAACCCGGAATTCCCGCTCAGTAAGAAGACGGCAAAAAACTTCTTTGCTGGGGCGGCGGGCCACTAACACTTTTTGAGGACGGTTCACAAGATCCATTCTAATTTCCTCCACAGGAGTTTTTCGACTCTGCCAGAGATCCAGGATGGGCCAGGAAGATTCCAGAAGCGATACGGACGGCTGAAAAAGAATCCGGAGATTTTTCCAATCTTCCGAATTTAACTGAAAAAGGAAAGAAGGATCAAAAGCAGGTTTGTCAAAACCATGAAATGCTTCCGCAATTTTCCATTCGAGACAGGCCAGATCCGGAAGAAATGGAAGCTTTTCAGTCCAAGAGGTTTGCTTTAAAAAATCCGGAAGACTGCGGCCTTTCAGATTAAGATTAAAATCCGGAGAAGAAAAACTTTGCGCGTACTGATGCGCAAGATCATGAAACACGCCGTCGCCCAGCACGTGGCGAACCGCTTCGTAAACTTCTTTGAGGGATTCTTCGGTGCGGGCCAAATAACCTTCGCGGTAAACGTCAAGACGTTCTACTCCCGGGTCCCCGGCCTGGGGATTCAGGGACGGTTCTTCTGTAACTTGTTGCGCTTCCAGAAGTTGGGAAGAACCGTCCCTGATTTGAGATTGCATCCAGAGCTGGATGTTTTTTAAAGATGTTTCTACCTTGATGTCATTGCGAGCCGCAAGCGAAGCAATCCCGCCTTTTCTGACAGAGATTCCCGCGTCGTCCCTGAGGGACTCCTCGCAATGACGTTCAACACGAACACTTTGATAAATCTTTCTCGCTTTATCACACTCGTCAATCAGGCGCTCAAGCTCAGGGATATCCTCATCCCACTCAATCAGAGTCGTCTTGCTTCCCCACAATTCCAGCGCCTGGCGGTAAAGTTCCCAAACCTCATCGATCACCGGAGAGCTGTGTGTATCAAAAAGAAATTTACCCTTGTCCGTGTGCCCAGCAAGATGGATCTGTCCCACAAACTCTCCGGGAATATTCCGGAGATATTCCTGGGCATCAAAGCCGTGATTACGAGCATTGACATAAACATTGTTGATATCCAGAAGAAGTCCACAGCCGGACCGCCTTGCGATCTCCCGCACAAAATCCCATTCCTGCATTTCGGAATGTTTGAACGTGACATAAGTCGAAACATTTTCAAGCAGGATCTGACGTCCAAGAAAATTCTGAATCTGGTCCGTTTTTTCAACGATCAGGCGGATGGATTCTTCCGTGAAAGGAAGGGGCAAGAGGTCGTGTAAATGTTCACCGGCCACGCCCGACCAGCAAATGTGATCGGAGACAATCGCAGGATCAATGCGGTCGATCAAGGTTTTTAATTTTTCAAGATAAGGAAGATGGATCGGATCCGTTGAACCCACGGAAAGTGCAACCCCGTGAAGTCCAACCGGATAGTTCTTGCGGATTTTTTCGAGGATCTGGAGGGGACGCCCTCCGGTATCCATATAATTTTCAGAGATGGCTTCGAACCAGTCCAATTTTCGGGCCGGCCCTAGAATTTCAGCATAGTGAGGAGCGCGAAGACCGATGCCGCAGCCGAGGAGAGGAAATGACATAATTTAATAACCAAGATACAAGTTACAAGCTCCAAATAAAATCCAATAATCAATATCCAATTCCCACTCCTATTGAAAATTGAAATTTTGGAATTATTTGGATCTTGTTTCTTGGTGTTTGGTTATTAGTCCGTGATGGCCGTTGGCTTCAAACTTCCGCCTTCCATTTTCAGGCAAGCTTCTTTATTTTCCGCTTTGATCCAGCCTTTTCCTTTACAGCTGTTTTCACCCGCGCAGCCGTGACCTTTGCCGCCGCAAGCGCCCTGACCTTTGCAGGCATTGACCCCGTAGCAGGACACTCCGTCTTTGCTGTCCATCGCCATATCATCCGCATACGCTAAAGAGACGGTTCCGCAAACCGCCATAATTCCGGCGATCGAAGCGGCCAGCATTGCATATTTCTTTGTCTTTTGAGATTCCGACATTAGATTCTCCTTTTACTCGTTTAAAATTTTAAGTTTCAGGTTACTTAGTTTCTTCCAGCAAAACTCCTTCGACTTCAATCGTGATCAAAACTTCTTCTCCAACCAAAAGCTGTCCAGTTTCCACAGACTGATTCCAGGAAAGTCCGAAATCCTTGCGATTGATCTTCGTGGTTGCCGTAAATCCCGAAAGCATATTTCCCCACGGATCTTTACCGGCTCCGTGAATTTCCAGATCCAGTGTCACAGGCTTTTCAACTCCGTGCAGCGTTAAAATCCCGTCCAGTTTGGCATTTGATTTTGTCGCATCGTGGACTCCCGTACTTTTAAAACTCAGCGTCGGAAATTTTTCAACGTCAAAGAAATCCGCAGAACTCAAATGCGTATCGCGTTTTTCATTGTGCGTATCAATGCTCTTCGCCTGAATCACAGCATCTACTTTCCAGGTTTCCGGCTTGTCAGGATCATAGGTAAACTGACCGTCAAACTCATTAAACGTTCCCTGAACCCAGGAGAATAAGTGACGAATTTTGAATCCGACCGTCGTGTGTTCCTTGCCCAGTTTATATTCCGCAGCCCAGGCCGGCTGAGAGAAAAGCAAACCGATTACCAGCAATAGGCTTAGACGTGATTTCATTTTTATGCTCCGCCTTCAATTTTATAGTTTCGCTTTAAAATTTCAGATTAATTTCCGTGATAAGCCGTTATCCACCGAACGGTACCACTTTTAGAGCGCATCATCACACTGTGCGTCACCGGTCCGCGGCTGGTAAAACGGACACCTTTGAGGAGACTGCCATTCGTGATCCCTGTCGCAGCAAACGCGCATTCGCCCTTCACCAAATCTTCAATGTCATAAACTTTGGGTTGAAAAATCGCGCACTCTTTATTGACGATCTGCGCTTGAAATCCACCGCCAAGACATTTCATCGCGGCCGCAGTAATCACCGCCTCCGGAGCTCCGCCAATGCCGTAAAGAAGATCAATGCCGCTTTCCGGAAGGCAGGTTGCAATCGCGCCTGATATATCGCAGTCTTGAATCAATTTTGTCCGGACACTCATTTTTCTGAGGACGGCCACATATTTTTCGTGGCGGGGACGATCGAGCAGACAGACAACTATTCGATGAGGAGCCTTACCCGTTGCTTTAGAAACTTTTTCCACAATCGTTTCGATCGAATCGTGGATGTTCAGTTTTACTTTATGGGCAATCAAGGGACCGTAGGCAAGCTTGTGCATATAAAATTCCTCGGTCGTAAACATACAGCCGGCATTGGCAGCGGCAAGAACGCTCAGAGCTTCCGGGCCGGAAGTTACGGTCGGGCGGGTTCCATCAATCGGATCAACAGCAAGCTCGTAGTAATCCGACATTTTCTGATTAGCAAACCGTCCAACCCAGTCATTATTAAAAAGCCCCGCGCTTTCGTCTTTCTTTCCCTCACCAATAACGACCTTGCCAGCAAATTCAATCCGGTTCAGACGCTCTCGCATTGCATCGGTAGCCGCCTTATCCGCATTGAGTTTGTCGCCGGTTCCTACCCACTCTGAGGCGGCAATGGCCGCGGCTTCGGTGGCGCGCAAAAAATCCGTAATGTCATTGATCATAATGGGGCCGATTCTATCAAGAATTAGTTGGATCGAAAGGCATTTTTATTTAAAGAACAATTCCACTTTCACATCCACCTGATTACCGATGGACTTATGATTACAAGATTTCATCAGCTCATACACCCGGTTCTCAAACTGATAATCGGAAATGAGAATGGAAATCGGAGATGCGGTTTCAACCGCCCAGATTCCCTTCTGTTTTTGAAGATTCAAAGAGGCCGTGATTGGTTTTTGGACACCGTTCAAATCCAAAGTCCCGGAAGCTTTGATCCCGTGAACGGCCCCGTCACCCGCCTCAGCAAAACTTTTTCCGCCCCAATCCAGCTCCTGAAATTCCACTCGCGCGGTTCCAAGCTCGGGCGTCATACTCCGGAAAAGCAAATTGAGGATCCGGTTATTTCTTCCCGGCACAGCCGTGTCCAGGGAATTAATATCAATGACCATGGTCAAACCCACAGGAATTCCGTCTTTGATCTTAACCACGCCAAAATAATTCCGGAAAAAACCGAGCACATTCGCGGTTTCATTTTTTACGGCGCTGAAAGAAATCTCGCCGTGTCCAAGTGTGTAGAGCACTTCGGAAGCGGTGTCGCCTGAAGCCGCAAGTTCCTGCTGTTCCGCGGTGTAAAAAGAACGGGCCTTATTGGTATCTTCCAGTGGCACATCCCCCGGCGTGTACTTGGGATCCGGATTCAGATTTTCGTTGGCATTATAAAAATGCTCCGGCGCTTCCGCCCTCAAGGTTGAGGAGAAAAGAAACATCATTAAAAAAGCGGAGGCCGCAAAATTTGATTTCATAAAAATCTCCGGATTAATGCTGCTTGTTTTTAGGGAAAATGAGAGAAAAAATAATCGAAAGAGTGAGCACCGAAACAATCACCCCGAGTGAAAAAAGAACAGAGATGTGGTAAAAAGGCTGAACCAGCATTTTTACGCCGACAAACATCAAAATAACACCGAGTCCGTAGTTCAAATACTGAAAAAGCTGCATCAGACCCGCCAGTGCAAAATAAAGGGCCCGAAGCCCCAAAATGGCAAACACATTCGAGCTATAAACGATAAACGGATCCCGCGTAATGGATAAAATGGCAGGAATCGAGTCCACAGCAAAAACAACATCGGTTGTTTCCATCACCAGTAACACCACAAAAAGGGGCGTCGCCATAAGGCGCCCTTCCTCCCTGACAAAAAATTTCCCTCCATGCAGTTGAGTGGTCACTGGAAAAAACCGTTTAAATACTTTCAAGACGGGATTTTTCCCAGGATCCATCTCTTTGTCTTCACCTTTAAGTAATTTAAATCCTGAAAAAATTAAAACAACACCAAGAAGATAAAGTATCCACTGAAAACGCTCAATGATTGCGATGCCGCCCAGAATGAAAGCAGCTCGAGTGACCACTGTCCCCAAAATTCCCCAGAATAGAATTTTATGCTGATATTGGGCCGGAACCTGAAAATAAGTAAAAATCAGTAAAAACACGAAAAGATTGTCAATGCTCAAAGACCGTTCTAGCACGTACCCCGTTAAAAAATTAAAACCGTGCTCTTTTCCTGAAAACCAAAATACCCCGGCATTAAAAATTAAGGCGACGATAATCCAGATTAAACTCGAGACCAGGGCTTCCTTAATTTTAATTTCATGAGCGTTACGATTAAAAACAAACAGATCGAGATAAAGCAGAAAAAAAATTAAGACATTAAAGCCAATCCACAGCCAGCATTCAGGCATAAATAATCCTTAGTGAAGATAGTTTTGAAATAAATAAGCGAAACCGAGGAAGCATAAAAACCCTATCACATCGGTGATGGTCGTCAGGATAATATTCGAACATTGCGCCGGATCAAGGCCAATGGCTTTCATCGTAATCGGGATGGCCGCTCCAAAAAGTCCAGCCAGCATCATATTACAGAACATGGCAAGCCCCACCACCAAACCCAGAAAAGGATTACCCTGCCAAAGCCAAGCCGCCAGGGCCGTGACAATGCCGATCACAAAACCGTTCACCGCACCAATCCATGCCTCTTTAAAAATAAGCCGGGAAACTTTTTTAGCGGGGATTTCCCGCAGGACAATTCCGCGAATCACCACCGCGAGAGACTGAGCTCCCGTGTTACCCCCTTGACCGGCAACCACCGGCAAATAAACAGCAAGTACGGGGAATTTCCCGATAAAATCCTGGAAAAATGCCACCACAGATCCCGCAAGAAACGCCGTGGCAAGATTGATATGAAGCCAGGGAAGACGCGTCTTCAGCGAAAAACGAATCGGAGAAAAAACTCGCTCGTCCCCTCCAGCACCGAACATCTTCTGTAAATCTTCCGTGGCCTCCTCCTGAACATCTTCAATTAATTGGTCCGCTTTCACAATTCCAAGTAGACGATTTTCATGATCCACGACAGGAGCGGAAATGTAATGCCGATTTGAAAGTTCATTCGCCACCTGTTCCCGGTCCATGAAGCAATTCACCGTGAAAACTTCCCGCCGCATCACGGAATCAAGGGCTGCATCATCATCAGCGATCAACATATCACGCATATTCATCACGCCCACAAGCTGGTTTTGAGAGTCCACCACATAGACATAAGACGCGCGGCTGCCTTTTTGAATCATTTGGCGGAGTTTGTGGACAACATCCTTGATTTTTAGATCGCCGTGAAACGCTAAAAAGTCTGTCGACATAATCCGCCCGGCGCTATTTTCTGGATAGGTCAAAAATTCGGAGATCTCTTTCTTTTTCTGATCTGAAAGATACTCCAGAAACAGCGAGCGCGTTTCCGGAGGAAGATGCAGGAACAAACTCGCCCCGTCCTGAGATTCCAGATGATCCACAATTTCTTTAAAAAATTCCGTGGGGACTTTCTGCAGCAAGGAAGCCGCGAAGGCATCCGGAAGATACAACACGACGCGCGCACAAAGGGAAGGGCTGAGGGATTTGAGGACATCCACAGCCTGATCCTCATCCAGAGTTTCCAGATGATGAGCGGCCGTAACCGGATCACTTTCAAAATACTTTTGAATCAGAGGAACAAACGATTCTTCCGCCATAACGACTGTGACCTTTCAATGAGTTGCGTCATTATAGGGGCGATCAATCCCTAATTCAACGAATGACACAGCTTTTTTGGGTTCTTTTATTCTAGAGGCATTCTGCTATGATTTCGCGTTCAAACTGGAATCATTCAATGCGCAGCGTTGTTCCATGAAGACCGTTAAGTCCCGCAAGAAAAAACCTGCCGTGACGATGGGCGTTGAGCTTGAAAGCTACTCGATCGATGTGGCTGAAAACCGCATCTCACGGGAACTCCACTTTTCCAAGCGTTCCGCCGTCGAAAAGGGAGAACAATTCACCCGCGACTGGAGCATCGGCTCTGAATTTAACAGCAAAGCCTTCCTCACCCTTCGCGAGGCCTTTTTTCTACTCAAAAACAGCCTCCGCAAATACGCCAAGTTCCGCGAATCAAACGGAGAAACTCACCGATTAACGATCTTCCCCGTTGGCGGTTGGATTGACCGATTTTCCGGATGCCACATTCATTTGGGATTAGGAAAAGACGGCATCCCCTATGACGACGCAAAAAAACTCGCTCAGTGCTTGCACGGTCATATTCCTTTTCTAATTGCACTCTCAGCAAATTCAACGGTCTGGCGTGAGCAGATTACCAAACCCCCTTCAAGCCGTCTTCTCCGGGGAACCAAGAAATATTTCAAGATCACCAAACGGGAACGCTTTTTTAAGGATCATTTCCGGGAAATAAACTTTAATCGGGGAAATACCAGAAAACCGCCCACCCTGGAACTAAGAATCCTGGACAGTTCCATTCCAGAATACATTGTCGCCTGCCTCGTCGTTTGCCACGCCGTCACCTTGCGATGGCTTAAACACCGCTCAATCAATCCACTCACGTTAATTATCTGAAGGCCCGCGACCAGGCCGCTAGGTTGGGAACGCAATCCAAACTGGCCTGGGCCAATCACTGGGTTCCAGCAAGTCGCTACGTGGATCTTTTTTTTCGCAAGTATGAAGAGGAACTGCGTGAAATCGATATTCCGGATGAAGTGCTTCGGATTTTTAAATATTTTAAAAAAGGATGGAACCAGGCTGATGTTATCCGGAAGGCTGCAGAAATTTGCCAGCACCGCCATCACCCCACTTGGCAGATCCAGTTTGCTAAAAAATACGCCCTTGCCCTTGAAGAACTTCTGGACGGCAATTCGTTTGAAAAATTTGCGCTGCGTCTGGGAGTTAAGCTCCCCAAGATCGACCGCACCTGGCTTGGGCGCAAAGAAGCAAATTGGTAAGGGCATAAAGAGAGGACTCTCTTTTGCAAGATCCAAGATACAAACACCAAATAATAACCAAATCTCCAAGAAGCAAGCTACAAATGACAAACTGTTTGGACACTTGCATCTTGTCGCTTGATTATTATTTGGATACTTGTTTCTTGGATCTTGGTTATTTAAGTCTCTTACCCATTCTGACGTAATCCTGTGTCGGAGATCCATTCATTATGAAACGAAAGAAAGTCGTGCGGCGCCGCAAACCGGTCATCGGCATTACTTGCGAGGTCAAAAAACTCAAACCCTATTTCTCAGAGTTTGACCTTCTTTGTGATTACCGTTATGTGCGGGCCATCCTGCGCGCCGGAGGAATTCCAGTCCTGATTCCGATTATCCCCTTTCCCCACGACATCGGACAGCTGCTTCATCACATCGATGGAATTGTCATTACAGGAGGTGCGGACATTCCTCCCGCATTTTATGGTGAGAAAGCAACGCGCAAAGTCGATCCGATGTACCGCGGAAGAATTTATTTTGAGAAATCACTTTTCCAGGCCGCCCAACGGCGTAAAATCCCCGTCTTTGCCATTTGCTACGGTATGCAGCTTCTCAATGTCCTGCACGGAGGGACGCTCTGCCAAGATATCCAGACTGAAATCAAGGGCGCCAAGAATCATCGCTCTAAGAAAAATCCCCTTCATCGTATCAAAGTCATGCCGGGCTCCTTGCTTCGCCGAATTACGCGCCACGAATCATTCCTGGTACACAGCGAGCATCATCAGGCGATCAAAACACCCGGACGCTGGATGAACATTATTGCCTTTTCTGAGGACGGAATTCCGGAAGCGATTCAGGGGCCGCCCCGGACTCTTGCGGTTCAGTGGCATCCCGAGCGTCAGCCTAAGGATCCGGTTCAATCCCGTTTGTTTAGGCATTTCATTAAGCTGGCAAGATCAAGGTTTAAAACCTAAAGATATTAAATCTGAATTTCGGATTTAGTATTTGGAATTTGAGATTGTTTGATGTCTAATCCTTACCAAAAAAGTCTCGCTATTTCCTGGCAAGAAGGCATCCCCGCTGCCGTCATGCTTGCGGTCATGGATAATTATTTAATCCCCCTTGGACTTTTCCTCGGGGCCTCGCCCAAGCAAATAGGGCTTTTGGTCGCCTTTCCTAACCTCCTCTCATCCATAGTGCTTCTATTTGCAATCCATGCGGTCAAACGAGCAGGAAGCCAGCTTCGCTTTTTGATTTTCGCCACACTTCTTCAAGCGCTTATTCTTATTCCCGTGTGTTTTCTCCCCCTGATGCCTTCAGGGGCTCTGGCAATCTCCTTTTTGATCTTATTGATTACGATTTTTCGGATGACAGGAAATCTCATCTCAACCGTGTGGCAAAGTTTGATAAGTCATTACCTCCCGCCTGAAGGACGCGGAAACTATTTTGGCTGGAGGTCTCAAGTTTCCACTCTCGCCAGCGTCCTCGGAGTGGCCGGCGGAGGTCTTCTTCTTTATTTCTTTGACCGCTCAGGCAGTTCCAAAAAGCTAGGCTTTATTCTCCTTTTTGTATCCGCCACCGTCTGCCGTTTAATTTCCTCCTATCTCATGTCCAAAATGGAGGATGTCACTATCCCTCATGATCGAACTCACGATTTCACCTTCTGGATGTTTATCATGCGCATTCGGGAAAGTAATTTTGTGAAATTTGTCTTGTTCGTGGCCTCGATTTCTTTGACCACCAATCTTGCATCCCCCTATTTTAATGTCTACATTCTTAAAGAACTGAACTTCAGCTATCTTCAATACATGATCGTGATGCTGCTGACCACCTTGGTCGGCTGGATCGCGTTTCCTATCTGGGGCCGGCATGCGGATCATGTGGGAAATGCAAAAATCCTTCACATCACAAGCCTTTTGATTCCCCTCGTACCATTTTTATGGTTATTTTCAAAAAATTTTTACTATCTGATTGCCGTGGAAATTTATGCGGGATTTATCTGGGCAGGATTCAATCTTTGTTCCGTTAACTTTATTTTTGATGCCGTCACGCCCGGTAAACGCACCCGTTGCCTGAGTTACTTCAATCTGATCAATGGAGCGGCTATCTTTATCGGGGCCTCTTTAGGAGGTTTCCTTGCCGAACATTTGCCGCCCCTTTGGGGATCGAGATTCTACAGCTTATTTGCGCTTTCAACCTTGCTCCGGTTTATTTCTCATTCATTTCTTTCCGGGAAATTTCAGGAAGTACGGAAAACTCACCGCAAGATATCAAGCCTGGATCTTTTTTTCAGCGTGGCAGGCATTAAACCGATATTAGGAAGGAATGAAGGCGCGCAAAATATTTCGTGGATGAAAAGAAAGTAAGCCGGCTTAACTCTTATCGCTAACGTAAAAAAAATAACTCTATGAAGCGAACCATTATTTTTGGCGACATTCACGGATGCATCCGTGAGTGGAAAAGACTTTTACGAAAACTCAAGGTCACGGATCAGGATCGCCTGATCTGTGTAGGCGATCTTATCGCAAAAGGCCCTTCCAGCTCTAAAGTACTGGATCTGGCCATGAGTCTTCCCAATCTCACCTGTATTCTGGGCAATCATGAACTTCGTTTTCTTTTGTGCTGGAAAGCCGGAAAAAAACCTGACATCAAATCGCATGACCGCGCCACGGTCCGGGAAATGGGACGGCGATTCAAAACATATATGAAATGGATTTCCCGATGCCCGCTCTATGTTCAAGGCCCAAACTGGATTGTGGTCCATGCGGGTCTTAAACCTCGTGTGGCTTTAAAAAAGCAAACTCGGATCGATCTGGCTACGCTTCGAACCCTTGGGATAGAAGAAAAACCCTGGTACCATTTTTATCACGGGAGAAAAACCGTTGTTTTTGGACACTGGGTCCGCCGTAAACCCTTGGTGAGAAAAAATGTTATCGGGCTGGATACTGGCTGTGTCTACGGAGGGAGGCTAAGCGCCCTGATTCTTCCAAGCCGAAAAATTGTAAGCGTGAAAGCGGCTATGGTTTACCGGAAACGCCGCGAAGCGTGGGATTAACCCGATACCTCTTCTTTTAAATCCTTCGGAGACTCAAGCTTGGGCTTCTGGGGCTTGAGTTCTTTGCCTCCGACCGATAATGCTGCAGCATTGTCCGCGGCCTTCTTACACAAGAATTCCTGAACGCGAAATTTTTTTTCGCTTCCCGGATCTTTTTTCTTGTACTGGCCCTGCGCATTCAACTGCCAGGAACGCTGATTATCCTTAAAGTAGTGCTTCAACAAATCGATCAAAAATCGCTTATTTTTTTCCTCCATCACGGGGAACATAATCTCAAGGCGCCGATCCAGATTGCGCGGCATCCAGTCTGCACTGGAAAGATAAATCTCCTCATCCCCACCGTTATGGAAGTAAAACACGCGGCTATGTTCTAGAAAAGTATCCACAATACTCACGACTTCAATGTTATCGCTGAGTCCCTTGACGCCCGGCTTAAGACAGCAAACTCCCCGCACATTGAGTTTGATCTGCACGCCTTTTTGCGATGCTTTATAAAGCGCGTCGATCATGTCAGGGTCCACGAGAGCATTCATCTTAACCATCATCAGTCCGGGTGCTTCCTTCGTGCCGCGCAGCGTCTCGCGCATAATCAGTTTTTCGAGTTTCCGGCGAAGTCCAAAGGGGGAAATTTCAATGGCGGAAAATCCAGTGGGCTGAGAAAGACCCGTGATCAGATTGAAAAACACATTCACGTCCCGGGTCATATCTTCCTTAGAAGTAAAAAGTCCGATATCGGAATAAATCAAAGCGGTTTTTTCGTTGTAATTTCCGGTGGAAAGATGGAGATAACGTTTGATACCTTCCGGTTCCCGGCGCACGACAAGACAGGCCTTCGCATGGGTCTTTAAACCCGCAACGCCGTAGAGAACGCTGGCTCCGGCATTCACAAGCCGGTGCGCCCATTCAATATTCCGCTCTTCATCGAAGCGGGCCTTAAGTTCCACAAGGACGGTCACCTGCTTACCTTTGTTGGCGGCTTCCTCCAGGAGATGAATCACACGGGAAGATTCACTGGCGCGGTAAAGAGTCTGTTTGATCGCAAGCACATCCGGATCACGTGCTGCCTGTGCCAAAAAACGCAAAAAGACGTCAAAAGATTCATAAGGATGAAGAACCATCACATCTTTTTCCTTAAGCAGCTTCCAGACATCATCCGCTTTTTCAAAGTCAGGCGAGGGCTTGGGCACCCACTGAGGCCGCTTAAGTTCGGGAAAGGTTGGTTGATAAGCAAGCTGGGCAATCGTTTTAAGATCCATCCAAGATCTCACCTCGTAAATTTTAAAATCAGAAATCTCGAGCTGGGCTTTCAGAAAATCCCTCATCAAGTCATACCCGCTGTACTCAAGACGGACGATCCGGCTGCGCTGACGAAGCGATAAGGCTGCACTTAAAACCTTTGAAAAGTCCTCATCCTTTTCCTCATCAACACTCAGCTCCGATGCACGTGTAATTCTGAAAGTCCCCTGTTCCAGAATTTCATAACCTGTAAAAAGATCCCCTGCAAACATAGAGATCACGTCCTCAAGCGTGATAAAGGAATAGCCAGAATCGCTAAGAAGCGCAATCATACGAGGATAATTTTTAGGAACCTCCACCACCGCATAATGCCTAACTTTAAGACGCACCGGATCCGCTAGCGCGACCATTCGGTACAAGCTCTGGTTGACAAAAACCGGTACAGGATTTTCAGGACGGATGGCAACCGGCGTCAAGAGCGGGAAAATTTCATGATGGAACAGCGCAGCGAGATAGTCCCGCTGTTTATCCGTGAGCCCCTGAGGAAGCAGGCGCCGTATCCCCGCATGCTCAAGCTGGGGAACCAGGGATTCCTGGAAATAATGATTCTGCCTGTCCATGAGATCAAAGGCGTGTCGATAAACATCCTTAAAGATGGGATCCGTGGCACTCAGACTCGCCACGCGCACCATAAAAAACTCATCCAGGTTCGAGCTCACAATTCCGATGAATTTGAGACGTTCGAGCAGAGGATTACTCTCATCCCTGGCCTCGCCAAGGACACGGGCATTGAAATCAATCCAGGAGAGTTCCCGGTCAAAATATTTATCGTTCATAAGTTTTTCTGCCCGGGACGGTTCGCATCACCCGCCATTGAAACAAGAAAGAATAATTGAAAATGTTCAAACCACTTTTTCTTTGCTAAGGCCGTGCCTGAGAACCATCCCTATTTCGCTATCGGATTCCCCTGCTTCAATTGAATTGGAGCGCCGTACACATCTGAAAACATGCCACCCTTTTCCTGCAAACTATCCCGCTCTACGGTAATATCCCCGGTCTCTTCAGGCACCCAGAGAGTGTACGCATCTTCCTGGCGGTCCATCGTAAAATTCCTAATTTTCTGTTGATGCGTATGATCCAGGGCATCCGCTACCCGAAGAATTGCCGCAAGCTTTGAGACCACTGCCCGGTCGGATTTTGGAAGCGACATATAGGGAACGTGCGTGGCGCGCGGACTCGTGCCGCGGTGATAGCGAACAACATTGGCGACAATATTTTTGTCGGATTTCCGAAGCCCGAAAATTTCAGCCGCTTCCACGAGATAGCTAGAATGCTTATGGTGACTTGTCGGAGCAATGTAAGAGCCGATGTCATGCACGATCGCTGAAACTTCCAGGAGTAGCCGCTCGCGGGACCCCATCCCGTGATCCTGCTTCAGTGCATCAAAAAGCTTGAGAGATGTTGAGGCGACATGAAGCGCATGCGCTTTATCATATTTGTATTTTTCTCCCAAATGCCGCGTAGAATTCACAACCTGCTTGGAGACATCCGTCCGTTTATTCCCAGAAAGCATTTGTGCCATTTCAATCAGAAGCCCATCGCGAATGCTTGTCATGGGCACAATAATACTTTCGGTCTTAGTCTCATTCATGAAATTGGAATAAACCAGCAGGGATGGAAAAAGTGTTTCCGCCTGGGTATAGGAAATTCCGTACTGAGTCGCGATTTCTTCCGGTGTCATCTTGGAAATTTTATTCAGAAAACCAACAAACGCTTTCTTGTCGAGAATGACAAAACTGTCTTTAATTCCTTCCACAAGTTGATGAGACGTAAAACGCATGTCTGCGCCAAGCGCGATAAACGTATCCACCTGATCAAAGTTATATTCCTTGGCCGCGTACGTCACGACTTCATGCACATTGCGTTTTAAAACGCGCTGCATCACGGCCGGATCGGTTTTACCCGCAACAGCCTGTTCCGGAAGACGAATGGATCCAAGCGACAACGTCCGGGTAATCTCCACCTGTCCCTGATTCAGGATAATCATTTCCGTACTGCCGGACCCGACTTCGATAATCAGACAATTTTTCTTTTCTAGGTCGACCTTGCCTCCGAGCGCATGCTCCACGGCAATCAACTCCAGGCGATTTTCTTCCGGTCCCTCGATCACTTCGACATCAATGCCGGTACGCACATAAACCTGATCAATAAAGTTATCCCGGTTCATCGCTTCACGCACCGCGCTCGTAGCAATCGCTTGAATTGTTTTAACCCCATAAGTATCGATCACGGATTTGAAATCTTTCAAAATCCCGATCCCCTCACGCATCGACGCACTCGAAATCATTCCGTGGGTGAACACTTCCTTCCCAAACCGGACGGGCTTGTGGAGATTTTCCAGGTAATTGATTTCGCCCTTTTGCCCCACTTCAGCAATAATCATTCGAATCGCACTGGCGCCGATATCAATCACCGCAATGGTTTGTTTCTGAACCTCTGAATCTTTCATAAAACCTCTTTAAACGGAAGCATAGGGTAAAACAGGATAAAATCCTTTCACCTTATTCTTCCCCTTTCTTCCGTTTTCTTCCTTGTTCTTCCCATGAATTAAAATGCACATCCCAAGCAAGCTTGGCGGCGCCTTTCACAATTGAGTAATCCCCAAGTTTGGCCTGTGCCACCTTGACGTTTTTCACAATGGGTGCCATCGCATAACGATGCATCACTTCGCGAGCGACAGGAATGATTAAATGCCCCATCGCCTCAATCACTCCGCCGCCAAGGACAATCATTTCCGGATTCAGAAGATTCACCGCATTGGCCATCGCGAGTCCCAAAATTCTCCCCTTTTGCAAAACGAGTTCCTTCACGGATGAATCGCCGGACTGAATCGAATTAAGGAGCATCTTACTTTTAATCCTCCTCACATCGTATTGAACGTCCTCATAAAGGTGGTTTGCCTTTTGCTTCATCACAAGTAGGGCTGCTTCTGAGGAAATCGCTAAACGTCCGACCAGGCCTTCCAAGGTTGTACTTTTTTCGAAACTGGAAAGCATCGACGGCGGCGCCAAAAAGGTGTGGCCAATTTCTCCGGCGGCTCCTGAAGCACCGCGGTATAACCGTCCGTCTAAAATCATGGCACCCCCGACTCCAGTTCCTAGGAAAATCCCAATCACGTGGCGGTGTCCACGCGCCGATCCAAACTGCTGTTCCCCATAGAGTCCCGCATTGACATCATTTTCGACCAGAACGGGAACCTTAAACATTTTCGACAAACGACGCTGAAGAGGATAATTTTTGAGGAAAGCAATATTGGGCGAGAGCTTGATTGTTCCTTGAGGAAATTGAATCATCCCAGGGCATCCAACACCGATACAGCTAATTTCTTTGATCGAGACGCGGGCTTCATCAAGAACAGTTTCGATGCCGTTCTGGATACTTTTTAAAAAAACCTTTTCTCCCCGCTGAGGCTCAACCGCTGTTTTGTGAGAACCCATCAATCCAAAACTGGAATTCATCAAACCGATCAGGATCTTGGTTCCCCCGAGATCCACCCCAACAATATATTTACTCTTAGATTTCTGATCCTTTTTAGACATAGATGACCCCGTTTAGGAAGTATAACACGAAGAGTAACCAGATACCGGAAACCAGTTACTGGAGCCATAAACACTAGGGACAGGTCCGTTCGTTTCGCCGTCTTGGACCTGTCCCTAAAGTTGCTCGCTTCCAGTGCGGAGACAACACTATCTTTAATGCTGATGAGCGCTGTGGTCATCCTTGGCGGCGGCTGCCCCATTCATTTCTTGAAGATACTTTTCAGGATTCTTCTTGAACTTATTGATGCACATCTTGCAGCAAAGACCGTAACTCTTTTCGTTATATTCAGCCGAAATATTCTTATCAACCGGATCAGCACTGACGGGACAAAGTTTATTTCCCGCTGCAGTAACTTCTGCAAAGGCCAGGGCACTCATTAAAATCACACCCATTAAAAGCAGAACCGTTTTCTTCATGTTTATCTCCTTGTTGGTTACGGTGCGATGATTGGGATTTGTTTGGAATTTGGTACTTGGTTTAGTTCTCTTGATTTCCACATCGAATACAAAACCGGATAGATCAAAAGCTCCAGCAAAAAGGAGCTTATAAGCCCGCCGATCATGGGAGCTGCGATCCGCTTCATCATATCCGCTCCGGCGCCTGATGACCACATGATGGGAAGTAGTCCCATAAATGCGGCCATCACGGTCATTAGCTTGGGGCGGATCCTTTTGACGGCTCCGTGAATCACGGCTTCTTCCAGGTCCTTTTCATTTTTCATTTGCCCCTTACGGACGGCATCCTGATAGGAAAGATCAAGAAAAAGCATCATAAAAACTCCGGTCTCGGCGTCAAGGCCCATCAAGGCAATCATCCCCACCCAGACCGCGGTGGAAATATTGTAGCCCAAAATCCAAAGCAGCCAAACCGCTCCGATGAGTGAAAACGGAACCGCCAGAAGAATGATCGCCGTTTTAACCTTGGACTTGGTGTTCATATAAAGAATGAGCGCGATCAAAAAAAGCGTGAGCGGCACAATCACCTTGAGGCGTTCACGGACCTTGAGCATATTTTCATACTGCCCGCTCCAGATCAGGGAATAATTTTCCGGGAGCTTAAGTTCACGAGCCACTTTGTCCCTGGCATCCCGGACATAACGCCCGATATCACGGCCCGCCACATCGACAAATACATAACCGGCCAGCATTCCGTTCTCATTACGAATCATGGAAGGCCCCGAGGTAAGACGGAGATCCGCAAGAGTTCCAAGAGGCACCATCGAGCCAAGCGACGACATCACTGAAACCTGCTTTAATTTTTCCAAATCATTCCGCAATTCGAAGGGATAGCGGACATTGATCGTGTAGCGCTCTCGGCCTTCAAGCGTTTGACTGACCACTTCGCCGCCAATGGCGGACATAATCGTCGACTGAACTTCTTCCACGGAAAGTCCGTACCGCGCGATCTCATCCCGCTTCAAATCAAAGTCGAGGAAATAACCTCCTGCGGATCTTTCCGCAAACGCGCTCCGTGTTCCCGGCACATCCTTTAAAATCATTTCCAGGTGAGCGCCTATTTTTTCTATTTCGCCGAGGTCGGCACCGAGTATCTTGATCCCCACAGGCGTTCGAATGCCGGTACTCAGCATATCAAGGCGGTTTTTGATGGGCATCGTCCAGGCATTGCTGGTTCCCGGAATCTGAAGTTTTTGGTTCATCTCTTCAATCAAGGCTTCATAGCCAAGATGTTCCGGCCAGAATTTTCGGAACACCGGTTTTGTGAATTCCGGCATGGAAGAATACCAGCGGGGAATCTTCCGCCATTCACTTTCAGGCTTCAGATTGACGACCGTTTCCATCATTGAAAACGGCGCGGGATCGGTTGAGCTGTCAATACGTCCCGCTTTCCCAAAAACACTTTCCACTTCCGGAAATTGCTTCAGGATCCGGTCCTGCGTTTGAAGAAGTTTTCCAGCCTCGGTCACCGACATTCCCGGAAGCGTCGTCGGCATGTAAAGAATGGTTCCTTCATAAAGCGGAGGCATGAATTCCGAGCCGAGGCGAAAATAAACCGGAATCGTGGAAAGCATCAAAAGAAGCGCGCCGGCAATCGTGGTTTTCCGGTGACGAAGCACCCAGCGGCAAACGGGTTCATAAATTCGAAAAAGGCGCTTACTAATTGGATGCTGTTCTTCGGGATAATATTTTCCGACTAAAAGAGTCGTGAGGGTTTTTGAAAGCCAGCTCCATCGGGTCTTGATAGGATCCATGCGCGCAAAAAGCATCCGCAGGGCTGGGTCCAGCGTAATCGCAAGAATCGCCGCAATGAACATCGCAAGGTTCTTGGACCAGGCAAGCGGCTTGAACAAACGCCCAGCCTGATCAACAAGCGTGAAAATCGGCATAAACGCGACGGCGATCACGATCAAGGAGAAGAAAACCGACGGCCCGACTTCTTTGAGCGCCTTCAAGCGGATCTCGTGAAAATCTCCTTTGCGGCCTCCATGCTCCCATTCCTCCAAACGCTTGTACGCATTTTCTACTTCTACAATCGCACCGTCGACTAATACACCGATAGAAATCGCGATCCCGGCAAGCGACATCACATTGGATGTCAGTTTCATCTGATGAAGAAGGATAAAGGAAAGAAGCACGGAAACTGGAATCGTCACAATCGGAACAATCGCTGATGGAATATGCCAAAGGAAAATTAAAATCACAAAACTGACAATCATCATCTCCTCGATTAATTGATGCTTCAGCGTGTCAATCGCCCGGACAATCAAGTCGGAACGGTCATACAAAATCTTCAATTTCACTCCCGATGGAAACGAAGGCTCGAGCTCCCTGATCCTCTCTTTGACACGCCGAATCACATTGAGCGCGTTTTCTCCGGAGCGCATCACCACGGTCCCGGTCACGACGTCTCCCTTTCCATCCATATCCGCGATTCCTCTGCGGACTTCAGAACCGGCAGAGACCTTGGCAACATGCTTCACTAAAATGGGCCGTCCCCGGGTATCCATTTTAATCGCGCTATTTTCAATGTCGGGAATCGTCTTCACCAGACCTCGGCCGCGGATCATATATTCGGCACCGGAAAATTCCAGCAAACCGCCGCCGGTTTCCTGATTGCTTTTCCGGACCGTGGACACGACATCCATCACCGAGAGCTGATAAAAAGCCAGACGGCTGGGATCCACCACCACCTGATACTGCTTCACAAAACCTCCGAGCGGAGAAACTTCGGCGACACCCTGCACACTTTGAAGGTGATAACGGAGATTCCAATCCTGAAACGCCCGGATCTCCTGAAGGCTGTGTTTTCCGGAGGGATCATAAAGCGCATATTGCAGGACCCAGCCCACACCCGTCGCATCCGGACCCAGTTCCGTCTGCACTCCTTGGGGAAGTTTTGAGGTGATTTTGCTTAAATATTCCAGAGTGCGGCTGCGCGCCCAGTAAAGATCGGTTCCCTCGTCAAAAATAACATAGACATAGGAAAATCCAAAATCCGAGAACCCCCGCACCGCTTTGACTTTCGGCGCTCCCAAAAGCGATGTCACAATCGGATAAGTGACTTGAGCTTCTACCAGATCCGGACTCCGGTCCCATTTGGAATAAATAATGACTTGGGTATCAGAAAGATCCGGAATCGCGTCGAGCGGAATAGTCTTAAGTGACCAAATCGCTGCGGCAATCGCCACGGCCGTGAGCGTAAAGATCAAAAATTTATTTTTAGCAGAGAATTCAATTATTTTTTCAATCATAACCACGTCCTGAATAACCAAGAGACAAGATACAAGTGTCCAAATAAATAACAAGATTTCAAAAATTCAAAGATTGGTTTATTGTTTTTTTGTATCTTTATTTGTATCTTGTTTCTTGTATCTTGGTTATTACATTTTTGGTATTTAAGCTCCATGTTGGTGTCCTTCATTGGCAATATTCTGCAGATTTGCTTTTAAACGGCTTTCCGAATCGATGAGAAAATTACCGCTTGTGACCACCTGATCACCGGCAGCCAGCCCGGAAGTAACCTCCACAAAATCCTCACCCCGGCGCCCCACACTGATTTCACGCGGATCAAAGTCACCTTGAGAAAGAGAAACGAAAACAATCTTCCTGTCCCCCGCATCCAGCAGCGCGGTTTTCGGAATTCCGAGCGCACGTCCAAGTTCAAGACTCATCACCACCTGAACTTCTTCCCCGGATCTGGCAAGGTTAAGCGCCTTTTCCAAACTCACCCGAACCCGGGAAGTTCGATTTTTCAAATTAAGCGGACTAATTCCCCGGATTTTTCCCTTCATCTGCAGCGGAATTTTAAACAGCAGTTCAATTGTAAGCTCCTGACCCTGTTTCAAAACCGAAAGATCATTTTCAAAAACAAACGCCGTGATATACCAAGGAGAATCCATCGGCACCATCCCTTCGGCCCGAACCGTCTTGGTCAACGGATAAATCTGAACGGGTTCCGTCTTGATCCCAATCAGCGTTTGATTTTCAGGAGTAAGCTTAACGCCGCTATAGCCCTGAGGGAAATTCTTCTTGATGAGGATTCCAAAATCCTCGCCGCAATGCGGGCATTTTCCCGCGCGTGCGATTTCTTCATTCATCGTGATTTTGCATTGGCCATGTTTGCATTTATGAAGCAGGCAGATCTCTCCGGGTTTCATTTTAAGAATTTGATCGATGGTGAACTCCTTTTTTGAGGTTGAATTGCCAGGAATCAAATAATTCTCGGAATCGCCTTCAAACTTCACAAGCCTCATATGACAGATTGGGCATTCCCCCACACGGTCCGACGTATAGCTCGGATGCATCGGACAGTACCAGAGTTCTTTTACTCCAGATTTTGCTACAAAGTATTTGTGAAAATGAGGCTTGGCAATAAACAAAATACCGGTCATCACAGAAATTGTGATAAGCCCTACAACAATGATTAAGGATTGAATTTTTTTGGTATTCATCGTGATCTCCTACGGATCTAAAATTTTCGCGTTTGGATGAGATTGCTTCGCTCCGCTCGCAATGACGTCATTGCGAGAAGGCCGCAGCCGACGAAGCAATCTCAAAGGATAACCTGAGCGCCCAATAGGACTAGCCGGGAAAGAAAAAAAGGATTTCGATTCCGGATGTTACTCAGGCCAGAATCGAGAGAGGAGGAGCGTGGGAGGGAAAGGCTTCCTGATAAAAACTCCGCTGGAAAGATAAATGCGGAGGTGTTTCAGCGGAAAATTTGGGGACTGTAAAAACAGGCTGAAGAATCGGCAGAGAATCCACAGCTTCCGAGGACAAATTCAGAGCTTGCTTGAGAAAAATCTTTATTTCTTGATTCTGAGAAACCGCTTGAAGCCGGGTGCAACAATCCTGACCGCATGATTTGGAATCCTTAGAAGACGCTTTAGCGTGACAGGGCGGAACTTGCTGATGCGAAGAAGAAGACAAGGAGGAAATGGAGGCGGCTTTTTGGATGAGAGAGCTTGCAGCTAGAAGGCCGCAATGATTCTGGATCACAAAGAGTGAAACCAGAACGACCTGAGTCAGGATTCTCACACTTGTTCTTTGGGTAAAGTTCCGCATCACTTCCTCCACTAGGAAGAATACCACTGAAGATCACCCCAAGCAACTGAGATTTTAAAAGCCAAACTAGAATGACCAAACACCAAGATACAATAACCAAGGAATCTTCAAATTCCAATATCTAAAACAATTTATTGAAATTTTAAAATTGAAAGATTGGCTCTTTGTTTGTTTCTTGGATCTTGTTTCTTGGTCATTGCAAATCTATAGACTTCAAAGATTCCTCATCCGCATATTTAAATTCCTCAAGCAGCTTCCGTGCTTCTTCTGCCATTGCCAGATAGCCTTCCCGCAATCGTAAATCTTGGTAATCCTGGGTTCACCAAACAAAAATAACTAAACGATAGTACTGTTGCATAAAGTTTAACTTTATGCTAGTGTTCAATCGTATGGAACCCTTGGTCAAAAGAAATTTTTGGATCAATTTAATTGAAAAATCCTGGGAACACCGTTCCATCACCTGGCTTTCGGGAGTGAGAAGATCAGGCAAAACTTCCCTGACTCAAACCCTTGATCAAATCGAGTACTTCGATTGTGAACTTCCCCGTACCCGCCAAATGATGGCCGAGCCTGAAGGTTTTCTCACTTCTCTTGACGGACACCGGATTATTTTGGATGAAATTCACCGCCTCCGGGCTCCCGCTGAATTACTCAAAATCGCCGCCGATCATTTCCCAAAAATAAAAGTCCTCGCCACGGGATCTTCCACCTTAGGGGCTTCACGAAAATTCCGTGATACCTTGACAGGCCGGAAGACAAACTTATGGTTAACTCCGATGATCCAGGAAGATCTGGCTCATTTCCCTCAATCAGACTTAACGCATCGTTTGCGCTTCGGAGGTTTACCGCCCTTCTTTCTCAACACCAAGATTCCGGAAAAAGACTTTCAGGAATGGCTTGATGATTATTGGGCGAAAGATATTCAGGATCTCTTCCGTCTCAATCGAAGAGACTCTTTTCAGCGATTCGCGGAATTAGTGATGGCAAGAAGCGGTGGAATTTTTGAAGCCACCCGTTTTACGGCAGAATGTGAAGTAAGCCGTGTGACCATCCGAAATTATCTTCGAGTTCTGGAAGAAACCCTGATCGCTCATGTGATCCGCCCCTTTAACTCTCATAAATCGAATGAGATTATTGCCGCACCCAAAGTGTACGCCTTCGACACCGGATTCGTTTCTTATCACAAGGGCTGGAATGATCTCCGAAATGAAGATCTGGGACTGCTTTGGGAACATTATGTCCTTAATGAACTTCAAGCCCATCTTCAAACTCGAGACATTCGCTATTGGAGAGATAAGCAGGGTCACGAAATCGACTTCATTCTGGCCAGCCGGCACCAACCCCCGACAGTGATTGAGTGTAAATGGAATTCAAACGGGCTTGATCCGAAGAATATCCTTATTTTCCGACGTCAGTATCCTCACGGGAAAAACTTTGTTGTCTGCTCAAATATTGATCGTTCTTATATCCAGAAGCACGGTGTGATGTCCATCCATTTACTTTCTCTGAAAGATTTAATTAAAAATTTTGTTTCTTCTTAGGCGGCGACTTGGAAGGACTGCTGATAGAGGCGCATATCACTTAAGATCCGGCTTAAGCGCTCGGAAGAAAAGAGACTGGCGGCTGGGAGCATTCGACGGCTGGAATTGCCCAAGAGCTGAGCAAGCGTGTTGCGGCTGAGAAGATCCGACATACCCACAACGTACGGGCTGTGATTCGCATCCGGGAGAAGAATCTTCAGCGCCGGGACAGATAAACTTTTCAGAGAATCCAGAGAAGCTTCCTCCGACGAAAGCACGACCACTCCTTGCGGATACTCACTCGCCAAAGCCTCCACAGAGCCTTGTGACAAAATCTGAAGATTCGGAACCTGCTGAAGTTTTACGCCAAGATGGTTTTGAACGTAGGCATCAAATTCCAGATAAAAACGATTGCGATCGGACACTGAAAGATCTGTCGAAATAATATATCGTTGATCCGGACGGCTGAGTAAAAAGGGAATGATGGAAGCCGCCGACGCTAAACCCGGCGTTCCGGAAATCTTTGAAATGATCGGCTGCGACGAAGATCTTGGATGGGTTTGATTCAAAACCCGGTTGAGTGCAGAAAAACGCGCAAGCTGATTCTGTGCCGCCTGCCTCAAATCCTGAAGTGTTGCAGACGATTCCCTCGCTGTCGTCTTCGTTTTTCCGTAAACAGCTACCACCCACGCACGGGCGGCCTCGCCCATCTTCACCAGCGGTACAATCCCCTGCCGGAAAATCCGGCTGATCAACTGCCCCTGATCCTCAAATTCTTGAACGGGCAAGTCCGTCCGAATTTCAGAACGTTCCAATCCATCCAAAAGTGATCCGTCAGTTCTGCCGCTTCTTGCCGCAAGCGCTAGACTTCGCAACCCTTTCAACTGCCCCAGCACTTTACGGACACTTGAATCAAAAGGAGAATTCCGCAAGGCTTCCAGGCTGGCCACCCTTACCTGAGGCTCCAGATCTATTTTAGTGCCGTCGGCATAAGAAACTTCGGCCCGCATCAAATACTGAATTCCCAGCTGCTGTAAATGTGCCCGGATATCTGACAAATGAGAAGAGGGTGCTTTTAATCGCATAATAGCCAGTACCGGCATTTTACCCGACGAAATCTTTTCTTCCCTGACCTTCAACTTGATCTTGAAAACACTCTCCGTACTCCACATCGATGGAATCTTTAAGGGATTCGAAACATTTTCATCGGCAATCATTCGATTCGAAAAATTAAAATTGAACCTCAGTTGATTTTCTGTCAAACCATCCTTAATCATTAAGGCAAATGGCCGGAGGGTTTCATCTATTTGATAAAACGTCCCCACATAGAGAATAGACTTCTGCTTGGATTGATAACGTGCGAGATTAAGTGCCGTCAGGCTCTTCGCAACCTCACCCAGCGAATCAGACTTGTTAATCATCGAAGTGACATTTTCCCGTAAGTCAGCTAATAACACATCCCACGTACCCGCCTGTTCAACCTTGCGAACCTTAACGTAGAGTTTGCTTAAGTCGTCAGGGTCCGTCAAAGTCAAATCAATGGATCTTTTATACGGCTCATCATCGACCAGAACGGTGATCAACCGGCCGTCTTTCAGAGCGATATGATCATCAGAGTGCCGATGAGAGTGGTGGTTAACGTTTGCCGTCAAAGCTCCATCAAACTTTCCAAGATGAGGAACAATCTGCGTTGCCGAATGGATTCCTAAGCTCCTGACTTCCGAGCGAAGATCTGCGTAGCGAACTGTCAGTTTGGCGCCCCCAAATGGATTAGAAAAATTTCTTTGACGCACAAGCAAATCATTGCTACCCATCACAACGACATTACCGTCTGTCATCGAAACGAAATTCCCAACATTCACGCCAAGTGGCAGCTTTTTTTCAATTTCTGACTTTAAAGCCTCAAACACTTCGCCGAAGCTTTTCTCCGCCACTCGATACAAGGCAGCATTCACTTCAATGACAAGGATGCGAGGCTTTGGTGAAGCAGAACGCACTTCCGATCGGCGATCCGGTTTAACGGGTGACCGGGTAATCGCGTGCCCTGGATTTAAATCCGTTGGCAGGTTCACTCGCTGTCCCGAAAACCCTTTTCGCACTTCCGAACGCGGAAGGATCATCAAATAACTAATACCCAAGACCGCGCCCAAAGAGACCGCACTTTCAGCCAAAGCGAAAAAGGATTGTATAAAATCGCGTCGATCCATCCGCGCTTCTGAACGCGTATTCCGGTTAGCCTGTGCGCCGGTTTCCGGTGTACCGATTAACGGGTGCACCAGTTCACGGGCTGACAGGCTGCGCACTTCGGAGCGTACTTCGGAACGATATCCTCCTTCCTGCTGGCGTTCCCAAAATTCTACAAATGGACGCGAAGAATTCCGCAACTGTTTCATACTGTGAAAAATTACATCAATGAAATCTCCAGGATGATACTCACGCACAGGTTTCTTAAGAAGGTTGTATAAAATAAATCCTGGTACTCCCTTATATTCAACATTTACACCCGTACCCCTTCGACTCACTCCAAGGACTTGCACACTCAGGTATGGCCGGTCATCCAGACCCAAAGCATCCATTGCTTGTAATTCCCGGTAAACTCCATCACTATCGGACTGCGGTGATACCCCTGAATTCCGCACTTCAGAACGGGGGTGGACTTCACAAAACTGCACGAACGGCCGGGACGGATTCCGAGTCCGGTCAACCGTCATGACCCAAACAGAAATATGATTTCCACGCGGGTAGTCACTTACTGATCCCCTTAAATGATTTTTATGAATAAATCCCTGCACACCCTGATAAATCACATTCAAACCATTTCCTTTAAACGAAGCTCCGATAACTTCGACAAGAATCACCCGGTTCGAAAATTGATTGAGCGCATCTGTCAATTCCGCTAAAACCCCTTCGTTGGTTTGAGAAGCGGCTGCCGATTCATAACCTTCTCTGGAAAAAGAGTGGACGCTAAAATCCGGTTCACTTTCATAAAAAGGAGAAACGCGCGGTGGAATGGCGGGTGCCGTCCTTTGACCTGACGATAGCGCTTCCAATTCACTCGCAATTTCGGATTTAGGCCCTTCGGTAAAAAAAACAAAATGGTCGCTATGAATTTTACCTGGATAAACCTTCAGATTCTGATAAAGAAGATTTTCATGAGCCTTTGAGGCTCCGGGAATGGACGCAGTCGGAAGAAATCCCTCCACCCACACGCCGTTTGGGGCACGCCATTCCACAGAAAGATGATTTGCTAAGGCAGAACTCGTGAGCGCAGAAACCTGGACGGTCACGGAAATATCCTTTTTCCCGGAATCAAAACGGGATCGAAGATCGTGACGCGCTTGGTCGTACAAAGGTCTCCATAAATAAATCCTGTCAACACCGTCAGGGCTATATCCAGAATCTCTCGGTAATTCACTTCCATCCCTTGCGGAAAAATAAAGCGGAATCGGCCATTTTGGGGCAGTGTCCCACAACTTGACTGTCGGGCGAATCACCACCATCAGATTTTCACTTGAAGCCTGGCGGATACTTATGGAATCCAGATTTGTAGGATCCAAAACAACTTTGTGCCGTTGTTCGGCAAGAAGTTTTAAATCGTGATTGACGACTGCCGCGGTATAAGGATTCAAAATCCAGAGTTTGAGATCTCTATCCACAAGGGCAAAATGCACAGCCCCTTGTTCCGCAGGAAAAGGCGTAAGCGGTGCAAAGGGTTTTCCGTTTCCGTCAGAGAAAGGATTTAACACGCCGGGAAAGGTCAAAGGCGTGATGGTTTTATCTTTCAGATCCAGACGGTAAAGCGAATCGCGCCCACTCAACCTTCTCACCGTCATAAATTCATCAGAGGGAGGTTGTAAGAAAAGACCTTCCCGGCTTGTCACAAGCAGTTCCACGGCTGGATCGGGATCCTCTTTCTTTAGAATAGCTTGGAAAAGCGGCACCACTGAAGTCTGGAGTAATCCTAAACGCCGGATCAGATAAAGTCCTGCCTCGGTTGTTCTGGAGGGGTTTGCAGAAAGATCAAACGACCTGACCGGAATCGCTCCCTCCGTATTGACCGCCCGCACTTCCGAGCGTCTGTCAGGGTTAGCCGGTGAGCGGGTAATCGCGTGCCCGGGATTTAAATCCGTTGGCAGGTTCACTCGCTGACCGGCTAACCTTTTTCGCATTTCCGAACGCGGAAGGATGATCAAATAACTAATACCCAAGGCCGCGCCCAAAGAGACAGCACTTTCAGTCAAAGCGATAAAGGATTGTATAAAATCGCGTCGATCCATCCGCGCTTCAGAACGTGAGAGAGATCCGAGTTTTTGTTTGTAGGCCGCTGCTTCGGTTGGGGTGGGAAGAAATCCGTAAAATTCACGGCCGGTGTCGTCCATCACTTTGGAAAGAACAATCTGCCTATGGGGGTCAAAGGTATATTCCTGACGGGCAGTATAATATTTATCCAGCCTTTCTTTAAAACCTTCCCGGACCGCATCCAGAAAAACAGAACCAAGCTGGGAAACTCCGGACCCAAGAATCACATGCTTCGGAATTCCGAATTCTTCCGCTCCAAAGACTTTATATTGTTCAACCAACATAACCGCTAAACCAATCCCAAGCAAACGCGCCCTTTGCCGAATGATTCTCTGGGCAAGTGTATTTCCGGCTCTGGCTTTTTCTCCAAGCAGTTTTGTGGAAACACTTTCAAAATTGAAGCCGACTTCGTTTAAAATATCGAAAGCGAGTTTTCGTTGCTCAGCTTTTTCAGCGTTATGCTCGCTATGCTGATTAAATTTTCTCAAAACTTCCGCGGCATATTTTTCAATATTGGGTCCGGAAGTTAAATCCTCAAGATCAATCAAATGAGGCCCGTACTGCAAAATTTCCTCAAGGTTTGGAACCCGGATTTGCCGGGCATGCCCCGGTTTGAACCGTTTAATAGGAAAGCCTTGGGTTTGAAGAGCGCGGTAAGCAAAATCCGGATGCTCCTTGCTTTCATTAAACTGGAGGTGATGAGGACCTTCATTCGCCAGCCCCTGAACGCGCTTATCCCCAAAAAAAGGTTTTCCATCCTTAAAGCGCCTGCTTCCGATGCCTGTGCCTGCGATCAGAAAAAAAAGATCGCCGTCACCTGGAAAAGTCCCAAACTCGGAGATTTCCCCACGTGCTCCGGCTGTCCCGTCATGTTCGACAGTGACTTCGATCGGAGGAAGAGACTCGTGGCGGGTCCATCCCTTCCTTTGAAGCGCGCTCGTTAAGGCTTGAAAAACTTCCTTGCTGAAATTAAATCCGGCCTTGATTTTTGGGATATTTTCTTCATCCTCGATCAGGTTTCCTTCCGAATCAAAATAACCGGGTGCGCTAAAACGAATCGCCATAAATCGATTGATTGCTGAGGGATCTTCTTCAACATAAGGCTTCATCACATCCAAAATCGTTTTCACGATCCGTTCAACCACTTCTACGGCTGTATCCGCTTTGTCCGGTTTCGTGATTGTCGGGGATGAATTGCGGTATCCAAGAAGTCCGTAGGGAGACGCAGTCTCAAAAGCCATCGAAGTGCCTCCCAGTTTCCCTACAACGACAAGCGGATCCAAATAAGATTGCCTGAGACGCTCGGCAATCATGTTCACAGATTGAGAATCTAAAGAGGCTCTACTGCGCGTAAATGATCGAATGGCATCGACGATGTTCCCTCCGTCAATAAGTATATTAATCTCAGCAAGTGTTGCCGGCAATTCCAAACGGCGTGTGACCGCGGCCGCGTCGGCATCCCACTTTTTAGGGAGACCGCGAATCGCCATCGTTTGATGAGGGAAAATAATGCGCAGCGGCTTTCCTCGATAAGAAGCCCGGATCAAAGGCCCTTGAAATTTTATGGAGGCGGCGGGAAGACTTGAAGAAACAAGCAAATAATTTTCACCCTGCTTACGGATTTGGGCCGTTCCCAAAGGGAAATAAGACTGAGGGTCGGCAAGAATAATCGCGCCCTCGTCTTTGGGCTCACGGCTGTAAGAACCTCCGAAAATATGATACAAATTGAAGGCTGGATCTTTGAGATGCCCCCAGGTTCCATCCATATTATTTCGGAGCTCAATCGACGCCGGGTCAAAAATACCGTCAAGCACCGGCAGCATCGTCACGTCGTCTTGAGAAATCAGTAAAGGATACTCTGAATCCGGATAAATTTTTTGGGCAAGCTCGAGCGCCCACTTTAAAATGGGAATGGCATAACCGTCTTCCCGATATCCTTGAATCGCAGGAATTTTTAAGTTATCAACCAGTAACGAGTCGGCAAGCAGCTGTATCGTCACTCCCTCGAATCGCAGATCGCCTTGCGAAGATCGGTACAAATCATAATAATGACGGTAGGCGTCTCCTCCGGGTTGGCGGCGAATCTGCATTTTTTCGCGGGTCACGGGATTGATCAGATTCGATTGCAGAGGCATCAGACGGTTTGCCCGTTCCCCCACTCTTTCAGGCACCGAAAGTTCCGCGGGATTCTGCCCGGCATTATGATAAAAAAATTCGCCGCCGAGCGCGCCGTTTACTTTATCTACCAAATCCACGGAGGTTTTGACCGCACGCACCCGGAAATCAAGCTCCCGATCTGAGACCGCCGGCTTTCCATCTGGCCTTTTTTGGTCTTGAAGATGTTCAAAAATTTTCCGGACCGCACCCGCGTAACCGATATCCGCTCCAAAATCTTCGTGATAGACAATTTCTCCGCTGCGCGAGCGAAGTTCCAAGAAAGGTTTTTGATTTTTCTTGTGATTTCCAAGATTAATCTCAAGCGTTCCTTTGGTTCCTTGAAGGATCATAAAATACGCACACTCATGAAGGCCTTTGCCGGCATCTAAATCCACGGGAACATGTCCAAGATTTCCGATGGCATGAAGGTAAGTCTCCTGGCCTTTCGGTGCTCCGCGGTAACGCCACTGTTTGCTCTTTTGATAATCCAGTTTAAACTGCTCAAGACTTAAATGCCGGGAAGGATCGGAAGATGGCTTGAATTTGGTCAAAAGAAGTTCCGCTAACGCGACCAAATGGACCAGCATGTCCGGCCCCATTCCTCCGCCATTGATTTTTCGGTCCACAAGCCAGCCTCTGCCGTTTTCAATGAGATTGCTTTCGATCATGCTGCCTTTGATAGAAACAAGATCTCCGAAGAAATTGGATTGCAACATTTCAAAACCTTTCAAGGCCGATTCATTATCAAAGAAAAAATCGATGGCAAAAATAGCCCGTTCAAACCGTTCGTGAAGCTTTGCCATCGTAACAGTGTCCTCGGGAAGAGAAAAAGGTTTTTCCACGTAAGCTTTGATCCCGTTATTCAGTGCCCATCTTGTAAAATCCAGATGAGAGTTGGGACGGGTCAGGATCAAAACCCCTTTGGGATTCTGAGCTAGAAGTTGTTTCATAAAATCTGTTTCCGGCCCGTTCAATGGACGATTCGGTACCTGGATGTAAGTTTGATAAGGAAGGTTTTCAGCCTTGATTCTTGCGAGCGCAGCATCCTGCGGCATCAGGTCCACCGCCGTCAATGTCACTCCGTAACGCTGGGCCAACGCTTTCATGTGCGTTTCATAAAACACTTGGGCAACAGCTCCCATTCCTCCGAGTACAATCAAATTCGCGGGTTCCAGATTCGAGGGAAGAGGCAAATTCATTTCAGAAATATGTGCAATGGGCGATTCGGCGTGATCGTCGACAATAAATGGATTGATCTGATGCAAGAGTTCCGTTGCCAAAACTGCCTGGGGTTCTCTGCGGTGATCAATATAGCCTTGCAGCACCGGAATAACCGCGGGTCCGGCCTGAAGAAGAATCATTTTGATTTCCTGCTGGATTTTGGGCTGGCGAGTAAACGAGGGATAAAGATCCAGTAAAAACGACCAGGCCACGGGTCCCATTTCAAGAATCTTTTCCTGCATTTGCTGCAGACGATTGAAAACAACAGGCTGCGCGGGATCTCCCAATCGGCTGACGAGAAGCTCAAGTCCACTATCTTCAGGAGTAACCCAGTTAGGATTTTTAGCGTCCATCGTCCTGACCCTGCCCGCTTGCGGAACTGCGGGCAATCTCCTTGCACCGGGTTGAATCTGTTTCGGAAATTCAGGATTCGAAATATTGAATGGCTTTCCTTTCTGGGCACTTAACCACGCTTCCACATCTCCAAAAATCCAGGGATGACGCCTGTGGCGGCTCAGGTCTCCCTTGTGGATCATAAATGATTCCAAGTGACCATGTTCATCCAGGTTCACTTCCAGATGGTTGATATAAGCACTACGATTTGAAATTTCTTCAGCCGTTTGGCCATAGGGATTTGGCGTGACGTGATAATCATAAATCAAAACTCGGTCTCCCTTTGATTTTAGCTTGAGAAAAACACCGTGGGCTTCGTTTTTATTTAACGAGGCATCAACCCTGGGATCCAAAAGAAAAACTGAAGCAGGGACTTGAGACTCCACGGAGGGTCTTCTTTCCCGATCATAAAAATAAAAGGGTTTAAAGGCTTGAGGAATAAAAGCCTTGGAGACATCCCTGCTTTGATCTGAAACCAGCGGAGTGGATCGCACTTCCGACCGCCGATCCGGTTTAACGAGTGACCGGGTAATCGCGTGCCCGGGATTTAAATCCGTTGGCAGGTTCACTCGCTGACCGGCTAACCCTTTTCGCACTTCCGAACGCGGAAGGATGATCAAAATCACGGCGGGCGGCACGCCTTCGATAGTTGATTGGGCATAGCCTTTAAAATAAATGTCAAAACGCCCAATTTGTTGTGTCTCGCCTATTGCGATGCTTTTCCCTTCCAAAGAAATGGAAGCATCCTGGGGATTGGACCGATTCACTTGAAGGGAACTAATCTTTATGGGTGGAATTTCCCTCTTTGGCTGTTTCTCTGAGCCATCCACCAAAAGCTGAACCTCGACCGGTCCCACAGTTTTGACTGCTGAGACTTTGGCAGAAGAATTATTATCTCCCGGCTTTATTGTGACTTGATAACCCAAAACCGTTTCCCTGCGGTCTCTTATGTTGTAACCTTTTTTTTCTACCGCGCGAGACAAATGATCCTTGAATCGGACAGAATATTCATAATGGGTTGGCCGAATTCTCCTTCTAGTCCAAGGATCGTATTCTCCTCCCTGAGGTTCGGCGTGGATGAATGCAAAAAATCCGGGAGCAATTTCGATCGTAGACGCGTCGCTCACAACTTGTTCCGGAAAAGTCTGCGGGCGGGCAGACATACTCTCCGGAAAGGGCAGCATCACTGCCGGAGGAAAGATTTCTTGTAACTTGCCCTCAAAATAAGGCTGATTTTCCAGTGGATGTTCACGCACGAGTTTGCGAAGCGCCTTCGCCATAATATCCGCCCAATCAGAAAAAAATTTGGAATTGGCGGCGTCAGAATAAAGCATCAAGGGAATTTCACAGGCAACAAACCAGCCATCCTTCTTTTGAATAATGGCACGAATCTTTTCTGGTTTTATGAGCGCCGTCTTTGAATCAATTTGCATTTCAATTCCCACATAAAATTCGCCTTCCCGGTGGAAGACTCCGTTGAAGCCGGCTTCTTTTAATGCGCCGCGCCTTCCCTCTCTCATGCGTCCCTCAACAAACACTCCCTCCTGGAAATCTTTCCCATGAAAAATTGACGACCTGAACATTCCCTCTTTCGTATAAGCTCCTGAGAAACGCCCTTCTTCAGAAAGCTCTGCCTCCATCTCGCGTTGGGATACATAAGTTGCAGCTAAACGTGTCTGCCAGGGCTTCGGGTTTGTGGGTGGAGCCGCGGCCACAGCTGCGAGACTCGGAGCTGGCGGAGCAGCCGCAAATACTTTCGGGGCAATATATTTTTTGATAATTGACGTTTGGAGATCAAGGGCCCGAAGCATTTCAAGATCGTCCGGCTGATTCATCCGATCCTGGTCAAACACAAAATTTGTTTCAACTTTCGGACGCGGAGAGGATTCTCCAAAAACTCCTTCACGAGCAACCGGGTACTTGCCGCGGTCTGTGATGAGCACGACACGCCGGTGCCGATTCTCTGCTTCGTCAAACCATTCCAGCATTGCCGCTTGAGCTTGAATGACAGGTTCTGGTTTTTGCGGCTGAGGTAAATTTCGCTGAACTTTCGGAGCGCTTCCTCCACGATAACCAAAAGGCGAATACTTCCGATGGACAACTTCAGGGGCAGAAGCAACCTGTTTTGGCTTCGGAGGTTCCCGGAGATTGGTGAGAAGGATAATGGCTTCACGAATCAAAATACTCTGAAAAAATCCTTGTTCCCTATCTTGCCTCATACTGCCAAAATTACTATCCCCCTTATTCCCGCCTCTTTCCTTTTCTGCCAATAACTGGAGACCGTATTCGTTTTCCAAAAACACTTGGCCGTTTCGATTCACGTACGCTTCCTGCGTTTGATCTCTACCGTCTTTCCCTCGACTCATCCAGGTGGTTTTAAGTAATTGTGAGAGCGGAGCGCTTTCAAAATGCGGATGCTCACCTGATTCCAGATCTTCAAGATTCATCTCCCGAACCGTCACTGCTGTGTTTTGCCCCTTGTAAATAACCTGAAATTCCTGCACCAGATTATTCCGCAATTCCGAGCGACGGTCCGGCTTAGCCGGTGACCGGGTAATCGCGTGCCCGGGATTTAAACCCGTTGACTCGCGCACTTGTTCACCGGCTAACCCTTTTTGCACTTCCGAACGCGCAAGTTCGGGGGCAATATCAAAGGCTAATTTTCTTAAGTCATCTAGAGATTGAACTTGTGCTTGCATCACGAGTTTTCGAAAGCGATTGATGATCGTGCCCATCAGAACCGCAATATCAACCGCTGAATTAAATTCTCGATCGGATGCGGATAAAATACGCCCAGCACTTTCTACCTCCTGAAAAACAATCCTTTCAACGAGTTGGTTTTTTAAATTTATGATTCGACTTCGAATTTGAGTGAGCTTAGCATCTGGTTCCCTTCCTGTTGGCCACGAGGTAACATCTAGTCCCCGATCATCCCGCAGGCTCTTTATTCTCTGAAATTCATCCACCAATTTCGCGTGGAGATCAGAAAAAAGCCCCTCTTTTCGCTTTTCATTCTCAAAATCAATAAAACTAATTCCCTGTCCTAAAATAGCTAGGTCCTGGCGCGATGCTCTCCCCCCCTCACCACGGATAATCTCCACATCAGTGAACGGAAAAAAATCAATGATAACTCCGTTTTGAATAGCAACATCAAAAAAATCAAATCTCTCATAAGGGTCTGCTTCGCCCTCAGGGTTGGATCTTTCCCAATAAAACTGATACAGTTTCTTCGGGCGAATGTCAAAGGTGATAATCCGTAAATAAGTGCCATTACGCTTATAGAGAGGATCTCCTTCATCATCAACGGATATGGGTTCGAGGTCCTTCACAAATTCATTGATCAAGTTAAGCCAAGCGTCAGTGGCTTCCTTGACTTTAGCATGCACGGCTGCACCCGATTGACCAAACTGAGCTTGAACCACAGTCTTAAATTCTTCGATCTTGGCGTCGGCATACTGCTTTTCTGCAGCGACATCCGCCTCAGGCCTCTTGGAAAATTGAAAATTATCATCAAACAATACCGTTCTTACTTCGGAGCGTGCCTTTGGATTTGGATAGAAAAAAACCAAGTTCTTTCCCGTGATTTTGCAATCAAGCTTGTGATGACCCGATACGATCGTTCCGGCAATATTCACAGTATTAAATCCGTACAACTCAGAACCTGCGGGCAGCTGTGACATAATTTTTTGACGATGTTGATCCAGAAATTCTTTAACCGTTTTACCGCGATAATTTTCAGCATTAAGTTCAATGCGGATGACATTGCTGCTAACAGCCGGTTTCGCCGCAGAAGGTATTTGGACAGGCTTAGGAGGAAGCGGCGTAAACGCAAAGACAGGCGCCGGGGTTGCCACTGTTGTTATTTCAGATGGTCTCGACTGAGGAGACTCGGGTCGTGCGACAGACTCCCTCAGCGCAGATTGCTGGAACGATTGTTCAGCAAGTATTTCAAGCCCCGCAGGTAAAAGGCGGATTGAAAAATTGTTTATCGAAGACGCTTCTACTTTCCAGTATTCCAGAATTTGACCCGCCAAAAGGAGACGGATTAAACAATAATGCCCCAGAGGAAAATCCGGAAGATTGACAAGCTCTCTCATCGAAAACTCTTCATGGAGATTTATTCTTTTTTTCAAAAGCGCGCTAAATAAGTACCCCGTAGATCGGTTAATGATGTCCTGAATCGCCGCACCTTTTATTTTTTTTGTATTGGTATATAAAAAAAATTCTCCCACTTGGTACTGACCGTCGTCCCTGTTTATCCCAATATCAGAGATTAAACGCGCCAAATCTCTCCGCAAAATAAGTGCAAAGGCATTGATGTATTCTGTGGTAAGACCAAGTTTTTTAAACTGAATATCTTCCAAACGCGACCCTTTGGCAACACGCCAGAACCCAAGCGCGGCTCCAAGAGTCATAAGAATCACCGCCGTTTCATTCCCCAGATAATACTTAAGCTCCTCACGTGTTATTCCATCATAAAGATAAACCCCGGCTCGCTCCATAATTTGCAGTTCGTGTAAAATCAAAGCTTCGCTGGATCGCGCCTCCTGAATATTGAGCCAACGCGTAAGGTCAGGACTCTCCGGAATCACAGAGTAAGAAACGGCTCCTTCACCCGCTTCCGCTTGCGTGAGGCGATCAAATCCTTTAAGTAGTGTCAAAAAACTCACGTCGTCCATGCCCGGTATACTGGTTAACGGGTGCACCGGTTCGCGGGCTAACAGGCTACGCACTTCGGAGCGTGCCTTTTGATTTGGATAGGAAAAAACCAATTTCTTTCCCGTGATTTGGTACTCAAGCTTGTTAGCACCCGATACGATCCTTCCTGCAATATTCACAGTATTAAATCCGTACAACTCAGAACCTTCGGGCAGCTGTGACATAATTTTCGGACTATATGCATCCAGAAATTCTCGAACCGTTTTACCGCGATAATTTTCAGCATTAAGTTCAATGCGGATCACAGGACTAATAACCGCCGCCGTTTCTGGCATAGGGGTTTTTTTCAGCGGAGAAGGAAGCGGGTGAATGGGATCATTCACATCAAACCGCGTCAGAGACCCCATTCGCGCAAGTATCTCATTCATTTGTTCAGCTAATGCACGCCCTTGAATTCCCGTAGGCAAAATCTGTTTATTAAAGATTTCCCCTAAAGACCTTAAAAAAACTGCGAAGGAATCAAGCTGGTTTGTAGCCAGACCAAGCTTTTCAAGCTGAACATTTTCGAGAGACTGGTTTTCTAACACGCGCCAGAACCCGAGTGCGGCTCCAAGAGTCATAAGAATCACCGACGTTGCATGACCCAGATAATATTTGTGTTGATTCTCAAGCTCTTCCAACGTGATTCCATCATAAAGATAAACCCCAGCCCGTTCCATGCTTTGCAGTCCCTTCAAAATCAATTCCTCACTGGCTCGTGCCTGCTGAATATTCAGCCAGCGCGTAAATTCAGCCCTCTCCGGAATCACCGAGTAAGAAACCGCTCCGTCACCCGCTTCGGCTTGGGTTCTGTGCACAAATCCTTTAAGCAATTTGGAAAAAATCAGGGGAGCCATATCCTGCTTCGTCACTCCGGTAGAACGTACTTCCGAGCGGCGGGAAAAAGATTTCGTGATTTCCGGCAACAATCTTAGAAGGAAGTCGCTAAATCGAACGGCATCCGGAATCGCCCCCGTGGTATTCAACGACCGCACTTCGGAGCGAACCGGAGAGCCGATGAGGGGCTCCGGCGCGACAAACGGCAGACGAAGAGCAGCAGCGACCTTGGCATTCGTCAAATGTCCGCGCAGCATCACCATCCCCGGTTTCATTTCCGGAAATTTCTGAAATACCTGGAGCAAAAATTTCTCACCCATCAATTCTGTTAGAATAAGCAGTGTCAGGTAGGTCATCTTGGCCAATTGCATTTTTTCAGAAGTTTCTCTGGGATCTCCTGCGCACGGTATATTGGTCACCGCAAACCAAATCACTCCAAACCAGTCACGCAGCCATCCGTGTTTAAATTTTGCGGGACGCGCTCCCTCAATATCCCCGCCTTGATCGATCGAAGGCACGCCGACAAATTCCAATTTGCGAGCAAACTCAGCATTAGCTTGACCATCTCCGGGATGGTTACTCTCGTCTCGCACTGCCAGCGTTTTTTTAGACACTAGTTTCTTATAGAGAGCCCGCGTGATTTCAATAGGCGTGCGGGCACCAGGAATGGAAATGGTTCCAATGATTGCATTGGAGTTTTCAAGAGCGTCTCTAATTTTTGTCTCGAATTCAATCGGCTGCTTAGGATTTCCCCGGGTCAAAACCGTAATCTTTTCCTGCAATTCCTTGCCCGAAATGAGTTCGGCTAATTCCTGTCTGCGTCCTTCTTCGACCTCTGTCACATAAACCCGCGCTCCGAACCCAGACAAATAAAGCATCGCTTCTTCAGCGACAATTCCTCCGCCCAAGATGGTGACCGTCTTTCCGTCCAGAATTCCTTGGAGGTTTTTCATTTCCTCTAGCGATTTCAAATTCATATTTTCGCGGAAGATTATCTCAACCTCATCACTTTCTGAAATTCTCACCCTTCCAAAAGTAAAAACGAAAAGAAACAGGTATTTGATCTTATCCGCGAGCCAAGCCAAACCCGTGAGCTCCTTGGCTGGATGATCCTTTCGGTATTTGACAAGCGATGCATAACGAACCGCCGTTGCCTTACCTGCCGCGCGGCTGGCCGGATCCAAAATTGGAACTTTGGCGACTTGACGTTGGTTTTTAAAAAAAATACTCTCATACGCAAAGCCGGCTCTCACAGTCTTAAGCAGTTTTTGAGTCATTTTTTTAGAACTCGCAGGATGCAGGAACGTAAATAAAACAGCGTCTTTAAGAAAGGGAAACGCGCTTGGCGGCGGCTCCTTAATATCGACCACGATTTTATGAGGCCCCACTGCACCCGCTTTGTCAACAAACACTCCATAAGGCAACACAACAGCTCCTTCGAGGCTGTAATTAAAATCAGAATAATAAGTCTCACCCGTGTCGCGGTTAACTCCCGAACCTTCTTCCACATAAATTTTAATTTGAATTTCAGGATCTACTTTTCGCAGAAGGGCTTCAAGCTTTCGAAGGATTTTAACGCCGGCCGGAGTCAGACCCATCCGTGCTTCATTGGGAACCACGGCCCGGGGAACAAAAATCGAAACTATTTTATTTTGAATGGGATTACGGCCCGGCTCTAGACTTTGTTTTAGAAAATCAAACAGTTCGTCTTTTTTCCACATTGGCCCGCCCCAAACCTCTTCCGTTTCCGCAATCGCAGGCCTCAGTCCCTCCACCGCATCTGGAATCGACACGCTCCGCATTTCCGAACGGGTTTGGAGTTTCTCGAGGGCTTTAAGAGCGGACTTGAAAGCCTCTTTGATTGCCTCGTCCTTATTATAAAGAGGTTCCTGCGGAGGACGCTTTAAGCGTTTAGCTTGTCCTTCATCGCTCGCTTCTTGAGCTTCCTTTATGAATTTAGCCGCATTTTCATAGTCGTTCATCATAAAAGCTCTATATGCCTGGATGGCTTTCTCTTGGGCAATTCCGAGTAAATCAAATTTGATTTTAAGCAGAACAGCTGCCACTTTTCTCTTAGCCTCATCCTCGCTCGATCTTTCAACGCTAACCAACTCAACAATCTTTTCGTCTGCAGACGCCTTGACAACTTCGCTGAATTCTTTGAACCATTTTGGAGCGGAAGAACTCCTCAAAAATCTCCTTGAAAACAACGCTTCGATATTTTCAAGCAAGGCATCCAGATTGAGCTTTTGGGAGGGGAGGATTTCGAAAATTTCTTTCGGAACTCCATCTTCCCATTCTGCTTTGGCACGGCGGAATCCCTGAGTAATTTCTGGGGCCAGCCATCTGCCTTTTTGACGCTGAGCCATATTAACTCCGCCCTTGATAGGATGCATGTATTTGAATCTTAGCAACTTCGTTGGAAACAGCTCGTTATTATGAACCAGCCATTCATTCGCCCGTTGGACCAAGCGAAAATTAGCATCCAACATTTCAAGCACCGAAACACTTTTCGCTATTATTTCCTCGGAAGCCCCTTTGGATACGTCCCCTCTCACTTCCGAACGGCTCGCTTGGTAGAGAAGGATTTTTTGCGCGGCGGCTTGATCGAGAAGGATTATTGTAGATCCGGGTTGCATTAATTGAAGATAGGAGCTGGGGACATCATGAGAAACCGGTCCTGTCACAATCTTCAAGGCCGCATCCGTTTTCATAGGCCCCGTGATCACTTGGATAATTTTCTTGGCACTGAAGACAAGCCCGCCATCCATGGTGGGAGCCCAAAGCGGAACGGTATCAAAATTTTCGACCAGACGTGAATTCACAATGGGCGTCTTGGCATTCAGAAAGGAGAGCTTGGCCGGGGTAGCAAAAAGCTCCTTCAATGTCTTAAACTGGACGGTTGGTAGTTCCATCGGCTCTCGAAGGTTCTCCAATACAGAGCCCTCCTTAAAATAAATCGTCGTCATCTGTTCGTGTAAAAGGCGGCGACCGTATTTTTTTAAAGCCGCTTTAATTTTAACCGGAAACGAATTGGTGTGATACCACTTGGCCGCAAGTTTGAATCTTTTTTTCGACGCTTCCTCCTCATAATATCTTCCGCGGGCAGTCCGAAAATCCTGAGCCATATCGCCATTTCTTCCTCCTTTTTCAAGTCCTTCATGAAGGGCTCCCCGGATCTGGTTTCTTAAATCCAAAATGCGTTGGGTAAGCGCACGAGAGTCGCCCTGAATACTTTTCTCAAGGATGAAATCATTCGAATCCCGGAGAAAACGGTATTCATCCGGCTTCTCAGTAAAAAGCGCATCGAGCGATTGCTTTGGATTTTTAAGAAGAAACTCAGCAAAATCGAGGTTAATCAAATAAGGCGGTTCCACAAATCCAAAATGGCCGTTCTCTCCGCTTCCCAGATAAAGAAAATCAATTCCTCCATAACTCTCGATTTCTTTATGAACGCGCTCAAACTCGGCGGGATACTCCGCTGGCGGTAAATTTCCGGGAAAAACATAGGTGTGATCAAGGCTGAACGCTTTCTCCTTTATTCTTTCGGTTAACCCGTTAAACAAGTGGTGGTTCATGAAATAGCGGTAGCTTTGCGGGTGGTCCGGGGCGAGCCCCCCATTTTCATCGAGGTTGTAAGAACGCGCGGTAGAAAAATCAATCCCCTCTTTTTCTTCATGCTGATCGGCCAGAATAATTACTTTTTTGTAAATACCGATCATGGTACTTCCCGTTGCAAACACCGCGACAAAGCGCTTTTTCTGACCGTCTACACCGAATAATTTATTGTGAGCAATATTCGCGTCAATCAGCGCACGCGCCGCCGCCCACTCCGTCATTTCTTTGGAATCTTCCTTCCCCTTTCCTTTCCCGACATATACCATCAAGCTGTTTTGAGTCTCTATTTTCACCGCATGCTTTTCCACAAACTCGTGAAACGATCCAAAGGGCGGCCGGTTTTGTCGTAATTCGGAACGTGGGGCCCCCAAACGCAATTCCGGACGCTGGGAAGACAATCGCTGCAAATGCTCTTGAAAAACTTTTTCAATGCCCTCACGTGCCTCCGGCGGGGCATGAAGCAGAGCAATAACGTTCTTCGCCGAGCTTCGGGATAAAGTTGCTGCGAGGCTGGATTTGGTCAAGCGTGAGTATGTCTCCAGGACAAGCTCTTCCGCTGCTTTAGATTTCAGGGAAAGATCTCTCTGGCCAATTTTGGGCATCCACCCAAGGAAGCCTCGATGGAGTTCTTCGTAGGAAACTCCAGCTGCCTTCCAGCCCTTCTCCATAAGAATGATCATCCCCTCCATAAAGTCAGGAATTTTCCCGTTAAATTGCTGCAGGGCCGTATGAATCACCCAATGCCCTAAAAGCTCCTCCCGCGTGAAAGATTTAGTTTCCCCCAGTGCAAGGTAATGCTTTCCCCACTCCCAAGCGAGGTTGTCTTTGGCTTTGGGATTTTTTTGGAGAAACTCGGCATTGAGTTTATTAATCCGATTCATCTTTACCCTAAATTCGGAATCATTCATTTTTTTCACAAACGAAACCGCCGCCTCATAAAGCTCTTGAACACCGGGAGCATCGTTTTCCTTCTTCCAGGCATCCCTTAAAAATTGGATGGCAAGAGCCACAGAATTATTCCCAAAGGAAACAGGATGCATTCCCTGCGTCCAGGAAATAAGAAGGTACGCGAGGATTTCTTCGCGGCTCAGGTCCAGCTTCCGGCGTTTGGCTTCGGCAAGGATTTTCCGGACTGTTTCTGGCTGCAGGATAGAGACAAAGGGGTCTTGCATAGGAATTCTTTTTGCTTGAGCCAAGAGAATAGCCACCTCGTGGGGAAGTCCGTGGAAGTTTTCCAGTGTCACATTCTGGTAATGCCGTAAAAATTCGGGCAGGATCAGCCAATCCTCGGGTTTGGCAAGACTTTGCCCGGAGAAGTCCGCCAGCATCTGCTTCAGGTGTTTAAGATCCCAAGAAAGATTTCCGCTCAAAAATAAAATTTTTGCACGATACTCGCCCTCTTGGATACGCCTGATGACCGGAAAACCTGCACCCAACTTTCGTGGAATTATTTTTTCGGCAGCGTCAATCAAACCATCAAGTTCTGGCTGAAAAGGATTCAAACTCGGTATCAGCCGGATGGGAGGTAAAACACGAGGAGAATCCGCCAATGATGGGGTCTTTGGTAGAAATAATATCCCCGTCGCTACCACGGCAGCCTTTTTAAGAAAAGCATGTCGATTCATCCGCAATTCCGAGCGCCGGGATGAAAGGAACGCAAGTTCGGTATAGCTATGAGAAGCTGCACGATATTCCTCGATATTTAAAAAGGCAAAGATCTGGTTTTGATCCTGCGAAGCAAAATCTCCCACGGCATAAAATTTTCCTTCGCGATAAACAATACCGGCAAGTTTTCCCTCTTTAGGGTAAAAGTGGACACGAAACGTACCCCAGCCAAACAAGATCTCGCGCTCAAAATTCAAAGCAAAGCCGACAAAGGCAGGATTCGCTGGATCCGTCGTCCCGCCCTGAGGAACTGCAATTTTGAGCCAATGCCCATTCTCACTTGTAATATCCCAACCGCTTCCAAGCGACCCCGTAAGGTCATTAAAAAGTTTTTGGTATTCGGTGACGGCGGCGTTCGGAACTGAAGGGCCTGCGGAATCCAAACGAGTGGCGGGAGCTGGAGCAGAAGGCGCTGAGAAATTTTGCGGCAGAAGATAAGGATTCAGTGTTTCGGCGATAAGTTTAAACCCAACTTTATAGTGAGTAGCGTTGATCGTCGCGATCAGGCCCTGAGAAGTCGTGTCATAGATTTCGATTTCTCTGTCGCCTTTTTTCTGAAAACTGACTCCAATAAATAATTTTTTATTCCCCCATTTCCCCAAACCTTCTATCAAGCGATCCCGAAACTCGGTCAACTGTCCTACCAATCCTCTTAAGTCGATAGAATCGCCCCCTTCCAGCTTCATAAACGGCGACTCAACATTCGTCTGAAATTGAATCTCAGGAAAAGTCATTAGAAGAGGCTGAATGGCATTGATGGCCGTAATTTCCTCTTCTGTAAGCGCGGGGGTGCCGTCCAGTGAAACATCATCGCTCATCACAGGATCTTTTTTTGAAAGCAGATATTTGATAATTTGAGCAATTTTATGCGGAGGGCCGCGAGTCGGATCTAAATTAAGTGCAATCAGGGTTGGCCGAATCTTATTGATGATTGCCTGGAGCGCGGCCCGAACTTCGTCGTTTTTGGTTTCCGCAATGCGCTGGAAAATTGCCATAAAATTTCCCGAGGAACCGACCAGGCCGTAAAGCGATTCGCCTTTGTCGCCTCTAATTTTGGAAGCCGTGTCCAGCGCGCTTTCATCGCCAATATAGGTCGGGGTTCCGGTCCTGATATATTCTTCGGTCAGTTTTGCGCTTCCGGAATTTTTGATGGCAAAGATCAATTCTTTTCGATATAAATCCCCTACAGCATCGGAAGTAATTTCCTTTTCGCGGGTACTGTCATAAGCCTGAATCTTGGGAAGCCCGGGATTATTGTACAGCGCGAGTGGAAGCGTGACACCGAGCTCTCTCATCTTCGGGATAAAGGCTTCGATGTCCGACGATTTCTCCAAAAAATAAAGCGCCGCAATCACAAGAAAATTCGCACCTGCCGCTTGAGCGGCCAGCGCATTTCCGATGGTTTCTTCTTCATCATCTCCCGTCACATTCGTAAAGGTGATAAGTCCGACGGCCTTGGCTTCGCGAGTGGTAATCTCAATCGCACTGCGTCTCAACTCCGGATTCATTTTCTGGAATTCCCCCGTCGCTCCGGCTGGGAGGATGTATTCGCCGTGCAACGTATCTTTGAGATATCTCATGTGAGCCCTCACCGCCGCTTCCTTCACAATGATTTTTCCCTTTGCGTCTTTCATGAAAAAAGTCGGGGTCGGAATAATGTTCTTCAGCTTCGGCGTTCCCGTCATCCGAAGTTCAGAGCGGGGTATTGGATCAAGGACGATATGCAGGGCGCGGCTAAGAAGTCTTTTGGCGAAACTGGGGTTCAGCTCTGTTCCTTTCAATTGATGCAACTCCAATCCGAAAGCTCTTACTTGATGGTCATTAAATACAAATGAATTTTCATCCCGGTATGCGTTCAGGATGGTATCCAAGGCTACTTGTGCTCCTGCAAGGTTATATTCATCCTGATTCGTACGCCTTTTACTGTCAAACCGCCTGATCATTTCTTCTCGCGACATCACCGTTCCGGTAACAAGATAGGACATAGCAGCCAAGCGGAGGGCAGGATCCTGAAATTCTCTGAAATGAACAGCGTCCGTAATTCCCCCAGCTCTAGCCTGCTCCAAGATAACGTCAGTTCTATCCAGATCATCCAAGAATAGTCGAAAAATCGCGCCTTCTCCAAGCTGCTTCAGGGTCGTGCTAAACTTAAGTGCATAATGAGTGCTCAGATTCCAAACTGATGCAATCCGTTCCCCTGAAACGGATGATAAATCAACGGTTTGTCCAAACTGAAACAAAGTGTCTTTCCATCCCTGCCGCACCTCGGAGCGACCAGCTCTTAAATATAATTCATAAGGAATTAAAAATTGACTAAAATTAATATTGACAGCTCCTTGAAGTGAAAGTAGACTACGCCCCCATTTGAAAATAGGGGAGGATCGAACCATGCTAAACAACGATGAAAATAAAATGTACACACCAACAGAAGTGGGAACTTTACTTGAATCACTGAGATCGGGTATAAGCGTTATTGCCGGTGAAGTCCGCGGGTTTTGCGAGTGGAGAGCTGCGGCCGATGAAAGATTTGATCGGATTGAATCAAGGTTAATCGGTGTTGAAGATGCCGTGAAAGTTGCAGTCCCGGAATTATTTCGCCGCGTAACAAGGCTTGAAAACCACGTTGGAATTTGACGGAGAATCCAAATGAATAAAGATCCTAAAGATAAAATATTCCGTCCTACCGATGTCAACCGCCTCAAAGCCAAAGCTGGACTCTGATCCCTCTGCAGATTACTCTTTCTTACCTGCCTTGCTTCTGGTTTCCTTAATTCAGATCGTTTTTGTGGAATGACGAGAGCACGTTCTAAGATTTTTTTAGCCGCTACAGAATCGCGCTCCCAATCAAAACCGAATGGAACTTTCAAACCTTCTAAAAGTTTTCGCCCGTTTCCTTGAGGGTCAACCTGACCTATCGCAACAAGACTTTGGGCAGATTTTAATTGATCATAAGGATGAGCTGACGCCTCAATAGCCTGAGAAATATTTTCCATAATTTCTTCCGAGGTTGAAACCGCGATTCCAGATTCACGCCAGGCAGATCCCTCTTCGCCGTCATCAGAGGCGTGGACATAATTTTGCGGATCTTTATTCGTCACTCCCCGGTCACTTCGTATTTGATCCACAACCTTCCGGGCCTCCGCCACGGCATTTCCTAACGCCCTTTCGAGAATCAAAATGCGGGCAGGGCCTTTTGTGATCTCGGGAAGCAGCTGCGAAATAAAAAAAGGTTCAAAGGCGTGCGCCCGGTAAAAATTACGGGCTTTGATTTCGTCGAATTGAACCTGGGGTCCAAGGTGAACCGTAAATCCTGCTTTGACAAATCCCTCAATAAGGGCAGCCTCTTCCTTAAGCGCATGAGGTTTGATAGCCACAAACGTTGCAAGCTGTTGCTCGAACTTTTCTTTAAGGTCCAATCGAAGGGCCTTAAACTCTTCAGTGTTCAAAGTTTCTAAAGCCTTCAGAATCGAACCTGCAGACGCTGATCCCCTGATATGAGCAACATCTAAACCAGCCTGACCTGATATATCCGGATCGGCTTGAAGCAAAGCTTTGGTCATTCGATCTGCCAGCAAATGTTCAGATCCTTGAGTCCTGAGCTCCGAGCGAACTTGAGAGCGGTCTCGGAAAGCCGCTTGGCCGATTCCCCGGCGGTGATACCGTCTGCCCGTTACAGAAGTCTTTGGCTGGACCCAGCCTCGGCGCGCACGTGGATCTCGAGCATCGTGTGCCAATTTCTCGTAGTCTTTTTTGGAAATTCCTCTCACCTCGGATCGCATTCTCTGAATATTTTTTGATCCGAAACCAAGGCTGAGGAGTTCGGAGGGTGTTGACATGACCCTAGGTGCAATTTTAAAATTTGAAGTCTGGGCTGGAGAAAAATTCTTAAGAATAAAATCCACATAAGTCTCGCGACCTTCCGTAGAAATCATTTTGGGAGTAATGAGCGCGTAGCTGTAGCCGTGATCTTTGAAGTAGGTTGCAAAGGGTTTGGAGTGGAAACCGCCAGTAATCACCACCACCGCCTTCGGCAAACTCGAAACTCTAAATCCGAAATCCGAAATAAATTCAAAATTCGAGTGATTCAAATCTAAAACGGAACTGCTTTTCTGTGTCGTTTCGAATTTTTGATTTTGAATTTTTGATTTGTTTCGAGTTTCGAGTTTAGGATTTCGGGTTTCAGACCGAAGGATTTTCTCGATATTTTTAATCATGATTCCGTCCCTCTCTTTGGCGAGACGGTAAAACTCCAGCGCCTTTTCGTACAAAGCGTCAATTTTTGAACCCACTCGAAAATTCAAGTCCTTGATGCGATTTTCATGGTTGAGAGCGGCGAATCGGGACAAGAAAGCAGTAGGCAGTATGCAGTAGGCAGAACTGCCTTTCTCCGGCTCTTTACTGCCGACTGCCTTCTGCCGACGGCTTACCACTTGCTCATATTCTTCCGCCGTTAACTCCAGCGCAAATAACTTCTTCAGCAATTTGTACGATTTCAAAAGCTCAACGATTTCCTTCTCTTCCTTCGTCTTGGCGAGCTTGTCCGTGATCTTAGCCGTGAGTATTTCGATTTCCTTGAGCAGCGCATCTCCTTTTAACTCTGCGGCTAATAGCTTGTGACCAATGAATCGATTGACGTTGGGATAAGCTTTGTAATCAAAATCGCTCGGAAGCTGAGAAACAAGGGATTCCATTTGGGTTTCGAGATTGGGGGGGGCGGGAGTGGAAAATTCAGAAGAGAGAAGAGAGAAGATGGAAGAAGGAAGAGAAGTCTTTCTCTCTTTTTCTTCCTTCTTCCCTCTTCCTTCTTCCTTCCACGTATAAGCCTTGATTGCTCTAAGAAATGCTTCCTTCTCTTTCGCAAATGCTCCCCCTTCAAACTTCCCTTCCATCTCCGCGAGCACATTCAAACGCACCAGCTGCGGCCAGTCAAACTGAGCAAGCGGACTTTCGAGGTCAAGCGCCAAATTTTCCTTTGCTTGGAGCTTCAAAATATTCAGCGGATCATTCAAGGTGTCCGGATGATTCTCAAACGAGGCCGTGCGATCTAGAAAACGCCGGAGGGGATCGTTCAGGTAGGTTCCACTGAAGGCTCTGATCTGCTGATCGAGAAGTGAGAGGAACTTTTTGGTTTTCTCTTTTTGAATCAGGACTTCTTTAAAGGCAACGCCATTGGCAACGTAGGGTTTAACATCCTCAATCCCGTACGCCTCGGCCTCCGGAGTTTTGGCTAGAAAAAGTTCGGGACCAATTGCGATTCCCTGTTTGGCAAGCGCCTCAAGGACTTTCTCATTCAGTGCGGGATTTTCAGGATAAAACCGGGCGAGTTCTGGGTGGAGTTTAAAGGCAGTGCCTTCCAGCAAAATGCGATCGATTCCGTACTGAGAGTGAAGGGAGTGCAAAATACCCTGGATTTTTTTTTGAGTTTCATAATTGCCGTGTGCTTCCTGGATATGAATGATGAGCGGTCCAGAACCGGTTTTGAGAGATTCAATTGTCCCGAGTTCAGGAGAAAGTTTTAAATCGAGGGAAGCAGGTACTTGAACTTCGAAAGGAACAGCGGCGGCCCAAGTCTGAGGGGTTACAAAAAAACTTTCAAGGACGAAGAAAAGTGCAGTCAGAAATGCAATTAATTTTCTTGGAAATTTCCGTGAATAAAAATAGGAGCGTGTAGAAGTCACTTCGATAATACTTCCCTTATTGGTAGCGATAAAAACTAGGGCAAAATATCACGCAAAGCCATGAGTTTCAAGATGTTATGAAGGGATTCTTATTGCAATGTGGCAATCGCTAACATTCGTGATCACGGAAGAGAAATAGTAGGCAGAAAGCAGTCGGCAGGTGGCAGGGAGGCAGTAGGCAGAAAACAAAGATTAAAAACTTAATTCGAAAAGACGAATCTCAAAAAATATTCTTAGTGCAGACTGCCTCCTGCTAACTGCCGACTGCTTTCTGGCTACTGCTTACTGCCGACTGCCTACTGCTTTCCCGGCGCTGGACTGGAAAATACAGCAGGCCGCTGCATCGTATCGGTGCCCCATTTTTCCATATAGGCACCGAGCATCAAACGCGTTTGGGCTTCGAGGGCCGGCAAAGTGCTGAGAAAAGTAAAAATACCGGGAACAAACACCCACTGAAGAGCGAATCCAAGTCGCCGGAATACAGAATCTCTTTTTTCACGCTTGGGAAGGAGCCACAGGCTCATGATAATCGTGACGACAAGCGCACAGGTGGAAAATCCAAAAATAATCGCGGTAATGCGGGGGGTGCTGTAATAAAGCACGGAGTGCGAAAATTCGCGGCCCGCAAAAAGGGCTGGAAGCCAGCCGATCACAGAAAGCAGAAACGCCCAAGTCGCCCAGGCCACGTGCATTTCAAAAAGTTTGACTCCGTGGCCCATCTTTTCGGAAAACGGGATCTTTTTCGCCTGAAGAAAGGCGCGCATCACAATCGGAAAATTCTCCACACCCCAGGCCCAACGACGTTTCTGCCGATAAACATTCACAATGGTCTTCCACCAATTCCCCGCGTCAGCCACATCCATCGAGACCGTGACATAAAGAGGAACAACCCGGTAATCGCCATCATAGTGGATGTAACATTTCCAGAAAATCGCCGAGTCATCCGAAATCATATCCACCGGCCAATAATCCGCTTCCACAAGCGCCCTGAAACTCATACTGTGGCTGGAAAAGGTCACGAGTTTTTCCGGGTCCGTGGATTCTACAAGCTGGAAAAAGGAAGACCCTGTTTCCAGCACGCGCACAAATCCCGGAACCTTCCAGATGTTGTTGTGATAAACCGGAATGGGCTGAAAGCTCGCGCGCTCGCGCTTGGGGCAAACCATGTATTGATAGGTCAAGCATCCGAAATAATGCGCGTCCACAACCGTATCCGCATCAAAGCAAGAAACAATCACGCGATCAAACAAGATTTCCTTTTGTTCAAAATATCGCGTCATTTCCCGAGCCGCGTAGGTCACATTAGCCCCCTTCACACGCGCCTCCCCCGGAATATGATTGGGATGCAAAATCACTTTAAAGTCAAAAAATTTGCCTTCGAATTCCCGGGCCATCTGCTGGGCACCCGCTTTCACGTCCTCGGTCGCGCGTTCCTCAAGCGCGATCACGACGAGAATCTGTTCGGAAGGAAAATAGCCGTTGAGAAAACTGGAAATACTGTCGCGAAGAATTTCCGGCGTCTCTCTCACAATCGGAATCAGAACCAAGTGGATAATTTTTTTAAAATCAGGAACGGAAGCGCCGCTTCTTTGAAGCTCCGTCATTTCTTTCCGGTGGATCCAGGAAGAAATTTTTTGAGGGAGACTGCGTGTACCAAAATCCTTATTCAGGAACGTCAGAGCATCCGTCAGATGATTAAGCCCGTGAAGTCGAGCCATCCAGTCCGTCTCCTTTTCCAGGGAAAGTCGGAAATAGGAAATCACCAAAAAGAGGGTCATGAAAAAAAGGCGGAGGATCCAGAAAAAATCAAAGGCAATAATCAACACCGCGGCCAAAATGGGGTTCCAGAAACTAAGCAGTGTCATCCCGATCAAAATAAACCAGCTTGTGGCCCCAGGCAAGATCTCAAAAAAACGCTGGATAGCGCGTTCTGATCCGGTTAATTTTTTCCCGCTAAAATTGAATTTCATAACATCATCAGCCTTCGTTTTACGGTTTTTTCCTGACGCGTGGGGAAAGGAAGCAAGATGAGTTCCCTCTTGGGCAAAAGTTCGGCAGCCGTCAGTTTTCCACTTTCACGGTCCAGAAAATAAAGAAGTCCGGTCTGATCCGTGTAGTGATACGCCGTGTCTTCCTTCATTTGGAGAAGTTCATGGGTCTCGGCCTTGTTAAAGGTCTCGAGGTCGAGAAAAACAAGATGGTCCTGATCCTGAAAGATCACGTGTGCCGCGTCGTAAATCCAGGTTGCTTTTTGAATCGATTTCCCACGGGTAAACATCCAGATCAGGCGCGGCCCTTTTTCGAACACATCCGTTTCAGATTCCTCAGCTTTGGAAAAATCAATCACCCCAATCTCTGAGCGTGTCCAGACCAGGAGTTTCTTTTGTCGAGGAGCGTAGTCATAACCCTTCACCTCCGCGTGAGCAAAACGGTAAGGCAATCGATTGGAAATCAATGCTCCTTTCTCACCCAAAAATAAGATTAACTCCGGAGAAAGCACATCAATATCGTAGAATCCCTTGTCCTCAAAAAGGGATTCTCCCAGAACAGCATCTTTCAAAAGGGCCTTTTCGTTTCTTCCATCCAGGGTCATCACTGCAAACGTATGATCGTCTCGCAACAGATAAAGATTTTTATTTTCCACACCAAATCCCTGCACATTACCAGCCACTTTGGGATAAATTGTTTTTTTATCGGAGCGCAGATAATTTAAATGCTTATCTTTAAAAACGAGGAGATGAGTTTCGGCAGACGGATCCCAGAGGATCTTCTTCGGTTCTTCGGGAAACAGAGAGGTTAGATCTTTAGGCGTATTTTCCAGGCTCAAATCAAATTGGTAAAATCGGCGGGCATTTTGTCTCTCCAGTTTCACCACGATCGTTTTCGCGCGGGAAACCAAGTGCGTTTGAAGAACCTTGGCGTCCTCCCATTCAAACAAAGGACCCGACAGGGGATATTCCAGTTTTTTTTTCAGATCATAAACAAAGCACTCTGATATTTTTTTGCCGCGAGCAAGCAAAAGAAAGGGAGTCCCAGGAATGACTGTCATTTGTTCAAAGGACTGCGCCCCCAGGGAATGTTTTTTTAAGCTCTCAGGCAAAAGAAGCATTTTTTCCAATACCGAGGCGTGTTCCGCTTCCACCGGCACTTCCTGATTCCAGAGCTGATGCCCTTTTAACTCAACCCGAACCTGATAGGAGCCGGGGATTAGATTGCGAATTACGGAAGGCGTTGTCCCCTCATAACGCATGTCGTTCAAATAAACGGTGGCTCCAGAAGGGACGGTAGAAACATAGACAAGACCCGTTTTAACAATGCCGTGTTCCGATCCGGGCTGATACATAAATCCCAACGCATAAAAAATGGTGAGCGGGCAGAATACGAGATAGATCAGGGTGAATAGATATAAAACAATACGGCGCAGAAGGATCATAAAGCTTCAAACGGAAGAAGGTGGAAGTAAAGAGAGAAGAACATAATGGGTTTGCTTGTTTTTCGCCATGATTCCCTGTGGTTCCCCATTTTATTCCCTTTAACCTATGCCAAGGTCAAATAAAACCAGTTCCGCAGGTCCTGAAATCCCTTTCAGCGAAACAGCTTTTTCATGATTTATCTGGGCGCCGTCTCCAGCCTTCAAGTGCATTTCGTTGACCGTAATGTCTCCTCCAGCTACCTGAAGCCAGCCGCAGCGTCCCGGCTTGAAGGCATAGTCGATCATCTGCCCGGTTTCAAGGGTGGTTGCATTAAGGTCTGTATCCTGATGGATATGAATCACTTTCTGATTTTTGGATCCGGATGCCAAGAGCTGCCACTTACCCTGGAGCGCACCACGATCAAAAGAATGTTCTTCATAACTTGGTTTCAGTCCTTTTTTATCAGGAACGATCCAAATTTGAAGAAGGTGAACCGGGTCCGACTTGGAAGGATTCCACTCGCTGTGAAGAATGCCGGTCCCCGCGCTCATTTTTTGAATCTTTCCGGGAATAATCATCGAGCCATTCCCTAAGCTATCTTTATGCTCCAGCGATCCGGAAAGCACGTAGGTGATAATCTCCACATCCCTGTGCGCATGCGTTCCAAATCCCTTCGTGGGTAAAATACGATCTTCATTGATGACGCGGAGAGAACAAAAGCTCATACGGTTGGGATCATAGAAATCCGAAAAGGAAAACGTGTGGTAACTGTCGAGCCAGTCAGACTGAGTATGTCCACGTTGTTCCGCGGGATGAATTGTAATCAAAGGGCCCTCATATTTGAGTGGATTTTATCAAACCTCTCCGTGAATACCAAGGGACTATTTCAAGGTTGTCATTCTGAGCAGGGCGTTCGCCGAAGAACGAAGGAGCAAAGCGACCGCTGCAATCTGACGGTTTTTGTCATTGGGAATCCCGCTCCTTGGTGGCGACCTGCCTCGCCGGCAGGCGGGCGCGGCAATCTCTGGGCGCACAACCCGGGATTGCTTCGCCACGCTCGCAATGACGCTGGTGAGTGGAGGTTTACCAAAGAACAGTAGCGTACACCCCGCAATGACGCAGGTGTGAAGTTTACAAAAAAAAGCCTTCTTTTATGATCTCTTTACGAGACTATAAAAGAAGGCTTCTCTGCCACGCCTGCGGGATGAGCTCACGGGTTCGGACAATCCAAAAAACTAAAAAGGACGTACTGATCATTCAATCAGTGTTGCAGAGTAACCCTTCCCACAATAGCCCTTCGGCTTTCTGCGGGGTTCACCCTTAAAACGCATCTCCCGTTTTCCTAGGTCAGGAAATTAGGCGATCTTGCACCCTCTCAAAGAACAGCTTAAGCCTTCACAACCTCAACCGAAGCGGCTTTCCAGCTGCCGGTGGCTTCATCTTTGCTAGCTTCAATCTTGACATCATCGCCGGCTTTAAGTTCGGCAGCCGCTGCAATTCCCGTGAATGTGGTTGCCGCATCATAAGCAACTTTCACACTCTCGACAGCAACGCCCGTTACCGCATCGGCAGGCTGAGACACTTCAATGGTGCTGGTCGTTGCATCAACCGCATTCACTTTTCCGGAAACTGCATCCGCAAAAGCAACGCCGCTGAAAAGCACAGCCACAGCCATGAACACTCCAAATACCACGATCATATTCTTCTTCATTTTAATCTCCTGTTGATTGAATTGTTAAACGTCTTACAAACCCCCTCACCTCTCTCTATAGAGGGGTTCGGTTGCTTGTTGTAGATAGACGTTGCAGCTTTTGATTTATTCAGAGCGGCTTGGATCACTTAAAAAAATCGCCTCAAAGAGTTAGACACTGATCAAGTCAGAATCTAAAATCCTTCAAGGCGTCTTCAAAAGTTTCCCGTCACGGCTATCCTGCGCTGCCGTGCTACCCCGCCGGTTTACTACCCCGGCTCTCTCAAAATGAGAGGGCTTCTTTCGGGTTAATCCTCCACAACCAAATTGGTCGCTAGTTGCGTCTGGAATTGTATGTGAAAATAATTGGGGTGTCAAATTAATCTCTGAATGGCTCCCAGTGCTGCCGCCACCCCGCTTGCCCATGCCCATTGAAAGTTAAACCCACCGATGCGGCCATCGACATCCACCACTTCTCCGGCAAAAAAAAGTCCTGGCTGCCTTTTGGACTCTAAGGTACGAGGATCCAGATCGTCCAGAGTTACCCCACCCGCAGTTACCTCGGCTTTTTGATACCCAAAAACTCCCGTGATCGAAAGAGGCATTCGAAACAGGTTCCGGATCAAGACCTCCCGAGCTTCCTTTTTGAGTTGTTTCAATCTTTGATCTTTGGGGATAGAGGATTTTTTTAAAATGATCTCGACAAGCCTTTCCGGAAGTTTTTCGCAAAGAAACCGCTTGAGCGTCCAGTCAAAATGTTCGGTGGTCATTTCCAAAAGTGTGGCCCGCAGGGTTTCTTCGGTTTCCTTGGGAAGAAAGTTAGCGGTCAAAATCGGCTCCTCCTTTTTCCAGTGAAGCCAATGGCGGCTGATATCCAAAACCGAAGGACCGCTAAATCCGAAGTGAGTGAAAAGAAACGAGTCTTCGTATGAAGCTCTTTCCTTAACTCCTGTTTTTAAAACAAGACGGCAAAAAAGCGAAAGACCGGAAAGACTTTTCCAATCGGGATCATTCGTCGAAAGCGGGGTCAATGCAGGCATTGTCTCAATGAGCGAGTGACCGAAATGCCGGGCAATCTCATACCCTTTCCCGTCACTTCCAGTTCCCGGATAAGAAAGTCCACCCGTACAAATCACAACGGTTTTGGACTCATATTCAAATCCCTTGCCGCGAATATGGAAAGATGCAAGATCTACCTCCACCGATTCCACACGCCGGCCCGTGACCAAATCGACATTGCGATTTTTTACTTCACTTAGGAGCCCTTCAAGAACTGTTTTTGCACTTTGGGTTTCAGGGAAAAATTTTCCTCCCTCTTCCAGGGCGAGTATCACTCCGATGGATTCAAAAAAATTGACCGCCTTCGAACTGGGATAGGCAGACAAAATATTACGAACGACGCGCGGATGCTCACTTTGAAAATCCTTTACGTCAACTTGAAGGTTCGTGACATTGCACCGCGTTCCTCCCGACATCAGGATCTTGGCACCGATTCGTTCTTTCGAGTCCAGGAGCAATACGCGGCGATTTCCTCCCGTAGCATGAATGGCGGTCATGAGTCCCGCAGCTCCCGCTCCGATAATCGTGATATCCCAAATCATAATGTAGAAGGAAGAAAGAAGATGGAAGAGGGAAGATTAAAACCGCTTTTTTTTCTTCCCTCTTCCATCTTCCTTCTCCCCTCTTTTCCTTTACTTTTTAACTACGGCTTCAGAATCGTGCTTGAAATCATCCTGATGCGGGTCCGTCCGCGACTTAAGCCAGGCCGTGGAAACAACACCCGCAGTCAGCCCGGTTCCGGCAGCCCCGTAACCGGCCGCTGACCCAGCAGACGCGGCGCCGGCAGCTGCGGTGACAGGAATCAGGGTTCCGGCCAAAACTCCGGCCGTTGCCATCGTGGCGGCAAAGGCATAAACTTTTTTAGCACTGCTGGAAGGGCCGTCATACGGAATCTGTCCGGATTTCATGTGATAGTCCAGCATCCGGTAATCAGGGCGCGAGTATTTTTTCATGTTCCCGTAAAAAATCCTGCGGCTGTCGGGAGCATCCCCGTTCACGATACTGACAAAGGGCTTTCCCGTTTTAGGATTCATCCTTATCCGTACGTCCGTTCGAGTTAGATCGGGAACTTCCGAAGCAAAAACAACAGGAACAAAGAAACAAGCCACAAGCAGGCTGACGAGTTTTTTGAGACTGGAATTTTTATTCATGATTTCCACCGCGAATAAAATCCTGTAAAAATTGAAGGGTGACAACAATATTATTTTCAATGGCGGCATTAAGATTCACTTCAGGCCCCCCCTTCTTCGAGAAAATCTTCTGTGCATCGCTTGATCCCAGGGCTTCATACTGCTTGATCAGCTTTGCCTCCTGATCATAAATCTGGACTTCCGTTGTGAGGCGAACAGCCTGCCCCTTCATCGTCACATCATTTCCAAAATCTTTCATATTGATCATGACCAGATAAGAGATGCTGTACTTCTTGAGAATCGCCGGGGAGGGTTCTGCTTCTAAAAATAAGAGCTCGTCAAATACCTGCTGGAATCCTTCAATCACCATGGGGGTAAAGGATTCGCCCAGATAATAAGTCTGAGGATCTGCAAATTTCCCACCCCTGTTTTTGGAAATCGAGGAAAGGACTCGATCCGGCAGATAAAGCGCCACTCGTTTCTGGGTCGTTTGGAATTTTGGATAAAAACTTTCGGAGAGCACGCCGGGAGCGTGGATATTCCAGCCAAAGATGGACGCGCAACCAACAAACAGTAAACACAAAACGCCAAGCCCTGAATTTTTCACGCAAAGATTTTCTCGAACTCAGTCGGCATTTTCGTTTCCAAAGCCATCATCTTCTCCGTAATCGGATGAGGGAATTGCAAAGAATACGCGTGAAGACACAACCGTCCGGCCGGATTTGTCTTAGCGCCGTAATCCTTGTCACCGGCCACCGGATGCTTGAGATCCGCGAGATGAACACGGATTTGATGTTTTCTTCCCGTTTCTAGATCAATATCAAGGAGCGCATATTGATCATTGGAACGAACCACCCGATAATGAGTGACCGCCCATTTCGATGCCGCTTCTTTAGGTCCGCTGTAAACGCGGAGAATTTTATTTTCTGTAAGAAAGCTCTGCATCGTCCCCATCTCCTCCTTGGGAGTGCCCTCAACGACGGCCCAATATTTCTTTTGAACCTGTTCCCAAGTACCCTGGAGTTTAAATTTCACCGACTCGTTCTTGGCAAACATGAGGAGGCCCGATGTGTCCCGGTCCAAACGATGCACTAAAAAAATCTGCTTTTTTCGGATCGCTAAATCCGTCTTGTCCTTTCTCTTCACGGAAAGTTTTAACGATAAAGAGGGTGTCTCCCGTAAATTCAGGTATTCATTAACCGACGTAAATGCATTCACGCCCTGAATTCGCTCCGTGGCGATCGTTAGAAGTCCAGAGGGTTTGTAAATCACCATCATGGCATCATCTTCGTAAACGACCTGAACGCCGAACTCTGGCTGAACGTTTTTCAACACTCGCGCGTCCGTTTCAATTTCGATCACATTACCGGGGGTAAGAGGATAATCAAAACGGGTCGTCTTATCCCCATTCACGGAAATAGCGTTCTTTTGAAGGTAATCCTTAATTCGGGTCCGCTTGGTATCCGATAAAGTCCGATAAAGATATTCTAAGAGCAGGGCCTTTTCTTTCACCACAAGTTTTCTCATGGGCGTTAATATACAACGCTCTCCTCTCCGGAGCCAGTTCCTTTTAAAGAAAAAAGCAGGCTTGCCATTTCTTTATTGATCCGTTATGATCAAATATAGTTAACCTCATTAACTAAATGGACCTTATGCCGAAAGCGAAACCGTCATTTGCTCATCTACGCGAAATTCATCTGAAGTGGATCCGCCTTTATAACCGCATCCTGACGCAAACCGGCCTGACGATGCCGAAATATTCCCTTCTCAGCCAACTTGTGCGCTACGGAAAAATCCCTCTGACTGAAGCAAGTGAAAAACTGTATATCTCAAAACCTGCGATGACAAATCTTGTCAAACGCATGGAGAAAGAGAACCTTCTTAAAAAAGTGGCACATCCGGAAGATCACCGTTCCTCCCTACTTTATCTTCTTCCCAAAGGAAAAAAGACCGTCCTTAAGGCTCAAATTAATATTTTGAAATTTATGATGAGCGCTCTGACCTCCCTACCGGAAAACGAAAAAGTTATCATTGATAAATTCCTCAATCATCTTTCTGGTTTTATGGACGGGGCTCTGATCCAATCCAAAGGCTCAAAGAATTAATGAAAAAAAATAATTGGTTCCCCTTTGCTTTTATTCTAATCATCATGGCCCCGATCCCCCATGCCTGGGCCATGGCGAAAAAACCTCCGGCACAATTGGAGACAGCCCCGATTTCCCTTCCTCCGCTTACGATTGAAGAGGCTTATCAACTTGCCCTTAAACGCAGCGAGGATTTGGCCATCAAGGGCGTTGAGCTAGAAAGCACCTGGGGAGATTTTCTCCAGGCAACAAGCCAAGCCCTGGGGACGGTTGATTTTGATATCACAAAATCTTATCAACAACACCAGCGTGCTTCCTCAAGCAGCTCCTCGTCCGATGACACATCCAGTTTGATCCGCGATCAAACACGTACCCGTAAATTTGTCATTTCTCAGCCTGTTTTTCAGGGTTTTAAATCTCTTGGCGCCTTAGCCGGAGCCGGAAGCCTCAGAAAAGAGCGCCTTTACGATCAGAAACGTGCCGTACAGCTTCTCTTTATGGATGTCACGTCTGCTTTTCTTTCAGTTCAACGTTCTGAAAAAGATGTCCAAATTCTTGAGAAAACTTATCATTTGCTTCAGGGCCGTGTTGGAGACCTCCAAAAACGTGAACAAATTGGACGCTCACGTTTAAGTGAAGTCACCGAAGCCAAGAGCCGGATGCAAAGCCTGGAGTCCGATCTCCTTTCCGCTCAGGGAACGCTCATGATCCAAAAGCGTATTCTCGAATTTTTAACCGGCATCTCGCTCGAGGACCGTGCTTTAGAGCAGATCGCTCATCTTCATGAAGCCCCAAAACCCCTTGAGAGTTACCTTCCTGATGTAAAAAATCGCTTTGATGTTCAGGTCGCGGAACAGGCCATGAAAGTTGCGTTTCAAAATACCATCGTCACCCAAAGCAAACTATGGCCCAAAATCACCTTGGATAATAATGCTTATGATCAGCGGGAAGGCTCTCTGGCGAGCGTTGATTGGGATCTTCTTCTGACCGTCAAAGTTCCCTTGTTTCAGGGAGGCGGCGCGGTCGGTGAACTAAAATCTGCTTATTCGGATTGGAAAAAAGCCAAGCTGACTTACGAAAAAACAAAGCGAGAGGCTGAACTGGATCTTAAAAAAAATTATTCTTCATGGAACACGACGCAAAAACAGTTCAGGGCCTTGGAAGAAGCCCTTAAAACTTCTGAGGAAAATTACCGACTCCAGCGGGAGGATTACTCGCGAAGTCTGGTCAGTAATCTTGATGTGCTCTCCGCCCTTGAATCTCTGAACCAGACGCGTCAAAGAGCCAATGAGATCTTTTATCAGCTTCAAGAAAACTATTGGCAATTTCAAATCGCGCGCGGGAGCTGCTGTGAGCCTGCCTAGTATTTCAATAAAACGCCCGGTATTCGCCTGGATGATGATGGTGGCCCTCATGATCTTTGGCCTTATTTCATTCAAGGGGATGGGAATAGGTCAGATGCCTGATTTTGATTTCCCGGTGCTCAGCGTCAGCATTACGTGGGAAGGTGCCGCACCGGAAGTGATGGAAACAGATGTGGTGGATGTGATCGAAGATTCCGTGATGGGCATTGAGGGGCTCAAGGATATTTCATCCACCAGCGTTCAAGGGTCCGCCAATATTAATTTAGAATTTGAGCTGGGCAGGGATCTGGATGCGGCCATGCAGGAAGTACAGAGCAAACTTGCCGCGGCACGTTACCGTCTTCCTGACGAGATTGATCCTCCCATCATTAATAAAATCAATCCTGAAGATCAACCCATTATGTGGATCAGCGTGGGAACAACGCGCTCCCTGAAAGACTTAATGGATTATGTTGAGCGCCAGCTCAAAGATCAATTCAAAACCGTTCCCGGCGTGGGAGAAGTCTTTCTCGGCGGTTACGTGGATCAAAATCTGCGCATTTGGATCAACATCAGCAAACTCAAAGCCTATGAATTGACCGTAGATGACATTATCCAGGCCATTCAAAAAGAGCATGTTGAGATGCCTGCGGGGAAACTTGAAACTCCAACGACCGAATCCAATGTCCGCGTGATGGGTGAAGCCAAGACCGTTGAAGAATTTAAAAAAATCATGATCAACTACCGCGGCGGTCAGCCCATGTACCGTCCGATTCCGTTGAAGGAAGTGGCTACCATTGAAGATGGCCTCGCCGATGTCCGTCGCATGTTTCGCACGCTGGGAAAAACATCGGTCGGACTCGGTATCAAAAAAATACGCGGAACAAATTCCGTCACAATTGCTGAACGAGTCTGGAAGCGTATTGATGAAATCAAAAAGACCCTGCCAAAGGATTTTGATCTTGGCGTTAATTTTGACAGCACCCGGTTTATCCGAGACTCCGTCGAAGAGCTTGTTTTTTCTCTCATCCTCGCCTCGCTCCTCACCTCTCTCGTCTGCTGGTTCTTTTTAGGATCTTGGAGCTCGACGATGAATATCCTTCTCGCCATTCCGACTTCGCTCCTTGGAACTTTTATCGTGCTTAAATTCTCTAATTTCACGCTCAACACCTTCACGCTGCTCGGACTCACCCTCGCGATTGGAATTGTTGTGGACGACGCCATTATGGTCCTTGAAAATATTGTCCGTCATCGTGAAAAAGGGGCCTCTCAGCAAACGGCAGCGCTTAAAGGCTCAGAGGAAATTAGCATGGCCGCCATAGTTGCCACCACGGCCATTATGGCTATTTTTATTCCCGTGGCATTCATGAAGGGCATTATTGGAAAATTCTTTTTCCAATTCGGCGTCACCATGGCGGTTGCCGTATTTCTTTCTTTGATCGAGGCTTTATCATTTGCTCCGATGCGATGCTCGCAATTTCTTGAGACCGGAGATTCAAAAAATCCCTGGGTTAGAAAATTCAATGCCGGAATAAAAAATCTGACTCTTCAATATTCTGTCTGGCTCGATTATTTTCTTGAACGCAAAGGCAAGGTTCTTCTTCTGTCCACCGCGTTTTTTATCGGATCGCTATTCTTACTACCCCTGGTACGAAAAGAGTTTGTCCCCGCACAAGATCAAAGTATGTTTTTAGCACGATTGAAGCTTCCGATTGGATCTTCCATTGAAAACACAAGCCAAACCTTTAAAAAAGCCGAAAAGCTTTTAGCCGAGCACCCCTCGATTCGGCGCTACATGTCAGCCGTGGGAGGTTTTGAAGGCGGAGAAGTCAATACTGGCAATCTATTCATCACTCTAAAAAAACCCGGTGAACGTCCTAAGGAAGGACTTTTTTCGCATCGCCCGACTCAGGAAGACTTGATGGCTTACTTCCGCAACGAATTTAACAAAATACCAAACGTCAAGACGGTGATTCAAGATCTGTCAATGCGCGGATTTGCCGCTCAAAGAGGTTTTCCGGTCGAGTTTTCCGTTCGCGGTCCTGATTATGACAAATTGGTGGAATATTCAGAGAAGATCCAGACGGCAATGATAAAAACAGGTCTCTTCCAGGATGTGGATTCTGATTACCTGGAGGGCATGCCCGAGGTAAGAATCTATCCTGACCGGGATAAGGCCTTCCAGCAGGGTGTAAGCGTTGAATCCATTGCAAAGACCGTCAATGCTTTGATTGCCGGACAGCGCATCGCAAAATATAACCGGGGCGGCCGGCGCTATGATGTCCGAATTAAAATTATTCCTGAGCAGCGAACCAGTGCCGAACAACTAAAAAAATTGTTTGTGAGAAACAATCGCGGAGAAATGGTTCAGTTGGCAGACCTTGTTAAAATCCAGGAACGGATGAGCCTTCTTTCCATCAAAAGGAAAGGGCGGGAAAGATCGATTGGGGTTTTTGCCAATATTGCGCCTAAAAAATCCCAGGCGGACTGTTTGAAGAAGGCTGAAGAACTGGGACGCAAAATTTTACCCGAGGGATATCATCTTGTTTTGAGCGGATCCAGTGAAACATTCCGCGAATCATTTCAAAGTCTTCTCTTCGCTCTTTTGCTCGGTATTTTAATTTCTTACATGGTGCTTGCCGCGCAATTCAACCACCTCATTCATCCTTTTACGGTGTTACTTGCTATGCCTTTCAGTGTGTCAGGCGCCATTATTGCCCTTCTCATCACCGGACATTCCTTGAACATTTTTAGCCTCATCGGCCTTTTGCTCTTAATGGGGGTCGTTAAGAAAAACTCCATTTTGATTGTCGAATTTTCAAACCAGCTGCGGGAACAAGGATTAAAACCCCTGGAAGCAGTTCGTTCAGCCTGTCCGATCCGCCTTCGCCCGATTTTAATGACCTCCGTCTCAACCATTGCCGCGGCAATTCCTCCGGCATTAGCTCTGGGACCCGGCGCTGAAACTCGAATTCCGATGGCGATTGCAGTGATTGGGGGGATGATCGTCTCAACGATCCTATCGCTCATTGTTGTCCCCTGCGCTTATCTTGCGTTGGTTCCCTATGAGCAAAAATGGGCGTGGCTGCGGATGTTTGCATTTTGGAAGAAAAAGGCAGGACCAAAAATCACGCAGGCGGCAGATTCCCTTCAGAATCTTCTTCCTCAAAAGAAACCTTAAGGGTGTTAACGTTTTAAAAAGCGCTGAAACAGAAGAAGAAAGAAAAAACTTAAAACCCACCAAAGAAGCAATTTCCTTTTCGAATGATCCGGCTTGGACACGCGGGAAAGCGTGAGATGCTTTTGAAGTTCCTCAATAAATCCCTCCGGATTTTTTATTTCGGATGAGTATTTATTGGACACACAAATTCGGTACTGCTTCTTTTTAGTTTTTAGACATACCGCTTTTCTTTTCAACGGGAGAGAACCCTTCATCATCATTGAATAGTCTTGGAGTTCCGCGGAAAGAATCTGATCCCAGAAATACATGGTTTCTGTCCACCATTTCCGGAACACGATTTTATCGTCATGGACCTCAATCTTTTCCACGCCCCCGAAAAACCAGTTCTTGCGAAAAACTTTCACACAAAACTCACTTCACAATCACGAATGCGAAGCGGTGGAGGCTTGAGAAACCGCGGGTATTTGAATGGCAGTGGGAGATTCGCTTTTAATTTCTTTCGGACTTTTTTCAGACTTGAGGCTCACCTGAACTTCCTTAAGAATCTTGGGAAGCTCACGCTTTATTTCAAGCTTCAGGGGCTTCGGCGATTTGGTCGGGACAACGATCGGAGGTTTAAGTGATTCCTCTAACTGGGATCGCCTTTGTTGAAGATTAGGGAGCGCCGAAACTTTTCCATCAACAGCACTGGCGCTAATTGTGCTTTCCTTCGGAAGTTCCAGAGCCTCAAATCCCATTTCCCGCGTTAAGATCGATTTATACTTTTGGGCTGATGGATCGTAAAAAGAAATTTCCATTCCTGGAATGGTCCAAGAGCCAGCTTTGGCTGGTTTCAAAAGAACAATCACCTGCTTCTGGATGACAAGCCCCTGCTCCGTAAAATCAGCCTTGAAATCCGCTTGCGTCCCGAGCGCAGTCAGCCCTTCGGGAAACTCAAAAATGGGAATGGTCGTCGCATGAAGATCGCTGTTTCCCGAGATTAAAAAACGAAATTGAACTGTCCCCGCTCCCGCAAGCTCCGATGTATCCAAAAGAGTCTTCACCTTGAAGGCTCCCGCCAACCCTGAAAAATCAACCGGTTTTCCCGTCTGCGGAAAATCTAGAATCCCTAGAGAAATAGTTTGATCTGTTTTCAGAATCATTTCTTTACGCAGCACTGGGCTTACCCGATAAGAAACACGCACGGCTCCCGGCTTGATCTCTTTTTGTCCGGCTTTCGAAGCAAAAAGAACCTGTTTACGGAAAGTGATCAGGGTGTATTGGCGGTCCACAAAAAAAATACTGCGCCGAACTTCACTTTGAAACTTTTCCTTCGGGAAAGTAAAACGGGAAAAATCCTTGAGGTCAGTCTCCGATTCAAAGCCTTCAAAGGCTGCATCAAAACGTGTCATGAGATCATATTGAAGCACAATGGCTTCTCCGGGATAAGCCGATGTCTTATCCGCTTTAACTCGCACATAAATATCTTCCACATTTCCACGCAAAAGCGCGGAGGAATGATCCTGCTTCCGGATCTGGTTCATTTGTTCGTAGACAGGAACCTTCGCGAAGGATAAAGAAGAAAACAAAAAAAATGTGAAAAGGAAAATCAAGCCTGTCAGCCTGAAGCGAAGCCGAAGGATCTCAGCCTTTAGATTTTTTGCGGAGTTTATCCCGAGATCCTTCCCTTTATTCAGGATGACAATCGCTGGGCTCAGGATCACACAATTCTCATTAAGCGTTTCAATACTCGGCATAAAATTTCTCCTTTATCATTTTTTGAAAACAAAAAAGACTGCGGCGGACATCAGTCCAAATCCGACAAGATAGTTCCATTTTAACTCTTCTTTCAGATAAAGCACGGAGAAAAAGCAAAAGACGGTCAGGCTAATAACTTCCTGAATGGTTTTAAGCTGGACCGTATTAAACTCAGAGGATCCAATCCGGTTGGCCGGCACCTGAAAACAGTATTCCACAAACGCGATACCCCAGCTGACGAGAATAACTTTCCAAAGAGTTACGTGCTTATAACGCAGATGGCCGTACCAGGCAAACGTCATAAAAATATTAGAGATGATTAAAAGAAAAACGGCTGCCATTTATGCTCCTAGAGTTGCCATAAAAAAAGGGACCCTGCCAAAGCAGAGCCCCTTTTGTAATCTCAAATAGAGATGCGTTAATTAATAACGACGAGATCCACCGCCACCGCCGCCACCATATCCACCACCACCGCCACCACCATAACCACCACCGCCACCACTACCGCCACGGCGGTTGTCAGACGAAAAATCACGACGAGGACGATCACCGCCACCGCTACGTTTTCCACCTGCCTCGAAGGGACGTGCTAAATCGATCGTCAAATTGCGTTCCTGAAAAGGCTGACCCTTCAAAGCTTCCATCGCCTTGTTCGCCGCTTCTTCAGTTGCCATTTCAACGAACCCGAAACCGCGGGCGCGGCCGGTCATATTGTCCCGAAC
>SICL01000034.1 GCA_009691445.1 Candidatus Taenariivivens baikalensis | reverse complement strand
TGTTCTGGACGATGAGGGCATCGTACAATTCCTTGATTTTGGTCGGCGCCTTGTCTTGCTTCCCAAAAACATCCAGCCAATTTATAAATGCAAGGAAAGCATTCCCTTTCAAGGTGCCTTTGCGCCCTCTATATAAATCGGAATTTATTTGGGTTAGAGCTACGATCATACTTCTGATTCTCTTGGGACAAAAAGGATAGAGGGATAACATTAAAGAGGTTAGGAACCCAGCACGGTTTTGAGACTCCTTCATTGCTTCAGGAACAAAATCAAGAATCGCATTCGAGAGAAGTTTCGCTTGGTCTGCAGACTGCGCGGATAAAAAGCCGGATAACGTTTCCAAGTACGGCGTTTGCTCGTACGCCTCCATTCTCCGAATTAGATTTTTGACACCCTGAACAAAGACGGCCGAACGATCGATGTTATATTCCACAATCAGTTTCTTCAGATTCTCTACACTGCCTCCCCGCACTTCTGATCCTATTGATGAGCTCAGACCCGCCCTGAGCTCGGAACGGAGCGGCTCGGACTCTGATACGCCGCCACTGGAAGAAGCTCCCTCATGAACGGATACAAGGAATCCTGAATCCTTTAATAAGGCTATGGTGTTGGCGTGAATAGGATTGATCGCTTGCGGAATAATGTCTCTCACCAAACGCTTTAGGGCCTGCTTAATCGGTTCATCCCATTTCTCGTGTTTGCCTTCCTTTTTTATCTCAAGAAGTTCCCATACCACCACAGCATAATTGCGCTCGGGCTCAAAGCTTTGGCCATTCGGTCCCGGCAGTAGCCTAATAAGAGAACGAATCCCTTCGGTATAATCTATCTTTGTTTTTCCCTTTTCCTCGGTTACTTCGCCCGCTCCGGAATCCTGTTCCGCAAAAGCCAGCAGCATCTTTGCCGCCTTAGCACTCGCTGTCCAGTTGGGAAAAGTATCCGCCAGTACGTCATGCAAAAAGCCGAGCTTCTTGTCATGATTAAGTTCCGTCAATCCTGCAAACCAACCATAAATTATTTCGAGAACCTTGCCTGCCGGATCACCCTTCTCCGCATGCATCAGCAATTTGCTTTTAAATGCTACCTCGGCCCACCCCCCAGAAGCTGCTAAGCTCGCAAACTTCTGGAAGGCCGTTTCCCCTAATTTCCTCACAAACGCTAGCTCCGTGGGCTTCATTTTTTGCTCGGACTTTGCTAACTCGTCCCCGGCTAAAAAACGGCATTTGCTTAAAATAAGAGAAACCAGCCCCTCAACAATCCGCGTCTGATCATTGACGCTTTTTTTATATTGACCGACGAGCGAACCAAGATCATTGAGAGAAAACGCAGCAGTCCCCACTTTTTTTAAAAGCTTGTTCGTGGAGGGTTTAGTTAAAAAAAGGTAAAGACCAAAGGCGATACTTCCTAGAATAAAAACACCGATCACGCCCGGCACAAACCATTGCTGAAGACCTTCGGCGCCATCGGCAAAAACAGGATTTTCAAAAATATTTAGACGCAGCTCAGAACGCTTGGTCGGATGAATAACCTCTTTTCTCAATTCCGGGCGCGCCGCGGCAGGCTTTAAAACCGGCGGAGCATAGGGCGGGGAAACGACCGCAAAGGGTGACATTTTAAGAAACACCCCCCCTCCTGACTTAGGCAGATCTAATAATAGAATTATTCTCGAATCCCCTTCCCCCCATTTAAGAATTAAAGGATGTCCGAATTTAAGCCGCCATGAAAAAAAAGATTCCTGAGCGGGAATGGTTTCGTGAAACGGTAACAGGGGCGAATTTATATTTTCCCAATAAAGGGTGACTGCCCCTTGGTTGCCAGCGCGGACGATCTTGACCAAAACAATCCCCTTAGAAAGGTTCAATGATTCAAGATGAAGCTCAAGACCGGAATTGCCAAGCTTAACCGTACTCCCTGGCACAATCAAAATCCGTTCCTGAACATCCTGTTGGGACAAGGGAGTCGCTGGGATTTTTTCTGGGATGACCTTTCGAACCTCACCAAGCGCACCTTCATGTCGCCGCATCTCCCGCCAGAACAGTCCCGGCCAACCGGCGAGAACAACTATGGCTGGGGCGATGAAAAGAAATTTTAAAGGCCACGGCAAAGAAGCGCTTGATGAATAAGTTGCGGCCGCTTGGAAGATTTTTGCCATGGCAGTAAAATCCTGCAGGCCCACTCCTTCGGATCCATGCCCAGATCCGATAATGACCTCATTCCACCGAGGGCTGGTTTCAAAATACCAGCTGCCTGCAAAAAGATTCGCTCGATACATCGCTTCAAGCGACCAAAGGACATTTCCCTGATCGGGATCCCCGGCCAGGCGAAAATTCAGCAGACGTTCCAATGGATGCGTGTCCATTTTAAATCGTTGGACGGTCCAAGGATCTGCGGTTTCACGCAGAATCAGGCGGGCAATCCGGCTCAGGTCAGAGACTGCTGACCACAGGAACTCCTCTTCTTCTAGCGAAAGCGCTGGACGATTCTTATTCCTCACAACGATATTTTGTTTGGGATGAAAATTAACCTTCACAACAACATCTGTGAAAAAGCCCAGCGAACGTTGGATCGACGCAACCGCAGTTTCCACAGATCCCGTCTCGTCAAGCGCCGCTTTCAGCATCGCCTCAAGTTCCTCGATTCCATTTTTAAATTCGGAGAGCCTTTCGTCTTTTCTCAATTCAGAACGGCTGGAAAGCAATTGTAAAAGCAGGTCCCGGGAAAAACGCCGGATCATATCCGCCGGATCATTTTCTGCAAGAGAGCGGATATCGGATTCATAATCCGGGACCGCTAAAAAATAACCGATCGACTGCAAAGCTCTCATCCGTACGCCCGCATGCTTATCCTCAAGAAGTTTTGCGATCTCCGGTAAAGAATCCCGAGCAAACAGCATTTCGAGTGCACGGATCGCTGCAATTCTTACGCTGTGACTCCAGATACCCTCGGTGCTCGTGAAAAGTAATTTTTTACGGATTGCGGGGACAGTTTTGTAGGCTTTCATTCGGGCCAAAGCCAGCAGGGTTTCTTCAAGTACCGGCACACTGCGGGATGTTTCAAGAATCACCGCAAGCTTGTCGGCATACTGAACCGCTTCTCTCCGGCCCAGCTCCACCACAGCTGGAAGCCGCTCAAAATATTCCCTCTCCGCATTAAGATCCTGACCTGGATTTAATCCTAACTGATCTACTAGATGCTCAGTGGTGGCAAGAGCTGGAACAACGGACAGCTGCGGCAGTATTCCTGCCGGAAGGATGCGGGTGTTACGACTAGGCCGTGATAAATTTTCAATCACAGCCTGGATTTGCTTCATTCCCGATTCCGAGGGTACATAATAAGAATGATATTTCCCGCGGTCACCTTTCTGTGCAGGTCCTTTTAACCGCACAACCCCTAGCCTTTTCCAGGTAACAGGAATAATGTCCCTGCTTATCCTTAAACTGTTTTTTAACTTAGCAACACCTAAAGTATAAAGAGTGGTTCCATATCCCTTGGCTTGCAAAAAAGCAACCAGATCTTTCCGGAAAGGCCAGGCTCCGGTTTCACGCCAGTACTGTAGACTGAGAAGCAAAACAGACTTTCCCCTTTCGGTAAGTGACTCGTAGAGCATTCGAAGTTTTTTAATTTCATCGGGTTTAAGTTGCAATGCACGCTGAAGCATCTCTTGAATATTGGGCTGTTCCCGAGGAGCAACGGCAGTGCTGCGCATCTCGGAGCGAGACCGCAAGGATTGAATCAAGTCGAATGTTTGAATTTTCCAATCTACCGGCTTATTAATGGAGCGTCCGCCAGAGGTTCTATCCGAGGCGCGAGCCAATGAAGGATTCATCCTGACTTCAGCACGAAGTAGTGCTCTCTGAAAAAGTTCGGGATCGCGGTCGTGGGCATGGATTTCGGATGGCTCGAGTGCTCCCCAGTAAATTTGGTGAAACGTTGCGGTTTGGGTAGACGGGTTTTCTTGATAGGTTTGAAGGATGTTTTGATACGCATTTTCAGGCTTGGGAATTCCAGACATCTTGGGAGTAATCAACGCATAGTTATATCCGTGAGACGAAAAATAATCCTGGAGCGGTTTGGAGTGGAAGCCACCGGTAATGACCACCACTGCCTTCGGTAAACTCGAAACTCTAAATCCAAAATCCGAAACAAATTCAAAATTTGAATGACCCAAATTCGAAACCAAAGCTTTTTTCTTTGTTTGAGATTTTAAATTTTGAGCCTTCGGATTTGTTTCGAACTTCGGATTTCGGATTTCGGATTTAAGGTATTGTTCAATGTTCTTAACCATGATTCCGTCACGCTCTTTGGCCAGACGATAAAACTCCAGGGCTTTTTCGTAGAGAGTGTCAATTTCCGAGGCGCCTCGGAAATTGAGATTCTTGACTCGATGGGAGGAGTTGAGAGCGGCAAAGCGGGACAAGAGGGCCGTAGGCAGTATGCCGGAGGCAGGAGGCAGAACTGCCGGCTGCTTACTGCTTACTGCCTCCTGCCGACTGCCTACCATTTGTTCATACTCTTCCCCCGTCAGCCTCAAGCTTAAAAGTTTATCCAACAGCCGGTACGACTTCAAAAGTTCCACCATCTGCTTTTCTTCCGGAGTCACCGCAAGTTTTTTCTGGATCTTCCATTCCAGATCCTGAACTTCGCGCATCAGCGCGGGTGCGTGAAGTTCGCTTTGCAAAATCAGATGGGCAATGAAGAGTTTAACGTTCGGGTATTTGTGATGCGGAAAATCCGGCGGAAGCCGCGTGATCATCTGTTCAAAAAGCAGGCCGGTTTCTGGGTCGGAGAGTTGATGATGAGACAACGACTGATGCAGCAAATTCGAAATCCTAAATTCTAAATCCGAAACAAATTTTAAATTTGAATGATTTAAATCCAAAACGGGATTGGTTTTGAATTTAGAATTTTTATTTTTGGATTGGTTTCGAATTCCAAGTTTAGAATTTCGGATTTTTATCGCTCCTAGAAAACCCTTTCTCTCTTTCTCAAACTCCCCCAGATTCAGTTTCTTCTCAATCTCTTGCAGCTTAAAGAGCCGTACCAGCATCGGCCAATCGATTTGGGATTCCGGATTCTCCAGATGAATATCGAGATGTTCTTTGGCTTTGCCTCTCAATTCCGGGAGCCAGGCATCCAACGCAATTCTTTCTTTTTCAAAATCCTCAATGCGGCTGATAAAATTCCTGAGCTTTGGATTGAGATAAGTCCCCTGAAGACGCTTGATCTGGAGGTCAAGGCTTTGAAGAAAGGTCTTTGATTTTTCCCGCTGGGTCAGGACTTCCACCAGGCTTTTTCCGTTTTGATTGTACGCAGCAAGATCTTCAATTCCGTAAGCCTGCGCCAAAGGTTCGCGCGCTAAAAAAAGCTCGGAGCCGGTGATCCAGGAATCCTTGGCCAGCGCTTCGGCGATTTGTAGGGATTTTTTTGAATCCTGAGGATCAAACTTCAGCAATTCGGGATGAAGAGGGACCGCGCTTCCTTCGAGCAGCAGCGTGTTCACGCCATAATGATTTTTCAGATAATGCAGGATGCCCTGGATTTTTTTTTGCGAGGCGTAGTCGCCGTGGGGTTCCTGAATGTGAAAGATAACGGGGGTTCCCTGCCGGTTTCCCAAAAAACGGGACTCAATAATTCCAAACTCCGGAGGAAGATCGAAGTTAAACCCTGATTTAACCGAGACTTCGTAAGGAAAGGATGCGGGGAAGGCATGAGCATAGTCCGGCCCAAAAATCTGGCTGACCAGAAAGCAAAGAAGGGTTATCCCCGCTGAAAATTTTCGTTTCCCCTGCGCCATAATCGTTGAATGATCCTTTTAAGATGAAGTCGAAAAACTACGTAAGAGATACCGACAAACCGTGAATTATGGCAAAGGATACACGAGGAGGGAACGAATTTCAAAATATGCAGGTTTTAATAATAGCAATCCATAACAATCACTAAAAGGAAGGCAAGCTTTTGACAAGGTGGCATCTTGCCCATTGCGAGCGGAGCGAAGCAATCTCTCATCCGTCATTGCGAACCGCGGTGAAGCAATCTCGGGTTGTGCCCAGAGATTGCCGCGCCCGCCTGCCGGCGAGGCAGGTCTCCGCCAAGGCGCGGGACTCGCAATGACAACGAGGCGACGAATCACGGCGGACAATGACCAACACACAGCCCTTGCGCGTCATTGCGAGCGGAGCGAAGCAATCTCTCATCCGTCATTGCGAACCGCGGTGAAGCAATCTCGGGTTGTGCCTAGAGATTGCCGCGCCCGCCTGCCGGCGAGGCAGGTCTCCGCCAAGACGGCGGGACTCGTCCGCCGAAGGACGGATCCGTCCTCTGGCGGACAATAACAGACAGACTAAAGATACTTGGCGAGAAACCGGGCAGGACGATCCCAATAATCTTTTCCAGTAATCTGAGGAAGATCACTGTGACCGCCTCCGGCGATAGACCATAGCTCTTTTGGCTCCAGAGCTTCTTCGAAAATTTTCTCGCCCATATAAAAGGGGCAGGTCAAATCCTTCGTCCCGTGCAAAATAAAAAGCGGTGCCTTCAGACCCCCGATGAAATCCTGATTGGGAAAACTGAAATGCTTGAGCATGGCTTCAATCATCGATTTGGGAATCCAGGGATAATGCACGGGTGCAAGATCGGTAAAAGAAGTATAAGGCGCTTCCAGAATCACCGCCGCTATTTTGAATTCGCTTCCCAGGCGAATCGCCAGATGTGTTCCGAGAGATTCTCCGTATAAAATTATTTTTGATAGAGGGATCTGTTTCTCATCCGTCAACCATTGCAAGACCTGGCGCCCGTCTTCGACCATCTGTTCCTGACTTTGAATACTGCCGCTGCTTTTCCCATAACTGCGGTAATCATAAAGCAGCACTGAATATCCCCGTTTGATCCACCCTTCGGCTTTAAAAAGACGTCCGGAGATATTGCCCGCATTACCGTGGAAGAAAAGGATGGTGCCTTTTGGTTCTTCCCTCTCCCCTCGTGGGAGAGGGGGAGAAGGTGACAAGTACCATCCAAAGAGTTCTGATTTATCAGGAGTTTGAAACGAAACATCCTCCCAGGCAAGTCCGTAATTCACGGGATATTCGGAGTAGTGAGGATCAGGAGAAAAAATGAGGGATTGAATCATAACTGCACAGAAAACAAAAGACAGCTGACTAAGAACAGAAAAAACACTTAAGGCTTGGCTGCCTTGATGCCAACTTCTGACTTCTTACTTTCGACTTCTGCTTGTTTAGGGGCATCCAACCGGGTGGTCTCTTCAAAAAACTTTTTGTAGAAATAGTCAGAGACCGCTAAGGGCTGATGGTTGCCGCGCAAGGTTAGCGCATATTCTTTGGGAGAATCTTTGACCTCTTCACCGAAATCAAGAATAGTCGGTGCGACGGCCCCTTCTTTTAAGATCTCAATAAAAAAACGGCTGGGTGATTTAGCTTTCTTTAATTCATCCCCTTGCAGAAGCACTCGGGAAATATTCATCGTTTTTAAATCCTCCAGGTACTTCCCAAGATCGTCCCAGGTTTTTTCCTTGGGATGAACTTCCCATCTTTTTTTATCCGCATTGACGATCAACGACTTGGTTTTAGCGGCATCCATCTCAAAGGGATTATCGCTGAAAAAACGGCTGTCATCCGCATCCAGATTTTCATAAAAATAGGAAGCCATTTGAAACACAACGGGTTCGCTTGAGACCCGCATATAAGTCAGATGCTTCTCTTGCTCCGTTGTGCCGGCATTAATCGTGATGATTTGATCCCCTTCAAGTCTCAGCGTCATCGTCCATTCCTGTTTGCCAAAACCGTAGTCCTTATTCTTGTCGGGTTCAAGCACCGCCGAAGCGCGCCAGCTCTTAAATGAATCGAGGAAACTTTTGATTTTGACGGCGTCCGGAAGAAACGGAATCCCTTCACGCAGGAAATGCCATTCTTTTTTGGACGCATCTTTCGGACTGAGCTGACGTATCACGCCCCCGTGAAGCATCGCTTTGTTTTTCTGATAATGTGTGATCTCAATCCCCTCGACTTTGTCGGGGCTCACATCTACGAGACTGGTATCTGCCCAAAAACTGTTATTGATCTGTTCTGTCGCAGGGTCTCCGTAAACCCCCATTTTCCCAAAAACATCTGCTGGCGTCATAAAAATAGCATCCGAACCTGTGCGGCGAATGAATATTGAGCGCCCCGCTTTTTTCGTGGCGATGCGAAGATCCAAAAGAATCTTTTGATCCGCGCCTTTCAAAGTCACCTGGTAGGCCTGGTCATCGGCAATCCCAAAATCTTTAAGAAGCGTTTTATCCTTGGCGCGAAGTTCCCCTTTAGCGGCCTTTAGCTCTTTTAGAAATTCCTCGATTTTTGATTTGTCCGCCCGAGCATTCAGAATACTTTTAACTTTCCAGGCCTCCCCGATCTTAACCACGTCTGCGTACTGTTCATCCTTACCCTGGGGCTTGATGATCGACACGCCGGCAATCTTGGCATCATCAAAAGCAAGATCAAGAGACGTATATTCCTGCGTGGCAAGCTCTTTGGGTTTCTGCATCTGCTTGACGACAACAAGCGCGGAGATAACGGCGAGTATGAGGCCTAAATTGATAAGTTGTTTTGTCTTCATAGTTTTAAATCCGAAACAATATCGAATGACTGAATATCAAATGTCGAAACTAAACCGCGTTGAGAATTTGAAATTTCCGATTTTGAAATTGTTTCGATATTCGAGATTCGGATTTCGATATTAGTTTGCTAGTTCCGCGTATTCTTTCATATAGTTTTGTTTCGCTTGCCTTCTTAAGAAAACTCGGAGCGTTCCAATCACAGTCAAAAGTAACGGCACAAGAAACGTCACAAAAATTCTCCATCCTGCCTTCACGGGGGCTGAAACACGTCCAAGGCCGCGATCCACAGGCTGTTTAGAGCGGATTGTCACCAGTTCTTCTCCGAGAGAAATTGCATCAATCGAATTCATGAAAAAATTTAGATTGCCTCCGTTGCGGATCAAATTCTTTTGAAAAAGCGAGCTTGCGCCGATCAAAATCATCTTGCCGGGTTTGAGCGAAATCGGAGTTGCCTTTTCAAGCTCCACATTCTTGGCCGGTTCTGCGGGCTTGGCATTCGGATCTGTGGAATCCGTTTTGGCTACTTCAGCGACCGGCCAAGCGGGCACCGTGGTTTGATCCTTGTAAACATCTGCAAATTGTCCGGAGACCATCACAGCAAGCGGAAAAGGACCGACACGTCCTTCCTGCTGCTGAACAAGATCCTGTGGGGTAATCGAGCCTGCTTTAAAAGGAACGGTCCATGAGTGATCGCTTGAATGCAGGAGTGTATCTACTTTCAAGTTTTGCTGTTTCACCTTACTGTCATTGATCTTCAGCGCGGTCCCCCAGAGATAAAACATCGAGGAAAGGCGTGAAGTCACGGAGACATTAGGATTCATTCCTGAGGCTGGGATCAAGACCTGAATGGGGACCTTTACCGGGATCGACATTTCAAACGGACCACGCATGGCCCCGCTCAAATTAATGACATCGTGTTGTTCATCCACAAGGACTTGTTCATCCACTTCAAATCCCCACTGACTGAGCAGGGAATTAATCTCCGGTTTCTTTTCCTTAGGCTGAATTGAAAGCTGGTTGCCGCGCGGCTGATAATCATATTCATAATTCTGCACCGCAAAAAAGACATCGCCGCCGCTGGCAAGAAACCGGTTAATTTCATACTTCTGACGGTCATTTAAAGATTTCGGTTCCGCCACCACCAGCGTTGTCACATCGGATGGAATCGTTTCGTCCTTATCCAGTTTGATGCGGGCCACTTCGTAGCCTTCATACTTCAGTGCCATCGGCAGAACTTCGAACAAATCATCCCGGTATCCTTCCGGAATTTGGCCGCCCAATTGTTTGAGCAGTTCCTGCATTTGAGGTTCAATCTTCTTTTCTTCGTAAGGAGCCACCAGCGCCACTTTGGGTTTTGTCTCAAGCGTCATACGATAGATTTTAGAAATAATCATGTATTCGAGTTCGTGAAGATTGTCCGGAAGAAGACGGGGAATCATTTCTTCGAGTTTTTCCTTATAGCCGATGCTGATCGAAGAATAGACAAGCCGCACCGCCACCTCGTCGGATTCGACCGCTCGCACTTGGAAAGGATTAATCCCCTTTTCTTGCAACTGTTTTTCGAGCGAATCCACATCCCCTTCTTTTTTATTGGGTTGATTCTGCTCCACCGCATTGGCAGCTTCCATATGAAAAATCTTGTAATCAAAATGTCCGCCGGATGAAACACGCAGTTCATCCAGCTTACCGATCACGTCCTGTTCAAGCGTCTTCATTTCAGTTGGCATCTTGTCCGCTGAGGAAACATAAAATTTGATGGACACGGGAGCCGTCAAAGATTTCAGAATCTTTTTGGTCGCGGGAGAAATGGTATAAATCCGGCCTTCGGTCAAATCAAAACGACCGAGGGGGAGATCGGCCAAAAGCCAATTGGTCATCAAAAAAATCGCTACAGCCACAAACGTCGCCACCGTAAAAATCTTCTTGGCTCCCGGCTTCATACGGCCATCAAACCACAACCCGTTTAGCACCAAAAAGACCGTGGTGCCAATCAGAAAATAAAATAAATCGCTGGAGTCGATCACGCCTTTGCCAAACGTATCATAATGCCCTGCTGCGCCAATAAAACGGGCAAGAAAACTTCCCAGCCCGGGAAACCATCCATCAATGGACGTGGAAAGATAGGTCGTTCCCGAAAGATAAAGCCCGAAGCAAATAATCATGGAAAGAATAAAGGCTACGATTTGATCGTGACAAAGGCCGGAGATAAAAATTCCGACGGCCAGGAAGAAACCGCCCATCATCGCCGCCCCGAGGTACCCACTCACCATCGCACCGACATCCGGATGACCGATGGCGCTGATCATCACAGGAATCGTTACGGTTCCAAGAAGGGCCACCAGATAAAACACAAAACTGGCCAGGAATTTCCCAATGACAAGGGTGCTCGTGGGAACCGGAAAGGTCAGAAGAAGTTCCAGGGTATTGCCGCGCTTTTCCTCAGCCCAGAGCCGCATCGTAACCGCAGGAAGAAAAACTGACAGGATAAAGGGCAGGGTGGAAAAAAACTGGCGCATATCCGCGCGGTTATAAAGAAAAAACTGCGTCATGAAAAGCCCGCCGTTTAAAAGCACAAAGACGATGATGAAAATATAGGCAATGGCGGCGTTGAAATAGGCGCCAAGTTCACGGCGGAAGAGCGTCATAAAGTTGGTATTCATGTTTTTATTGATGAGATTGCTTCGTCCTCATCCGCTTTCGCAATGACCCTAGGGGGCCTTCGTCCCGTACGTCCGGGAGCGTCATTGCGGGGAGCGCTTTTCAGCGACGAAGCAATCTTGTCCTTAAACTATACTTGGATTGGTTCTTTTTTCGATTTCTTGTTTTTAGTTAATAACGCGATAAAAATTTTTTCCAGATTCAAATAAGGAGACGTTTCTCCGAGCCCACGAACCTGCGACTCGAGTTCTTTTTGAGTCCCTTGAGAAACAATTTTCCCTTCGTTGATAATCACAATACGGTGAGCCACCGCTTCCACTTCCTGCAAAATGTGCGTGGAAAAAATAATCGTTTTTTGCTTGGAGAGTTCTTTGATCAGCTCACGGATTCCCATCACCTGAAGGGGATCCAGCCCTGAAGTCGGTTCATCAAGAACCAAAACCTTGGGGTCATGAATCAAGGCCTGGGCAAGTCCGGTACGCTGTTTATAACCCTTCGATAGTTCGCTAATCGTATGCTTCCACACCGGACCGAGTCCGCAAGCCTCTTTGACCCACTTGAGACGCACAGCCAATTTACTACCTTCAAGCTCCCGTGCCTCCCCAACAAAACGCAGGTATTCATCCACCATCATATCGGGATAAAGCGGTGCGGTTTCAGGGAGATAACCGATCAGTTTGCGCACTTCGATAGGATTTTCGATCGCATCCTGATCTTCAATTTTAACCGTGCCGGAACTAGGATGAAGGTAGGTGGTAATAATGCGCATGGCCGTGGTCTTGCCGGCGCCATTGGGTCCAAGCAGACCCACAATTTCTTTCTCCTTGGCCTGGAAAGAAACTTTATCGAGGGCAGTGAAACTGCCGTATTTCATTGTCAGTGATTCAACGCTAATCATACTAGCTTTCAGCTTTCAGCTGGCAGCCTTCAGCTTTTTCTGAAAGCTGAGAGCTGAGAGCTCCGTTAATCTCTACGTTTGCCAAAAATTCTCATCATATAAAGAAACATGTTAATAAAATCAAGGTAAAGTGCCAAAGCGCCAAGAATAGCAGTTTGTTCGGTGCCGCCGCTGTTTTGATGAATCCCTTTGAGCTTCTGCGTATCATAAGCCGTCAATCCGATAAAAACTCCAAGACCCGCGTAGGAAATAATCCAGTAAAGGATCGTGGAATGCATGAAGATATTTGCAATGCTGGCAATGATCACCCCGATCAGTGCCATCGCAAAAAAACCCTGTGCGCTAGAAAGATCGGCTTTTGTTGTCCAACCAAAGACGCTGACTGCACCAAAGGTCCCAGCCGTCATAAAAAAAACCGTGGCAATGGAAGCGCCGGTATAAGCGAGAAAAACAAAAGACATTGTCAGGCCGTTCAAAAAAGCGTAGGCGAGAAATGCAAGAGTAGCTGCCTGGGCGGAAATCTTGGTAATGGAAGCTGAAAGCCAGAACACAAGGCCAATCTCAGCGATTGCAAGAATCCAGAAACCTCCTCCCGCAAGGGCACGCAGAACCGTGGGATGAGAAGCGGTCCAGTAAGCCACAAATCCCGTCAGAGCCAAACCAATCGCCATCCAATGATAGACGCGCTGAATAAAGGTGCGCACCGAGGTTTCGGGCGAAAAAGAAGAAGAGCTAGAAGCATTAAACGGCGTATTCATCACTAAAACCTCCTACCTGCTATTTGGAAGCAGATAGCTTATTATATGACCGCTTACTCAAAAATCCACGCCTAAAAAATCAATTTTGAGAATGACAAACTTAGTCTTTTTTCGTCTGTCTCGAAAAAAACTTTACGCTATTTTTTTTCAATAGTCATGAGGAGGGCTTTTCTCCGCGGCCGGCTTCCCGGTTTCCACCCGGATTACCGCATCCTGCCCCACAAAGAAATATCGCAGTCCGGAATCCTTTTTGGCAGGGTCCGCGTGGACGCCAAAAGGCTGAATCAGCGAATTTAGATAAAAAATGTACTCACTGCGCACGGGCTGCTCAAAGGACTTGGGAAGATAATTAGCCGTGATCAGTTCTTTAAGATCCTTGGCTAGTTTTTTGTTCTTGTTGGAATAATTGACCGCCGCATTATAAATCCGGGCAAGATCCACTGCCGCCCTCATTTCATAGACCTTGTTCACCCATTTGGTTACGCTGAGATTATCCTGAGCCACCTTCATTTTTTTCTGTAAGCGCTCCATCAAATTTCCGTAAAGCGGTTGGGGATTGAGCAGAGCAGTCGGCAGCGCTAACGGGGCGGGCAATTTTTCAGGGGCAACCACAACGACCGGTTGAACCCCGATTTTCAAGATTTGTTCCTCGCGAGTTTGTTCATTGAACACCCGAACCCGATCCGGTAAAACCTCGATCACCTGATAGCCGTGATGCAGGGTTCCCTTTTTAACCGGTTCTCCGTCCAACACCGCCATGGATTCTTCGGGATGAGCTGTGTCCATCATAATTCCGTCCACGCGAACGGCCGCAGGAGCAAGCGCCGCTTTTTCTTCCGCGCAAAAACCGGAAACGGGCGAAAGGGAGACAAAAAGAATTGCGAAGAGTAGGAGATTTTGCATGCAAAATATATCGTCCTTCCGGGGATTCACCTTAAGAACCCAACTTGCTTTTGTCATTGCGAGCAAAGCGAAGCAATCTCGGGTTATGACCCGGGATTGCCACGTCTCCGCCAAGGCACGGGACTCGTCCGCCAGAGGACGGATCCGTCCTCTGGCGGACAATGACGAACGATCAGCATGGGATCTAAACAAAACTACCCGCGGCTTGAAGGGGTTCGGTCTTTCCTTTTTCCGTAATCCAGAAAGCGGCGGCCAGACGGGCGCTTTCGGATTTTCGAGCCAGGGAAAAAACAACGGAGGTGACAAAGTTTCCTTCTCCGGGACTCAGGTTTTTTTTGCGGTAATTTAGAACCAGGAAATTATGCGTGAGTTTTTTTCCGATATTTTCTCCGTCCATAATTTGAGACGAAACCGCAAAGCCCAGGAGCGCCCCGTGAATCTCCAACGGTTTTGAAATAGGGATCACCGGTTTGAAAGTCACCAGATATTCCTGCTCATCCAAGGCTTTCGCACTCAAGATTCCTATTTGTTTCTGCGAAGGATCCGGTATTGTTTTTGATTCGGGCCCGCTTTCCCACTCCGCGCCGTTTAACACCACTGCGGGGGTGTAAACATTCCATCCTTTCCAGGAATCCACATACGCTTTCTGGCGCTCATCAAATCCCGGAGAGGAAAAATGGTCCTTCCATCCAAGCCGGTTCCAATAAGTGACATGAAAAACAACGGGCACGAATTTTTTCCAAAGATCCGGATGAGTTTGAAACTGGGAGATCCACGCATCCGCCGGAGGGCAGCTCGAACATCCTTCGGAGCTGTAAAGTTCGAGTAGCGAAACTTGTTCGGAGCCGCTTTGAAAGGAAGGAAGCGCGGCTTGAGCGTCGGAAAGAAATAATCCCAGCAGAAGCATGAAACTAAAAATTCTCTTCACTCTAATCTCCTAGTAATTCAACCATCGCGAAGAGAATCTTACAATAAATTCCGCCGAAGATCTAAGGCTTCAATTTGGCGAGAACAGAATTAATTGAGGAAAGAATAGACGATGGAACGGATTTTAGAGTTTCATAAGGAACAGTCGCTGAAACCCAGGCTTCTGACTGCGTGCTTTGATTAGCATAAACGCTGTTACCACCTGATCCTACTTTGATTCCATCAGCCGGACTGATAATAATTGAATTAATCGTTGTTCCTTTAAAGATCGGTAAGGTTACATTGACACGCGTCATCTCAGTCTGAGACAGATACAAAGTCACTTTTTGTGGAAGACCACCAATTACAGAGTTTTCAGAATTAATATTATTATCTTTAAAAAAATAGATGTCGACGGTTTTGGGTCCAGGCGTCGTCGCCTGAAGTAAAAAGGAAATATATCGCTGATCAGGAGCTCCGAGTGGTATTACCACAGTCGTATTTGTACGCCAAGCTGTTGTTTTTGCATAAAGAAAAGAAACAGGATTAGTAAAAAAACTACTGAAGTCGACCCTAGCCTTTGAAGAAGCTGGGCTTTGTAAAATCCCGCCAATCAATTCACGCTGTCCGGCAGATAACCCTGCCATGACTCCGCCACTCAGAAAACTATTGGATGTCACGAGCGCATTCTTAATTGCTCCTGTAGCGGGATCGGTTTCCTTAATATCTGCCGTGAGACCGCCATTTTGTTTAAGTTTCACGGCCTTTCCTGCGGCATCATACGTAATAATCGTTCCCAGCTGAGTTACCACCTTAGTGAGTTTGCCGTTCTCATCATAAGACAAAGTGTCTTTGTCACGCGGAGGATTGCTCGTGTCGACCGTAATCACTTGTGTAATCTTTCCCTTCTCGATCACGGCACGGGATTGATCCTTGTTGTGATAAGTTCCGGATAAAATATTTCCGGTGGAATCACGCTGAATGTCCGTCAAAAACTCTTTGTTGTCAAAGGTGATTCGTGTCAGTTGATGGGACGCATCAAAGTCCAAAATATTTCCCTGAGCATCTGTTTGTTGTGAAGGCTGTGCGGCCGGGGTCGCAGCGGGTGCGGTGTTTGCCGGAGTGACATTTGAAGCGGTAGAAGCTGAAGCCGTGCTAGCCGTGTTTTGATTTCCATTATTCGGAGTTGCTGCAATGGAATTTACCGGCGTTGTTACATTCGAACCAGTAGCGGCCGGAGGAGTATTCGTTGTGTTTTGATTCGCCACATTCGTCGCCACTACTGTTGTAGAACTTGGCGGAGGCATCACGGCACCCGTTGGAACCGAGGCCGTATTTGGAATATTCTGATTCACTGCGTTCGTGGAAGCCGCAGGAGTATTCGTTGTGTTTTGATTCGCCGCATTCGTCGCCACTACTGTTGTAGAACTTGGCGGAGGCATCACGGCACCCGTTGGAACCGAAGCCGTATTAGGAATATTCTGATTCACTGCGTTCGTGGAAGCCGCAGGAGTATTCGTTGTGTTTTGATTCGCCGCATTCGTAGTTGTCGTTGCCGGGCTTGGCGGCGCCACTGATCCGGCAGAAGTTGTCGAAGGATTGGCTGCGTTTTGATTCGTGTCATTCGCAGCCGTTGTCGCGAGACTTGACGGCTGCACCCCAGAACCATTTGAAATCGGCCTTACAGAAAGCTGCCAAACGTTAAAGTCCGCCATACTGATGGCTCCCTCAGTCAACTGCTTGATTTTTTCATTGAGTTCTGCACTGCGTTCTTTGTGGGCTGCCGTTGTTACAAAAACGGGCGGCGTCGAAAAATTCGTGCGCGGTCTTGAAGTGACATTGGGACTGGAAACAGTTTTTGATGAAGCATTGCCGCTGTTAATCGATTTTCTGACACCGAGAAAGTCAGTGCTGGTTTGAGCACTTGCCGGTGCAGTCACTGAAGAAGCTGGCGCCTCAGAGACTGGGGTCGCGGCCGACGGACTATTGGGATCTTTCTGATCAGGCAAAGAATTCGCGTAAATGACGGAATGAAAAAAGAAAATGGGAGCAAAAAGAAGTGCAAATTTTGATTTCCTGAAATTCATCGCCGTCCTCTCTGTGAAATTAAAAGGTACCCGACGGAGAGGGCCTCTGTCAAGACGGAGGGGAAAGCTGTTCGATGCTAATGGGGAATGTTATGAATTGCTTGTTTGGGTTGAACTGGGAAAAACCTAATACCCCTTAGCCTCACCTTCGCCGCGGGGATCGCTGGCTCCGGTGATAACGCGGCGGGCAAGGTCAAACAAAATCACTTGCGCATTCCCGAAAGACTCCTTAAGCATCACGGTGTGGTGCAATTTTCCGAGTCCATTCAAAATTTTTCTCTGCTGATAAAGCCCGCTTTCCATCTCAATGAACTCGCCGCGATGAATCAGTTTGGGAGCTTGAATTGCGTCGGCAAGTTTCATTTCAAAATCAATCACATTCACAATAATGTTCAGAACCGTTCCGATAATGGTGGATCCGCCCGGAGAACCTACAATCATAAAGGGCTGGCCGTTTCGAAAGACAAAGGTCGGAGTCATACTGCTTCGCGGGCGCTTGTCGCCTTCGGGGGCATTGGGGTGAATTGCGGATTTCGGATTTCGGATTGCGGATTTAATGAGATCAAAGTCCGTCAATTCATTGTTCAGCACAAATCCCCGCCCCGGAACCACGATCCCGCTTCCGAACACGCTCTCAATCGTGGTGGTAAAAGCAACCATATTTCCCTGCTCATCAACGATTGAGATGTGTGTCGTGTGGATTCCTTCAAGATTTGGATTGTGCAGTTTTCCACGAAGACTGTTGCGGGCAAATTCCCAGTTAATTTCCTGGGATCGTTCCCGGGCATAATTTTTTGAAAGGAGTTTCTCAAGCGGGATTTGGCTGTAGGCCGGGTCTCCCAAATAACGACTCCGATCTTCAAAAGCAATCGTTTGTGCCTCCGCTAAAAGATGCAGCCCTTTGACGCTGCGTCCCAGAGACGAAAGGTCATAAAGCTCCAGGATTTGCAGTGCTTGCAGTATCGCCAGTCCTCCCGAAGACGGCGGCCCCATACTATAAAGGTCATAACCGCGGTAGGAGCCACGCACGGGGGCGCGTTCATTGACTTTGTAATTTTCAAGATCGGGAAAACTCATCAGGCCGGGATGAAACGGGGCCGTCCTGACCGCGCGCACAATGTCGCGGGCAATATCGCCTGCATAAAAAATATCGATTCCGTCTTTCCTAATCCATTCAAACGTTCCGGCAAGATCCGGCTGAAAAAGAATTGCACCTGCGGCCAGCGCATCTCCCTTTGTATCCAGAAAAATTTTTGCGGACGCTGGAAAAAGTTTAAGGCGGTCTTTTTCCTGATCAATGAGTTTTGCCAAACGGGAGGAAACAGGAAATCCGTTGCGGGCAAGTTTGATTGCGGGAAGAAATAAATCTCCGAATGAAATAGCTTCAGACCCGAAACGATCATGTACCGTCTGCAGCATCTTTAAAACGCCGGGAACTCCGACCGAAAGCCCACCGGTGATTCTCGACGGATAAAAGGGATAGGGCTCTCCGGTTTTTGGATCGAGAAACATTTCCGGATACGCATCGCCCGGAGCGGCTTCGCGCCCGTCAAAAGAATACACGTGTTTTGTGGCGGCTTCATAATAGAGGAAGAATCCCCCGCCCCCGATGCCGGACCCTTGCGGCTCAACGACATTAAGAACCCACTGAGCGGCAATCGCCGCATCAACCGCGTTACCGCCTTTTTGGAGCACTTCAAGAGCCGCGCGGGTGGAGTGAGGATCTGCGGTTGCAACCATCGCGTGTTTGGATTCTGCAGCAAACAGGGGAGAAGACAGAAGGAAGAAGGAAGAGAGAAGAATAGAAGAAAAAATCCGAAATTCTAAATCTGAAATTCGAAACAAATTCAAAAATCCAAATTTCAAATGTTCAAAACGGTTTGGTTTTGAATTTGAAATTTCTGTCATTTGGATTTGTTTCGAATCTCGAGTTTAGGATTTCGAATTTTACACCAGCAGGCGTTTTGCGGCGGCAACGATGTTCTCGGAAGTCATCCCATATTTCTGCAGAACATCTTCCGGCTTGCCGGATTCGGCAAAGGTGTCCTGAATCGCCACAAACTGCATTTTGCAAGGATGATGAGAGGAAACAAAACGAGCAACGGCACTGCCGAGGCCGCCCCAAATTTGGTGCTCTTCGGCAACCACCATCTTTCCGGTCTTTTTGGCTTCCGAAAGAAGCATCTCTTCATCAAGCGGTTTGATTGTATGCATATCAATCACGGCGGCATCAACTCCGGATTCTTTTAAGGTTTCTGCGGCTTGAAGCGCTTCAAAAACCATCAACCCGTAAGCAATGATCGTCAGATCTTTTCCATCACGAACCTTGATTGCTTTTCCAAATTCAAACTTAGTAGAAGCATTGTGAATAATCGGCGCCTTAGGACGGCAAGTACGCATATAAACCGGCGCATCGACTTTGGCCGCCTGAGTCACCAGAGCGCGCGTGGCAAATTCATCGGAGGGAACACTCACAATAAAATTCGGGATGCTGGTCATGAGCGCAATATCTTCGATCGACATTTGGGAAGCGCCATCTTCGCCGAGTGAAATTCCGCCGTGAGAACCGATCACTTTGACATTGAGTCCGGAATAAGAAACCGCCATTCGAAGCTGATCAAAACTTTTGCAAATCAAAAAGGACGCGAAACTGGAGATGAAAGGAATTTTTCCGCAAGCGGCTAAACCCGCGGCAACACCGGCAAGATTCGCTTCCTGAATTCCCACATTGATGAAACGATCGGGAAACACATCGCCAAACGTAGCCGACTTGGTCGATTTAGAAAGATCAGCATCCAACGCAACCACATTGGGATTTTCTTTTCCAAGGGCAAGAAGGGCTTCGCCGTAAGCATCACGAGTGGCTTTACCAAGTTTCTTTTCTAACATAGAGCTCCGTTCTGTCATCCCCATTTTTTGTCGGGGATCCGGAATTTAAAAACATGGATTCCCGCCAAAAGAATGCGGGAATGACAAATGTGAATTATTCCAGTTCTTTCAGCGCCTTTTCCCGCTCTTCTTGAGTCGGAGCAACGCCGTGAAATGCATTATTGTTTTCCATAAAAGAAACACCTTTGCCTTTGATCGTGTTTGCCACGATCATAGCGGGCTGATTCTTCACTTGCTTCGCAATTTGAATGGCTTTTAAAATTTGCTCGAAATTATGCCCGTCGATTTCCTGAACGTGCCACTTAAACGCTCTCCACTTTTCAGTAAGCGGCTCCATATTGCAAATGTTTTTTGTGGTCCCATCGAGCTGAAATTTATTGTCATCCAAGATAACGATCAAGTGATCAACGCCGTGGTGCGCAGCCATCGCAGCTGCTTCCCAAGTTTGACCTTCGTTCATTTCTCCGTCGCTCATCACGACATAAGTGTCATAGGATTTGTTATCCAGACGACGAGCCAGCGCTTGCCCCACACCAATCGAAATCCCCTGTCCTAAAGATCCCGTAGAGGCCTCAACGCCCGGAAGACGCTTGCGATCCGGATGTCCTTGAAGCGGACTACCAAGCTGACGGAACGTGGGGAAAAGCTTCGGATCAAAATATCCGGCACGCGCCATCACTGAATAAAGAAGCGGAGAAGCGTGTCCTTTGCTTAAAATCAAACGGTCGCGATCCGGCCAGGAAGGATTATTGGAATCGTACTTCATAACCCCGAAATAAAGGGCTGTGACAATTTCCGTCGCCGAAAGAGAGCCTCCGGGATGACCGGAACTGGCGGCAAAAGTCATTTCGATAATATCGCGCCGCACTTGTTTGGCGAGTATCTCGAGGTCTTGAACAGAGAGCGTTTTCATGTGTTCCTTTTGGGCTGACATAGTGCGATAAGATACCAGAAACCAGATACCAGATACCAGAAAAAAATCTACGCAACAACGAGGCTGCTTTTTTTAAAGATTTCTGCGATTTGGCAGGCACCGTGAAGGATGGAAATGCCGGGTGCGAGGATGTCGGAGGATTTGATTTTGAAGTCACGTGGCGCTGTGAGGCTGCCTTGGCAAAACTTTTTTCGCGAAACACATCCCGGCCGCCGAGCCGTTCGATCAGTTCGCTCACCCACGAAATCCCGGAGATCATCGGCTCATTTCATTCTTCAAAATAAACTCGCGGGAATTTTTCTCTTTCATCCCCGCATTCTGAAATTAACTTTCAACATAGATGTCTTCCCCGTCTTCCTTCACTTTAAAACAGGTGACTTTAATGCGGGGATTAAAGGAACACGATCCGTTAGTCACATCAAAATTCCAGCCATGCCAGGGGCACATCACTTCGGTGCCGTGGATGCCTCCCTCGGAAAGCGGGCCGCCCTGATGCGGGCAGATATTCTGGATCGCGTAAATTTTTCCACTCACCTGAAAAAGCGCGACTTCCTGACCGCCGGCTTCGACGAGTTTTCCGGTGTCAGTGGGGATTTCTGATTTTGCGGCAACTTTCACGAATTCAGACACGAGCGCCTTTGTATGCAGTCGGCAGGAGGCAGACGGCAGAAAAAGTTTCTGTTTACTGCCTACTGCTTTCTGCTGACTTCTGCTATAATCCCCGCCATTATACAAAAATTTAAGGATACCTCAATGCCCAAAAATTCAGAGAATCTGCTGATCATGGCCGCAAGCGAGCACGACGCTAATCTTTTTTATGCCACGCGTTTTCTCGCACCGGATGATTTCTGCTTCCTACAGATCCGCGGTAAAAAGCATCTCTTGATGAATGATCTTGAAGTGGACCGCGCAAAGTCAACGGCAGAAGTTGATCAGGTTCATTCCCTTTCCAAAATCGCCAAAGCCTATCAGGAAAAACACGGCAAACGCGGCACTTATCTCGACCTTGTCTGTGAATTTTCTGAACAGGAAAATGCAAAAGAGTTTTTCGTCCCCTCCAACTTCCCTCTTTCCTTTGCGGATCCGATGCGCGAAAGAGGATTCAAACTTGAAGTCCGCAAAAATCCTTTCTTTCCCGAACGCGTGATCAAAACCAAAGAAGAAGTGACGGCGGTGCTTCAAGCCATCCGTTACACCGAAACCGCAATCGGTGAAGCCATTCAGGCGCTGAAGAAATCCGTGATCAAACGCGGAAAACTTTATTTACAGGGAAGTCTTTTCACCAGCGAACGCCTCAAAAAAATTATCAATGTCTCCTTGATGCAAAATGACTGCATTGCCGCGAACTCGATTGCATCCTGCGGAATTCAGTGCGTGGATCCGCACGATCAGGGCTCCGGCCCGCTTTACGCAAATCAATCCATTATTATGGATATCTTCCCCCGCCACGCGGGAACGCGTTACTACGCGGATATTTCCCGCACCGTGGTCCGCGGCAAAGCCTCTCCCAAACTTAAAAAAATGTTTGCGGCCGTGATTGAAGGGCAGAATTATGCGTTCAAAAATTTGCGGCCGGGTGTGGACGCAAGCGTCCTTCACACCAACATCCAAAAACGTTTTGAAGAATTAGGATTTAAAACCGGGATTCAAAATGGAAGGATCCAGGGATTTTTTCACGGTACCGGCCACGGTCTGGGTTTGGATATTCACGAAGAACCGAGGTTCGGAGGCGTCAAAGAAATTTTAAAGGAAGGACAGATCGTCACGGTCGAACCCGGACTCTATTATGAAGACGCGGGCGGTGTGCGCCTTGAAGACGATGTTCTGATCACCAAAACCGGCTGCACGAATCTCGTCAAATTCCCCAAGGTCCTAGAGATCTGAAGCTCGCGAAGTCACGATCATTAAAAATCTATCTGATCATCAACTAACTCTGCTCATTCGTGACCTTTGCGGCAAATAGCGTTGGACGGATCCCCGTCCTTCGACAGACACTTGAATCCAATGGAATTCTCCCGTCGTTATAAGGCCTAAGCGCCTGAGCAGCAGAGACCTGTTCCACTCCACGACCGTCATAAACTTCTTTAAAAAGTCTTGCGCGAGCTGTTCCCGATTTAGATTGTTAGAAATTGCTTTTCCGAGCTCGATCGCAAATTTTTCTGCTGATTTTTTCATTGAATTTTTTTTCCCGAAGCTCATAATCAATTCACTTTCCGACGACGAGGGAATATTCAGCATGCACGATGATGAACGCAAAGACAATACGGATTGGGAACGCGAAACCTACTGGAATGAATCAAGGTGGGAACAGTCGCTGCGTGATAATGAGAAACTGATGGCTC
>SICL01000033.1 GCA_009691445.1 Candidatus Taenariivivens baikalensis | reverse complement strand
CGGGACGACGAAGCAATCTATCCACTTCCGCCGCAACTCGCTTGACTTCAAGCTCAATCTTTTCTGCTTTTTGCTGGCTGCCTTCTGTTTTCTTTAATATTAATCCCAGCTCCCCTTCCGGCTTTTCATATTTCGCCAGCACCTTCAGCACCTCAATCAAATTCCCCTGGTTCTCATAAAACTTCTCCAGCGCCTGATCGATCTCTAAAAGCGCCTTGGTATAAACTTTCTTTTTTTCCTTTTTTAACGCTTCACGTTTCACGTTCAACGCTTCACTCAGCGCCTTTTCATGTTTCATCGCCTCCCGATAAAGCTCAACGCCTTGCTCATAAAGCTCCCAATCCTCAATCCCCTGATAAGTTGCTGGATACGGACTCATCAACGCCGCGGCAGAAACACCAGAAATCTCGGCCTTATCAAAATAATCGTTCAAGATTTTCTGAAGCCTTTTTTGATCGGGGAAACTGCGTAAGAATTGCGGATTCAATTTTACCGAAGCACCTTCTAAAGCCACCTGATCAACGCCATAGTTTTTCTGGAAATGTTCGATCAGCCGGTAAATGCTTCTTTGCGCATCCGGAATGGAATGGGCATCCTGGATCAAAATCACCGCAGGAGTATTTTTGACTTGATGAGTTTCGGAGAGGGTTCCCAGAGCCTTGGGAATTTCAATTCGCTCTAAGTCTAAAGGGAGAGTTTGGCGCGGCGAGTCAGAAATATTTTGAGATACGGCTGCCTGGGCATTGGCAATTTGGGAGTTTCCTGTGACACTCGTTAAGATGAAAACAGGTAACAGGATGGCAGCGGGAATTTTTTTGAGCACTCAACAACCTCTTCACAAGAAATTAAAATAACTTAAGTGAAGAGGGTAACTGATACGTAGATAAAACACAAACGGATTTTGGAGGAAATCGTGCAGTAGATTCTAGCAATCTGAAGCAATCGCTAGTAAGTCTAGAAAAGGCTATTCGCCGATGACTTTGACAAGAACACGTTTCCTGCGAAGGCCGTCAAATTCCGCATAAAAAATTTGTTCCCACGGCCCTAAATCAAGGCGGCCCTTGGTCACGGCCACAACGACTTCCCTTCCGAAAAGCTGGCGCTTCAAATGAGCATCGCCGTTATCCTCTCCGGTCCGGTGATGCCGGTATTTTTTGAGATCATACGGTGCGGTTTTCTCCAGAAACTCATCAAAATCCTGGATCAATCCCTGCTCGTCGTCATTGATATAAACGCTGGCCGTAATATGCATCGCATTGACCAGGCAGAGCCCCTCTTTAACTTGGCTCTTCTCGACAATTTCCTCAATCTTCGGCGTAATATTCAAATACTCCCGGCGGCTTTTCGTTTCAAACCAGAGATATTCTGTTTGGGATTTCATAAATTCATCTCCTTAGAAGAAGTTTTGATTTCAGGCTTCTATTGTACTATCCTTCTCTTGATGATCAAACTGCTTCTCCTTCAGCCTCCGATTCAGGATTTTTATGAGACGGATATTCGGCTTCAGCCGATCGGACTTTGTTATCTGAAGGCCGCGGTCAAAAAATTTCTTCCTGAAATCAATGTAGTGATTAAAGATTATCATCAGGGCTGGGGACGACGAACAATTCCTATTCCCCGCGAGCTGGCCTATCTCAAGGAATTTTATCCGGTTCAGGACAAGAGCCCGTTTTCATCCTTCTATCATTATTATCACTTTGGAGCGCCGTTTGAAGTTCTCGCTGAAGAAGTGGCACGCGAAAAGCCTGACCTTGTTGGAATCTCTTCTCTTTTTTCTCCGTATTACCGGGAGGTCTTACAGTGCGCGGAGGAAATCAAGAAACGGATCCCGGTTTCCATCCTTGCGGGAGGCTCTCATGTCTCGGCTTGTCCGGAACAGATGCTCGCTCATCCGGCCATTGATTTTATTATCCGCGGCGAAGGTGAAAAACCGCTCGTGGAATTTCTGAAAGCGTGGATAGCTGGTCAATCCTTTGAAAACGTGTCTAATCTTGGGTTTAAAAAAGAAGGACAACTGATCCTCAATTCTCTCCAGGAAAATTATGAGTTTGAAAAGCTTCCCCATCCCGATCTTTCCGATCTTTCTCCTGCGGCTTACTTATATGAAAGACGTCCGCTCAGTTTCGTCATCACCTCACGAAGCTGCCCGCACCGGTGCACGTTCTGTTCAGTCCATAAAACATTTGGGCTTCGCTTTCGCCGGCGCACAAGTGCGGATGTGCTTCAGGAAATTATCACACGTTATCAGGAAGGCTACCGCGTCTTTGATTTTGAAGATGATAATCTAACTTACTATAAAGACGAAATGAAACAGCTCTGCCTCGATCTCATCGAACTCTTTCCCGAAAAGGATGTCGAATTTGTCGCCATGAACGGGATTTCCTATCTGAGTCTAGATACAGAACTTCTTCGGCTGATGAAAGAAGCCGGCTTTACACATCTCAATCTGGCGCTCGTGACATCTGACACCACGGTCCGGGAAACCACGAAACGCCCGCACACGATCGAAAAATATCTGGAAGTTGTCCATGAAGCCACGAGATTAGGATTTGAAATTGTTTCATATCAAATCCTGGGGCTTCCGAATGAATCCCTGGAATCGATGATTCAAACCCTTGTTTTCAATGCCCGCTTGCCCGTCCTGCTCGGCGCTTCGATGTTTTATCTCACGCCGAATTCACCGATCGCGCAAGGCTTCCCCGAACCCTCCGACGAAGATATTTTCAAATCGCGCCTTACGGCCATGGCGATTGAAACCGGCGATTTTAAGCGCGAGGACCTTTACACGCTTTTTATCACGACGAGAATCATTAATTTTTTCAAGGGTCTTTCGCTTTCTGGTGATACAAACTTTGAGGAATGTCTTGAAGCGGCAAAAAAGATAGATCATCGTTCGCGGCTCGGAGCGGAAATTTTTGAACGACTGATGAAGGAAAGAGCTCTTTATGCGGCAACAGCCCAGGGATTAGTTCCCCTTCCCAAATTTAAGGCTGAATTATTTTTTCACGTTTGGAAGAGATTAGATTGCATCGGAACTCAAACCGGAAAAACAGTGAGCGTGTTAACGGGTGACCCGCACACCCTCATCCAAACCTGCCCGTAATATAGTCTTCCGTTTCTTTCTTTTCCGGACGGGTAAAAATCTTCTCCGTCCGGCCAAACTCGATTAAATTTCCAAGATAAAAATAGGCGGTCCAATCACTCACGCGTGCGGCTTGTGCCATATTGTGAGTGACAATGATAATCGTGTAGTCCTTCTTAAGTTCGTGGATTAATTCTTCAATACGCTGTGTCGCAATCGGGTCCAGGGCCGAACAGGGCTCATCCATCAAAAGCACATCTGGATTCATCGCCACAAGTCGGGCAATGCAAAGCCGCTGCTGCTGTTCATTAGGAAGCGACAGGGCATCTTGATCCAAATGATCTGCAAGAACTTCCCAAAGCCCTACCGACATTAAACTTTTTTCCACCCGCGAGTCCAGCTCGGAACGAGAAAGTTCGAGATGAAGACGGCAGCCGAAGATCACATTTTCATACACCGTAAGCGGAAAGGGATTGGGACGCTGAAAAACCATTCCGACTTTTTTGCGGTGCTCGACCAAATCCACTCCGGGACCATAGACGGGACGGTTTTCATGATAAATCTGACCTTCCGTGCGGACTTGATCCATATAATCATTCATCCGGTTGATGGAACGAAGCAGCGTCGATTTTCCGCAGCCGGACGGACCGATAATGGCCGTGACTTCCCTGTGTTGGAATTCAAGGTTGACCTGCTTCAGAGCCTGAAAGTTACCGTAGTAGAGATTGAAATTCTCCACCCGGATTGCTCCCGGCTTTTTAGGGTCTTCTTCTTTCCGCATAAATCCCCTTCTGGGATCAGCCAAACCGGCCTGAGACATAATCCTCCGTCCGCTTATCTTGCGGAATGGTAAAAATTTTCTCGGTCTTGTTAATTTCCACCATCTCGCCCATGAGAAAAAAAGCGGTGCGGTCACTTACACGCGCTGCCTGCTTGGTATTATTCGTCACCAGAATCTGCGTGTATCTAGATTTAAGCATAGTCATGGCCTCTTCCACTTTGGCTGTGGAAATAGGATCCAGGCCGGAGCAGGGCTCATCATAGAGGATCACTTCCGGTTGAACTGCCAAAGTCCTCGCGATGCAAAGCCGCTGCTGCTGTCCGCCGGAAAGGCGCATGGCCGGGTGATCCAGACGGTCTTTGACTTCGTCCCAAAGGAATGCGGACTGAAGGGTTTCTTCCACAATTTTATCGAGAATTTTTTTCTGATTCATGCCGTGGACGCGCGGCCCGTAAGCGACGTTTTCATAAATGGAAAGCGGAAGCGGAGTCGGAAGCGCAAAGATCATCCCGATTCTTTTTCTCACCATCCAAACCGGAAGATCCGTATAAATATTTTCCCCTTCCAGCAAGACCTCCCCTTCTTTGCGGAATTTAGGCACATCATCATTGAGCCGGTTCAATGCTCTGAGAAGCGATGTCTTGCCGCTTGAAGCCGGACCAATGATCCCCAGAATTTCATGACTCAATACATCCAGGCAAATATTTTTCAGCACCTGATGCGTGCCATAATAAAGCGATAAATTTTGAATTTGAAGTTTTGTTTCAGACATAAAAATTAATTACCAAGAGACAAGAAACAAGTTTGCAAATAAATTCCAACAAATAAAACTCAACAATCTAAACAATTCACACCTTGGCTTTTGCATCTTGGATACTTCGTCATGAGTTTGTTTCTTGCATCTTGATTCTTGGTGATGGGTTAAAGTTACCATTGTTTCTTTTTTCTAAAATGGCTGCGGATGGCTCCAGCCATTAAATTCAGTATCAGGATCATAGCGACAAGAACGAGCGCGGTCCCATATTCAACACCCGCTTTCACATTCGGAACCTGTGTGGCCAAGACATACAGATGATAAGGAAGAGCCATACACTGATCAAAAATAGTTTTGGGAAGATGCGGCAGATAAAACGCGGCCACGGTAAAAAGAATAGGAGCCGTTTCTCCGGCGGCGCGGCTGAGCGCCAGAATCGCTCCGGTGATAATTCCGGGAAGCGCATTGGGAATCACAATGCGGCGGATGGTCTGCCAGCGCGTGGCTCCCAAGGCCAGACTTGATTCGCGAAAAGACTCCGGGATCGTTCCAAGCGCTTCCCGTGACGAGGTGATGATCACGGGCAAGCTCATAATCGAAAGCGTCAGGGCTCCGGCAACAATCGAGGTTCCGAAATTAAGAAAGGTCACAAAAATCCCGAGGCCAAAAAGTCCGTAAACCACGGAAGGTACTCCTGCCAGATTAACAATGGCCACATCAATAATTTTGGAAAGCCAGTGATCCCGTGCATATTCCGAAAGATAGATGGCCGCAAGAATACCGACCGGAAGCGCAAAAAGAATCGTCAGTACAATCAGATAAACGGTCCCCACAATGGCCGGGAAAATCCCGCCCGCGCGCATCCCCATTCGGGGGCTTTCCGTAAGAAACTTCCAGCTCATGACGCTCATGCCGTTTTTAAGAAGCTCAATGGTGATCAAAATCACGGGCACCACGATCACCAGCGTCGAGAGAAAGAGAAACGCGAATGCAATTTTTTCTGTGATTTTAGGATTGAGGCGCAAAATTATTTTCTTCGCTTGATAAAAGCGCTGGCCGTGAGATTAATTAAAAAGGTGATGATAAAAAGAACAATTCCGATCGCGAAAAGGGAGGAATAATGAGTGCTGCCCTGCACAGCCTCTCCCATTTCTGCGGCAATGGTCGCGGTCATGGTCCGGACCGGTTCAAGCAGCGTGGTCGGAAGGCGTGCTGAATTTCCGGTAATCATCATGACCGCCATCGTCTCTCCGATCACACGGCCAATTCCAAGCATCACCGCCGCTAAAATCCCGGAGGAAGCGGCTGGAATCAAAACGCGGTAAATCGTTTGCCACCGCGTCGCACCCAAAGCCAAAGCGCCTTCCCGGTATGCACGCGGCACGGCCCGAAGCGAATCTTCCATCATACTCACAATCGTCGGCATCGCCATGAACGCGAGCATGATCGACCCGGAAAATGCGGTAAGTCCCGTGGGGATATGAAAAATGTTTTTCACCATTGGCACAAGAGTCACAAGACCGATAAATCCAAGCACAATACTGGGAATCGCTGCCAGAAATTCTACCGTTCCTTTAAGAATATCTTTCAGCCACCCGGGTGCAATCTCAGCAATATAAATCGCCGCGCAAACGCCCAGAGGAACAGCCATCACCACGGCTCCTAGCGTAACGGCAAGTGATCCTAAAATGAGAGGAACAATTCCTAAACGCGGCGGCTCAGAGATCGGAGACCACTGAATTCCAAAAAAGAAATTCGTAAACGGATAATGTCTAAAAAGGACAAGGCCTTCTTTGAGAAGAAAAAGAAAGATCAGCGCAACGAAAATGATGGAAATAATGCCGGCGCCAAAAATCGCCTTTTCGACGGCAAATTCAATCCAACGATGATGCGCTGGACGTGAAAATTTAACTTCCATACCTCAGACGTTCTTCTTGAGAGGAACAAAGTCCAGGGTGCGGACAATTTCCTGTCCTTGGGGATTCAGAGCAAATTGAATAAAATCTTGAATATCTTGTCCGGCGTTTTCATAGGTATAAAAATAAAGTGGACGGGATATTTTGTAGGTGCCATCTTGAACGGTATCTAGCGACGGAATCAGAAAGGGTTCATTTTCCGCTTGGGCTACTTCCAGAATCTTGAGATCCTTATTCACGTATCCGAGTCCAATATATCCAATAGCAGTCTGACTGCTTTTAACTTCCTCCGCAATCGCCTGACTGGAAGGCATCATCAGGGCTGACGTAGCATATTCTTCGGGACCCTTCGCTTTGCCGCGGCGGAGCACATGTTCCAGGAAGAAAATATGAGTCCCTGAATTCCGTTCGCGCGACAAAATTAAAAATGGTTTGTTTTCTCCGCCCACTGCTGACCAATTCGTGATTTTCCCGGTAAAAATATCACCAAGCTGGGCAATGTTCAATTTTGAAACTGGATTGGCCGGGTTCACAATCACGGCAATCCCATCATAGGCGACGGTCGTCTCTTTAACTTTGCGGCCGTTTGCTTCAGCCTTGGCCTTTTCACCAGAGGTCATATTGCGTGAAGCCTCCGCGATATCGCAAGTCCCGGCGATAATCGCTGAAATCCCAGTTCCCGATCCCCCGCCCGTCACGGCCACACTCCGATCAGGATATTTTTGCATATATTCCTCGGCCCAGGATTGACCCAGATTCACCATGGTATCGGATCCCTTAATCTGAATCATTTTCGTTTTTTCCGCATAACTGAGGGAGGAAAAGCCAAAGAGACTTGAGAAGATAAGTGCGACGAGGGTTAAAAGCTTAAAAGTGCGGGACATAAATTCTCCTTTGTGATTAAACAGCGGATTGGTAGAGATCGTAACGGAAAAGAAGAGCACGGACAAGTAAAGTGTGTGTAAAGAAACAAGTGTAAGCGGGTTCGCGGGTCTACGGGTATACGGGTAACCGGGCGAACGGGTTTCAAACCCTTTGACTCGCGTACCCGTGTACCCGTTCACCCATTTAACCAAGCTGGTAACGCCCTCCTTCTACCAGATAGTTGACAATTCCAGACCTTTAAATCAAAAACTCCAAACCAAATCCACAAAGAACCGTTTTTCCAGCTGGTCCCGGGTCAGGGTGTCATGATTCAGGTTATTTAAAAGAAATCCTGTCGCACTTAAGCTAAGGCCGTCGGTCAACTTATACTCGGCGGATAAAACATTTCCGCGCCGGCCCGAATGCCCGAAGTCAGAGTCGTTGAAGGCACCCACCACGGAGTTCGCTTCAATATATTTATAGGCATAACCCATCGACCAGTCTCCTTTGACCTTGGGCTGACTCCCTAATTTCATACCAAGCGCCCAGGCCTGATTTTGATTACCGGCAGAAGGCGGCGCTGCATTGTCTGCCGTATTAACCGCCCAATCAAAATAGGGGTTGACTGACGGCAGTGTGGAAATAGGTTTAAATTCCAAACTATTGTAGATTTCCAGAACGCGAAAGGCATTTGCATCCAGCGTCGTCGCGTCCCCGTCTACGTTCGGGTTTCCTCCCGCAAGATTCGCACCGGAGTTGGCAGCCGCAAAGGTGCTGTTGTGCGCATAATCGCTGTAGTTATAGAAGGAAACCGCATCGAGAAGTTTGATCGGCGTATCTCCCAACTTAATTTCCGGATTTAAACCTGCCTGAAAGGCATAGATTTCGGAATTTGCCGCAGTCAGCGTCGTATTGGTGTGCGCAGCTTCCCGCAGAATCAATTGGCCGGCGGTCAGATAACTCCTAAGACCAAAATCTTCCGTATCAATGAGTTTCGTATCGATCATTTCGTAGGCGCCTTCAGGATTAACATCGGTATCCCAAACCATATCACTTGATCCTCGGGTAAACGGGTTGGTGAATTTTCCAGCTCCCAATTCCAATTTATCAACGATGCCTTTTTTCGCCCAAGAAGGCGTGTAAATGGCGTAGGCTTTATCGATCAAATTATTTTTATCCGCAAAATTTCCGGTCAGCGTTTGATTCGTACTGCTAGGATCGGTGAGTTGTCCCGACGCGAGCCGGAATCCCACTTTCATATCCGGATTGAATTTTTTCTCAAATCCATAACGAAGACGGAAACGTTCACGGTTTTCATTCCCCGAATGATTTACGTTTCCCTTTCGATAGTCCACATGTTCATAACGAAGCCGCATGTCGCCTGAGAATTTGAGATCTTTCAGCCATTGATCAGAATCACCGAGAGCATGACCTAAACGGACGCCAAATTCTTTATCGCTCATTGGAAGATTCTCAGCATTTCCACCGGAAGCCGGCATCGAGATATTCGCCGGAGAACGACTTTCAAGACGCGTGATTTTGTCATTCTGGCTTTCAATCGTCTTGCGCATTTCAGACATTTCCTTTTGCAGTTGATTGACCATGCTGACGAGCTGAGCGTCATCCGCTCTGGCAATCTGGTTAAATCCAAAAACAAGAACAATCAAGAGATTCAAAGCGGTCCATCTCTTCTTTCGATTCATAACTTTCTCCTCGTTGAAATGATTTTTTCGCAGCTTCATGGGGATGGATATTAAAAAACACGTGGGAATTCCATATCCTTGGCAGGTAAAAAGTAGGTAAACGCTGAATGTGTCATCCTGAGGCATTTTTTGCTGAAGGATCTACGGGCACAGAGATCCTTCGCTTCGCTCAGGATGACAGGCAAAGAATTCAGGCGGACAGAAGATTTCTAGACTTCGAGGCGATAGCCGAAATTTTTGATGGTTTCGATGCGGGCCGATTCGGATCCCAGTTTGCGGCGGAGCTCTCCGACATGCTTATCCACGACGCGATCTTCCACATTCAGGGATTCATCATGCCCCCAGATTTTTTCGAGAATCGAGGTCCGGGAGAAAACGCGTCCGCCGGATTCCATAAACATTTTGAGAATATTGAATTCCTTGCTCGTTAGCTCAATCAGCTGGTTCTCGACACTGACTTGATATCGGGCAGTATCCAATTCAATCGCGCCCACACACAGAAGACGATCTTTGGGTTTTTCCTGAAGACGCCGCAGCACCGCTTTCACGCGTGCCGTAAGCTGCCGCGGGCTAAACGGTTTAGTTACATAATCATCCGCGCCAAGTTCCAGACCAAGCACAACGTCCGAGTCCTGGCTTTTGGCGGAGATCATAATAATAGGGATGGTTGCCGTTTTATAGTTTTGCTTTAGGCTCTTACAAATCTCAAGCCCGTCCATTCCCGGAAGCATCAGATCCAGAAGAACTAACTGGGGTTTTTCCTTAACGACCTTTTCGAGCCCCTCATCTCCTCTCATAGAAGTAAGAACCGTGTAGCCTTCTTGATTTAAATGAAATCGAATCAGTTCAAGAATGTTTTTCTCGTCTTCAATCACCAGGATGGTCGGCGGGGTATTTTTCATGTCGGCGATCATAATGCATTATGACCCGAAAGATTCTGGGAGGCGTAAAAAGTGGGTAAAGATGATCCTTGAGATTGCTTCGCTTCGCTCGCAATGACGAGAAAGGAGATTTCCACCTATGACGAAAAAGGCGATTCTACCCTTGCCGTCATTGCGAGCAAAGCGAAGCAATCTCAAGCTTTAATACTATGAGTGAATCAAAAAGGGCTTAAGCAAAGCGAGAGCCAGCAGAATCCCTCCAAACGAGCAAACAATCGTTGCTCCCGTAGGAAGATCCAGAAAATAGGAAAGAGTAATGCCAAGCAGGCTGCCCAAGCCGCCGACCAACCATCCGATCACAAGACGCGAACGGATTGTTTTTCCATACAAAGAACCCGCAACCGCAGGAACAATCAGATAGGAGAAAACAAGCAAGACTCCCGCTATTTTGACGGAACTGGTTACGACGACACCAAAGGTGAGATAAAAAATCATATCCCAAAACTGAATCGAGCGGCCTTGAATACGAGTTTCTTCAGGATGAGATGAAATTTCAATAAAGATCTTACGAAACCAAAAGTGAATCACTCCAATCGCGCCATAAAGGAAAAGCATTTTTAGAATTTCCGAGGAATTCACAAGCAGGATATTTCCTACCAGCATTTGACGAAGATGTTCATCCCCTTCCGGCGAACGGCTCAGAACTAAAATCGCCAAAGCTGCGGAGACCGCATAAACGATCCCAATAATTGCCTCCTGTGGAATTTTTTCTTTGCGGGTTCGGGTCAGAGAAAAAATGACCGCCCCGACCATTGCGGCGGCCAGAGAAAAGAAATAACTCGCGGGACTTTCCGGTTCAAAATGAAAAATGAGCGCAACCGCGGCACCTAAAGCCGCAATCTGGGCAAGCGCCAGATCCACAAAGATCACCTGACGCTCAATGACATGAATTCCCAAGTACGCATGAATTCCTGTCAAAATCAAGCAGGCAAGAAGCGGTTTATACATGATCTGGATAAATTCCATCATAAATGGGTATCCTGTTCGTTAAGTTCAAGTGATAATTCGAGATTGCTTCGCTTCGCTCGCAATGACGCGTGAGGTCGTTGGTCATTGCGAGTCCCGCGCTTGGGCGGAGACGCGGCAATCCCAGGGCACAACCCAAGATTGCTTCGCCTAGAATTTGTCGGCAACGTACTAGCTTCCTTTTTTGAACGCATTTTCCAGCCTAGAAATATTCAATTCCATCATCTGAATATAGTCCGGCGCCTCTTTGGACTCTCCCACTGATTGGGCAAGATCGACCACCACCGCACCCGTTTCCTGGGCAACATGATTAGCCGTTCTCGATTCGTTGTAGGATTCCTTGATAATCACCTTGGCCTTCTTTTCCTTCATCTCCTTCATGAGTCCCGCCAAATGTTTTGAGGTCGGCGGGATTCCAGGTTTAGGTTCAAGCTGCCCCAATATTTCAAGGCCGAAACGCTTGGCTAAATAGGTCCAGCTCCGGTGATAGGTCACAATCCAGTATCCGTGATAAGGCAGCATCCTCTTGTCCCAATCTTGCATTTTTTTCTGAAGTTTTTCAGAAAAGTCTTTTTCGTTTTTCTGAAATTCCACTTCGTACTCAGTATAAAACCGGCTGAGTCCTTCCTGAATATTACGACTCACGATTAAGGCATTCGCCGGATCCACGACATAATGCGGATTCCCGTAAGCATGAATATCTCCCTGAGCCCGGGAAAGACTGGCGGGAATCTCCAAAAGTGAAATGCCGTTGGAAACATCAATTTGCCTCTCGCCCGTAGGCCACATCAGATCAAGTCTTCCGACCGCATCCAACAAGGGCCCTCGCCACGATTCCAGATCGAGACCCGCGTGGATAAAGAGATCTGCCTTTTTAAGCTTCATGACGTCCCTAGGCGTTGGTGAAATGAAGTGGATGTCCCGGCTGGGCGAAGCGATAAAGTAAATATCCGCTCTATCTCCGGCAATCTCCTTAGCCATACTCGCAAAGGTACTCGTTGTGGTGACTATTTTAATTTTATTTGAACCGGCCCAAACAGGAGAGGCCGAAATATATAAAGCAAGTATCATTAAAAGATTTTTTTTGATTTTCATACAGGCTCCCTCTTCATCAATTGCGAGCGAACGAAGCAATCTCTCTGTGCCGGGATTGCCGCGGTCCCTCCGCTCCCTCGCAATGACGTGATTAATTGTTATTGAACGGGATGCTTATGTGCGCCGATTAAAAAATCAACCTGGAGAAAAATCATATTGTCGGATTTGTCATCGCCATTCGCAGGTTCAAGATGTTCATATTGAAGTTTAAAATCCGCAAACTCACTTTGCCAAAAAGTGATGTAAGGCGAGATCCCGACGGTCCGGCGATGCTGACCTATCACGTCCAGAGGTTCCAGGTAGTCGAACCGGAGTCCTGTGCTGAATTTGGGAGAAAACTTATAATCCAGCAAGGAATAAAATCCCCAGGGATCTTCATTGGGATGCACAAGATTCCCCCGGCTTTGAAAATAGAGTTCATTCTGGAATTTCACGACTTTCTCTTCTGGCAGGAACCACTTGAACGTGGCGTCCGCGCCGTACACCTTGACCCCGTATTTGTTGCGTCCATCCGACGCTGGCGCATTAACATCCTCACCGCTCTTATCGACTTGGGAAAACTGGGGAGGATTTTCATCGCCAAAGAGCGTCGTCCATCCAAGCTCCAGGTTGGTGTCTTTGGTGAGTTCAAAAAAAGTTTTGAGATGCGAGTTAAAAATAGGGCGCCGGGAAATCCCTGAAAAGCTTGGCCCATTGTTTCCACGAAGAACTTCCCCTGTAATTTCCAACGGGATGTCCCAAGGATTCGGGATATTGTTCTGGAGACGCGCCCCCGAGGAAGCCAATCCTTCTTCTCCAAAAAAATCCTGGATGACAAGCGGATAATCGGCCGTATCCAATTGGTGGAGATGCCTCAGATTTTCCTTTCCAATTTTCGATCGGAATTTTCCAAGTTGGGCGGTAAATCCCAGCGGAAGACCCCACCGTGTGTAATAGGCTTCCTCGATATCCACATTCTGCGCTTCAATATTATCATTGAAACCAATGATCGCATCGAGGCGTGAAAAGGGATCCACGACGTGAGCAAAATCCAGCTCGAGTTCTTTAAGGGCAATCGCATTATTCCCTTCACCGTCTATCTTATCCTGCGTTAGTTTGGTTTGAACAGTTCCAGTCACTCCAATATCAGGATTAAATCCCTGGGAAAGTCCGGCAGCTTTCGGAGCTTCCGCAGGCAGTGAAGCCGTCGACAGCGCTGAAGACTGACCCAGTGTTTGCTGGCTGTGCTGCAAGATTTCAATTTGAGTACCCTGCTGACGAATCACCTCATTTTGACTTTCAACTGTTGATTCCAGTGTTTTCACTGATCTTTGAAGATCCTGCAGGCTCTCCTGCAAGGACTGGAGCATGGCTTCGTTTGCGTAACTATTCCGTGACAGTAATAGAAGAAAAAAGATTGAAAAGCAAATTGCAGAAAATATCCGCATAGGGACACCCCATCCTGAAAATAATTTTGAGATTAAAAACAGACAAATTCAGGAAAGGACGGGAGGAGGGGCGCGGTTTTGGAGTCCACTGATAAGCGAGAGTGAGGAAAAACAAAAATCAGAGTCTAAGAAAAAGGATTCTTTTTTGACCACCCCCGTTAGAACGTAAACCAAGGCGGCCAAAAAAACCGATTGAAAGATTAATTGGCAAATCTGACATTCGAGAAGACTTTCGTCCGCATGATGCTGGTGGAAAAGACATCCCACCATGGCAGCGAGAACAATAACGGTGCACAGGAGAACTAAGAATTTCCGCGATCGATTCATTCAAAACTCATTTTTATTTAGAACACCTAACAAAACCCCTGTCAGGTGCCCTTAGTTTCATCATGACAGCAATGATCCTCATAGTATTATCGTCGTATATTTTGGTCAATACCTTATTTAAATTTTATATTACTTTTTAAATAAACCTGTCGTTAAAACACATATGAATCTTAAAGGTTTTATTCTCAGGCTTTTGGGGCTTTATAAGTCCAAACCCGAATGTTTTGCCGAAATGAGGCTTACCCGCTACCTTTCCTACAAAGATATCGAAGCATGGATGATTGACTCAAAAAAAACACCCTGCGGAAAAACGCTTTGCATCTCGGGCACGCCCCCCTATCTCCATAAATACAGCAAACAGATTCAGCTTGTCGAAACAGCCTATCCCTCAATCGATATCCATCATCTTCCCTATCCCGATCAATCCTTTGACTGGGTGGTTAGCGACCAAGTCCTGGAACATGTCGCGGATCCTAAAAAGGCTTCGGAAGAATGTTGGCGGGTTTTAAAACCAGGCGGAATTGCGATCCATTCCACAGTCGGTTTCTGCCAGGATCACAAAGACCCCAAAGATCACTGGCGCTTTATGCCCGACGGCCTTCGTGAATTATGTAAAAAATATTCGAAAATTCACCGCTGTCATCATTGGGGCAGTCCGAGAGCCATCCGCTATCTCCTCGATCATCCCGAACTATGGAAAGATCCCAATTCGTACGTCGACAATAATCCCTCGCTGATGGAAATGGCCTGCGACAGTGACCCGATCTGGCCCATCACCCTCTGGATTATTGCGGAGAAATAATGCTAGGCAGGATCTGAAAGTTTGAACTGCACGGGAACCCGGATCCACGTCGAATAAGGCTTGCCGCCGATGATCGCCGGACGGAATTTCCATTTCCAGATTCCTTCCAGCGCCGCCCGGTCAAGCTCGGGATGCCCGGAGCTTTCCGCCACATAAGCATCAACCGCCGTTCCCCGCTGGCTCACTAAAACACGGAGAGAGACCTTTCCCTGCCATCCTTTTTCACGGGCAATTTTTGGATAGGTCGGCAAGGGATTGTGTGAGTAAAAATCCCGGAGGGTTTGAGGAACTGCCATTATCCCGGAATGCTGCGGTATCGTCACCGTTCCAAAGCTTTCTTCGCTTTGAGAAAAACCAAAACCCTGAAAAGCCAGGCAACCAAAAGCAAAAAATAATAAAACTGTCATCGCGAGTCCCGCCAAAGGCGGGACGCGGCGATCTCTGAGATTGCTTCGCTTCGCTCGCAATGACGGAGTTCTGCCAGACACCTTAAAGCCTTTAAGGCAATCCCCGCACAAACAATCATGATACTGATCCCGCAAAAGCTTCAGCTTCTGCTCCGACAAAGGGACTTCGAAGCACCAGCACTTGGCTTCTTTGGCTCCGCATCCAAATTCTTTCCCGCATTTTTCACATATTTTTTTTTGCATTGGATCAGTACTCAATTCCCGGCTGGGCTTTAATCCCCTTTTGATACGGATGCTTAATACATTTCATTTCCGTCACCAGATCAGCCAAGTCGATAATTTCCTGCGGCGCTCCTCCTCCGGTCAAAATCACATGCTTTAAAAATGGTTTTTTCTTGAGCTCTGCGACAATGACCTTCGGATCCAGAAAATTGTATTTCATCACATAATTGATCTCATCAAAAATAACCACCTGATGTTCTTTGTCGTGAAGAAATTCTTTGCATTTCGCCCAGGCCCGCTTTGCGGAGGCGACATCTTGTTTAAAATTCTGGGTATCCCACGTAAACCCATCACCCATCGGAATAATCTTAAACTTGTCACCCAGCATTTTCGCCGCGGCTTCTTCTCCGGTCTTCCACTTCCCTTTAATGAACTGAACGACTACGACTTTATAACCGCGTCCCACCGCCCGCAAAGCCGTTCCAAACGCTGCGGTGCTTTTGCCTTTCCCATCCCCGGTATTGACCAGAATCAGACCTTGTTTCTTGAATTCCTTGATCTGCCGATGAGTACGTGGAGCTTTGTCTATTTTTTTTGACATATTAAAAATTAAATTCTCTGCCATGGGAGGAGAAAAAAATCATTTCCAACCTCAATCCGGTGCGCCTGAATTCCGTAACTTTGTTTCAAATTTTCGCTGCTTAAAACGTCGGAAGGTTTCCCCGAAGCACGTATCTTACCCCGATCAAGCAAGAAAAGGCGATCACAAAAACGGATCGCCAGATTAAGATGATGCAAGACCACCGCTGCGCCACACCCAGATTTTACACGCGCGTGTAAAATCTCCATAACTTGCAGCTCATGGTTGGGATCCAATCCTTGAACAGGTTCATCGGCCAAAATAATTTTGGGCTCTACCGCTAGAGCGCGAGCTGTCAGGACTAGCGTCCTCTCTCCTCCTGACAGGGTGTTCACGGGCCGGTCACGAAGATGCACGATCCCTGTTGCTTCCATCGCTGATTCAACCACGCGCTTGTCTTCCTCATTCAAATCCTGGTCTGACATTAAATGCGGAAACCTTCCGAGCGCCACCGTTCTCTCCACCAAAAGCGGCCAGTAAATTTCCTGCCTCTGAGGAATATAACTGATGCTCCTTGATAATTCTGTTCCGTGGATTTTTTTTCCCGCTTCGCTGGAATAATGAATATCTCCCCGGTTTTGATGAAGAATGCCGGCCAAAACTCGGATTAAGGTTGATTTCCCGGCACCATTCGGACCAATAATTCCGACCATCTCCCCCGCGTTTAAATCAAAATCGACTTCGTCAAGAATCTTCGTTCCCTCGTAAGAAAAACAAATTTTCTCCGCTCGAATAAGCGTCGTCATTAATTCACCCGCTTTCGCATCTGAAATATTAGCGAAAGGAAAAAAGGCGCACCCAGAAGAGAAGTAAGAACTCCAAGCTTAAGTTCACTTTCCGCCGGAATTAAACGCACGAGGATATCCGCACCAAGAATGAGAATCGCACCCCCGAGAGCGCTGATCCCGAGAAGTTTCCCCGGTTCGTGTTTGACCCAAGGCCTTAATAAATGAGGAACCACAAGTCCGACAAAACCAATACTGCCGCAGACGGCGACTCCGGCTCCAACAGCCAAGGCTGTCCCAAAAATCATGATCCACTGAAGACGTTTTAAATTCACTCCCATACTTTGAGCCGTCTCTTCGCCCAGAGTCAACACATCCAGAGCATTACGGTTTTTCCAGATCATCCAAGCTCCTGTAAGAATGAAAGGAGCGGCGAGCGCAAGATGGTTCCAGCTGCGGTCTTGAAGCGATCCCATCTGCCAGAAAACAATCTCAAGACGCGCATAAGGATTTTGAGAAAGATTCAGCACAAGCGACGTTCCGGCAAAGGCAAGCAAATTGAGCGCAATCCCGGATAAGATAAGGGCATGAATCGAAAGCGGTCCGGCCAAAAAATAAAGAAGAGCGGCAAAGATCAGAGCCCCAACAATTCCTCCAAGTGGAAGTGCTAACGAAAAAGCGGATGAAAGGCCCGAATAAAGCACCAGCACAGCGCCCAAACTTGCTCCGCCGGATATTCCAAGCACTCCAGGCTCTGCGAAAGGATTACGGAGGAATCCCTGCATCGCTGCTCCGGCTAAACCCAAACTGCCGCCCACCAAGAGCCCAAGCAGCATCCGCGGAAAACGGATCTCCCATAAAATTACCGAGGCTTGAGAAAAACGGTGGTGCCAAATATCCGAGGAGACAGAAAAAAAGGACAACGGGTACGATCCAATATTCAACGAAATCAAACAAACGGCAAAAAGCAGAGCACCAAGAATAATTTTATATTTCATAACTGCAGGCCTTTGCTAAAAGACACCCTTGTCATTGCGAGGGAGCGAAGCGACCGCGGCAATCTCTTCGCCGAAGGACGGATCCGACTCAGGCGGAAAAATGAGATTGCTTCGCTCACTGCGTTCGCTCGCAATGACGCGCGCATCAATAAAAGTTTACTCATAGCTGATCTCGAATCATTTTCACCGCTTCGATGGAAGATGGAGAACCGCAATTCAGCGTGTACGAAGGAACATTTAAAGTCCGAATTCCCGGAAGCGCCTTTTCAATCGCCGGATGATGAATCATTTCTCTTTCCACGGAGGGATTCGTCCCTTGATCCCCGGGAAAAAGAATCAAATCGGGTTTTTGGATAATCAAATCCTCTACGGACAGCATTCCGTACCCCTGAATCCCCAAGTCTGAAGCCAGATTCCGGGCTCCCGCCGCCTGCAAAATCGCTTCTTCGAAGGTATGCGCTCCCGGAACATGCCCGCCACGCTGAAAAAAAATAATTCTGGATTTGGTGGAAGGCTGCTTTCCCCCGCGTAAGTCAAGCCGGGACAATTGCAGTTTCATTTCCGAGATCTGAGCCTCCGCTTTATCCCGATGCCCAACAGCCTTTCCGACTTTTTCAAAATTGGCGTAAATTTCCTCAAAGTTTTTAGGAACATCCAACACCATCAGCGGAACCTGAAACCGCTGAAGCATTGAGCGCGTGGCTGAATCCGTAAAACGTCCCGCCAAGACCAGATCAGGATGAAGGGCCAAAACCTCCTCGGCATTTCCGTGAAGCTGAGAAATTCCCAAGCTGGATTTTAAAATAGCAGTCGCTTCCGGACTTTTCTCAAAACGAGTCACTCCTTGAACCTGAGACGTGTCTGCCACCCGCAAAAGAAGTTCATCGGCACAAAGATTAATCGAAACAATCCGTTCAGGTTTTTGTTCAGCGGCTGAAAGAAGGTAGACGTTAGAAGATAGAAGGGAGAACAAAAAAACCAAGATCATTTGTTTTATTCCACCTTCTATCTTCCACCTTCTATCTTCTGTCATTAAAATTCCCAGCGGGTTCCCAGCACCAATTCGCGCGGCGCACCTTGGTCCACAAAGGTATAGGTCCCGGCAGGATAAATATTCGTTCCGGACGAAGTTGCATTGACCGCGCGGCTGTAATACTTTTCATTGAAAAGATTATTCACCTTAAAGAAAATCTCTTTCTTTCGGTAATTCATGGAAAGGATAAAGTTCCAAACCGAATACGCCTTGATCCAATGACCGGCTCCTCCCGTTCGATTTAAAGTTGTCTGAGAAGCCGATTCATACGAGGCGGGATGCTGACGGCCAGAAAAGATTCCATCCATTCCAAGCCGCAAACCGTCCAAAGGTTCTCCCCATCGTTTAAAGGGTGTCAGCATTCCCCCCAAAGTAAACCGGTTTTCTGGAATTTGTCCGAGGGAGCGCCCATCCACGGGAGAATTCGTCGAACTGGTTTCACCCACATAGGCCCGGAGCCAAGTGTAGCTTCCATAAAGATCGATTTCTCGCAGCGGATGAAAATCCAAGCGCTGTTCAATTCCATAACGACGCGTCCGGCCAATATTAATATTGGTTCCAAAGGGCGCACTATTCGAAATCGCATTGGAATCGAAAACAATCTCTTGGTCCACGTCCGTAAGAAAATAGCTGAACTTGTAAGCCGCTTGATCCTTGTACCTCAGCCGAGTTCCCGCTTCATAGCTATTTGATTTCTCCGGGACAAGATTCGCCGCAATGGTTCCAGAAAACGGCGCCAATTCATCGCCGTTGGGGACACGGAACCCCTGAGAGTAATTGACAAAAATATCGGCAAACTTGAGCGGCTTGACGGTGAGTCCCGTGGAAACCGTCTGCCCGTTCCAGTGTCTACTAATGTTATCCGTGGGCGTTCGGACATCATTGGTACGGGCCCGATCAAATTCATGGCGCATCCCAACATACGGAATGACCCGATCCCAAAGTGTGACCGTTTCACGCCAGAAAAGCGCCCAACTGCTATTGGTCACACCGCGATCGGTTTCAGTGGCCGTCGTTTCAATAATCTGTCCGCCGAAAGCATCACGCTGAATGTTTTGCGTTTTGCCACTGGTCAGTTCTACCCCCGCAAGGCTTTGGCTGCGAAGAAATCCCCATTGCTCCTCATATTGAACCTGTCCCACATGATCCCAGGCATGCGATTTGGATCCAACGAAATTGGTGTCTGGATTAAATCCATCTCCATCCGTAAAAGTAGCCGTAGTCAAAAGGCTCCGGGATTTATTCAGGCGAAGCGTTTCAAGAAACGAAACGGAGATGCGCCGATCGAGAAAGTTGGCATCAACTCCCCACTGAAGATTGGTATTTTTATAGCGCCTGCGGTCCAAAGGTTTATTGGTGCGGTTCTCCTGATCCTGAAACTGCTGAAACGTCAACTCGCCCGGATTATGGATATCATCCTCCACATGACGAATTCCAAAATGGATTCGGGCGCGGTCGTCCGGAAGCGTGTAATCCGTTTTAAAATGATAATCGTAAATACGGGATTCTCCATTAGCACGAAACCCGTGACTCTCGTCCCTTCCTCCATTAAAATAATACGACCCTTTTCCCTGAATCGGGGTCAGCTTATCCTGCAGTGTTCCGCTCACGCCTTCATTAAAGCGGATTCCGTTGAAACTGGAAAAATCCAAACCGCCAAAGGTGCTGAATGCCTTTTCGCTGGGTTTTCGCGTCGTCAGATTCACAACCCCTGCAAAAGATCCGCTTCCATAAATCGGAGACATGGATCCCCTTTCGATCTGAACGGATTCTAAATCATCCGAGGGAAGCAAAGGATACGTCACTCCTTGGCTGTCGACTTCATTCACCCGGGCACCATCCACCAAGATGGTCACATCACGGGAGTTTTTAAATCCCCGCATACTTACGGTCGCGTCCCGGCCGTTTCCGACGTCATCATAAAATGTCACCCCTTCCGTTTCCCGGATAGCATCCTGAAATGTCAGCGGATGATGAGCCGATAAATCCTCAGGCCCCAGGTAAGTCACATTCGTCGACATATTCTGGAGCTTTTCCTTGGAGCTTGGAAGCCGGGAAGAAACGACAGAGACATCGGGAAGAGTTTCAGCGGGAGCAATTTCCTGAGAGCCTTGAGTCACATTTTTTTGAATGCCTAATTTCTTCGAAGGAGATCCAAGGAAGAAGTCTTTGAACCGATCACGCCAGGAATTGGAGCTGGCGGATCCGGCATCGGCAGCGTAACCCAGAGGATGGAAAACAATCACCAGAAAAAATAAACTGCAAATAAATCGAAGCAAACTGAATGGGAATCGCGCGTTCCTGTTCATAAGGTCCTTTCGCTCCGGAGAGAGAGAAGGAGAACAGGATTCTTTGGTGAGGAATCTTGGACTTGTCTCTGCTCGGAGTTTAGATTTCGGAATGCGGACTTCGGAATGCGGAGTGGAAAAATCCGAAACCCGCATTCATCAATCCGCAATCGTCAACAGGCAGGTCTTCTGACTAAGCAAACATTTCGTGAATCGCGAAAAGTGAAGCGTCGTACGTACTGATTTTCGCTTCACGCTTCACATAATACGTTTCACGCATTCCTACTAGCGGCCTTCCCAACTCTGAATCTAAAATCTTAAATTTTAGATTCTCGGTAAGTGGCATATCGCGTTCGTTCTTGCTAACAGCGGCGGCACCGTGGAGTAGCATCAGCGTTCAGCATTCAGCTGTCAGCCCTCAGCGAATTAAATCACTGAAAGCTGAAGACTGAGAGCTGATAGCTCAAGCTCTCTCTTCCCTTTTCAACCCGACATAAATTTTGTCGGGTACCTGTTTCGGTTTTGAAAGATCAGATTAAAACTGAGTGAATTATAAAGAACGTTCGTCGGAAGTCAAAGAGGTTTTATTACTCAGCGGGAAGTTCTTTGAGGAAATCAGCAAAAGCCTTCTTATTCATCTGTCCGGAAGCTAATTGAAACACGGGTTCTTTCATGAATCAATTCCCTGCTATTTTGCTAAGGACTTCAACGTTTTGCCGTGTTTTTTATTGACTCGAGCTAGGGCATCTTTCAGTTGTTTCTCCCGGGATGCCCCGTCTATCACCGGTGAAATAATTAAATTTTTACCATCGGTGGCAATTTCAAGCGGAGTATTTTGGGTGATGTGCAAAAGCTCAAGCAGCGCCTTGTCAAGAATCAATGCTGAACTGTTGCCGTGAGGTGTTAACCGTTTAATCATAAGTTCTCCTATTCGTTCGGATATACAATGTATACACGATGAGTCACCCTTCGTCAAGCGGCGATTTGTGCGAGATGCTTGCTTTGATAATCAAGCAGGAAACGGCGTAGTTGGACGCGGGAGACAAGCACTTGCAGGGCTCCGGTCTTACTGAGCTTCATCTGAAACACGGGATCTCCTCCCTGTCCCAAAATCTTGGCAGCAAGTTCTTTGCGGAGAAGTTCTGGATCTTTCAATTCCTCTTCACTGGCGGCCGCCATATGAATCGCGAGAATGACCTGCAGTATTCCTTCCGGTTCTTCCATTAATACGTCATGGATATTCTCTGAATTGGCAATCCCGACATGAGTCAGGACTGGATCAACTCCAATATCACCGTCATCTTTGCTCATGAGCGGAAGGCGGCTTTGGCCGGGTAAGGTGATCTTTCGCGCGGCCATGATCGATTTAATCAATTGATAGATGATGTGGTTATCTTTTAACTTCGCTGTGATTGAACTTGGAAGATTAGAGGAAGATTCATTCACCAGCACCGCGCGATCCACAAACTGCCGCGAACGGATCATCCCCTCGATCAAACGATTAATTTCCCCGTCATTTTGATTGGAAGTCACTCTCACACCGAGATTAAAACTGCGATCCTTGAAAGTATCGAGTGACGCAATCCAATGTTTCATCAGCGGAGCAATAGTTTGAGGATTGAGCATTTCTTGTCCACTGTTTTCTCGGCCGCCGGCCACCGGTTGCCGGTTGCCGATTGTCTTCAACCACTCCTCCACCTGTCCCTCCAACACCCTCTGAATCTCCTCCATCGAAACATTCCGTTCAACCATTTCCACAATTTCCTTCGCCATTTCTTTCTTAGAAAGCACTTCCGTCGACTTAAGTCTCAATTCAGATCTCACTTCTTCCGGCGCAAGTCCAAGCGCCAACGACTCACTCCAGTTTGAAAAATCTGCGTGAGTTTTCTGATCTCTGACTTCTGATCTTTTAGAAGTGTACGGAAACGTTTCAAAATCAACCACAGTGTAATGGCGGCTTCCATCAGGGGCAATGCTGAGTAAGATTTCTTTGCGTCTTAGAGGACCATCCGCATCCGCAATATTCAGCTTTGTTAGAACACCTTCAATCTTTTGGACAGCTACTTCATCTTGCCCGGGGTCATCGGCCACAACAGGAACGCCCAGAGAAATTAAATAAAAAGAGCCCGAGTCATAAATAATTCCAATAAATTTCTGCGCATGAAAACGAGAATCGACAGCTTGCAAGGCTTGATCTACTCTTTCAGCCATCTCGATTTCTTCCTCGGGATATCGAACTCTTAAGGGATTAATTCTCTTGCTGTAAATCATTCTTCCGTCTAAAAGTTGATGCGTGAGAACCTTTGTATTTTGTTTCAAGAGAGGATTATCTCCTGGCAAACTCGGACTCCCGCTTCCCAAAAGGCTCATCTGTGAAAAAATATTCCCGGCTTTCTCACCGTTCTCGATTTCTTTAATTGCATCAACAATTTCCGTGTCGAATAACGCCCTGTAATCTTGCAGAAATTGACTTTTACGGTCGACATGCCGCCAATGAGCAGCTGCGAATGCG